>NZ_CP037423.1:6630937-7251634 GCF_007754155.1 Stieleria neptunia | reverse complement strand
AACAGGAACGATAGCTGCGCGTAGGAGACCGCCAGTTCACGTTGGTATTGCAGGTTGTCTGGATCGACGTTCAGCAGTGCGGACTGCATTTCGATGGCTTGTTCGTAGGTCCGTCGCGACTGGGCGGTTTTCCCGGCGGCACGTTCCAAATTGCCGACGTTCACCAAGGCGGCGATTCGCAGATGTTTGATCTGCGTTTCATCCTTTTCCTCTTCGCCGAGCTTGTCGATGACGTTTTGAACGTGTTGGTATTCGGTTTCGGCTGTGGGGAAATCGCCTTGTTGGAACGCGAGTTCGCCCAAGTTGTTGTGGCAGACGGCAAGGTCGTGAACGATCCGGGCGCGGTTGGGATCGGGGTCTTGTTCGTCGGCATCGAGTAAGTCTTGGTAGAGTTGGATCGCGGTTTGGTAACAGTCGACGGACTCGGGAAACCGGCCCAATTGACGATGCATCGACGCCATCTGGGTGTTGCACAGGGCCAATGCGAAACGCATCGAGGCGTCACCGTCCATCTGATCGGCAAAGGACTGGTAGTCGGCCAACGTTTCCTGCATGATGGCTTGCCGAACGGTCTCGGTACCGGGCACGCCGGCGAGCTTTGTCGCCAGCCGCATTCCAAACCGGTCGACGACGTCGATCGCGGTTTGAAGATTCAGCTGTGATTGTTCGAAATTGGATTCGGCGGTCTTCAACGCCGCCTCGGTTCGGCTTTTCTCTTTCGACAGCAACATGGTGGCGGTGCCGGCGGCGAGCGAGGTCAGGATCAAGACGCCGACGATCGAGGCGACCAGGTTGCGGTGCCGCGTGGCCCATTGTGAAAGATGATCGATTGCGGAGGGGCGTTTGGCGAGCGGCGGTTTGCCGGCCAGGAATCGGGCCAGATCTTCCGCCATCGCGGCGGCAGATTGATAACGGTCATCACGAGGTTTTTGGATCGCTTTGAGCACGATGGTTTCCAGGTCGATCGGGATCGAGGGATTCAGTCGTCGGGGCCGTTCGGGTTGTTGGCGTTGGATCTGATCGAGCAGCGTGACGCGATCGGTTGCGGTATGGGGTGGTTCCAGGGTGAGCAGTTCGTAGAGCGTGACGCCCAACGAGTACACATCACTGATGTGGTCGACCAAGCTGCCACGTCCGGCGGCGGCTTCAGGACTCATGTAGCGAATCGTTCCCAGCAGATCTCCCGTCATCGTGATCGTGATGCTGTTTTGGCAGCGTGCGAGTCCAAAGTCGGTCACCCAAAGTTTTCCTTGTTGGTCGATCAGTAGATTGGAAGGTTTGATGTCGCGGTGCACGACGCCGAACTCATGTGCGTGCTCGATCGCGGTGGCCGCTTGTCGAATCAGCTCGGCGACCGAGTTGATGTGAGATTGGGAGCGAACGCTGTGTTGGGTGGAGAAAACGCCGTTCGGAATCGTGCTGCCGGAGGGGTTGGCGACGTTTTCGCCCGTGCCGTCGCGCAGGTTTCTCAGTTGCTCGATCGCCCGGTCCAAGGCCTGGCCGTCGATGAATTGCATGCTGTAGTAGTGGACGCCGCGATCGCATCCGACCGAGTGAACGGGGACGATGTGGGGGTGGTGCAACTGGGCGGCGGCCTGGGCTTCGTTCTTGAAGCGTATGATTTGTCGTCGATCCAGGACGGCCGCAAACGGCAAGACCTTGAGCGCGACCCGGCGACCGAGCGATTTCTGCCGCGCTTCGTAGACCACGCCCATGCCGCCGCGGCCGACTTCACGCAGGATCTCAAAATCGCCCAGCTCGTTGTGGCCGACACTTCCCGCGTCATCGGGATGCTCTTTCGGTCCCAGGTCGGCGGTCGCCTGGTGCACGAAGTCCAGACCGCGCAAATACCAGCGCAGCGGTTCGGCCAACTCAGCGTGACGTTGAATCAAGGTTTCCGGATCGGACGGACGCCCCTGTTCCAGATCGTCCAGGTAGGTTTCCAGGATTTTGGAGAGCTGTTCCTGTTGCTGTGGCGTCAGTGCGTCCAGTGGATTTGCCGCAAGCGTCGCCACCTCTTCACGCGGCACGCCGGAGGACGGCGACGGTTGGTCGTTCGCGATGACGTGGTTCATAGCACGCCTCGCGATTCGAGCCGCACCCGCAGCTGCGCGATGGCCCGCATCCACAGCATCCGCACGGCGCCTGCGGAGCGTTCCATCCGCGCCGCGACGTCGGGAAACGCGAGTCCTTCGATGTGCCGCAACAGAATCACGTCGCGGTAGTCGTCGGGCAGTTCGGCCAAGGCATCGGCCAGTAATAAACTTGCTTCATGGTTTTGCGCATCGGCACTGGGTGATTGCCCGCGGTCGGCGATGATGGCCACCAGCCGCGCGGTGGATCGTTCCAACGTCGCACCGATGTCGTCGAGCGAGACTTCGCGGCGAACGTCACGCTTTTCCGCCAACACGTGTCGCTGAATGATGTGTCCCAGGTTGTTCGTCAGGATCGTTCTGAGCCAGGCCAGGAATTGCTCGGGACAACTGCCTCGAAATTTGTCGAAATCCCGATGGGCTTCCAGCAACGTGTCTTGGACCACGTCGGAGGCGCTCGTTCTGGCTTGGAGTTTCCGATCAAGCTGTGTTCGCGCCAGCAGTTTCAGATAGTTCAAATACATCTGCAACAACTGGCCCAGGCAATCGTCTTGGCCGTTTTGTGCGGCCGCCAGCAATCGATTCGCTTCGCTGGTCGTGATACTGCTCATTGGGGGATCACATGCGATTGGGGGGCGATTGGGCGTAGGTTCAAGGCCTTCTACTTTGACACTGAAGGCGTTCGCGGAACGGCGCGAGCGGGCTGTCGATTGAGTCGGGATCTACTGAGTCAATGGTGAGCCGCTGGCCGTAAGGCCTCGGGCAGCGTCGCAGTGCCCGGCCGCTTACGCGGCGCGCGGCTCACAAAAACGACAGCCCGCGAGCCGTCCGGTTTCAGCTTGAAAGACCGGAGGGCTCGCGCCCTGCCGCTAACAAAAAACACTCCGCTTGGTGCCAAAGTAGATGGTATTGGGTGTGGGCCACGGGGATCGCAAGCTGGAAGCTTACGCCACGGGGAGCTTGGGGCACTGGTGATTTTGGCCTGACGGAATCCCTGCCGTCACGCGGATTCTAGAATTTTTGCATCGCAGCGGCGGCCGGCAATGGGCTGGCGAGACGAATGCCATGCCGGGCGGCGAATTTTGGATATTTCCTTCAATACGAGTGCGTTTTGCAGGAATCCGGACCCGTTTTACGCTTCTAAGGGTATGGTTCAGTTGGGAGACGACAGTCTGGGGCCTGGGCGTCTTCTTCCATTATCCCTTCTCTGAGTGCCACTTGTGATCGCTGATTCCACATCCGATAACCTCTGCCGACGCATCGAGGCGTCGGTGCAACGTGTCGTTGAAGTCCATGATTTTTCCTGTTCGATCGACGATGGGACCGTGACACTGCGTGGACAGGTTGAATCGCGTGACGATGCCATGATGTGCATCGTCGTCGCTCGCAGTGTCCCGGGCGTCGAGTCGATCGTCAGCGACATCAAGGTGCTCGTCTGAGCAGTCGGGTGATCAGGTGCACTGGAAACGTGGATCGGGATTGGCTGCGACCGCCTTCAAAAACACTGTACAAGACCGGAGGGCTCGCGCCCTTCCGCTAACAAAAAACGCCCCGCTTGACGTTAAGTTAGATGGCATTGGGCGCGAGCCGACAGGGCAGCGTTTAGGGGACGACGGATACGATCTGCTCGGGCGCGATGACGACGACGTAGTGATTGCGTCCGTCTTCGATCGTGACGCTGCGGCGTTGCGGCGGGGCGAACGACTGGCCGGTGAATGCCAAGGGCGACAATTGGATCTCGTGGGTTCCGACCGGCAGTTCGGCGCGGAGGACTTGGATTTCGCGTGGCAACAATCCCCAACAACGGGTGTCGGCTTGTTCCGTGGCGCTCCAGGCGTTGATCGCCGCAAACTCAAACGCCGCGGCCGCGTTGCCGGTGAGTCCGAGTGATTGGGCGGTGGCCACGACACTTGCCTCTTTGAGCACGCGTCGCGCGACGGCCCGGGCGATCGTCCACGGCATTTCGGCTTCGACCTTTTCCGCCGCCAATTGCCCGATGTCGGTGATCGTTTGCGTCGCGCCGAGCAGTTGCCCGCCGAAGGAAACGCCGATCGCCGCGAGTTCGCTGGGAGGGATTTCGACCTGCGGAACTTTGACACTGACCACGTTGGGCAGCACCGGTTCGTCGTCCTCGCCCTGTTCGTGATTGTGGACCGATCGCAACAAGGTCGATGCGATTTGCAGTGACGTGGTGGTCGTCGGCGCGACGGTTTCGACCAGCCGTGGGCCGTGGCCGACCATCGCGAACACGTACAGCACACCGTGGCCCGCGGCGCTGTGGGCACCGCGATTGGCCCGTTCGATATCGCCGGCCGCCGGAGCGAATTCTGGTTGAATGCTGCTGACGAGCCGAAAGGCTCGCTCGGCGTCGTCATAGTTCTGGTGCGTGGCCTCGCGCAATGTGCCTTGCAGATACGGAGCCAACGCGAGCTGCTGCTTGGGGGGTGGCGAGTCGGCGTCTTCTGCTTGCCGGTTCAATTCGGCTTGGCGGGCTTGGGCTTGCAAACAATAGGCTTCGGCATCGGTGGCATCGCCGGCCAGGGAGCAGATCGCCAGCATCGACCGCAACAGGACTTGTTCGTAGCCGGCCAATTGAAACGGCCGGACCCGATCATCGACCGCCAACGAGGCGGCGTCAATGACCGGCGCGGTGTCGGGCAAGGCGTCGAAGTGGTCGCGGAGTTCGCGCATCCGCGACTCGGCGGCCGAGACGTCGCCACGCGCCAATTCGACCATCGCCAGGTCAAGCCGGCTCGGGTGCCGGGTCCGTTTGGGGCCCTCGGCCAGTTCGCTCAAGAGCTTGTCGGCCGATTCCAGATCGCCCAGCGCGAACGCGTCCCTGGCCTGGCCGATGGAGATCTTGCTGGACCGACAGCCCGTCGCGACGAGTAGGAGGACGACGATCAGCACGGCCGCCAGCGGGCCGGTTGATCGAATCGGATCACGGGCGAGACCCGCCGTGACGAGGGGGCGTGCGGGCCGACGTGGAGGCCCGCCCCTGAAGAAGACGCGACGCTGCACGATCACCCGTCGGCCTGATCGAAAACGCCGTAGTTCCACCACTTTCCGGCGCGTGATTTCGAGTATCCCTTGCGGATCTTGGCGGACTCTTTCAAGAAATCACCGGTGTGCACGTTGACCATTTCCAAGGTCAGCGTGTAGTCCCGCTGGCTGGTTTTGTTGCGATCGGTGGTTCCGCTGGTGATGTTGGCGAACAGCAAGTAGTCGACCGGGGAGCCCGCCTTGCCCAAGACGGCGGCGAAGGCGTCGCGATTTTGGGGCAGGAACAACGCATCGGGCCGCAGTCGGGTTTCGCGGAGGGCGGTTTGGACCATCCGCCGGCTGATGCCGCGGAAATCCGCGTTTGAATTGATCTGGGAGTCGATCTGTTCGTAGAGCTGTTCTTTGAAATCGCCCAGTTCTTCGGCGCTTTTGTTCTCGATTCCGACGAAGCAGACGTTGGCCGGACCGCCGTTGAGGGTGGACGGGACGATGACGCCGTCGAGAGAAAGTTCGGATGGCGCTTCAAACGTCACCGGCTGGACCGTGGGGGGGCAGCGGGAGAGCAATTTGGCGACGGATTCTTCCACCAGCGGATTCCACGTCGCCGCACCGGCGGCATGGCTGCCGACCAGGTCCTTGTCGTCGCTGGCTAGCAAATGCCCGTATTGTCGACCGGCACATCCCGACGTTGTGGTCAGAATCGCGGCCAAGACGACCGCGGCGGCGGCTTTGGAGGCCGGCCGCAATGGGGTGGTAGGTTGCATGCTGAGTGGATTTACTGGGGGCGTTGGGGCCCGATGCAGATCGGAAATCCCGTTTTCGGGGCCAGAAATGCCGTCGGGGCCAAGAAAATTAGCTTGAGGCGACTTGTCCGATAGTGTGGACGTATCAAAATGTGCGTCCGCCGGACCAGATAGATCCGCTGCCGAGGTCGGTTGCCACGCGATTTTGCGGGGCGACAAACGCAGCGGGCTCTGTCACGCCGGCGGCGCCTAGTCTCTATCGGCACCGCAAGGTCCGCTGGTTGACCTGTTGCGGCCGTAAATTTTCTGACGCGTCGATGCCCGACGGGCCTAAGATCCCCAGTTACCCACGCTTTACGTCATCGTGGCCTGTCGGTTATGAATCCCCTGACGGAAGCCCGCTCCCCATTTTTCTTCGCATTTCCGGTTTCATCTATGAGTGTCGCTCTCGCCGATCCATCGGTCGCCAATCCCGAAATCGTGTCCGCGATTTCCCCCACCGCGGCTGAGAATCGACCCCATGACCGGTCGGCATCGCCCTGGACCGCCAGTCCCGTCGCATCGGACGACGATGACGACGACGATCTGGACGACGACGACGACGACGACGATGATGACGACCGCTTCGACGACGACGATGCCAATACCGACGACGTCGACGACGGCTTTAACGACGGGCTCGACGAAGACGACGATCTGGATGACTTCGACGACATCGACGAAGACGACTTCGATGATGACTTCGACGATGATTTCGAAGAAGAATTGAACGACGATTACGAAATCGAGATCGATGACGAAATCAGCGACGAGTTCGGCTTGAGCACCGGCAAAGACGACGACGCTGAAGACGACGTCGACCTGGAAGATTTCGAGGATTTTGAAAACGTTTGAGGCGGTGAGGCGGCGAGACACTCCCCGAGATCGACCGAAATGTGGAGTGCACACCGGTGGCCGGAGGCTGGCGAACACCGGCTGATGTTAGCGGAACGGCGCGAACGGGCTGTCGATTTTGTGAGCCGCGCGCCGTGTAAGCGGCCGGGCACTGCGACGCTGCCCGGGGCCTTACGGCCATCGGCTGAGAGCTTAGCGGGCCGATTCTTTCAAGAACGCCGCTCGACCCAGCGGCCGCAGTCCCTGGTGCATCTGCCGGTGCGTCGCTTCATCCTTGAACAGCCACAGGATCCGCGTCCGGGTGTTCTGTGGCTTTGGCGGTACCGGGGCGTAGCCGTCGGTGAAAATGATCAGTCCGTCGTAGTCGCGATGTTGATCGATGTAGTCGATGACGGGGGCGAAATTCGTGCCCCCGCGACCGCTGACTTCGAACGCGCTGCGGGCGCGACGCAGCGTCAGCGGTTCACAACGGACGTCTTCATCGAACCAGATCACGTCGACCGATTCGACACCGTATCGGAAGAAGTGGCTGACGACTGAAAAGCCCAGTTGCAGATCGCGATGCCCCATCGATCCGGAAACATCGACGGCAAACAACAGTTTGGTTGTGAAGTCGTAGCGGCTGCCCATCTGCGCGAACCCGTAGCGACGACTCGGTTTCATCCGCGTCAAACGCCGCCGCACCGAGAGCACGCTTTGGCGGAAATTTCGCAGCACACCCCGATAGTCCAATTTGGGATGAAGCGTCGCCATCAACTGCTCTTTGGCCTGCCCGCCGACCGTTCCCCAGCCATCGGATTGGGCCGCCTCGCGGACCGCCGCGTTGATCTCGTCCCGTTTCAGATCATCGTTGTCCCAGCGGCCCGTGTTTTCCATGCCGACCCGATCGGGATCGCTGTAGGCGTCCAGCGTGCTCGCCGCGTCGCTGCTCCCACTGGGTTGGCCGTCCGAATCGTCGGAATCGTTCTCGTCCGGACTGTCTTGGCCTGCTTCGCCTTCATCGTCGGGCTGGGGCGGATCCGCACGGTCGCCTGAGGGTTCCTGTTTCGACGAATCGTCTTTCGATGAATCCGGTGCGTCTGGATCATCGGGATCGTCATCGGCCGGTTCGTCGTGACTGGCACGCTCGGCGAGTTCACGGTAATAGAATTCGAAGTACTGGTTGTCAAAACGTTCGTCGCCCAAGACGTCGCGGGGCCGCGGGATCGGCAACTTGGTGCGCAGACATTCCTGAACGGTCAGATTGCTCGCCTGGTAGGACAATTCGGCCTTCGGTTGCTGTCTGGCGTAGGGATGGCCCAGCAGGATTCGCATCGCTTCGAATCCCAGCACCGATCGCAACTGGTCGCGTCGCAGCGAACGGATAAAGTCCGGGTTGAATTCGATCTTGCCGCGTCCGACACGAATCGTTGCCAGGCTCGGTCGCTCCACGACGTCGTGCATCGTCCAGGCGGCGAACAGCAGCGGTTCGGTCAGAAACCAGCTTTCCACCACCTGTGTGATCCGCTCGCGAGCGCTCGACTTGGCGAAGGACTGGCTCATTCGATCCGAATCCCTTCCATGTAGCCGGTCAACAATTCGGTCAATTCGATCGATTCGGAAATGAATTCCATCACCGATTCAAACTTGGGTTTCCCCAGCATCGAAACCAAATGGGCGACCGCTTCATCGAGTTTTCGTTTTCGCAACAGATTCAAATAACTCAGCAAGCCCGAGCGAGCTTTCGGTTCACGGGCGGCCGGGCATTTCCCGCTGCTGATCCACACCAGAATCTGTTCGTTGAGCAACAGTAACTCACTGAGCGACATTTTGCCCAGCGTCTTGCGCTGTTTGCTGAATTCCAGCAAGACGCCGGCCGGTGACACGGGCAACGGCGTCGCCAAGCTGCGGCGAAAGGCGTTGGCCGAGGCGGAACCGACGATGCCCGCGATCAGTTTGATGTGAGCCGCTTCCAAGCGTTCGATCGGTTCGATCAGTTTCGAAACCCGCGCCCAACCACGTCGGTCCGGCGTTTTGACCAAGCCCGACAGGGGCTCATCGCTTTCGCTGCCGATCCCGTGGCCATCAAGGAACTGGGGCTGTTTTTGGATGAAGCTGGTGATCCGCGCATCGATGTTTTCGCGTTCGGCCCACAGCAGCCAATCTTCGACCGTCGGGGCGAATTCATACAGGTTGAACCGCGAAACCAACGCCGGGTCCAGGTCGGTCAGTTGGTATTCATCGCCTTCGTTGACCGCCGAAACGATCACGCTGCCGGCGGGCAAGCGTTTTCCGGCCAAGGTCTTGTTGAGGGCCAATTCCATCACCGATTGCAGAATTTCTGGACGCGCCCGGTTGAGTTCATCGAGGAACAGCACGATCGGCTGGTCATCCTGGGGCCACCAGAACGGAGGCAGAAATTCGCTGCGTCCGGTGTGCTCGTCCTTGTGGAGCAGGCCGATCAGGTCCCCCGGATCGCTCATCTGGCCCAAGAAGAACGGCACGACGGTCATGTCTCGCTCGCGAAAATGATCGGCGATGATCTGCGATTTGCCGATGCCATGACGCCCCACCAGCATCACGTTCTGGTCCGAGGGCGTCAGTTCCAACAGCTGAATCAACTCACTAGCATCAACGCGAACGGCCAAGGGAAAGTCTCCAAAGGAAATGTGATGACGAAAACGGGACAAAGACGAGCGATCTCGTCGATGGAGTTTGATGCGGTCAGCGGATCGTTGTACGACGTCCTTTCCAGGTCGTCGAGGAGAGTCCCTCGGACGACGGCCCGGAAGGGCCATCGTACAGTCCAATGCGGTCGCCTTAAGCTGTACGACGTCCTTTCTCGGTCGTCGAGGAAAGTCCCTCGGACGACGGCCCGGAAGGGCCGTCGTACAGTTCAAAGCGGTCGCCTTAAGCTGTACGACGTCCTTTCCAGGTCGTCGAGGAGAGTCCCTCGGACGACGGCCCGGAAGGGCCATCGTACAGTCCAATGCGGTCGCCTTAAGCTGTACGACGTCCTTTCTCGGTCGTCGAGGAGAGTCCCTCGGACGACGGCCCGGAAGGGCCATCGTACAGTTCAAAGCGGTCGCCTTAAGCTGTACGACGTCCTTTCCAGGTCGTCGAGGAGAGTCCCTCGGACGACGGCCCGGAAGGGCCATCGTACAGTCCAATGCGGTCGCCTTAAGCTGTACGACGTCCCTTCAGGGAACAAACCACTGTACGCGTCAGGGCAATTCGAACCAGTCGCCCGCCTTAAAGCGTCTCGTGTTTGACCCATTGGACGTTCCACGGCAGTCGACCGACCGGCATGATTTTGAAACGCAACCCTTCGGCGTACAACTCACGCAGCGACTGGATCGTCACACGTAGCTTCGGCAGCATCTTTTCGAATTGCTTGAAGGGCACGCTGATTTCGATCAGGTCGTGTTTCGACAATTTGACGAACAGTTTTAATTTGACGGTGTCGCCGCTGGTCGCGAAATCGAACTTTTCCTCCTTGGCCAACTTCCTGACCTGGGCGATGATCGCTTTGGATTTGAACTCGCGGACTTTTTCGCGTTTCTTCTCGCCCGCGTGACGACGGGCATAACGCTCCAGCACGTGCCGGACGAACGTCTTGATTTCGTCCAAATCGCTGACCAACGCACTGTGCTGGCTCTCGCGGAACCGATAGGAATGAATCGTCAATCGGCTGTCGCTGTCGTATTCCAGTCGCAGCTCATCACTTCGCCAATAGTGGCCGTCGCTGTTCGGTTCCGGGATCGTGAATCGACACAGAGTTTTCGAGCGCGAATCCTTGTCGCCGGGATGCCGCGTGACGTGAACGCCTTCGATTTGACCGAGCAGCGTTTGCCAGTGTTTGGATTCTTTTGATAGATTCGCGCGATCGACCACGATCGCAGACTGACCGGAAAAGTCTTCGCGAAACAGCTTTCGGATCGATGGGGGTGGCAGTTTCATCGCCCGTATCCTACGAAATTGACTCGGGCCTGCACACAACGGCCCCCTGGCGACTTCCAAGCGAACCGAAAAACGGCGACACTACGCCGATGAGCGAACTTTCAGACCAATTTGACGCCCCGGTGAAACGGTTCCAAACCGGTGGTCACACGATGGCCTATCGAGACGTCGGCCCAACTGCCACGGACGGGTCGACTGCCACGGACGGGGCGACTGCGACGGACGGGGCGACTGCGACGAAGATGGCGCGGCCGACGATTCTGTGTGTCCACGGCAACCCGACGTGGAGCTATTACTACCGCGCGGTGGCGGAGCGTTTCGGGGCGGACCATCGAGTGATCGCGGTCGACCACCTCGGCTGCGGTAACAGCGACAAACCCAGTCAGACCGAATACGCATACACGTTGGCCAACCACCAATCCAATTTGGTCGCGTTGATTGAACATTTGGATTTGGACAACGTCGTGCTGCTCGCCCATGATTGGGGGGGCGCGATCGGCCTGGGGGCGCTGGTCCGCTGCAAACCTCGGTTTCGAGGCCTCATGCTGCTCAACACCGCCGCCTTCCCGCCGCCCTATGTGCCATGGCGAATTGCCGCTTGCCGGATTCCCGTCCTCGGCACGCTGGGCGTTCGCGGATTGAACCTGTTCGCCCGAGCGGCGATCACGATGGCGATGAGTCGCAATCGAATGCGTGCGGAGGTCGCCAAGAATCTCTTGAAACCCTATGACAGTTGGGCCAACCGCGTCGCGATCGACGCCTTCGTCCGCGACATCCCGTTTTCCAAGCGGGCGCCGACGTATCAGACATTGGTCGACTTGGAAAACGCGTTGCCGTCGCTGGCCGATCTGCCGTCGCTATTGGTCTGGGGGATGAAGGACTGGTGCTTTCGACCGGAATGTTTGCGGCGGTTCCAAGCGGTTTGGCCGGCGTCGACGGCTGTCGAAATCGCCGACGCCGGGCACTATGTGATCGAAGACGCTGCCGAAGAAACGCTCGACGCGATCGGTCAATTTTTGGCTGACAAGATCCAGTGACCGGTGGCTTGGCATCGATCCGTCGGGTGTGCACGCGACCGGCCGACGCGATCCGTTGGGCCTGCGTGCTGGAAGCGACGGCGCCGAAGGTCGGCAATGTTTCTCCGGGGCGTGACTTTGATGATTTGACATACCTTGATTTTGTCACCGCCGCCGAGTTGACCGCATCGGCCTTTGAACCGCTGCCCCTGTCGTTCAGCCACGGTGTGCTCGAAGCCTGCAACGCATCGGCTGAAAAACTCGGCACGAACGTCAACTTGGGGATTTTGCTGTTGCTGGGGCCGCTGGTCCAAGTCGATGCGGCTGATCAGCGCGTCCGGCTGGATCGATCGACATGGCGCGACGGTGTGATCGCGGTCTTGGACTCGCTGACCGCCGCCGATTCGAAACGGTTGTATGCCGCGATCAATGTCGCCAAACCGGGCGGGATGGGGCAAACAGATGAAATGGATTTAAGCGGGCCGCCGCCGCAAAATTTTTTGGCCGCGATGCGACACGCCGCAACGCGAGATCGAATTGCAAAGAATTACTCGGACGGGTTCGCTGACTTGTTTCAACATGTCCTGCCCGTTGTCCAGCAAAGCGTGCTCGATGAACAGGATTTGCTGAGCGGGCTGGTGCTGGCCCAGTTGCGGTTGCTTGCCGCGGAACCGGACAGCTTGATCGCCAGAAAATTCGGCGACGGTGTCGCTCGCGAGGTCCAGCGGCGGGCACGGTTTGACCACTGCGACGGAGAACAAGTGGACGCCTTCGATCGCTATTTACGAACCGGTACACTTGATCTGGCGGGACAATCCAACCGAATCAACCCCGGCACGACCGCCGATCTGATCGCAGCGGCCGTGTATGTGCTGTTGCGCGAAGCGTTGTAGCGGGGCTTCCCTCCTCTTTCCCAATTAAGTTTCGAACCAGGATCACTTCATGAGCCAGCCCACCTACCGTGTCGATGTGTCCAAGGAGCAGTTCGTTTTTTCGGCCGCCCACTTCATCACCTTCGCCGGCGACATTTGCGAACGCATCCACGGGCACAACTACGGCGTTCGGGCATCGGTGGAAGGCCCCTTGGATGAGAACCGCTACGTCGTCGATTTCATCGCCCTCCGTGACGCCGTGCTGGAACAGACCCAGGCGCTCGACCACCATGTGATCCTGCCCAGCGATCATGCAGAAATCCGAATTCGCAGCGATGACAAGGAGACGACGGCGAAGTTCCGGGATCGCCGTTGGGTGTTCCCGAACGAGGATTGCGTGATCTTGCCGGTGATCAATACGACAGCCGAAGAAATCGCGCGGGTGATCGCCGAGCGGGTACGGGCGAAAACGAAATCGCAATTCGGCGACGCGTTGAACTGGATCGAAGTCGCCGTGGATGAAAACCAAGGCCAATGGGGCGTGTGTCGATTGCCGTGGAAGTGATGTCGATGCCGCTCAGGATGCTGGTTTGGTTGCCTGTCATTCGCGACGCTCGTTTGGCACCGTTGATGACGATCGAGTACGCTAAGACGTGTCGACCGTTCGTCGTCTGGCCCCCGAAACGTGAGTCATCGGATCCATCGGACCGGTGATCTCCGATGGAGATGCTTCGCATGCTTGATTTCTTGTTCTTCTTCAGTGGGATTGCACTGATTCTTGCTTTGGTTCTGGCGTTGGAGGCCAAACGCAGTCGTGATTTTCGGCGACGGTGGCCGCCGATTTCGGACGATGAATTTGTCGCAAAATGTTCGCCCGGCACGAACCGCGAACGGGCGCTGAAGGTGCGTCGCATCATCTCCGAACAACTCGGACTTCCCTACCAGCGGATCCATCCCGACCAGAGCTTCATCGAGGACTTGGACTGTTGCAATTGATCCGTTCCCGCAGAGA
Organism: Stieleria neptunia; assembly: GCF_007754155.1. Lineage (NCBI taxonomy): Bacteria > Pseudomonadati > Planctomycetota > Planctomycetia > Pirellulales > Pirellulaceae > Stieleria > Stieleria neptunia. The sequence continues at coordinate 7,238,062 of NZ_CP037423.1, read as the reverse complement.
TCGCATCGTGTTTATTGGGGTAACTTCACCGTGATTCGGCGGACGATGACGCAAACGCTTCGGTTGATGGCGATGGTGATGATTCCGTATGTCGCCGTCGCGGTTGTTGTTTTCCTCTGCCAACGGTTCCTGCTGTTTCTGCCCTCGCACCGCGATGTCCCCACGCTGCTGCAGCCGTGGTTGGTCGAAAACCGTACGATTGGCTATTGCCGCGAAGTGCCCGAGGCACAGACCGTTTGGTTGATGACGCATGGAAACGGCGGTCAAGCGGCTGATCGCGATTATGTGCTCGACCGCATGTCCGACCAGGACTCGCTGTACGTGCTGGAGTATCCCGGTTACGGAGCGCGCGAAGGGAAATCGTGCCGCGACTCATTCAATCAAGCAGCGGCGGAGGCCTATCGGATTTTGAAGTCACAGTACCCGGACACACCCGTCTGTGTCCTCGGTGAATCGATCGGTAGCGGCCCTGCGTGTGAGCTTGCCTGGGAAGAAACGCCGCCGGACAAGATCGTGCTGGTGGTCCCGTTTGACACCCTGGCGAGCGTGGCGTCGAAACGATTTTTCTTTTTGCCGGTGCGTCTGTTGCTGCTGGATGATTGGAACAACGTGGACGCACTGAACGACTATCCGGGGTCGGTCGAGATTTTCGCAGCCACCGGCGACGAGATCATTCCCATCGAACACGCCAAAGCCTTGGCCAAGCAGATCCCCCGCGCCCGGTTCACTGCGATTTCGGGTGGGCACAACGACTGGTCATTCAATGACGACGTGAGGATTCGTCGATGACACAAGCTCCCAAACAGAATTTACCCTGGCTGTCGCCTGCTACGGTTCCGCAGTCGCTCCATACGTTGGGTTTTTCAATTGAGCCACTGAACGAGAGACACGCGGAATTGGACTTCAAGGCTTTGATGTCGTGTCGAGTGAGGCTGCGAGAGGAATTGCAGTGGAGCGAGTGGCCGCCAGAGGACTTTACGTTGAGTTTGAACTGGAGTGACCTTCGAGAACACCACGACGAGTTCCTCCGTGGCGAGGCGTTTGCCTACACAGTGCTCAGCTCAGACCGACGGAGTTGTCGTGGCTGTATTTACATTGAACGTTGTCATGAGATCGACGGTGCCCAACTGGCATACTGGGTCGTCGATGATGCGATCGAACTCGAAGCCCTGCTCGTCGCCGAGGTACTTCGATGGATCCATCAGACATGGAGAATTGATCGCGTTTTACTCCCGCTCCGTGACTCGAATGTTCGCGGAATTGAACTGGCTCAGAAGTGTGGATTGGAAGTTTCAAACCGGTTCACCGATGGTCCGCTTTCCAATCATCGTTGTTTTCTATCGGATTCGGGTGGCCGGGATCGTAAAGAGGAGGACCACTGAAATCAAGAAACGTCTGCGATGCAATATTGATCAATCGATGGGTGAGCCGTTGGATTGCCGCCTCGTCAGCAGGTCACGCAACTCTTGGTCCAAACGATCGGTGGCGCCGTCGGGATCGTACCACCAATCGCGCGACCAGACTCGGACGATGTTCCAGCCCAGATTCTCCAGCACCCACTGACGCGTCTTGTCGCGATCGCGTGCGGTGGCGGAGTTGCGGTAGGTGGCGCCGTCGCACTCGATGCCGGCCAGGTAGGTGCGTTTGTCGTGGGGGTCGCGGATCGCCAACGCGATACGAAAAACTGAAACGCCGACCTGCGGGGTCACGTCCCAGCCGCGTGAGTGCAGCCGATCGGCAATCGCCGCCTCCAATGCCGATCCGAACTTCGGCGTCGCGTCGGATTCCGGTTCCGGGCGATGAAATTCCGCGGCGCCTTTTTCGGCAAACGCCAAGAACGACTTCAGGTCCCGCACGCCGCGCGATTTCGAATTCTCCGCGGGCAGTTGATCGGCTTTAAACGACGAGAAAACAATCAACTCTTGGCGGGCACGGGTCACGGCGACATTCAAGCGTCGCTCTCCACCATCACGGTTGAGTGCCCCGAAGGTCAACGGAACTTTGCCGGATTTCCCCGGACCGAACGTGATCGAAAACAGCATCAAGTCCCGCTCATCGCCCTGAACGTTTTCCAGGTTCTTGACGACGGTGGGTTCGATTCGATCGTCGCTGAAGAACCATTCCAGCGATGGATCGTCGCGTTGGGCCTGGTCAAACAAATCCTGGATCAACGTTTGTTGTTGGCTATTGAACGTGACCACGCCGAGCGTCTTGCGGTCCGGTTCAGGCAATTCCAACCATTGTTTCATGCGGGCGACGGACTCGGCGACGATCGCTTCGGCTTCGATCGGGTTGGTGCGTGTCTTGCCGCGGTCGTACTGCGAATCCGGCAGGTGACGCAGCGTGACGGCGCTGTCGGTCGTTTCGGGCGAAGGAAACGTGACCAGTTTGTTGTCGTAATAGTGATGATTGGAGAACGCGATCAGCGATTCGTGGCGACTGCGGTAGTGCCAATTCAATTGCAACGTCGGCAACCCGGACGCTTTCGCCTCGTCGAGAATGCTCTCCAAATCACGCTCGTAGTCCTCCAGGTCTTCGTCGTCTTCGTCATCGTTGGATTTGCCAAAGAAATTGGTCGGCGGCAACTGGTTCGGGTCTCCGACGATGATGGTTTGGCGGCCACGGGCGATCGCTCCGATCGCATCCCAGGTTGTAATCTGGGACGCTTCATCAAAGATCACGACATCAAAGGGCGGTTGATCGGCGGGCAAATACTGGGCGATCGAAAGCGGTGACATCAACAGGCACGGGGCCAGCGAGGCGAAGTGCTCGGGCATCATCGAAACGAGTTCCCGGATCGATTTGCTGGGACGTTTCAAACCGATTTGGTGGCGGAGCAGCCCCAGTTCGGACTTGCGCGGCACTTCGCTTTGATCGGGCAATCGATGGGCCACCGATTTTCGCACCCGACCTGCAGCGGCACTGCGGGCCTTGGCATCCAGTTCGACAAATTCACGGATCGTGTTCTCGTGCTGGAATCGCTGGAACTCGCGTAGCACGTCATCGGAATCAATCACGCGCGGCAGCCACCAGCGGACGTACGCCAGGCGAAAGCGTTCGGCGACGTCGTGACAAGGAATCATGCCCTCTTCCGTCGCGGAGACGATGGGTTCCAGGCCGACTTCGCACGCCCGTCCGCGGACGGATTGCCATGCCGTCCAGCGTTGCAATTTGGTGCGGTTGGCTTGGATCCGTGCCGCCATCTCGACAGATGCGGTCAAGCAGTGGGTCGATTCGATGGGGTGCGCGCGACTTCCGGCGACGTGTTCGAATCGGCCCGCCGCGGTATCGAAGGCAATAAAGTCGTCCGCGTATTGTTTCACGACTTCAAACAGCGGAGTGTCCGAAGAACGCTTGCGCAAAAAGGGTTCCAGCGTCTGACGCAGTGTCTCGAACTGTGAAGCCGATTCCGCGTCTGGCTTGGCAATCCGACGAATGGTTTGCAGCAAGTCCTGACAACGTTGCAGGTGCTGGCCGATCGATGCGGTTGCCGAATGTCGGTGTTGCCAGAGGTGGTCGCGGCTGGCAAGCGGGTTCCGGTCGATTCGCGTGATGGCGCGTTGCATTTCGCGGATGGGCGTGAAATCGTTTGGCGGATCGGCAACGCCCAGCTTGGCAACACTCTGCAGCGACTTGATGACGGCCCGTTTTCGCAGGTACGACATCGGCCAGTACGATGCGACGGCGGTGTTCCAGTCCTGTTCCAGTTGGTCGACGGGGATGCGTCGCAAGTCGTCGTCGTCGAAGGTCAGGGCGCACTCGGCGGCGGCGCGATCAAAGGCGTTGATCGCATCGTCCAACTCATTGAGGTGTTCGGGCAAGTCATCCAACTGGTCGTCAAAGACCGTGCGGAAGTCATCGTTGACCGTGTCGGCCAGCTCGATCGCCAGCCGATGCAAATTGCGTAGGGTCGACAGTGATGCGTCGGCCGGTTGCGTCGTTTCCTGCAGCCCTAGCGCGGCGCAAAAACGCCGCAATTCTGGCCGGAAGTCATCGATGGTTTCGATCAATGTCTTGCATTGATCAAGCAGTTCTCGTTCCCACTGCATCGACCACTCGGTTCTCGTGACCGCGTCGAGCGGGTCCATGTCGATGACGGCGGCGTAGTGGAGCGAGATTTGATGGGCCAACGTTTCCAGATGCCGATAGGCGTGCTGGTCATGTTGATCATGGTCGGGCCAAGACAACTCGGCGGTTTCGAGCGACTGGCCGGCGACGGAGACCCCGATGGCTTGGTAGGCGGTCCAGCCGTTGGATGCCTGGCGATGAAGTGACCGGACGTAGGCGTTGAGCTGGTCGCGTGAGAGTTGCAGATCTTCGTTGATCTTTTTCCAAGACGTGCGACGTTTGATTCCGCCCTTTTGCCAGGCCTGATCCAGTTGACGCAAGAAACGTTTGCGCTCGGCTTTGTTGCTGTGCAGTTCGACGCAAAAATCACCCAGACCGTTTTGTTCCAAACGACGTTGGACGACGTCCAAGGCGGCTGTTTTCTCGGCGACGAACAAGACCGTTTTTCCGCTCGCCAAACATTGGGCGATCATGTTGGCGATGGTTTGACTTTTTCCCGTCCCCGGCGGACCGACCAGCACAAAATCGTGACCTTGGGCCGCGGCCATCACGGCGGCCAACTGTGACGAATCGGCATCCAACGGGTGAATCAATTCACGCGGTTCAAAACGCCCGTCCATTTCGTCTTGGTTTGGAATCGACGTTTCCACCTCGGGCTGAAAAGCGATTTCAGGATTGCGGACCAGGTGACGAACGACACGGTTCTTTTCCAGCTGGTCACTGCGGTCGACCAGGTCCTTCCACATCAGGTACTTGGCAAAGGAGAACGATGCGAGAGCGGATTCGTCCACGACTTCAAATCCGGGCAGCTCGCGGATCGCACGTCGGACGGTATCAAACACTTGCTGGACATCGACTCCGTTTTTGTCTGTCGGCAACGCTGATTCGAATCGCGACAAGTCGCAGTTGAAATCCCGCTTCAGCTTTTGAATCAGCGTCGCATTGAAACGAACGTCGTCTTCGTGATGTGCCAGGCGGTAAGCCGAATTGGCGTTTCGACGAAGCAATTTGGCGGGAACGAGCAGCAAGGGCGCACGAAAGCTGCGGGAATCGCTGGGGCGTTCTTTCCAGCGCAGGAATCCGACGGCCAGATAAAGCGTGTTCGAACCGCCTTCGGCCAGATCGTTGCGTGAGCTTCGGTAAAGGGTGACCAACCGTTTGGCCAGCTCTTCACCGCCGATGGTCGCGCAGACTTCGTTCCGCGCCAACGCCGCGTTGGCGTATTCAAGTTCCAGGTCTTCGAGATTCGTTTTTTGGTGGTGGGCGGTGTCGCGTCCCGCCGCCACGTTGGCATCGGGCAGCGAAACGAGTTTTAACTTTTTTCCACTGGAGAGCCGGTCTTCCAGCTTTGAGACCTCGGGACACAAAAACGGAATCGTCTGCTTGGTGGACTTAAAATTCAGCAGCCGATTACGCAGTGTCAGATCCAGCAGCTTTCGATGCCAGCGGTCGATGCGGCCTTCCGGTGTGATCGGTTTGGGTTCGATCGGTTCGTCGGTCGGTGAGGGAACCGACGGAGGCAGCGAAAGGCGGGGGGCCGAGGGGGCATCCTTCGTCTCGGGGCGGATTTCCGATTCCGCGTTGGTCGAGGGAAGCGGCTGGATCTTAACCATCCGCGCCCGTTCCACGTCGATCGCGGCGACGAAGCGGTCTTCGTCAGATTCGGCGAGCTGTTGCAATCCGGCTTTGATCGCTTCGTCAAACGATCGGGCCGGTCGGTGTGTGACGAGTGTGGTTTCAAAGACGATCAGTTCTCCCGCGGCGATCGCCTTGCGGACTTCGCAACAGTCCGGCTGGATGAGTTGGCCAAACGAGGTTTCGACCAACCAGGCACCGGCGAAACAGTGGTCGTGTTTCATCACGATGATCGGATGAAGTCCGGCGGCTTCGATCGCCGAGGCGAACAGCAGCGAACTGTCCAAGCAGGTTGCCAGTGAGTCGCGCAAGACCGTCGACGGGGGACGCGTCTTTTGGCCGCGCGATTCAAAACTTTTGGGCGGATTGGCGTATGTCAGTTGTTTGTCGGCAACGGCTGACCAGAGCGCCGAAACCAGCAAGTGGGCGCGTTTCGGATCGCGACTTTGGTAACCGTCTAACGAAGGCGAGAAACCGTGGCCGGCCAAGATCTCACCGGCTTGTTTGAGCAGGCCCGCGACGGCCGGATCGTTGGGCATGACAAAGGCCGACAGCAGTTCGCCCATCGCCGAAACACCACCCCATTCGTCTCGCGCCAGGATGCGGAGATCGGCATCACGCTGACAAAGGATCGTGTTCGCATCGCACAATGTGAACCGAATCTCGCCCCGCTCGGCTTCATTGAGCCGGTTCAGATAACCCGCGTCCAGATGGATGTCGTTGCCGTCGACTGTCAGCGTGGTGTCGGCGTCGATGCGGTCGATGATCCAGGTTTTCGGCTTGATGAACCCGGGCTCGGAATCCAATTTCAACCGCAGTTCGGTCAGCGGGCTCTGGGAGCGGTTTCGCACGCGGAGCTGACGCAAGACCGGCACCGAGTTTTGGTGGCTGGCAAAATTGACACTGCTGGACAGTTCAAAATCGATCGACGTTGCGCCGTCCGTGTGGTGGAAATCATCATCACTGACATCCAGCGAAGACGCTGGGTCGGTCGAGGAAGGAGTCATCAAAAACGCCCGTGCGAGGGTCCAGAATCAATTGATTCGCGGTACAAGTCGTCTTCCGCAACCGAATTCTACGCTCTTGCATCGTGGGGACGAGGATCCGGTAACCAGGATCCGATGCGTTTCCACACCCGGGTCGGGTTTTTCCGATTACGGAGAATGCGCGACGGGGAGGGTTCGGTGTGGCAAGGATTCGCTCAAGGATCATCAGTCGACCCTCCCCTCGCTGCGCTCGACCCTCCCTGCCAGGGAGGGTTGCTTCTTCACTTGGTGCGTAGGGGGTGGAAACTCGAGCGACCGCACGGGGCTGTCCGCGGATAGAGTTTGAATTGGCCCACGGATGGCAGAGCGTACCCACGGATGTGGGGCTGCTCGGATTCGAAGGCTCGACGGTTTCCGTTGCTTCGATTCTTCGTGGGATTAGCCGTTTGGCGCCAGCCGACGGGCACGCCATCGTTCTGCCCCGAATCATTCTGCCATCCCGGCCCCTCAATCCAGCGGCTGCGCTTCGAAATCGTCGGGGTTGACCCATCCGGCGGGAAGTTTTTCGCCGGACATGTAGCGTTCGTAAAAGCCCGCAGTGCTGGGGGACGTGTACTCGTAGGCGTCGAAGATGTCTCCGTTGCCGAACATCCGTGGATCGCCTTGTGCTTTCAACTCGGATTCCATCTGTTGGCGAAGCTCGGCGAGTTGGTCGGCGAACTTCGCGCTGGTCGCCAGGTTGTTGATGCAATCGGGATCGGCGGCGACGTTGTAGAGTTCTTCGGCGGGGCGTTTGCCGAAACAGAGGTTCCAAAACGTGGTCGCGGTCCCACTGCGGCGCAGCTGCAAGACTTCCGTCTTCGTCGCCCCGCCGTCACAGTTCAAGTACCCCGTTTCGGGATTACCGCCGGGCCAGCGATCGGTGGCGTAGTTGTGCAAGTACAGCAAGTCACCTTTGCGAATCCCGCGAATCGGGTAACCGCCGCGGTTGGGGCGACCGATGTCGTGGCGTTCTTTACCGACCAACACGTGATCGCGACCGGCGACCGGACCGGAGGCTTGGAAAACGTCGAACAAGTCGCGACCGCTGGTGGGTTGCATGATCGGGCCGAGCGAGGTGACGCCGGCCGCCTTCAAAAAGGTCGGCGCCAGACCGGCGAAATCGACGAAGTCATCGACCGAACGTCCGGGCGTCTTGATCCCTGCAGGCCAACGGATCGCCAGCGGAATGTGATTGGACTCGTCATAGGCTTGGCCCTTGGCACGTGGGAACGGCATGCCGTGGTCGCTGGTCGCGACGATCAGGGTGTTGTCCAGCTGGCCGGCGGCCTGGAGCGCATCGAGAATACGTCCCAGATGACGATCGTAGTGTTCGACTTCGACGGCGTAGTCCAACATGTCGTTGCGGACGGTTTCATTGTCGGGCCAGTAGCCGGGCACCTTGTCGATGTCGGTCGTTTTCTTCCCCAGTCGCACGCCTGATCCGTATTCATACGCCCGGTGCGGTTCGGTGGTCCCATACCAAAACACCCAGGGTGTTGCTTCGGGGGCATCGGCCAGGAAGGCTTCGAAGTTTCCTGCGTAGTCGTTGTTAGAGATGTGTGAGGTTGGCGGTTTGGCCTTTTTCTGGGAATAGGCTTTGCCGGTGATCGCGCGGCGGTTTCCGTCGGCGTCGTTGGCGATTCCCGGTCCCCAGCCCTTTCCGGTGAACCCGGCAAAGTAGCCGTCGGCGGCCAGGCGTTCGACATAGCCACCAAATTTGGCCGGGAAGTAGCACATGTGGTTGCCAGCTTCTTCGAGTTGCCACGAATAACGCCCGGTCAAAATGATCGCCCGCGAGGGGGCGCATTTGGCGTTGGGGGTGTAGGCGTTGTGGAACAGCAACCCTTCGCGCGCGATGCGGTCGAAGTTCGGTGTCTGGACCCACGGGCATCCGTACGCGCTGGCGTGGCCGTAGGACCAATCGTCCGCGATCGCCAACAGGATGTTGGGGCGGGCGGCGGGGTCGGCATGGACTGGGTTTAGCAAACCGAAGAAGGATGCAGCCAGCAGAAAAACAATAAGACGCATAGAAGATCCAGTCGGAACGAAAGTCAAAGTGGGAACTGTTTGTCGGCCATGGCTAGGTCGACGAACGAGAGAATTTCTTCTCCGCCATTTTCCCATACCATGTTTCCGAGCTGACGAAGCAGGTCGCGATCGACGACCCCGTCGTGAAACTTGATCATCTTACGAAAGTCTGCCGCGTCTTGGACTTTGCGTTCGAATTGTCGATACGGTGAAACCATCGGTGCATATTTGCATGCCAGTGCCGCTTCAAAACTTGGAATTTGGTGTCCAGATTTTGGATCAACAAGCACATGATTTCCGAGTACAAATTCGTGCAGCTTTCCCCACGGCAACATCAGATCGATCACCACCTTGGGTTGGTCTTTCTCGTCCAAGTCGCCGGGATCTTTGAAGCGGACGACGAATTCCATTTCTGCAACGACCAACGTCGGCCAGCGTTCCAAGATTGCTTTGACGGCTTTTTTCTTTTGGCTGTAGGGCACCAGCACGTCGACGTCCTGGGTCGCGCGCGGGTCACTCATGTAGCCGACGTACCCGTGCAGCCCCATCAGCACCCAGTTTTTGACGCCGCCCTGCTGCAGCGCCGCACAGACTTCGCTTGGTTTAACATCCATGGAATTCGGCCGGTGAAGTTCGCGGTAATCGGACGTGATCTTTTCGCTGACCCGTAGCGCGTCGGCATACGACGGCGGACGCCAGGGCGGGGCGTCGGGCGGCGCCGGCACGGCCCGCATCGCCGCTTCGCGGGCGGCGAGAAAGGCCGGGTCGGTGAAGTCAGAAGGGGCCGGATCGGCCATGAAAGCGACTCGTTTCGGGGCGTGAAAAGCGAGACACGATTCTAACAGAATCGGCCGGTTCAGATTGGAGGGCATTCCGTATGGGAAATGGAGAATGACCGCACGCCCCTCCCCTCGCTGGACCCTCGCGCACAGAGCTCGCGCACAGAGATCGCGCACAGAGCTCGCGCACAGAGCTCGCGCACAGAGCTCGCGCGGTTTTCAAGTGGTTGATTTCAAACGGTTTTCGTCACTCTCCTTCTGGGGGTTCTTCGTGGATTTTAGTGGGTGCTCTCGAATACTCGGGGAAGGTTTTTTGAGGGATGACTGCGATGTCCGATGGTTCTGTTCGGTAGGATGGCGAAGCCAGGTGAAGCGGAGACGGGCTCTGCGGACGAGCAACCCGCCTAGGAATCACCTGGTCTGCGATGCGGCGAAGGTGCTTCGTGCCCTCCACCGGCCCGCGTCGCCGGAGGGGCGTTTGAACCGAGCGTTTGTCGTCCAACACCCATTCGGACATCGCAGCAATGCCTCAAAAAACCTGGGTCCTGAGTGATTACCCACTAAAATCCACGAAGAATCCCCTCTGGGAGAGTCGAGCGTAGCGAGGAGAGGGTTCTCTTTGCTGCTCGGGACGCGACTCGGGCAGGTGGAGTAAAACTCGCGATTCATCGTTCGACCTCCCCTCGCTTCGCTCGACCCTCCTGCCAGGAGGGTGACTTTCAAACTGCACGACCTCGCTGCGAGGGAAGGTGATGGACTCCGGGGGGGCGATTCGCGGGAGTGGCCGGGCGTGCTCACTCGATCGTCGAATCGCCGTCGTCTTGCGATTTCCGGTCGCGGCGTTTTTGCACGATGGTCTTGATCTTGGCTTCCCGCTCACGCAGTTTTTTGACTCGCGCTTCGTACTTCTCTTCGCGTTTCTTCAGCGCCCGATAGCGGCGTTTCACGCGCGCGGCCGCGGCGCGAATCTTGTCGCGTTTCTCTTTCAGTCGAGCCCGTTCGCTGGCTGACAGGTCCGGGTTCTGAAGCTGCTCATTCAATTCCTGCTCGGCGGCTTCGACGTCTGCCACTTCGTCATTTTCGATCAGCGCCGCGGCCTCGTCGTCGGATTGGCGTTGATCTTTGCTTTGGAACAGTCGTGGCGACAGAAAGATCCCGTTGGCAAAGATCATCATCGATCCGAACGTGATCATGCCCAAGAACAGGGCGATGGAGGCATGAACGCCGACGGCAACGGCCAGCACAAACGGACGCGTCACCCGCGGCCAGATCAGCGCGCAATAGAAGACTTCCCAAAACAGTGTGGCATTGGAAAGCGCCGAGATGATGGCCGGGTAGCGTGACATCCACGTCATGTCCAACGACTGGTATTCGTAGTTCGACACGGCGTACCAAACCGCGGTGCCGTTCCACCAGGTTTCACCGCGCGCCTTGGACAACCCGCCGAACAGATAGATCACGCAGAGATGCAGTTGCAGCAACCGTGTGCCGATGTTGGCCGCAACGCTGGGGGAATCATCGGGCAACATGAACCGCCAAAACGCAGAGGTCGCACATTTGTCGGGGCGGCGTTTTCGAATCCAGGCGTCGATCGAGAATCGGCTGCCGCACGGCGTCAGCGCCAGGTACATCGTGGTGTAGGTCACGATCTGGTCGAGCCCGAACAGGGCGCCGGTCAACCGATGCAAGTACATCAATTGAAAGAACAAGGCCAGCGGAATGGTGATCCGCGTTCCCAGTCCGATCATGTACATCGCCGTCACCAGGATCGTGACGCCGTGGTGCAGCCAGATCACCGTGGGGCTGTTGAAGTACCAGAGATAGCTGCGCGCCCAATCGCTGGTGCCGAAGGCCCCGTCGTGTAATTGACGCGCCATGTCGTTGCTCATCCATGCGTCGGGGCCGACAAACGCCAGCAGGTCGCTGGCCAGGACGACGTGACAGTACAACAACATCGCTCCGGTCAGGATCCGCAGCACGCACAAGGTGTGGGGACGCGTCGGCGTGAACCAAAAACGATCCCAGGCATCGGCCCAACGGGACAACGCGTCGCCGAACGTTTCGCCCGTGGAACCTGCCGTCGCCGAACGACTGCTCATGACTGGGGCTCCGCGTTGAGGGTGGACGGCTCGGCCGGCGGCGCGTTGGGCGCCGGCGAACCCGATGCCGGGCGTTCGCCGGCGTCGGGATTGGCGCCGGCATCGGCGCCGACTTCGGGGGCGGGAATCACTTCGGTCGTCACCGGGGCCGGGGCGATTTCGTCGCTGAAGATCGGTTGGTCGAGCAAGACGTTGTACAGCCGGGGATCGTCCAGCGCGATCGGTTCTTCGCTGAATTCTTGCAGACCGGGCAATCCGTGCTCCAGCCGACGGATCGCGACTTCGCGGCCATCGTTGACGCTTCTCAAATGATCGACCATCGATTGTCGGATCCATTCGTAGCGTCCGCGGCGCTGTTGCCAAAGCTCGGCGGCGGGGCGATCGGACTGGAACATTTCGTCGGGAGGCCCCGGCGGCCAGTACGACTCATTCAGGAATTCGGCCAGCATGAAATGTCGGTGATACAACAGCCGCGGCCATTGGTCGTGTCGATCGGGATACATCCGCTCGGTCAGCGTGCCGTCGTCGTTGGTCGACGCCGCTTGGATCAGGTGACTCGGTCCCGGATCGGGGGCGAAGAACGCATAGCCACGGTCCATGTGTAGGAATTGGCCGTAGCCCGCAAACGGTCGGATCAGCGTACCGACCAGCGGCGAGGGACCATCCAGGCTGAAGGTCTGAAACGCCAGCGGCGGCAACCCGACCGCCAGCAGATGGAACAAGACCAGCCCGCTGACGATCAGCTTCCAGCGTCGCTGCACGGCTGCGTCGGCCGGCTGATCGGTCGGTCCTTCGGCATCGTCGTGCCCGGCGACGGGCTCGGGGCCCGACGAAGCGTCGTGTTGAGTGTGGCTGCTCGGGATGCGGCTACCCTGACTGCGTCGCTTGGACATCCGGATCATCAAAACTGGAGAAGACGGGCACGTCGCGAGGTGAACGGGACGTCGAAAAACACATTACAGACTAACCAAGCCGGGACGAATTTGTAGCCACGTCGGTCTTGGCGGGGCGAGTAATCTACACAAAAAAACGCCTGATCGGACGGGGCCGATCAGGCGCTGCGAAAAACTTGGCGTTGACTTCGGGGGCGCGTTTAGCGTTTCGCGACCGCCGAGGTATCGAAGTCGAAAGTCAGCTCGTTCGTGCTACCGGCGACGACGTCGATCGTTCGCTCACGCGACACCAGTTGCCCGTTGACTTCAGCGGTGACACGCACGGTGTAGTCGCTCCAACGATCGCCCGACTTCAATTGAGTCGTGCGGAAGGTTCGAACCATCCCTTTTCCGTTGGTGTCGTTGCCGGCCAGATTGACTTTCGCACCCGAGGGCACGTGCAATTTGACGACGGTGACCGTGGTCGGCTGAACCGGAGCCACGCTGGCGCTCAGGTCGTCCGCGGCGGGCTGATCGCCGGCCGGCGGTTCGAACACGACGCGTTCGTTGTCACCGGGGCGAAGTTTCACTTCACGGCTTTCCGTTTTCGTTTCGCCGTCGTGGTCATACGTGACTTCGACGACGTACGTGTACAGGTAGCCTTCTTTCAGACCACGCGACATGAATTGGCGAACCATTCCATCGCTGGTCGTCTTGTGGCCGTTGACCAACACGCTGGCCGCGTCGTTGGGGACGGCGACGGTCAGCAAGGCTGCGTCGTCGTCGAGCGCCGGCTTGACCGATTCGTAACGATCGTCGTCCGCAGCCGTCGGGGCTGACTCGTTGTTCGACTTGGTGTCCGCGAGCGAGTTCTTCAGCGGCGTGTACTGCTGGTAGGATGACTCGATCGACGAGGACTCGTAACCGGCCATTGCGACGGAGCTGGATCGAAGCCGGGTCAAGGGCACGGAGTAGCCGACGGCGGGAGACGCGTAAGCGACGCCACCGCTGCTGCCACCGGACGAACCGCCGCTGCTGCCACCGGAGGACCCACCGCTGCTGCCGCCGGACGAGCCGCCGCTGCTGCCACCGGAGGACCCACCGCTGCTGCCCGCGGCACGACGCGCATCGCGGTTGGCTTGAATGCGGGCCGCGAGACGACGCAAGGGGCCGACATAGCCGCCGGACGAACCGCCGCTGCTGGCGTAGCCACCCGAAGATCCGTAGCTGCCACCCGAAGACGCAGCACCGTACAGGGCCACTTGCCCTCCGCTGCTGCCGCCCGAGCTCGCGTAACCTCCGGAAGAACCTCCCGAAGATCCGCCGGCCGCGGCCAGGTCAGAAAAGCCCGCCGCAGCGATCAACACTGCCAAACAGACCGAAAATCGAAAACGCGTCATAGTTGTAAATACCCTCCGATCCCGCTGATATGAGTACGCCGGACAATCCGGCAGACAGAGGTAGGATAGCGGTACAAATGGGGCAATCAAGCAGATAAGGTAAAATTTGACGGCTGCGTACTTTTTGACGCAATCGCACATCTGGCGTGTCGGCAGTCCGTATCCGGACCCGGCCCGAAACGCGCGGCGCGCCCTGGGACACGCGTTCAGTTCGCCGGGCGGCGCAGAAAAAAACAGGGGCCCTTCTTCAAAGGAATCACGCAATCGAACACAATCCTGCCGGCATTCCCCCTGGACGTTACTCCACCCTAGTTTTTCCGACGGATTCTTCTCGATGACCGATGTTGCAACCCCCAAACGCGTGCTCTCGGGAATACAGCCCACCGGACGTCCGCACTGGGGCAATTACTTTGGTGCCATCCGTCAGTACATCCAACTGCAGGACGACCACGACGGTTTTTATTTCATTGCCGACTTGCACGCGTTGACGTCGGTCCGCGATGCGGCCCAGCTGCGACAAAACGTCATCGACATCGCGCTCGATCTGTTGGCCCTGGGCTTGGATCCGAAGCAGGCGACGTTGTTTGTCCAGTCGCAGGTTCCCGAAGTCAGCGAGCTGTGTTGGATTTTGCTGAGCGGCACCCCGATGGGGCTGCTGCAGCGCTGCGTGGCGTATAAGGAAAAGGTCGACAAGGGGATTCCCGCCGACGCCGGTTTATTCACGTATCCGGTTTTGCAGGCGGCCGACATTTTGGCCTATGACAGCCAGCTGGTACCCGTCGGCGCCGACCAGGTCCAGCACATCGAAGTCTGCCGCGACATCGCCGGACGGTTCAACCACCAGTACGGCGAAACGTTCGTGATGCCCAAGGCGAACGTGCTCGATGACAGCGCCAAGGTGCCGGGAACCGATGGCGAAAAGATGAGCAAGAGCTATGACAACACGTTGCCGTTGTTTGGTGAAGTCAAGTCGATTCGCAAACAGATCATGCGGATCACCACCGACAGTCGGCCGATGGAAGAGCCGAAGGAACCGGCCGGGGACCACCTGTTTCAGCTGTACAGCTTGTTTGCCGACCCGGGGCAGCGCGACGAGATGGCGGCGATGTACCGTCGCGGCGGCTTTGGTTATGGCGAAGTCAAAAAGGCGATCGCCGAAGCGAGCGAGGCATATTTCGCCGACGCCCGCGCGCGGCGCGTCGATCTGGAGAAAAACTTGGACTACGTCCACGAGGTGCTCCGGGCCGGTGCGGAGCGTGCCCGCACGGTGGCCGCCGACGTCTTGTTGCGCGCCCAACAGGCATCCGGGCTGAAGTAAACTACGGGGGTGTCCACTCGCTGGAGTTTTGTCGGGACATCCCCTTGTCGCCTGGATAGCCATCACCATGTCGATTGTTGCCACTGGCACTGAAATCGTCGAAACGGTGCGGATCGCAAAAATGATTGAAACGCATGGTGAGCAGTTCCTCGAGCGCGTTTATACCGCCGACGAAATTGAATACTGTGTGCAAACCGCCGACGCACCCGGCCACTTTGCGACGCGTTGGGCGGCCAAGGAAGCGGTCATGAAAGCACTGCATTGCCGACGACGTGGTGTCCGCTGGAACGAGATCGAAGTGGTCGTTCGTCCCGGCGCCGGGCATGAGATCGTGTTGAGCGGAAACGCGCTGCAGTGCGCCAGCGAGAACGACATCGCACTGTTGCACTTGAGCGTTTCGGCCTGTCGCACCCACGCGGTGGCTCACGTGATCGCCGAATCGTGATCGCCGATTGATGCGGGGCGGCGACGTTGCAAGACCGGAGGGCTCGCGCCCTGCCGCTAACAAATCTCTGCGGAGTCGTCCGGTGAAAAGTTGACGGAGCACTGGAAGCTTATCCCACACGCTATGGCTGCAGCAGTTTTTGATACTTTTCGATTTGCTCGTGCAGGTGCCATTCGTCGGGCTCGTCCAGCAAACACGCCGACTCGATCGCCAGCGCCTCCTGGGTTCGGCCCAACAGGTGCAGCACTTCGGCGAGCGTATCACGATAGATCACGCTGTCGGGTTCCAGCAGGACGGCCAGTTGGGACAGTTCGAGGGCTTCGTCGAGTCGTCGCTCGTTCATCGCCGCCGCCCAGGCCAGGTTGTTCAGCGTCGTGGCATCGGTGCGGAAACGTCTGATCTGGTCCAGCCCGTGATCCATCAGTCGATCAAATGCCGAATCGGCGAGTTGATCGAACCCCGCTTTTCTGAGTTCGGGCAGCATCCGTTCGCCGTAATCGATATTCATCGGATCGTACGATTCGATTTGATCGATCGCGTCACGCGCCAACGATTCGTCCGCGGTCTCGAGCGCGTGTTGCAGGATCGTTTTGCGAACGCTCAACGGGACGGAGATGAACGCGGTGTCGTGATACCTGGCTGTTTTCAATAAACCCAAGACCGCCAGATCGCTCCACTTGACCGCTTCGTGCGGATCGATCTGCAGGTCATCCAAGGCGGCCGGATGGGTTTCTTTCAGGTCATCGATCAAGCCGACGTAGGTGACTGCGACGCGAAAAAAATCGGGCGAGTCTTCACCGCCGAAACTCGCCAACACGGCCAGATCGCGGAGTGCTTCGATGGCGAGCTGGTGCTGGCCGGTTTGCCGTAGATGGTCCGCCAGTTCTTTACGAAAGTTCATCGAAGGAGACGTCAGCATCAGTCGCAGTCGGCTTTCTAATTGCTCGGCGATCTCGCGATGGCCGGCGCGTTTGGCCAGAATCCAACTGCCGACGATCGATTTGGCGTACGACAGCCCGTGATCGACGGTGATCAAGGCATTGGTCGGCGTGTACTGGGCGGTTTGGCGGGCGACTTGTTGCCATAGTGCTTCCGCGGCGCGATTGTCACCCTGTTCGGATTCTGTTTCGGCAGACGAAATCAACGCGTCCAACTCCCGGGCACGTGTCAACGCGGCAAGGCCTTCGCGGGCCAGTTCCACCTGACCCTGGCGAATGAACATGTCGATGATGTCCAGATCCAGTGAGATCTGTTCGACTTGCAGCGTACGACCGCCGCTGCGTTTGCTCTGTTGGTCGTGCAGCAGTGTATCGAACAGCGTTTCAAAATCTTCGGAGTCCCCAAACCCTTCGGGCGGTTTGCCGCGAAACAACTGGAACGTGATTCGGAATCGTTCGCGAAAATCACTTGCCGGTCGGAGCAATTTGATCTGATCGAGTACCTTGCGAAATGCCTCGGATTCGGTGTTGAGCGCTTGGGCGATGATATACTGGCTTCGCTGGGTCACGGCGTTTTCGCCGGGTGCGACCGCGACGTCGAGCATCCAGTCGAAGCGATTGATCAAATCAAGTTCGACAAGGGTTTGCTCTCGGAGCGATGCACCGTAGGGAGAAATGATCACTTGGCGGGGCGTGAGGCGACGATAAATTCGCCAGGCGTTGTCCGTGTCACCGATGTTGACCAGCAGTCGTGCCAAGGAATAAAGGCGTTCGATCGAGGGCGCGATGGACCCGGCCGGCAGGTTGGCTTGATCGATGTACGCGTCTTTGATCCAACCGTCCAGGTCGCTGGCGATTTGTTCCAGCGGGTACCCACAAAGCTGTTCGGCGCGTCGGAATCGGGACGCGGCGCATGCGACTTTCGCCGCGGCGGCGGGGTCGCGTGCGGCGATCACGTCGATGGCTTCGTCGACGCGGGCGTGCATCGCCAAGGCCCGCCAGCGGAGATCACCGATGGCGTCCGGCTCGTCTGGTTTGACGAAAATCAGTCGCGATTGGGCTTGGTCAAAGCGCGCCCGATCGCCGGTGCGTGCGGTGGCGGCCAAGGCCCACGCGTAGGCTTCGACGGCCGCTTCATCCGTGGCGGCGGTCTGCGCGGTTTCGAAGGCGTCGTCTGCGATCTCCGGCCAGCGGTCTGCCAGCATTCGCACGATCCGCAATAAGACGGGATCACCGGCCGAGCGGGCATGGGCGATCGCTTGATCGACGTCGCCACGCAGCATGGCGAATTGTGCGAGACAGATTTCTTGTTCCGCCGGGCTCCAAAGCGAAGCCGCGGTGGGCAGCGGGGCGACCGCGTCGGTGTTTTCGGCCGGATGCAGGAGGTGGTTCAAGTCGCGCCAGGCGGTCGCGACGTTGCGATCGATGGCGACCGCGTCGAGCAGTTTTAACAGGTCAGCCTCGGTCCCGGCGGCGAACGCTTTGTCACAATAAAACGGATAGCGTTGGGACAACAGGGTCACCACACGCTGCTTGATCTGATCAAACTCAATCGTCCCCGCCGATTCTTCGACCGCGACCAGGACGGCCTCAAAGGCGCCTTGTTCCAAGACGGACGCCAGCGCCGACGGGCTGCCGCGATCGAGCAGCAGTTCGGCCGGACCTTGGGCCACGCCCGGCAGCGAGGCGCTGCGCCACTGCTTGAGGATCCAGGCGGCCCGCTCGGCGACTTCGGGGTCCGCGTGGCGGGCCGCATCTTGGACCGCTTGTCGCGATTGTGTCCGCAGTCGCCACATCTCCAGCGTCGCACGTTGGCGATCGACGTAACGGTCCCGGGCCAGACTTCGGGGCTGGTCGAGTGCCCCGGAAGATTTTGTCCCGTGGTCTGCGTCGGCTTGCACTGCGGGGCTGGCTTGTGGCGCGGGGGCGGCTTGTGTCGCGGGGGCTGTGTCTTGCGATTGGACCGGCAACGGCGCCCACGCGATGGCGACCGCGAGCAGGCCAGTGACGACGGCGAGCAGGCCGGTGGCCAGGCCCGACGATCCGCAAAACCGCTTTGAATTTCGCAAACGCTGGAGTCTCATGTCGACGATTGTCATCAATGGGGAGTGGATGAGCCGAGTTTGCGGCCCGATTCGGTCGATTGCTCCGCCTGGAATGCACCGCGACCCGCGGTTGCTCTGGTATGATTTCACGACGTCCATCATAACAGATGAATCCGTCGTCTCTCAGACGATTACCCCACCCCATCTCCGCTTTCCCTGCTGCTCGAGGAATCCCGCCATGCGGTCGTTTCGATTCGCGTTCGTTCTGTTTGCCACCGCGATCTTGTCGGTCGGTGTCTCCTCCTCTTCATCCGCCGAAGACAGTCCCTGGCCGCAATGGCGTGGCGGCAAGCAAAATGGCGTCGCCGCGGGGGAGTCGTATCCGATCAAGTGGGGTGAGAAATCCGGGATCGCATGGACCACAAAACTGTCCGGCCTGGGCGGCAGCACGCCCGTCCTGGCCGACGGCAAGGCCTTTCTGACCGAAGGCGCCGAGGGGCAAAATACCCTGCTGGCGATCGATGTTCACAGCGGCGAGCGGCTCTGGACGACCGCGTTGGGCGACGATCGCGGAAACAAGCATCGCAAGGGCGGCGGCAGCAACCCGTCGGCGGTCACCGATGGCCGATCCGTGTACGCCTATTTCCGCAGCGGAGATTTGGCCTGCGTCGACTTGGACGGCGAGATTCAGTGGCAAGTCAATCTGCAAGACAAGTTTGGGGAGGACACGCTGTGGTGGGACTTGGGTTCCAGCCCGACTTTGATCAACGATCTGGTCGTCGTCGCGGTGATGCAGTCTGGTCCCAGCTACCTGGTCGCCTTGGACCGGGCGACCGGTGATGTGGCCTGGAAGGTCGATCGACGACTGGGGGCACCCGAAGAGGCGGCGCAAAGTTATGCGACGCCGATTGCGTTGGAAGATCGAGATCTGATCGCCGTGATGGGCGCCGACCACTTGACCCTTCATGCGGCCAGCGACGGACGTCAACTGGGACGCGTCGGTGGATTCAACCCCGATCAAGACAAGCGTTTTCGTTCCATTGCGTCCCCTGTGGTTCAAGGCGACTTGATCGTCTGTCCCTACTCGCGCGGGGCCACCGTCACGACCTGTCGAATCAGTGACGTCGTCGCCGGCAAGGGGCGCGACAGCATCGTTTGGCGCCGCGACGATCTTGGCAGCGACGTGCCGACCCCCGCGATCGATGGCAACCGAGTCTACTTCATCGCCGACGGCAAGGCCGCCAAGGGCACCGTCGCGGCGGTGGACCTGGAGACCGGAAAGACGCTTTGGTCGGTGCAGTTGCCGAAGTCCCGAATCGGGTTCAGCAGTTCTCCGCTGGTGGCCGGAAACCATTTGTATGTGACCAGCGAAGACGCCACGACCTACGTGATCGGGCCGCTGGATTCCAGTAGCCCCGAAGTCGTCCAGACCAATCGCGTGGCTGACAACGAACCGTTTACGGTGGCCAGCCCGGTGCCCGTCGATGGCGGCTTGCTGCAACGCACGCGGCACGCGCTGTATCGCATCGGCGAGTGAACGTATCGCATCGGCGAGTGAACGTCGCGCCGAATGGATATTCAGTGGGATAGGCTTCCAGCCTGTCATCCCAGCATCGACAGGCTGGAAGCCTATCCCACGTGCCAAACGCGAAATCTATTTGCTCCCGGCGACCTGACGCTGACGTTTGGCTTCGTACAGGAAAACGGCGGCGGAGACGGAGGCGTTTAAGCTGTCGATATTTCCTGCCATCGGAATCCGAATCGCATCGACGGTGCCGTCGGCGTCGCTTTGCCAGTGATCGCCCAGCCCGTGTGCTTCGCTGCCGATCACCATCGCCAACCGTCCCGTCAGATCCGCTTGCCACAGGGGACGTGACGATTCAACGCGGGCGGCGCAGATTCGGTACCCGCGCTCGGTCAGCCAGGCTTTGGCGTCGGCTTCGTCGGCCGTGGCCGAGGGCACCGAAAACACCGCGCCCAAGCTGTTGCGGATCGCGTTCGGATTGAAGCGGTCGGCTGCGGCGGGGCACAGGATAACGGCATCGGCGCCGGCCGCGTCGGCGCAGCGGAAGGCGGCGCCGATGTTGCCCGGTTTTTCGATTTGATCAAGGACCAGAACCAGTCCGGTTTCCGGCAGCCGCAATTGCGACAAGCTCCAGTCCGGGGCCGCGAATTCGGCAACCACGCCGCGCTCGGATTGGCCATAGGCGATTTTTTGCATCACCGTCGGACTGACGCTGACCAACGCCTGGCTCGCCGAATCGGTGACGAAGCGCTGGGCGTCGGATTGCGGGTGCGTCGATTGCTGCGAAGCGGGCATGACTGCATCGCCGTGATCGGCAACCACATAGATGCCGACCGGATCAAGCCCCGATTCGATCGCCCGCTGCGTCTCACGCCAGCCATCGACCAGGACGCGTCCGGCTCTCCGCCGCGCGCGGTTGTCCCGCATCTTGACCAGGTGTTTGACGGTCGGATTACTGGTGCTGGTCAGCAAGAGTCGACGATTGGGAAAAAGAAAAACGGACCGAATCGGGGGGAAGGACAGGGGCATCCGGGTGTGCCCGAGCGTGTCGGGAAGATAGTATCACGGATCCGGCGCGACGACAGGGCCATGGCGCCGGGCGGTATCGAGCGGAACGATTTACGGGATGGATGATGAACGATTCAACAGCGACCCCTGCGACAGCAAATTCCTCTTCAGCGATTCAGTGCACACCGGTGCGGAGTTGGTTCGACCGTCGGGCGTTCATGAAACTGGAACGCGAGCTGTATGCGGGCGATCCGAATTGGGTGACACCGCTTTGGAGTGAACGCAAGCAGTTGTGCGGATTCGGTTCGCACCCATTTTACAAGGATGCCGACAGCCAGGCGTTCCTGGCGCGCAAAAACGGCCGGGTGGTCGGGCGTGTGGTCGCCATCGTCAACCACGCCCACAACCGACACCACAAGGAAACCCGGGGCTTCTTCGGCTTCTTCGAATGCATCGATGATGTCGATGTCAGTCGCTGTTTGTTTGACGCCGCGGCCGATTGGTTGCGCCGGCAGGGGATGACGGACGTCCGCGGGCCGGTCAATCCGAGTCTGAATTACGAAGTCGGATTGTTGGTCGACGGCTTTGACACGCCGCCGACGTTTCTGATCCCCTACAACCACGCCTACTACGGTGCCTTGATCGAAGCGTGTGGATTTGAGAAATGCCAGGATGTGTTTTGTTATGACGCCACGATGGATCAGCTGGCCACCGTCGACCCCAAGTTGAAGTTTGTCATCGAGGAGTCGACGCGACGCTTCAAGGTCACCTGTCGCCCCATCGATCGTGCCCGATTCGACGAAGACGTCCAGGCCTTTTTACAGATCTACAACGAGTCGCTGCAACGGACCTGGGGCTACGTCCCGATGAGCCACGAGGAGCTGGTGCATCAATCCAAACAGTTAAAATTGTTGATCGTCCCCGAGCTGACCAGCATCGCGGAGATCGACGGCGAGCCCGTCGGGGCGGGATTCGGATTGCTGGATTACAACCAGTTGCTGATCCATATGAACGGGCATTTGTTGCCATTCGGATGGCTCAAGCTGCTGCGGGGGAAACGCAAAATCGACCGCTTGCGGCTGGTCAGCACCAACGTCTTGCCCAAATACCAAAGTTGGGGGCTGGGGTTGGTGACGCTGGCTCGGATTTTGCCCGATGCGATCGAGTTCGGGATCCATACCGGCGAATTCTCCTGGGTTCTGGAGAGCAATCGCCTGTCCCGGGGCACGATCGAGCGCGGCGGGGCGCAAAAGATGAAGACACAGCGGATCTACGACCGAAAACTCTAACGTGGCGTAAGCTTCCAGCTTGCGAAACCGTGGGATGGCAAGCTGGAAGCTTACCCCACTGCCCGCAATGGCAAGCTGGAAGCTTACCCCACGTCTAGCCATCGGGTTGGCGACAAATCATACTCGCGGCTCGATTTGTGCCTACTACCCGCTTCTCCCCAAAATGCCACCTTTGACTGCCATGCCACACGAACCGATCGTGATCACAGGGGTAGGGATTGTCAGCGCGATTGGCATCGGGCAAGCGAAATTCTTTGAGTCGTTGCTGGCAGGCCGCAGCGGAGTCCGATCGCTGGCCGACAGGACCGATGGTGAGGCAACGCCGGGGGCCGACGACGCGATCGACGGGGTTTGGGTCGGGGCACCCGTCGTCGATTTTCAGCCCAAGCAATACGTCAAGCCGCGTAAGGCACTCAAGGTGATGTGCCGCGAAATCCAGACGGCGTTCGCTTCGGCCCAACTGGCGATCGAGCACGCCGGGCTTTCCGATTCCATTCCCGCGTCGGACTCCGGCGCGATCCCCCCGCAGCGACTCGGTGCGGTCTTCGGCAGCGAGATTTTTTTTAACCCGCCGGAGGAACTGGCCGATTCGATCCGCGGTTGCCTGGATGAATCGGGGCAGCTGCATCCGGGGCGATTTGGCGAAACGGCGCGGCGCGAGGTGATGCCGTTGTGGATGTTGAAGTACCTGCCCAACATGCCCGCGTGCCAGGTCGGGATCTCGATCAATTCCCAAGGTCCCAATAACTCGCTGGTCCTGGGTGACGTCTCCGGCCCGGCGGCGCTGCTGGAAGCGGAATCGTATTTGCAACGGGGGATCGCCGACGTCGTGCTGGTCGGCGCCACCGGGACCCGGATCGGATCGACCCGGATGTTGTACCATCGCGATTCGCCCATCCCGGTGCGGGGCGAGCTTGCGATCGAGGATCTGTCTCGGCCGCATGATCCCAACGCCCCCGGTGTCGTCGGCGGTGAAGGTGCCGCGTCGTTGGTGGTGGAAACCCGCCGGCATGCCGAGCGACGTGGTGCCCCCGTGCTGGCCACCGTGCTCGCGACGGCTTCGCGGTTCAGTGCCACCGACGCGATTCGCAGCGGTCAACGCGAATCGGAACTCGATCCGCCGAACTCACGACAGGCCGGCACCGCGATCCGCCTGGCGATCCAGGCCGTGTTGGATCAGTCGGGGGTGGCGCCCGACCAGATCGGGTTGGTCACCAGTCATGCGATCGGGGACCGCCAGGCAGATGCGGGGGAAGCGGCGGCGCTGGCCGAGGTCGGGGTGACGTGTCCGCTGGTGGCGGTGTCGGCGTCGATCGGCCACACGGGAGCGGCGTCGGGAGTGATCGAGCTGGCCACCGGCGTGCTGTCACTTGCCGGCAACACGATTCCGCCGACACGGCACGACAGCACACATTCAGAAATTCAATTTCGCCAGACGCCGGAACCGCTGACGTCGCCTTTCGTGCTGTGCCTGTCCCACACCACCGACGGCAGTGCGATGGCCGTGCTGCTGGGCTGAGGGCGATTGCTGTTGTGAGCCGCGACGCGTAAGCGGCCGGGCATCCTGGCGCTTGCCGTCAAAGTAAATGGCATCGGGCTACGGCGGGCTGGTTCCGGGATGACAGGCTGGAAGCCTATCCCACTTACCCGAGAAAAGAAAAAGTGAGAGTGCTGGGACTTGAACCCAGGACCATTCGATTAAAAGTCGAATGCTCTACCAACTGAGCTACACTCTCATCACGACGTGGGGTGTAGCCCGCGTCTGTTATCGATGACCGCAAAACCGCCAGGGATCTGACGGTCACCGAATTTTTTTGAGGGTCTCCGTGGGAGACGCTCAAGCGGAGCGGACAGGATTTGAACCTGCGGAACGGTTTGACCCGTTCACCGATTTAGCAAACCGGCGCTTTCGACCACTCAGCCACCGCTCCGTACCCACCGTTCTTCGGTGACTCGGTGGGTCTTTCTTGAGGCGAGATTGTGTGGGATAGATCAATTCTTGGCAACCCATCGTTGTGCCTTCCCCGGGCGGAAATCATAGAGATTCAATCGGCCGAGCGGGTTCGGGCCTTTTTGGGGCGTCCGAGTCGCCGTTTCGATGGATTTTTGCGGTGGCCTTGACCGGTTTGGTCGATCGCCGACAGTTTAGACACGTGCAACCGAATCCCCGCCGCGTTTTTCCTGCTGACAACCGACGCCACGATGCTGACAACCATTTCACACCACGCGATGGCGGCTGAGTTCTCGGTGATTCTGCCGGAATCCGACGCCCCTCTGGTCGAGGCCGCCTTCGAAGCCCTGGAATTGCTCGATCGGATCGAAGCTGATTTGACGGTCTATCGGGACGACAGTGAGATTTCCCAGGTCAACGCCGTCGCCAGCGAGCGTCCGGTCACGGTGTCCGAAAGCACCTACCGTTTGATCCAACGCTCGATCGCGTGGAGCGAAAAGACGGCCGGTGCGTTTGATGTCACCGCCGGCCCGCTGGTGCGGGTTTGGGGGTTCACCGAGCGGCGGGGGCGAAAACCGACCGCCGCCGAAGTCCGAGCCGCGGTCGCCAAGGTCGGCTACACCGGCGTCCGGCTCGATGACGAACGTCGCTCGGTCGCCTTCGAACGGCCGGGGATGGAAATCAACTTGGGAGCGATCGGCAAAGGATACGCACTCGATGAATTGACCGAAACGCTCACCGCCGGCGGACTGAACAACTTCCTGATTCACGGCGGCGGCAGCAGTGTGATCGCCCGCGGCGACCAGGTCGCCGACAGCGGCCAAGGCTGGGCCGTCGGGATTTCGCATCCGACCAAGCCCAAGCTGCGTTTGGCCGGCATTCGCCTTCGCGACGAGGCGCTTTCGACCAGCGGTTCGGGCAAACAATTTTTTCACCACCGCGGCCGACGCTACGGGCACGTGATCGACCCCAGAAGCGGGGCTCCGGCCGGCGACCTGCTCTCGTTGACGGCGATTGCTGACAACGCCACCGACGCCGAAGCGTGCAGCACCGCATTTTTTGTTTGCGGCATCGACGCGATCCGGGCCGCCGCCGAAAGCGATCCGGGGCTGCCACGGATGATCGGTGTTCGCTCGGAAAATCGTCAGGATAGCGTCCGGGTGCTGCCCTTTGCAGAGTTCGAGTGGGTTGACCCGCCCTCCGACGACGGCTCGCGCTGAAATCAGTCTGGACGCCGCCGCGGTCGGGATCTTAGAAGGCAAACAAGAGAGTCAAGACCGGCGTGACGCGATGCCGATGAACCGATCGTCAGCCGCCCGCGCGGTCCCCCTTTTTTGAATAGTGAACGGATTCAACACATGAATATGAATTTTTTTCAGTGGCTTCGGGAAGGAGTCCGCCAGTCGGTGGTTCTCGGTGTCAGCGACGCGGTCGAGCAAATCGGTCTGCCGGAGACGGAACAGGAAGTCCAGCCCACCCTGGCAGCCTTGCTAGGCAATGATTCCGCCGCCACCACCACCACCCCGCGCCGCAAAACGACCGCCGCGGGACGCAAACGCCTGGGTAAATCGCTCAAGGAGATGAACCCGAGCAAGTAGTGGTCTCGGACTCGGGCGGTCACCTGCCGCCCCTGCCCGGCCGGACCGGTCGTCATTTCAGCGGAACGTAGAGTTCCGTCACCAACGCTTCCGGCGGCGTGTTTTCGGGGCGGTTGAGGTAGAATTCCACGCCGGGCAATTTACGGTTGACCTTACGTTTGCGGGCCCGCAAATTCTGGTGGGCCGCCGACCAGGCGTTCCCCAGATGCTCGTAGCGACCGGTATGGGTGATCTGCATGGCGTTGAAGCCTGGCAGGGAGCGCGCGATCAGACCGGGCGGCGCTGCGGTGCCCTCGTCCAGCACCATGCCGCTGGTGTAGGACAACGTTTGGGTCTTGATGTTCATGTCGTCGTAAACCGACAACCACTGGCCATCGGTGGCGATGCCGGCATCCGCCAGCGATTGTTGGACCTGTTGGAACGTGTCGTCCATCGAAGCGCCGATGTCGGCCAGCGTCGATCGGCCGGACTTTCCGACGATGTAATACGGCTGGCATTGAACGATTCCGTTGACCACGGTTTGTGATGCGACGTCGCCGGTCTCGATGCGTTCTTTCAGCATCCGCAGTCCGCGATCGAAATCCATGTTCATCAAGGACACCATCATCGACTTCATCCAGAACAGAAAAAACGGCAGCGAGCCGCGCATCGTCCAGCGGACCTGTGTCACTTCTTGGCCGGCTTCGTCCCTGCCTTTTTTGACTTCGAAATCGACCTCGGATTGCGACCGCCAAGGGCGCGTGAAACGCAGTTCCGCGTGCATGGTGCCGATCGATTGAGCTGTCGAGGGCGGATGCAGTTCCTGGTGCTCCATCTCGCCCGCTCCCACGACGGGGCCGTCCCAGCTGTATCCGCCACCGACCGCGGTCGGGTCGCCCTGCAGCGTGACGGTCGCGTCTTTGTCGGCCAGCAACCAGGGCGACCACGTTTTCCACGTCGCGAAATCGCTGAGGATGGCAAACACGGTCTCGGGATCGGATTTGATTTGCGTCGTACGTGAGACGGTGAAAGCGGGCATGGGGTGAAGCTCTTCGTGCCTGGGGCGATCGTGGCGGAAGGTGTCAGTTTAGCACGATGGACCGCGTTTTGATGGTGGCAAAACGATGGGGGCAAAACGATGGGGTGGCAGAACGATGGGGGCAGAACGATGGGGGCAGAACGATGGGGGCAGAACGATGGGGGCAGAACGATGGGGGCAGAACGATGGGGGCAGAACGATGGGGGCAGAATGATGGGGTGGCAGAATGATGGGGTGGCAGAATGATGGGGGGGCAGAATGATGGGGGGGCAGAATGATGGGTAACGCTGTGAAGGATTTGTTTTCTGTGTTTTACGAGGTGTTAGCGGCAGGGCGCAAGCCCTCCGGTTCTTCATCGTTATCGAAAGACCGGAGGGCTCGCGCCCTACCGCTAACAACTGCTTCACGGCGTTACCGAATGGAATGATAGAACGACGTGTGCGTGAGGGGCGTTGCTTGGCCGCTTGCGGATGTGTGCCGATTTGGGGCAAGAGGCCGTCACGCCGCTGGCGGCTTGCGGCGGTTCTTGAACCACTCGGCAAACCGGGCCCAAAACTTTTTGGGCATCCGTCCGGTGATCAATGCTTCGGTCCAGGTTTCGCGACTGGAATCAAAGTTGTGCCAGGCGGCTTCCAGATAGGGCTCCGACGACGCCGACAGCGTTTCGTAGAAACCTGTTTCGGAGATCGCCGTCAAGGCGTCGCCGTAATGGGCAAAGAAATGCTCATCGAGCAGGCTGCCGGCGACGCGCACGGTCGACAACGCACCCCGCGTGGACAATGACAAGCGATCGATGGCGAACATCGTCATCGTCGTGCTGACGTCCCAGATCCCGACGTGCGCCTGGCCGGCGGCGGCTTCCATTTCGTTCCACAGCCGTTTGATTTCGCTTTGCGGAATCAACTTGCGCGGGTCCACGTTCTGGATCTCGGCGGTGATTTGGGAGATCGTTTCCGTCATCGCCTCCACGCTCATCGGCGGTGCGTTGGCGGCGCCCGACGCTCGGGCACCGGTTTTTTCCAGTGCATCGACCAGATCCGAGACATGGTCGATGCTGGAGGTTTCGTCGATGATCCCTTCGCGTTTGAGTTCATCGCTGAGACGTTTCAGGTAGTGGCTCGATCCATAAGCGACGTCGTTGAACACCGCCAGGACCGTGATCGGTGACAGGTGCAACGTCGCCGCGCCGGCCAGATCCAACAGCCCGCCGACCGCCTTCTGTGCCAATTGGGCTTCCTCGGCATCGGCCGCGACCGCGTGCGGATTTTCGACACCGCCGACGTCGTGGATCATCATGTCCAACGCTTGCTGGACGAACGCCGAGTAGGTCTTGGACGATCGGAAGGCGGCGGGGATCAACCAGCCAGCGGTCTCGTTGACCAATCCTCCCACGACCGCCGACGCACTCCGCGCGGTCCGCTCCGGCAGCGACAACCCGTACGTCAACGTGCCGAACAGGGAAGCCGATTCGGCGACCTCGGGAACGCTCGCGTCTTTGTCGGTTTCGGCCGCGGTGGGTTGTGCGGCGGGTAGTTTGGAATCAGGCATGACAAGACCACACGAGCCCGTGAAGCGGTGTTGTGAAGTTGATTAGGAACGTCGGAACAATAAAGTGGGATAGGCTTCCAGCCTGTCATGGCGGAAACGACAGGCTGGAAGCCTATCCCACATTCAACACCCGTCACTTGTTGTTCCGGATTTGCTTAAGGTACCACCGCGCCTGCCAACAGTTGGACCAGCGGGACGTCTTCGGTCGAAATGATTCTGCCGATCGCCACGCAACGCGCCCCGGTCGGCACGCCGATTTCCGTTGACGATTCGATGTTTAGTGTTGACCCGTCGGCGAGTTCAAAAAACGTTTCGGTTTCCCCGGCTTTCAATCGTCCGATCAGTAACATTCCATCGGTTTGACGGCGTCCCCAGTCGACCCATTCGCTGCACAGCGGCTCCAGCGGTGTCAGCGCATCGGAATCAATCAGCGTCTCCAGCAGCTTCGCCACCATCGGGCTGTCGGATGCGAACTCCAGGCTACCGATCTGCGAAACCGAACGATAGGTCTGCAACTGCGCCAGCACCCGCTGCCGCGCCGGCCGGTCTTGCGACTCGTCCAACTGCCACTGACCGATCGCCTCGATCGCTTCCCGGCACGCTTGCGTCAACGCGGCGGTGTCGATTTCAGGGGCCGGGATCGTCGCCGTCTCGGGCGCTTCGGTTGGCAAACTTTCCGATTCTGGTTCCGTTGCCTTTGTCGGTTCGGGTGTGTTCGGTTCGGGTGTGTTCGGTTTGGGGGCGATGTCTGACTGTGCGCTGGTTTGTAAAACCGAATCGGCCGACGGGGGATCGTGGGGAAACGTAAGCGTGGCAGCATTGAGCAGCTCCGTTTCGCGTTCGGCCGCATCGGGTTGCGGTTGCCGATGGCGTTCCTTCCTCTGCTGTCTCGCCCGCATCGCGATCGTCAGTGGCGCTGGTTCCTCCGTCGTCGTTGCCCGCTCCTTCGCGATCGCTTCTCCGGTTCGCTTGATGCTTTCGATCACGTCGTCGACGTCCATGATGTCAACGTCCCTGATTTCGACGTGGCTGGAATCGGGGGCCGAGGAATCGGGGGCGGGTGTTTCCGCGGCGGGGCGATCGGACAAAACAAGACCGGCAACGGTTTCCGTCTGGGCCGTGCGATCAGCGGGTTGGCCGGAGTCCGCGTCGCCGGGTGAATCGATGCCGGTTGCATCGTCGCTGGCGGGGGACGTGTCGCTGGCGGGGGACGTGTCGCTGGAGGGGGACGTGTCGCTGGCGGGGGACGTGTCGCTGGAGGGGGACGGGGGAAGGGGGTTGGCGGCCGTGTTTCGGTTTCGATTCCGATCGGTTTGTTCTCGGGCCGCAACGGGCTCGGTCGATTGCCCGAACAGATCAAACACGACGTCGCCGCCGGACGCGTACAGAATCGCTGCGATGATCGGGACTGCGATCAAGGTCGGCGACGCGATTTTCAGCAGTCGGATCGAGTTCCGTTGGCGACGTCCCCAGTGGTGACGCTCGTAAAACGATTGATCGTCGTTGGCCAGTGGCACCTTCTGCTTCCGAGGCTGGTCCTCCATGACATTGAATTCGTCGTCATCGTGGTCGCCAAAAACGTCTGCATCGGAGATCGGGTCTTGGGGCTCCCAGCCATCGGTTGATTCCCAGGCGTGTTCGAGTTGATCGATCGATGGCTGCGGTCGGGGGGGGCCGGCGGAAAATTCGTCGTCATCAATGCCGATCAACGAGACGCCAGAATGGGACGCGAGTTCGTCCAGGTCGATTTCCGCATCCAGGTCGATTTCCGCATCCAGGTCGATTTCCGCATCCAGGTCAGGATCAACGCCGTCACCGTCACTTGATACGTCGGCCGCCGCAGCGAGATCGGAGCGGCCTCTCGGTTCAGCTTCGGGCGGTGCAATCGGCAGCGCGGGGTGGACGGTCTGGACGAGTTCGCCGACATCGATCTCGTTCCCCTCGGCCGAAAGCACGATCGCCATCGGCGGCAGTCGTTCCAGCCATCGCTGGGCCGACATTGTCGTGCGGCACGACGGACACTGGACCGAACAGTCGCTGGGGAGACATGTGGCCGGCAGGCGAGCGGGTTCGCCGCAGCTGGGACATGAGACGGTGAGCATGGGGTACCCGGGTGAGATAAGACGACCGCATAGTCTAACCCGATTGCGCGCGATTCCCACCTCGCGACGAACCAGAGGCGTGTTTCAGGTCCCCCTGTTGTCAGGAGGTGGCGTGGTCCTCGGGGTCACCCTCCCTGGCAGGTGGGTTTCATCAAGTCTTCATCGTGCCCCGCGCACAAGATTCTTGTCGGGTGGGACAATCGATGGCACTTTGCATCGGGGGATTTCTGTCACGGTTCCACCACCTTCTCCTTTCAACCCGGCGGTTCTACGCATCACGGCAACAAAACTCGTCAACATTGCGGTCTTGATTCAAGCCTCCAATAACTTCAACCGCAGAATCATTCTCGGGGCTTCGGCGTACAGCCGAATGCACGGTGGCTGGGATTTTTTGTATCCCGCGTCCTCGATCAATGGGCTTCAGTATCCCAAGGGTGAAGTTTCGTTGCCCGAAGGCTGGCAGGGCGACGGGATTCTATTCCGCGGCACAAGCGATTCGCTTTGGTCCAAGGTTCGGGATGCGGGTTGCCCGGCCGTCAACGTTTCGTGGCGGGGCATGAGATACAGTCCGCTGGTCAGCGTGGTGGCCGACCCGACCCGCTGCGGTGAAATGGTCGCCAGCTACATCGCGTCCAAGGACTTTCAAGTCTTCGGTTATGTCGGTGTGCCGCCATGGCAAGGCTACCCCCAGCAGTTGTTCCACGCCATCAAGAAATCGTTGGGCTGCGACCTGCGGGTCTTTGAGTTTCCCGATCAGAAGGATTATCGGTCCAGACTGCGTCAAGCTCTCGGTGAATGGGTCAAGGGATTGCCGAAGCCGATCGGGATTGTGACCTGGTCGACGGATCAAGCCAGGATTTTGATTTCGATCTGTCTGACCCAGGGGATTGCAATCCCCAACGAAGTCTCGATCGTGACGTGCGAATACGACGAACTTTCCGCGGCGCTCGCCCCGATCTCGATTTCCAGCGTCTTTCAGAACCCCAACGAAGTCGGCTTCAAGGCCGCCAAGACGCTGCACGAGATGATGATCGGTCGTCCATCGACCGCATCGCTCGAACTGGTGCCGCCGGTCGACGTGATCGAACGCGAGTCATCAAAAGTTGTTGCGTTCTACGACGATTTCACTCAGGCATGTTTGCGGTTGATCGATCAGAACCTGGCCGATGGCATCAATGCAACCAAGCTGGCCGCCGCGATGGACGTTTCCAGAAGAACACTGGAAATCAAAATCGCTCGCACTCTCGACAAACCGCCGTCGGTTGTCATTGACGAAATCAAATTGCGAAAAGCGAAACAGTTGCTGTCCGATACGGATCTGTTTTTAGACGACATCGCAAAACGAACGGGATTTTCGTCGACGTCCGCTTTCACCCGATTCTTCAAACGCAACTTGGGTTGTGCGCCGAGCATGTATCGAACCCCGCTCGGGGCTTAAAAAAAGCTCTCCTGCCAATCCCCATTGGTTGGCAGGAGAGCGCGCCGTCTTTCAGGTCACAACGGTAGGACGAAGGAGGACCTGAACGGCAATCCGGTTGAAAGCGGCTTGCTTTCGGCGGCTCACTTTCGGCGGCGACGAACGACCCATCCCACAACGCCCATCGCCAGCAAGGCCGTGGCGGAGGAGGGTTCGGGGATGGCCGTGATCACGTTGAGTGTGCGTCCACCGGTGGCGAATCCGCTGATGGCGCCGGTCTGGTCGTTCACGCCGTTGGATCCGACGTTGAACGCCAGCAAGGTCGACCCGACGTTGTCAGCCGAGACGTCCACGGTCCCCAGACGAATGGCCGGGTTGGCCGCGGTGAAGGTGACACCGGTTCCGGCAAAGCTGCCGAGCGTGGCGACCTGGGCATCATCGATCAACAGGCCGGAGGCGGATTGGCCGATCAGGTCGGAACTGGTGTTGTTCAGCGGCCACCGCGTGGCCAAGTCATCGAACGAAAGTCCGGTCGAGTTGACCACGCCGGGTGTGTCGGCGCTGAGGTTGAACGAGAGCGCCCGAATCGTTTGATCCGTCGCACCGGTCACCCAGATTCCCAGCGTCTCGTTCGATCCGAGGTTCAGGTCGAGCGCGTTGCCCGACTGGGCATCGGCCAGGTCTCTCCCGAAGACAAATTCCGCGCGGCTCGCCGCGGGGGTGATGATCAACATCACCATGGCAAAGATCATCTTTCTCATCGAAACAATTTCCAGTTGAAGGTTGACGAAAGCTAGTTAAACAATTCTGCGGCGAAACCGTCGATGTCATCAAAGTTCACGACACCGTCGGCTTTGAAATCGAATCGGGCGTCGTACCCTGCGGCACCGAACAGGGCGTTTGCAAAACCGTCGATGTCACTGAAGTTGACGACACCGTCGCCGTTGGAGTCCCCCATGACGTAGGCTTGCGTTTCGGCTTTGACACGCACATCATCGACGGCAAACCACCAGTCATTGCCGGTGTCCAGACAGCCGAAGCGGATCGTCAACGTATTGCTCTTCGACGCCGGCAGCGTGCTCAACGCGTCGCCGAAAAGAAACTGCTGCGGACCGGCGAAGGTGTTGACCACGTCTTCGCCGTCACTGTCGACATAGCCATTGCCGTTGTTGTCATTGAACAGGAACGGGAACAGGGTGAACTCATAGTCCGGTTCCTCGGGGGCACCGTTGTCCAGATTCAGGCGATCCGAATCGACATCCAGAATCGTGGTCCAGGTCAATCCGTAATCGAACGAAACCTGGGCCAGGGCGCGCTGGGAAGCGTACAAGCGGGTTTCCCACAGGAACTCAATCTCGAGTGTGGTGTTGTCAAAGCCGCTCATGTCGTAGGTTCGCTGGATGAACGAATTGAACTGCTGTTCGCCTTCCGGAGGACCGGACTCGCCTTCGGCCAATGCAACCATGTTGTCTTGGTGGGCGTCGCCGTCGCACAGCAGAATCGTGTTTCGTGCGGGGAAGTTAAAGAAGCCGCGTTGCTGGTCGCCCTGCTGGTCGAACCACGAAAGCGAGTCGACGGCATTCCAACCTTGGAACGCTCCTTCCTGGCTGGTGCGATACATCTGCTTGGTCGGAAAATCAGGCGTTCCGTTGTTCGAGACCGTCCAGTTGGGAATCGACGGGGCGTAGTCGGTGCCATCGGATGGGTCGAATGGCTCGGTGGGCCCGTCGTTGACGGCGTCAAAGGGCACCATGTCCGCGGCCGAGGATTCGAAGTCTTCGAACACGAAGACACCGTCCTGATCGGCGATCCCCACGTTGTCCACGCAGAACCACCAGTCGTTGCTGGACCGGATGCATCCGAAACGCAGAACGACTTCCGTCGCGGTGGCGTCCGCGGTGAAGTCGACTCCGGCGACGAACACGCCTTGATTGCCCAGTTCGGTGCTGAAGGCTCCGCTGTCGACGGTCGAGTCGATCGTCAACAGGTTCTGCCACGTGCTGCCGCCGTCAAAAGAGATGTCGACCACGCCGGTTTGAGTGTCTTCGCAAACGAAGTCGTAGTCGAAGCTCACCATCAGCGAAGGCAGGTGGCGCCCGGTGACGTCATAGGTTCGCGAGATGTACGAGTCGTAAAGCGGGTTGCCGGGGTCGCCCAAGTCGGTGTTGCCGCTATCGTCGGCTTCGTCGGGGTCGGCAACCAGGGCGACGTTCCGATCGGTGCTTCCGAAAAAGCAGCGGTCGCGACCGGCTTGCACATCGGCGTGAGCGATCCAGGACGCGACATCCAGCAACGACCAGCCATCGAATTCACCCGGCATCGTCGCGTTGTCGTAGCCGTTGCTGGAATTGTCCAAGACCCAGCCTTGGGGAAAGGTCTTGGTCCAGTCGGTGCCATCGAGAAAGTAGGGCGAGCTGTAGTCCAGCGTAAACGGCACCATGTTCAAGCCTTCGAAATCATCGAAAGCAACTTCAACGACTTGCCCGCTGGCCGGTGCGTGCAGTCCGCAGCAACACAGCAGCGCGAGCAAGGTCGTGTAAACACTTCGCCTCGGGAGGAAGCTTTTCATGAACAGAAACTCCAAAGTAAGTAAAACGGAAAACCTTCGAGACATTGAATGGTTGGAAGCGCTACTCGGGCATGGGCGAGTCGGTCTCAGATCCGTTGCGTGTTCCCAGGGCGCTGAACAGCTTTGCATCGATGCTGTCCGAAATCAGCCGGACCGAACCATCGCCCGCACAGAACTGCGCCCCTCCGGGGTGATTGCTGCCGAAGCTCACTTCATAGGCTGCCCACTCCGGTGACGCGTCGCTGAAGCGGACGTCGTCGGGCCGCTTGTAGTTGATGGCGACGGCGGTGGATCCGCCCTGCTCGGACCAATCGGTGCCTTCCCAGTTGTCAAAGTCGTCTCCGCCGATCGCCCAGTGGTCTTTGCGACCCGTGTTCTGGTTTTCTTGCCGTGACGATTCGATGCTATGAATGAAATCGGGTTCGACTTCGCCAAACATCAAGGTGTTGGCAAGGCCGTCGGTCACATCGCGAAACTTGGCGCCGTCCATCCCGCCTTGGCTGATGCGTGCCTTTTCGGGCGGCCGCGTGATGATCATTCCGTCGAGTTCGCTGTGGTGCAGCGTCGGCGTGCGATCGGGGCCCCAGGTGGCTCGGTTGGGACGTCCCCAGCCGAATTGTGGCTTCCAGTCGTTGGGCTGAATGCCGGTGACGACACCCAAGTAGTTCGCCGGTTCGCGTCGGGACACGAACCACGGAGGCGAATAACACGAGGCGTCGAAAACGGGACCCTGCATCACCGACGATGGGCACTTGTAGGCTTCGATGACCATTTGGCAGGCGGCGATCTGGCGAAGCTCCGGGCTCGCCGATCCTAGTTCCGCGTCTTCACGCGCCACCGAGGCGGCCCAATTGACGGAGCCGAACGAAAGGCGTTCAAACGTCGCGGACTGTTCCAGATACGGCAAGATGAACGCACTCCAGTGACCTCCCTCCTGCGCCTCGCCCAACATCGGAAGCCCCTTGTGGACCAGTTCAAAGTTGTGTGACGCCAGCCCGATCTGCTTGAGCTTGTTGGAGCACGTCATGCGACGACTGGCTTCCCGAGCCGATTGGACCGCCGGCAGCAAGAGTCCGACCAGTACACCGATAATTGCGATGACCACAAGCAGCTCAATCAGCGTGAATGCAGACCTGATGTTTGCGCGATGGTTTCTCATGAGTTTTGGGATCGATGGTGCGAGGGGGATGGGAGGCATTTTTAAATCCGAAACGTCTCTATTTCGCCGGAATGTCAAACACAAATTCGTTCACGTCACTTCGACCGATCTCAAACTCGACCGGACTTTCCGCGTCGCTCGAATACGGGTCAGGCACAATCTCTTCGGTGATCAGCTTGGGGTTGTCGTCATGCTTTTCATTGGGATCGAGCGCCTCTTGGTTTCCGACACCCTTGGGAACCATGCATGAGAACGAGACCCGATAGTGCCCGGCGGCGAGTCCATCGCCGGCACTGCTTCGCAACGTCAGCACACCGGCAGCGTCGGTCTCGCCGACACCCATGCGAAACTTGTCGACCTTTTCGTCGATCGGACGCATGTAGACGAGCAACCGTTCGTGCGGCACGCCTCCCAGCGTGACTTTTCCGGTCACCTGGTGCAGTTGGGGATCTCCACATCCGGTCGAACACGCGGCCGTCAATAAACCGATCAAGAGCAAGGTTTTGTTCATGTCACTGGGCAATGAGTCTGTCGCGGTTGAGTGCGTCTGAAGCGTGGAAATCGCCGCGACCGAATGTCTTTGAAATACACGTCGCTCGGACGCGTTGCGACACGTTCCGGGCAAGCGATGCGGCGAGAAGTAAAACGACGTTTTGTCAGGAAAGAAAGCGAGATGCGCACACGGTTGGCCGAATTGCGCAATTGGTTAAAAGACTTCTTCGAACACACACAGTCGCGTGCAGGTTGTCGATGGTTCGCGTGAGGAATGTGTGAAGAAAACTCGCTGTCACATCGCTGTCCAGGCTTTGAGGATCGTCCAGCTCAAGCCGACCGTGTTTCGCAAGTACGACGGCCCTTCCGGACCGTCGTCCAAAGGGCTCGCCCCGATGCACTAGAAAGAATGTCGTACAACGATCCGCTGACGCGGTGGGTCAGCACGCACCGCACGTCAACATCGCAAAGCACTCTGTACAATCCTGCGCCGACCGGTGATGATCGTGCAGCACAGCAGCCCGCAACGGCCTGTCGATGGATTCAACAAGAGAGTCGGCGTGAAAATGGAAAACAAGTACGATCTGATTGTGGTCGGGGCAGGCGTTTTAGGAACGTTCCATGCCTACCAGGCATTGCTCCGTGGCATGCGCGTGATCTTGGTCGACAAGAACCTGCAGCCTCAAGGAGCGACCGTTCGCAACTTCGGACAAGTGGTTCCGTCCGGCATGGACGCGACCTGGCAACGGTTGGGCCGGGACAGCTTGGAGATCTACAAGTCGATCCAGGCGAAAACCGATTTGTCGGTTCGGCAAGAAGGAAGCGTCTATCTGGCGTCGGATGCCGAGGAGGTTGCATTGATCGAGGAACTGCACGCGATCAATCGCCAGGAAGGCTATCGGTCGCAGCTGTGGACGAAAGAGCAATGCAAACAGCGATACCCGCGGCTGAACGATGCCTACTGCCGAGCGGGGCTGTTTTTTCCCGAGGAGATTTCCGTCGACCCACGCCAGATGATCCTGCGTTTGCACGACTACCTGCGTGAAACGTTCGGACTGACGATCGCCTTGGGAACCTGTGTTCAGCATTTGGATCGGCAGTCACCCACGACGGTCACGGCCCATTGCACCGACGGCCGGATGCTGCACGCCGAAAAAGCGATCGTCTGTTCGGGCGCGGAATTTCGAATGCTGTTTCCCGAGTTGTTTCAAACCAGCGACATTGAAGCGGTCAAATTGCAGATGGTGATGCTCTCGGCACAATCGGCCGGAGCGTTGCCGGGTAACGTTTTGACCGGCCAGTCGATTCGACGCTATGAAAGTTTTGCCGCCTGTCCTTCGTATCGTTCCATCAAAGCAGGCGAGGATCCGGACAGCTTCTGGAAAAAATGGAGTGTCCACATTCTGTTCAAACAAGAAGTTGATGGTCACATCATCCTCGGGGATTCGCACGAATATGCACCGGCGGCTCGATCGGATGAATTAAGTTTCGACATCCAAATGCCGATCAATCGATTCTTTGTTTCCCAAGCACAACAGATCATGGACTTGCCGAACTGGGACATCGAACGGACCTGGGCGGGCATGTATTGCCAATCAAAACACCCCCGGGGTGTTTTTCAACACACATTGGATCGTGACATCCACGTCGCAACCGCCATTGGTGGCAAGGGCATGACCGGAAGCGCGGGATTCGCCAAACAACATCTACGGGAGATTTATGGTGATTGAATTAGTCGTCTTTGACATGGCAGGTACAACGGTTGACGAGGACAACGTGGTCTACAAGACCGTTCGTGCTGCGATCAACGCCGCCGGGTATTCGTTCACGCAAGATCAAGTGCAAGCGACGGGGGCCGGGAAAGAAAAATCACAAGCCATTCGCGACGTGTTGGCACTGGACGGCAACGACCACGGCGAGGAGGAGATCGCTGCGATCTTTGCCGATTTCAAAACGCGATTGCAGCTGGCCTATGACGAACTGGATGTCAAGGAGCAACCGGGGGCGAGTGAGTTGTTTCGGCAGTTGCGCGAGCGCGGGGTCCGCGTCGTGCTGAACACGGGCTATGATCGAGACACCGCGTTGAAATTGATCCGCAAACTCGGCTGGAATGTCGGTCAGGATTTCGACTGCTTGGTCACGGCGTCGGACGTCAGCCGCGGTCGCCCCCACGGCGACATGATCATCAAGGCGATGCGGGACGTTGCAGTAAGCTCTGCCGATCATGTCGCGAAAGTCGGTGATTCCCAGATCGACATTCATGAAGGGCAAGACGCCGGCTGTGCCCTGTGCATCGGCATCACCACCGGCGCCCAGTCGCGCGAGTTGCTCGCCCAAGCTCAGCCGACCCAGATCATTGACCGGTTGATGGATCTTCTGCCGCTAATCGACGCGCCGTAGCTGATCGGGGTTGAATTTACGGCCGCATAACGTCGGATTTAACGCCGGATCGCGCGGTCGACCAGGATGTGTGGGGTGCTCATGCCCTCGAGCAGTTTCTCGTTACCGCTGACGGCGACCTTGCTATTGAGATGGTTGCGAAGGTTCACGCCCGGGTAGGGCGTGACGTAGGCGACCGTCAGTCCCGCGTCGTCGGTCAATGCGTATGGGGGACTGTTGGCGCGTGACGAATAGACTTGGACCAGATAGCCGGTCGCGGTGCCGGTGGCCGAATCGAGTGACGATTGGGTCGGTGGTGCCGAAGCGACCGGGGGCTGGCTCAGCGGCGAGGGGGCGAGGTCGGTCGGTCGGGAGGCGGTGGTCTCAAGTGAGCCGGCTTGTCGCACCGCCGTGTCGATCGGTTGGACGTTGCCGGCCAGCGACGCCGATTGAATGGTCGTCACGCCATCGCGTCGGGCGGCGACGTTCCGATAGCGCTGCGCGAGATTGAGCAGGTCACGTGTGCGCGTGGCGTTGTTGACGTCGCCCGATCGGAGCAGCCGCTCGGTGCGGCGGATCAATGGATCCAGTTCGTCAGCGGACGCGCCCTCGGCCATCAATTTGGAGAGGACTTGGCTGATCGTGTCCAGGTTTGCAGCGGCGACCGCATCTTCGACGCGCGCGATCTGATCCACCGTCACGATCCGCGAGGGCACGGCGGGGCGGGGCGGGATAGGCGCCAACGTCGTGGCCTGGAGTGCCCCGGTCTGCATCACGCCGGTCTGCGTCATGGCGGGGGACTGCAGCGCCACAGACGTGGCTTGCGGGGACAGCGTTTGCGGGGCTGGGGGTTCCGGGTACCGAGCTTGGGGCAAGTGCGTCAAGTCACCCGGCTGAGCGGAGGCGAGCGATGCCGGCGGTGCATCGATCGATCGTCCCGAGCCGACGCTCCAGCGGCGATCGGCCGGCGAATTCGGTTGGAACGCGTTGGCGTGGGAGGAATCGATTTCGACCAGCCGGGGAGGGCTGATGAAGTTGGCCACGACATCGGTCATCCGGCGCAGGGGTTCCGCGATGGCGGAGGCGGCAGCTGCGGCGCCGTTGGCCGGCAGTTCGGTCAATCGGTCTGCGCTGAGGATGGATTGGGAGTCCGCGTCGGTCGAGAGTCCGGCTTCGGAGGTTTCGACGGAATCGTCTTTCCAACCCGCCTTCAAGCCGCTTCCGATTACAGCGCCGCGGTCTTCAAAGTCCTCGGCTTGGGCGCCGCGATGAAACTGGATCGCGCGATCGGCGAGTGTCCGCGGTTGCGGCCCCCGGGGGGCGCTGTTTTCGGCAACGCTGTTTTCCGGTGCCGGTTTCAGTTCGGGGATCACGTCGGTCTCGCGCAGCGCCTCGGTTCCCGTTCCGCGTCGTGTGGAATTTGCCAGGGGGCGCGGGGAAGGCTCCGAGCCGTCGGCGGATTGAAGCGTTGCAAGTTTGGGGTTGGCGTCGGCGTTCAAGACGACGGTGGCGATGTCGCCGCGAGGTTGCAAGTCGGGTTCGGCACGGGCCACGCGGTCAGCCAGTTGCTCGGCGCTCTCCACGACGTCACCGCGGTGGATCCAGCGAAATTCTCCCGACGGAGGAACGATGCGCAGCCACGTTTTGCTGCCCGTCGATCCCTCGCGTTCGTTCTTTCCCAACACAAAAACGACTTCGCCGGCATCGAGCTGGACCTGCCAGCGATACCGACGCGCTTTTCCCAGTCGGGTTCCGATCCAGGCGACGGTTTTGTCTTCGCGGATGGTCGCCGTTTGTTCGTCTGCGGACAACTCCACCGCGTCGGCCGGCATCCAGCAAAAACTCTTCTCCGGCGGCCGGACACCCAGCCAGCCATCGGCGGTT
This sequence comes from Stieleria neptunia, assembly GCF_007754155.1. NCBI lineage: Bacteria > Pseudomonadati > Planctomycetota > Planctomycetia > Pirellulales > Pirellulaceae > Stieleria > Stieleria neptunia. The sequence goes on along the minus strand of NZ_CP037423.1, from coordinate 7,197,468 downwards.
TCGACATAGACCTCCAGCTCTTGCCCACGGCGCAGGGGCTCGGTGCGATAGTGGTCGGTGCCGGGGCCGCAGCGGGTGAACGCGGCGGGCTCGGCGACGAACACGATGTAGGGAGCAGCGTCGTCGAGATCGGTCGCGGCGGCTTCGGATTCCTGAGCCCGAGCTTCGGGCCCCAGGGCGATGGGGGCGACGAAGCCGAGGGTCAATGGAAACAGCAGGGGCAGCGCGGCGAGCGTGCCGCGGGTGCAAAATCGTTTCTTTGGTGACAAGACATCCATGTCGAGTGTTCCGTCGCGAGTGATGGTGTTCCAGGCGACCCGTCGGCCGGCAGAGCTGCGATCAAGCCTGGGACATAACGAACTTTGGGCCCCGGAATCAAGATAGAACCGCCGCCGGCGGGTGGGCCGACCCGCGATTTTGAATCCGAGTGGCCATTTCCGCTCGACAAACGCAGGCTCGAAAATTGAAAGCTGACAAAAGCACTAGGAACCATCCGGGTGCCGGGGCAGGTACAGATCGATTTGGTTTTCCTGGAAGATCCGGAACTTGACCCCGTGGGCCCAGAGCGTGAAATAGCTGTCGAACGGGTCGGCGAGCCCCGTTTGCTCAGCATAAAACGGCCACATCAAATAGTCGCGGAGCATGGCGTCGCAGGCGATGAAGTAGTAAGCCGGCCGCAGCAATTCGGCGTGCGGGTCGACTCCCGCGACTTTTTCCGTCAGACCGGGGGCGTGATCCAGGAACACGTTCAGCAGTTCGCTGCGCTGGTGGGGTTGTTTGGGGTGTTTCGGGGGAATGCCTTCCAGGACGCGGATTTTGGGCGGCGAGGCGAGTTGCTGGGCGACGTGCGAGTCGGCGACGGCTTCGGCGAGTTGCTGCAGGCCTTGGATCCAGGTCGCGCCGAGGTGTTCGGCCTGTTCGGGCGCCAAGGGGGACGGGGATCGGACGATGAAAAACGCGTCGCGTCCGCCCTGGGGGCGTCGATCATCGCCGGCGGCCTGGTAGGCATTCTGCAGCCGCTCGGAAAGTTGGTCACCTTGCCGCAGAACATCAAAAAGGCCGTGGAGGTCACCGCCGTCTGGCCGAAACAGTTGGAAGAATCCGATCAATGATTCGGATTCGGACAATTCCGGTCCGGGGCTGCACGGGGTTTGCTCACTGCACCCGGATCCGGCGGCAAGTTCGCGGCAACGTTCAACAAAAGCGGCGGTGGTCATGATGATCGAGCACTTGAAGGACAGACGGAGTTCGAGGAATTTGTAGCAAAGCGTCCAGCAGCAATAGCCCCCCCGGAGACATTTAGAATCTGAAATCTGAAATCTGAAATCTGAAATCTGAAATCTGAAATCTGAAATCTGAAATCTGAAATCTGAAATCTGAAATCTGAAATCTGAAATCTGAAACCTGAAATCTGAAACCTGAAATCTGAAACCTGAAACCTGAAACCTGAAACCTGAAACCTGAAACCTGAAACCTGAAACCTGAAACCTGAAACCTGAAACCTGAAACCGAGGACGTTCCAACTCCCGCCCCTCACTCTTGTCGCGGGGCTGGCGTTCGGCTACCCTCTCCGCCCCGGCGGAAAATACGTCGTTTTTCCGCTTTGTCTACCTTTTTTGTCCGCGTGATTCGGGATGAAGGGCCCCGCTGGTCGGGGGTGTGCTGTCGATCGTCATTGATCTTCGCCGCACATCTGTCCCTGGGAACGGTTTTTGGCCGTTTCGTGATGCCCACGCCGACACTCCACCTGGAGAAACTGTCTCGATGTCTAATCCGATCGTTCAAGAGATGATTGAAGCCGGTGTCCATTTTGGTCACCGGACGAGTTTGTGGAACCCGAAGATGAAGCCATACATCTTCGGCAGCAAGAACCAGATCCACATTTTGGACATCCGCGAAACGCTTCGTGGGATGCTCCGTGCCAAGAAGTACCTGGGGCAAGTCGCCTCGGGCGGTTCGTTGATTTTGTTCGTCGGGACCAAGCGTCAAGCCGGCGAAGCGATCGAGGAGCAAGCGAGTCGCTGCGGCATGCCGTTCGTCAGCGAGCGTTGGTTGGGAGGAACCTTGACCAATTTCCGCACCATTCGCAGTCGACTGGGACGTTTGGAAGAGCTGGAAACGATTCGCGGTAGTGACGCGATCAACAGTTACAGCAAGAAGATGCAGTCGGCACTCAATCGCGAGTACCGCAAGATGTATCGCAACTTGAACGGTCTGCGGACGATGAACCGCTTGCCCGAATGTTTGTTCATTGTCGATCCGGGCAAGGAGCGAAATGCGGTCCGTGAAGCGAAACGGTTGGGCATCACCACGGTGGGATTGATCGATACCGACAGTGACCCCTCCCTGATCGATCTTCCGATTCCTGGCAACGACGACGGGATTCGCAGCATCGAATTGATCCTGAAACAACTGGCAGACGCCGTCAACAGCGGCAAGGGGCAGACCGACGTCGGGGCTCCCCCGGCACCGGCCGAAGCGGCTCCCGCACCGGCCCAGGCTGCACCGGCCGAAGCCGCACCTGCCGAAGCTGCGCCGGCTGAACCGGCCGCCGAGGCGACCGCCGAACCCGGAGCGGCCGAAGCGGCTCCTGAAGCCTAGCGGCGCGTCGACGTTCAACGCAGGGTGCCGCGGAAAAGGGGTCAGGTACCAAAAATGCGAAGCACCCTTCGGGCCATTTGGTTTTTGGTACCTGACCCCTTTTCCGCTCGACAAACGCAGGCTCGAAAATTGAACGCTGACACAGCGATAGGCACATCCCCACTCACACGACACAAATACACTTAGTCGAATACCGACTTTTCTGGAGGAAACAATGGCGATTTCAGCCAAAGATGTAAGCGAACTGCGCAAGTCCACCGGTGCCGGCATGATGGACTGCAAGAAGGCACTGCAAGAGTCCGGTGGTGACATCGAAGGCGCGTTGGACTACCTGCGCAAAAAAGGTCAAAAGGTGGCGGCCAAACGTGCCGACCGCGAAGCCAACGAAGGTGTCGTGGTGGCATTGGTCGACGGCGGAAAGGGCGTGTTGCTCTCGCTCAGCTGCGAAACCGACTTTGTGGCAAAGAACGACGAGTTCATCGCGTTTGCCGAAAAGCTGGCCAAGCTTGCCTTGGACAGTGGTGCATCGACCAAAGAAGAAATCGGCGCGCTCGAGCTGGACGGAGAAACCGTTTCAGAGAAACTGGTCGAACGCACCGGAACGATCGGCGAGAAGATCGAGATCGCGGATTTTCAAACGATCGAAGGCGACAACCTGGCGTCCTACATTCACGCCGGAAGCAAGATCGGCGTGTTGTTGTCCTACAAAGACGGCGGCAAGGACGATGCCGGCGATTTCTTCCGCAAGGTGGCGATGCACGTTGCCGCCATGAAGCCCTCGATTCTGACGCCCGATGAGTTTGACGAAGAACTGGTCGCCAAAGAAACCGAGGCCCTGCAGGGACAGATCAAGGTCGAGAACGAAGACCGTGCCCGGTTGGGCAAGACGCTCAAGACGGTGCCCCAATATGCGAGCCGTTCGCAATTGACACCTGAAGTCATGCAAAAGGTCGAAGACGAGATCAAAGCGGAACTGAAGGCCGAAGGCAAACCGGAAAAGATCTGGGACAAGATCGTCCCCGGTAAACTGGAACGCTTCATCGCCGACAACACGCTGCTGGATCAAGAGCGGTGCCTGTTGAGCCAGTTCTACGCGCTCGACGATACTAAAACCGTCGAAGCGGCCGTGAAAGAGTTCAGCCCCGAAGCCGAAGTGGTCGCGTTCAAACGTGTCGCCGTCGGTTCGGCGTCCTGATTCGATTGAACTCGAAAACGACATTCTCGGAAACCTCGTTGTTCCCCCTCGGGAACGACGAGGTTTTTTCGTATCATCTGACCATTCACCTATGATCCTACCCGCCAGGACCGATCGAGCATGTCTGACGATTCCACCCCCGCCCCGCTCCGTTATCAGCGCGTCGTCCTTAAGTTGAGCGGCGAAAGCTTGGCCGATTCCGGAGGCCGTGGAATCAGCAGCCAGGAAATGTCGGATATCGCCGAACAGATCCGCCAGGCGCACAGCAGCGGTTGCCAGATCGCGATCGTCGTCGGCGGCGGCAACATCTTGCGAGGCGCCCAGTTCTCCGGCAGCAACGCGTTGGTTCAAGAGGCCACGGCGCACTACATGGGGATGCTGGCGACGGTGATCAACTCGCTCGCCATGCAAGACGCATTGGAAACGCTCGGGTTATCGACGCGGGTGATGTCCGCGGTCCCGATGGATAAGATTGCCGAGACATTCATCCGCCGCCGCGCGATCCGTCATCTGACCAAGGGCCGCGTGATCATACTGGCTGCAGGGATCGGAAACCCCTTCGTCACGACCGACACCGCCGCGGCCCAGCGTGCCTTGGAAATCGACGCGGACGTTGTCTTGAAGGCGACACGCGTCGACGGCGTGTACAGCGACGATCCCGAGAAGAACCCCCACGCCGTCCTGTACGATCAGCTGACCTATCGCGACGTCACCGAAAAACAGCTCCGTGTCATGGACGCCACCGCGATCGCCCTCTGCCAGGAACACAGTAAACCCATTCTCGTGTTCAATTTTAAAAAGGCCGGCAGTATCGTGCGGGCAATCAACGGGGAAACGGTGGGAACCTGGATCGGATCGGAGAAGTGATTTCCCCAATTCGCAGTTCCCACGCACGTTTCGAAGCCACCCTCCCTGGCAGGGAGGGTCGAGCGCAGCGAGGGGAGGGTCGAACGTTCAATCGCCACGTTCGCTACGAGGAAGTTCAGTCGCCCGGGGGCAATCAAATCAGACACCCGGGGGCGATCTTGTTCCAGACGCACGTCGCCACACGCCGATCTAAAAAAAGCTAGACTCATAATCTGTCGACACCACTCTAACCCCAAGGATGCTCAACATGTCCGCCGAAGAAACCTTGATGGACGCCGAAGAACGTATGGAAAAGGCGATCAGCGTACTGGGCACACAGCTTTCCGGCATTCGCACCGGTCGAGCCACGCCCGGGCTGGTTGATTCGCTCAAAGTCGAGGCGTATGGATCGACGTCGCCGCTCAAGCAACTCGCTTCGATCGGGACACCCGAACCCCAGCAAATCCTGATCCGTCCTTACGACGCCGGCACGATCAAAGATATCGAAAAGGCGATCGTGGGCAGCGACCTGGGGCTGAACCCGCAAAACGACGGTCGCGTCATTCGGCTGAACATCCCCGCGCTCTCGACCGATGTCCGCAAGAAAATGGTTTCGCGGATCAAAGAACTGGCCGAAGACTCCAAGATCTCGATCCGCAACATCCGCCGCGATGCCAACAAGACGGCCGATCAGTTGGAAAAAGACAAAGAGCTGACCGAAGACGATCGCGACAAGCTGAAGAGCGATGTTCAGGATTTGATCAAAAAGTTCGAAGAGCAAATCAACGAGATGGCCAAGGCACGCGAAGCCGAAGTCATGGAAGCCTAAAGTTTTAGTCGGGTTCTACTGAGCCAATGGTGAGCCGCTGGCCGTAAGGCCTCGGGCAACGTCGCAGTGCCCGGCCGCTTACGCGTCACGGCTCACAAAAACGACAGACCGTAAGCATCCTGCTTGCCAATCCGCGACCGATCGTGACGCGATGCGTCACGATCGCAAGCTGGAAGCTTACGCCACGATCGCAAGCTGGAAGCTTACGCCACAATCGCAAGCTTGGGGCAGGGTTACAGCGCGGCTGATTTTTTGGGCGCGAGGTCTTTGACCAGTCGGCGAATCAGATCGTCGACGGTGATCCCATCAGCCTCGGCCGTGAAGGTCGGAACGATGCGGTGACGCAGCACGGGGAACGCCAATTTTTGCACGTCATCGAGCGTGACGTGGGGGCGGCCGTGCATCAACGCACGGGCCTTGGACGCCAGCACCAGTTGCTGGCTGGCGCGAGGCCCCGGCCCCCACTCGATCAATTCCTTGGCCCAGGGGGCACAGTTCGGATCGCTCGGACGCACCGCGCGGACGGCATCGAGCACCCATTCTTTGACGTGTGGCGGCAAGGGGACGCGTCGCACGGTTTTTTGGAACGCGATGATCTGTTCTCCGCTGACCACGGCTTGGACGGTTGCGTCAAAGGTTGACGTGGTGCGGTCGACGATCTCGGATTCTTCCTCGCGGCTGGGGTAGTCGACCACCACGTGGAACAGGAACCGGTCGCGTTGGGCTTCGGGCAAGGGGTACGTCCCCTCCTGTTCGATCGGGTTTTGCGTCGCCAAGACGAAGAACGGTTCGTCCAGTTTGTACGTTTTTCCGCCGGCGGTGACCTCGTGTTCCTGCATCGCTTCGAGCAGGGCGGCTTGCGTCTTGGGCGGCGTGCGGTTGATCTCGTCGGCCAACAACATCTGGGTAAACACGGGGCCGCGTTCGAACAACAGTTGACGGCGACCGGTTTCCGGGTCTTCTTGAATGATGTCGGTGCCCGTGATGTCGCCGGGCATCAGATCGGGCGTGAACTGGATGCGGTGAAATTTCAGGTGCATCGATTCGGCGAGCGTGCGAATCATCAGGGTTTTCGCCAATCCCGGCACGCCCTCAAGCAGGCAGTGGCCGCGGGAGAGGATTGCGATCAATAATTGCTCGATCACGTCTTCCTGGCCGACGACGACGCGTCCGACTTGCTGCCGGACCGCCTGGCAGGCCTTGACCAATTCGGCGGCTTTGGCGCCGTCATTGGCTGCCTCGGATGCGGTGCCGGTTTCTCTAGGTGGCGGTTGAACCATAAAACTCACTTTTTGCGAACAGGGATACGCCCGGATGGACGACACTATTTTAACCTCTGGTGCGACCGTGTGGCCCGGTCGCGACAATCCCCGAACAAATCTTGCCAACGGGCACGAATTGGCGGTGTCGGGGTTAAACCGGCATCGGAACACGTTATCTTTGGGATATGGCATCGCTTTACGTTGTTCGCGGACGAGATCAGGGAAAGCACTTTGTGCTCGACGGGGAAGTCGTGCGCATCGGCCGCGATACGCAAAACGACGTCCAATTGCTCGATAGCGAAGCGTCACGTCTGCACGCGGAAATTCGCATCGACACGTCCAGTGATTGCCATCTGGTCGACTTGCAGAGCAGCAACGGAACCCAGGTCAACGGAAAGCGGATCCGCGATCAAAAACTGCTTAGCGGTGATCGCATTGAGATCGGCGGCACGCTGTTGATCTTCACCGGGACGGGGCAACCCACGGCGATCGAGGCCGCGCACGGTGTCGACATCGTGCGGCAAAGCAGCGGCGCCGACGCCAGCCGGATCATTTCGTCGCTGGTACGGCCCACGTCACGAACCGGCGGCGTCCGCATGGATCCGGTTCGGTTGCCCGATCAGGTCGCCGAGGCGGTGGCGCCGTTCGAAACCGAGCTCTCCCCGTCGCCGGATCCCTCGGACTCCTCGGTCGATTCGGTCGAACCGGTGATGAACACGATCACCGACAGCGACCGGTCACTGGAGGTCATGTATTTGACCGCGCTGGCGGTCGGTCGGACCGACGATCTGGATGAGTTGCTCGATCGTATCTTGAGGCTGGTGTTTGATTGGGTCGATGCCGATCGCGGATGCATCATGCTGCGAGACAACGAAACCAATCAATTGCGACCGGCCGCGCGATGCGATCGCCAATCGGCCGACGGTCAGCGTCATGACGAAGCGCCGATCAGTATCAGCAGCACGATCCTGGATTATGTTCTGGACCGTGCCGAAGGAGTCCGGACCAGTGACGCGACCGACGATGCGCGGTTTGACGCCGCGGCATCGATCGTCCAAGGCGGTGTTCGCGAGGCGCTGTGCGTGCCGCTGCAGGGACGCTACGACATCGTCGGCGCCCTCTACATCGATACCTACACCTCTCCCGGCCAGATCGTTCGGCGCGGAAAAACTCACCGCTTCACCGACGAACACCTGCGGCTGATCACGGCCATCGGGCATCAAGCGGCCTTGGCGATCGAGGACACGTTCTACTACTCCGCGCTGCTGCAAAGCGAACGTTTGGCCGCCATGGGGCAAACCATCGCGACACTCTCGCATCACGTGAAAAACATTCTGCAAGGGATCCGCGGCGGCAGCTATCTGATCGAAGCAGGGCTGAAACGAGATGACACCGATGCCGTCCGCCGCGGTTGGGGCATGGTCGATCGCAATCAAGAACGGATCTCCAATCTCGTCATGGACATGCTGACGTTCTCCAAAGAACGGGAGCCGCAAAAGGTCGAAGCCGACTTGAATGAGACCACTGCCGATGTGGTCGAACTGATGGCCAGCCGGGCCAGCGAAGCCGGTGTCGAATTGACATTGCAAACCGATACGGACATGCCTCCCGCATTTTTCGATCCCGACGCCATGCACCAAGCGATTTTGAATCTGGTCACCAATGCGATCGATGCCGTCAAGGGCGACCATGAACCGGAGTTGCATGAGCAGAACGAGAGCGATCCGTCAGCACCGGTGGGCAAGGTCAAAGTCGAAACCGGGTACGACGATCAAGTGGGCTGGTTCATCGATGTGATCGACAACGGGCCCGGTGTGTCGCCGGGGGATCGCCAAAAGATTTTTTCGTTGTTTGAGTCCAAAAAAGGGGCACGGGGGACGGGACTGGGATTGCCCGTCAGCGCCAAAATTCTCAAAGAGCACGGCGGAGCGATCGTGATCCTGGACCCGCCCAGCGGCAGCGGATGTTGTTTCCGTTTGCAGCTGCCGCCACCCGCTCGTCAATCAAACGACTGACGGCGGCTTTGTTTTTTCTGGCTGAGTTTGGTTTTGGCTTCCTTGCGGCGCCGTTTACTGCCGAGCGTCGGGCGGGTTTTCTTTCGCTTCTTGGCCGGTTCTCGGCATTCCAGCAGCATTTCGACGAGCCGAAAACGGGCATCGGCCAAATTCCGCGGCTGGTCGCGGTAGCGTTCACTGTGCAACACCAGCTCGCCGTCTTTGGTGATCCGGTTGGCGTGACGAGCGATGAAGCGATTTCGCCAACCCGGATCGATCGCGGTGCATTTTTCCGGTGACCACCGCAGCGTGATCTTGGAATTCACCTTGTTCACATTTTGTCCTCCCGGACCGCTGCTCCGCGCAGCGCTGATCGCCAATTCCGATGACGGAATCGTCAACCGTTGGTTCACATACAAATCACTCATCAAGCACTCGCTGTGGGTTTTATTTCCGAAGGGTCAATGTCACGCGGCGGACGTCCATCACGGATTGTCCCGGGATGTCGAGCGCCCGCAAGGTCAGCGGTCCGGTGCCGGCGGGCAGGTCGATCTGGCCAAGCTCCAGCGTTCGGAACTCCTTCATCTGGCTTTCGCCCTTGGGGCGTTCCAGCGTGTCTTGATTGGTGTACAGCGGCGGGTCCCAGCCGGGCGCGACTTTGCCCGTCACGCTTGCGCCCTTGAAACTCAATTCGATCGTGGAGCCCGCATCGGGAACCTTGCAGGTGTAATCAATCGTGACACCATAACGGCCCGCCGTGTTCACCTCGATCAGCCAGACCATGCTGTCGTCGGTGCTGGTCCAATCGACGAAGTACGAACAGTTGGGGGCTCTGCTGCTGCGTCGAACGCCGCCGCGTGGTTCACCGTCACGGGCGGGCAACATCGTGATCGGAAACTCGCGGTAGCCGACGGTGAAGGGCCGAGGATCGATCGATTGGCCGCCCTTCCTTTGGTTCGCAGGTTGCCGCGGTGCCGGGGCATCGGTTCCGAACATCTCCAGACGCCAGGCTTTGACCGCGGCGGTCAGTTCCGCGGCGAGCGCCGGTTGCCGGGCATTGACCGCAGTCGTCTGGCCGGGATCGGCGATCATGTCAAACAAGTTGCCTTGGTGGTCCAGGCGATGCGTTTGGGTCCTCACGCTGACCTTGTTCGCCCAGTGGGAAAAGTGGCGATGTTCGGCCCAGTCCGTGTTCTGATGATCCGCGGTCGGATGCATCAGCAGCGGCGTCAGATCGCGTCCATCGATCGGTTTGTCACCGACCCTCTGCACGCCGGCCAGCGCGGTCAGGGTCGGCATCAGGTCGATCGCGCCGCAGATCGGCGTGACGGTGTGCCCGGCCGGCAGCTTGGCGGGCCATCGGATGTAGCAGACCGATCGCAGGCCGCCTTCGTCGGTGGTGCCCTTGCGGCCCTTCATGCCGCCGGTCCAGCGGTGGCTGTTGGGACCGTTGTCGGAGAAGTAAACGACGATGGTGTTGTCATCGATGCCGTGTTCGGCAAGTCGATCGAGGACGCGTCCCACGTTTCGGTCTTGGTTTTCGACCATCGCCAGCGCGCAGCGTGTGTGGTCGTCGACCTCCGCCTTGGCGTCGGTCGCACGTTGCGTGATCGGTTTGTCCTTGAAACGCTGCCAATCCTGCTCCGGTGCCGTCCAGGGTGAGTGCGGCGTGGTGAAGGGGACGTAGCAAAGGAATGGATTCGCTTGGTTGCGGTCGATGAACTCCAACGCGCGATCGGTGCAGACATCGACGATGTATCCCCGGGTGCGGACCATGCGCCCGTTTTCCTCCAGGGGCGCGTCAAAGTACTCGCCCCAATGGCCCGCGGTGTGGCCGAAATATTCATCGAAACCGCGGGCCATCGGATGGTACGGCCACTGGCTGCCGTTGTGCCACTTTCCAAACGCGGCGGTCGCATAGCCGGCTGCCTGGAAGGCATCGGCGATCGTTGTTTCGTCCGGGTTCAGCCGCTCCTTGCCCGTCGACACGCCGCTGACGCCGCCACGTGGGTGGTACCGTCCGGTCAGAAACTCCGCCCGTGTCGGGGCGCAAACCGAGCACACGTAAAACCGGTCCAACGACACGCCGCCCTTGGCGATGGAGTCGATGTGGGGGGTGGAGACTTGTCGATTGCCGGACTGGCTGAAATCACCCCAGCCCGCGTCGTCGGCCAGAAACACGACCAGATTCGGCGAGGCGGCGAACGAGGCGCCTGGCAGAACGAGAAAACAAAACAGAAACAGCAGCGCGGGCGTGGGGATGGACTTCATGGGGGGATCCTCGGTGTGAAAGGCAGTGAGGATCATAGCAGTGGCGGATGCGCCCGTGGCCGGTTGGCGAACAGCATCGTCTAAGCGGCAGGGCGCGAGCCTCTCCGGTGTTGCAGACGGTTTTCGGGCTGCGACCGGACGGCTCGCGGGCTGTCGTTTTTGTGAGCCGCGCGCCGCGTAAGCGGCCGGGCACTGTGGCGCTGCCCGAGGCCTTACGGCCAGCGGCTCAGCATGGACTCAGCAGATCCCGACTCAATCGACAGCCCGCTCGCGCCGTTCCGCTAACACTCAGTGGCATCGGCCTACGCCTGCCGCCGTCGCGCGGCGCAAAAAAAATCCCCGGATGGCGTTGGAAAACACCATCCGGGGATTGTTGCAGGTGACCCCTACGGGACTCGAACCCGTGTCGCCGCCGTGAAAGGGCGGTGTCCTAGACCGCTAGACGAAGGGGCCATGGTGATGAGCAACCTGGGTGACTCATCACTGGGCGGAGTTTTAGCGAAGACCCTAAGGAACCGTCAAGGGTTCGTGCCGCCCACTCGGAAAAACGGCGCAATTTTTGCTCGAATCAACGAGCAAGGCGGAAATCACGCACCGTGGTGGGGGCTAAGGGAGAACCCGATCAGCCGTCTTCGTGGGACGAAACGCTGGCGGACCGGTCACTTCGAAAAAATCACATCGCCGTGTGAGACACTATGCGTCGACCGCCGCGTCTCCCGATTCCAGGCTTTTCTGGATCGCCTCGTAGACTTCGCGACGGTGCACCGGGACTTCGCGTGGAGCCTCCACGCCGAGTCGAACCTTGTCGCCACGGATCTCGACAACAACGATCTTGATGTCGTTGTTGATGACAATACTCTCGTTCTTTTTTCTTGATAAAACCAACATTGTTTCAGTCCTTTCGTTGACCGGCCTGATAAATCGAATTGATGCCTACGGGGCGAACCAGCGTCCGACGGGAGGTCATTCGGCAAGATCGCTGTAGGCCGGTTCAATGCGGCGTCACTATTGGGAGGTAGGGACAGCCACTCCTGACAATCAACTCTAGAACAAAATTAGTATCGGTCAAGGAATTCTGGCTTGACAAAACCCGATTTCTGGCCTTTCCACCCTTCAAGGGGTTCGCCTAACCGTCAAACTTCGCCGTAAAGGGGGTGTTATGCGCCCCGTATCGCGAACTTCGGTCCCCCGGCGAGGCCGCCCGGCGGGGGGGGGGCAGGTTTCAGGTTTCAGGTTTCCTGATTCTAACGTTTTCGATGTACCGGATTTCGCCGGACAGGCGAAGTCTGTTCGGCGCAGAGGGCCGGCAAAGTGAATGCCGGTGGCGTGAGCCACCGGAGATAATTTCAAGGAATCTCTGAGTCCCAGCGGGCCGACACAATTCCCCAGCTTTTAGCAATACCCGCAGCTGATGAGACCGATTGTGCCGGCCTTTCAGGCCTCCGTGATCGAGGTCTTTCCATTCCGGTGGCTGACACCACCGGCAAGCATTGTGCCAGCCCTTCGGGCTGCATCGCGAACAAACATAGAAGACGTTAGAGTCAGGAAACTTGAAACTTGAAACTTGAAAAAAAAACGCGGCGTGACCCGTTTGGCCACGCCGCGTTTTCGTTTGATCTGGTTCGATCGGTGGCCGCTTAGCGGTTGGGATCGAATCCGGTTTGAGCGAACTCTTCTTCCTCTTGGATGATGATCCGTGGGGTGACCATCAGCATCAAGCTCGAGGCGTCGCGTCCGACGGCGACGTTGCGGAACAGTCGGCTGATGTACGGAATCTTGCTGAGCATCGGGACACCGCGTTCGGTGCGTCCTTCGCTGAGTCGTTTGATTCCGCCCAACAGGATCGTTCCTCCGTCGGGCACGCTCACCGTCGTGCTGACTTGGGTGAACGCGAAGGTCGGCAACTGGACCGTCGAACCGGAGATGATGTCTTCTTCATCTTCGCTGTCGACCGCATCATCTTCGTTGACGACGCCGTCGCCGTTGGTGTCTTCTTCGGCGCGGCTGCTGCGTCGGGTCGTTCGGGAACCTTCGAAGGTGAAGGTGTCGACGTCACCGATTTGGCTGAAGAAGGGCACCAAGGTCAGGCGTACGAATCGCTTGTCATCGCTGACGATCCCTTGCACGTTCAACTGCGTGCCTTCGTTGAGGACCACGATCACGGGTTGTTGGGCGACGGCGAAGTCACCGACAACCGGCGTGATACTGGTCACGAAAGGACGCTGGCTCTGGTCGGAGATCGTTGCGATCTGGCCGTCGAACAGCGTGACCTTGGGAGCCTGCATCACGTTCGTCCGCTCGTCGCCTTGGGCGGCTTGCAGGAAGAAGAACGCTTCGATGTCGCTGAGGATGGCGAAACCGATCGATGACAGGGCCCCGGGGTCGGGTGCACCGAAGGCCGGGACGACGCCGAAGGATCCGTTGTTGAACTGGATGTCCAAGTCTGCCGTCGGCAAATTGTTCAGTGCGTTCCAGCCGACGGTGACACTCGGGCCACTGTCGTCATCGGGAAGTGTCTGGACGTTGTCGTCGAACTGGACGTTGAAGTCGACGCCGATCTGTTCAAAGAACGTATCGGACAGCGTGATGAATCGCACTTCGATCGTGATTTGCAGGTTCTGCAGCGAACGCAGCGACTCGATCAAGTCGACGATCTGGTCGTGAACATCGCTGGTGGTGCTGATGATCAGGCTGAGGTTCTGGGGATAGGGGGCCATGGTGCTGTTTCCACCAAGCGCTTCCCAAGTGTCCGGAACCACGGTCGTTTCGATCAGAGTCATCAGCGAATCGAAGTCCGCGAAGGAGCCACCCCCACCGCTGCCGTTGGGCGGATTTTGGGGGCCGAAGCCGCCTTGGGCGCCGCCCGGTGCGTATTGGCCGAGCATGTTCGGCGACATCTTGCTCGGCTGCAGGGCGTTGGCCTGTCGCGAAGCGAGGTCGGTCATCCGAACGGGCATCATTTGCACGTCCATCCGCGGGTTGGTCATTTGGTAGGCGGCTCGCAGAGCCCCGGCCAACCCGTCTTCGTAGCTGGACGTGAAGTTCGGGATCGGGGTCACCAAGTCGGCGACCTTGTAGACCCGAGTGATCACGTTGGCACGTTTGGCTTCGGCACTGGTGATTTGCAGCACTTCATCCTTGATCTCATAGCCCAGATCCAAGGGTTCCAAAATCAGATTCAGGGCACTCTTGAGTTCGATCTGGTTTTGCAGTTCCAGGTTCACCGGTGTATCGATCTGAACGCGAACCGCTTCCATGGCCCGTTGGTTCATCACGATCGGCATGCCGGTGACATTCTTCAAATCTTCGATAACTTCGACCAGCGGTCGATTGCGGTACTGGACATTGACCGGAGTGCTCAACTGTTGTTTCAGTTTTTGCTCTTGGACGGTGCCGTACAGCGAACCGGTGTCGCGGGATCGACGAAGCGTCAATTCGTGCCACGATTGGGGATCGCGTCCGAAGGTCATCGGTTGATTGGGATCCAAGCCGTCGGAGAGTGACGCGGAGTACTCGACGTCTTCCAGGCCTTTGTAAACCAGCTCTTCTTTGCCGGCTTGGATGTCCCGCATGATTTGATCGCGAGTGGCGAATCGGCTCTTGTGGAACATCGTCGTCGCGATGGTGGAGCCGGGTTTCAGCTCGCCCACTTGCTTGGCGACCACTTCCGCTTCGGAGTACCGTCGCTCGCGGATCAAGTCGTTGAAGCTGTTGACCAACTCGGAGATCTCTTCATCGATTTGAGCTTCGCGAGCGGCATCGGTGGCCAACTCGGTTCGGACCGCATCGTTTTGAAGTTCCAACTCGATCGAGGCACGATTGGATTCGACATATTGTTTTTGCTTTTCCAACTCACGGTCGACCAAACGGGCGAGCGTGCGTTTGCTGGTTTCATCGACGTTGGAACCGTCGACGCGTCGGCGCAAGCGGTTCAAGTTGTCCAGTGCGTCCAGCGGAGCCGATTCTCGCATCTCGGCGGCTTTGGCCATTTCGGCGGTGATCTCTCGATACAGCCGTTGGGTTTGCTCGCGCGATTCCGCATCGGCTTGATCGATCGCGGAAAGCTGTGGTTCGCCGCCGGCCCGCGGCAGTCGTCGTGCCGGTTGCAGCAGCGTCAGTTTGTCCTTGAGCCCTTGTCGGGTCGCCAAGTCCAGTTGATCTTCGTACTTCCACGCTTCGACAAAGTTCTTGCGAGCGGTTTCCTGATCACCGGCTTGAAGCGCCTGCAGTCCGGCTTGGTACAGTCGGTTGGGATCGGCTCCCGGTTGGCCTGCACCGGATTGGGGCAACGGTGGGATCGGGGCGCCGAGTGCTTGCACTTGGGCAACCGCTCCGCCGCCGACGTTGTTCAGTCCGGCGCCTGCGTCGGCATTGAACAGCATCTGCTTGATGAAGCCTGCTTCGTCGCTGCCGATTTCCTGTTGTCCGCCGGCCAAGGCGATTTGCGAATCGATGGTGCCGGCACGTTTGGCGGCCGATTCGGCATCCAAGACGAACTGCCACACGCGGGGTTCGCCTTGGGCGAAGGCCGACTCGGGGACGTTCAGCGATTGGGCTTGGCGTGCCAGACGCAGGGCGGTGGCGGTGTCGCCCCGATCCAGCGTCGCACGTCCGACGGCGATCAATCGCAACGCTTCCCGTTTGGCCGCGGATCCGTCCGCGGTGTTGGGAGAAGCCGTTGTCGCCAGCGGTGCCGCCGTGATGCCGGGGGACAAGCGTTTGGGCGCCGGAGCGGGGAGGTTCAGCAACTCGCCGTCGATGCCGGCAATCTGCAGATCGACACGCAGCCGTGCGACGTCGGCCGAGAGATTCGGATCTGACTTCGCCGCCGCCGAAGCTTGGCGGAAGGCGTTGACGGCCATTTCGTATTGGCCGCCGGCCAGTGCGGCGCGAGCTTGCTGGACGAGTTGTTTCCCGCCGACAGCACGACTATCGATCGCCGCGTTGGGCACCCTGTAGCCGGCCGGTAGGGCCGATCCACCTTGTGCGTAGGAAGGAGCGACAGCAGTTGCCGCACCCGTTTTGTCGTTGGATGGCAGGCTCATGCCTGGCATCGGTAGCTGGGCAGAGACGCTGGACGCCCCTACAAGCCACGCCATTACGGCGCCGCCCCATCGATTGCGATTGAGGCCGAAAAGTTTTTCGTGGCGTTTCAACGCGACACTCCTTCTTCGCGGTGAGACTTCGTTGGATACACATGGAGTTTCCGCCTACGTTCACGAAAACCCATCGTCGGCTTAGCCCCACGGCACGTCTGTCCAACCAATGAGGACCGACCTTTCGCGAGCCCCGGACGATGGCGGACCGCGTCTGGCCGCCTTCCTTCGGGCCCCGACGCTTGACCGACCAAAGTGGGCGGAAGTGCCGGGAGCTAATGGACACGGAGCCGGGGATACGGTGTTTTCGATTGCCCTGTCAAGCTCGGCCGAGCCCGGTTTTTGGCTTTTTTTCGAATTGAAACCCGTGTCGGCAGAGGGCCAGAGCGACTTGAGTCAAAGCCGAAAAAAAGATCCCCCATTTGCGTCAGTCTGGGGTGTCTAGGTAAGGATCCTGGCCGATTTCACGCTGCATCTTCTTGCGTTCCTTTTCGTGATGCAGCAGCACCATCCGATCGCGAAAGTGTTTCTTTTCCACCTTGCGTTGGGCGCGGCGGAACAGTTTGGCGTAGGAGTCGACCGAATCGGTCAAACTCTCGCCGCGGGCTTTCAGTTTCTCGGCTTTGTCCGGCCCCAAGCCGCCCTTGAGAATGTCGTCATCCAGGGACAGGTATTGGCGGTAGGAACCCGGGTCGCCCTGGCGTCCACAACGTCCGATCAGCTGGCGGTCGATCCGCGCCGCATCATGCAACTCGGTGCAGATCACGTGCATACCGCCGAGTTCAACGATCTGGTCGGTGAGTTTGATGTCGGTTCCGCGTCCGGCCATGTTGGTGGCCACGGTGACACGTCCGTGCTGGCCCGCATCGGCGACGATTTCGGCCTCCATGGCGACGTTATTGGCGTTGAGAATCTGATGCTCGATGCCGATCGCCTGCAGCATCCGCGACAGCAACTCGCTCTTGTCGATCGAACGCGTTCCGATCAACACCGGACGCCCGGTCTCGTGGATCGTTTTGACTTCATCGACGATCGCTTGAAACTTGGCATCGATCGATCCGAACACGCGGTCGGCCAATCGCTTGCGTTTGGGCGGCCGGTTGGTCGGCACCCGCAACACGGGCGTGCGATAGATGCGTTTCAATTCACGCGCGCTGGTCGCCGCGGTGCCGGTCATCCCGGCCAAGTGGTTGTAGCGGAGGAACAGGTCTTGGACGGTGATCCGTGCCGCCTGGCCGGTGGGAACGCTGATCTCGATGTTCTCCTTGGCCTCGATCGCCTGGTGGATTCCGTCGCGCCACTTGCGTCCTTCGGCGAGCCGGCCGGTGAATTCGTCGACGATCACGATTTCATCGACGCCCTTGTCGCCGGGCCGCACGACGTATTGGCGATCGAGCAGGAATTCGCGAAACACCTTGACCGCCCGCTCGGTGTATTCGTACAGATCGACCAGGCCCATGGTGCGCACCAGATTGCTCTTGGGCAACGCACGGACCTTCTGGCGACCTCGCGCGGTCAATTCGTACTGCTTGGTGTCGTCGTCGATCGTGAAGTGATCATCCAGTTCGTATTCGGGGGCGTGCTCGGACGCCCAGCGATAGGTTTCGACGATTTGGTCTCGGACGGTGTCTTCCAGGCTGCCGATGATCAGCGGCGTACGGGCTTCGTCGATCAAGATGCTGTCCGCTTCGTCGACCAGGCAGAAGTGCATGCCTCGCATGACCGGTTTATCGCCGGAATCGGAGAACCCGCCGCCTCCATCGCCCAGCATTTCGGTCTGGATGCGGTTCTGGGCGCGCAACAGCAAACGGTCTCTCAGGAAATCGAATCCGAACTCTTTGGCCGTCCCGTAGGTGACCGCCGAGCCATAAGATTTGCGTCGGGACCCTTGGTCGTCGGGCGTTTGGATGATTCCGACGCTGACGCCCAGCAAGTTGTAGATCGGCGTCATCCATTCGGCGTCCCGTTTGGCCAAATAATCGTTGACCGTTGCCAGGTGGGCGCCCTTGCCGACCAGGGAATGCAGGTACAGCGGCAGCGTGGCGGTCAAGGTCTTTCCTTCACCGGTCTGCATTTCCGCGATGTGGCTTTCGAACAGCGAAATGCCGCCGATCATTTGCACGTCGTAGTGCCGCATGCCGAGCGTTCGCCGGCCGGCTTCACGGACCAAGGCATAGGCCTCGGGAAGTAGCTTGGCCAGTTTTTCGCCGGCCATGGCGCGGTAACGCAGCGCCAACGAGCGTTTGCGAAGGTCGTTGTCGGACTCCGGTTGCAGCGTCGGTTCGAGTTCATTGATCTCGGTGAGCATCCGCTTCCAACGCACCATTTTGGGGTGGAAGCCGCCACCGGAGAAGATTGACATCGACTTGGTGCCGACCGACTGAAATCGCTCCGGGGCGACGGTGGCCGGGGGAGTGCTGGATGCGCCGCCGGGAGTGCCGGCGTCGCCGCGAGGCTTGTCGGCGGGGATGATTTCGGTCGCTTGGACGACCTTTCGTTCGACCGGCTCGGGTGCGGCAATCGGTTCGGGTTCGGCGACTTGCTCGGGTTCGCTGACCGGTTCGGGGGCGGAGACCGGTTCGACGATCGTATTGCGGCTTCCGGTGGGAGGCTCGCTTTGGGTGTCCACGGGATCGGTCGGATCGGGCTGGCGGCTCGATCTGGCGTCGTTTCGGCCGGTGTCTTGGTCGGTCATCGAGCTGTTTAGGGGACCAATTTGCGAAAAGATTTAGCAAAAGCAGAGTGCTGGGGGCGATCGGCGAACCCCAGTCTACCGCTGAAAACACTGTTTTTCCCGCACTTTGGAAAGTCCAGGCAGTTTGAGTGTTGAAGTTGGGAGGGATACGCCGACTTTAAGCACCATAAGGGACGTTCTCGATCTAACGCTCGTTTCCGTCGATCGTCTTATACCAGTCGTTCCAGTAATCCCGGACTGCGCGAGACTACAAAAATGAAGAAAAACTTTCGAGGCATGACCCTGGCAGCGCTGTTGCTGTCCGCCTCAGCGTCGGCCCAGGCTGACAACAATCAGTATGTACCCGCCAACGATTCCCCACAAGCATTCGTCGGCGATGTCGCCTCCGATGCACCGGTGCACGTTGGTTCCCCGTTTGCCGCTCCCGTTGCACCGATCAGCGATTACGCTCCCGTGACCGTCGGTGATCTGCAGCCGGCCGGCTTCTTTGACGGCGGTTTGAAGAAAGCGATCGGCGGCTGCGATAGCTGCGACAGCCCCGGCTGCGATGGTGTCGGCTGCGACAGCATGTGTGGCAGCAAGGGCGGCGGCGGCTTAGCCGGTCTGTTCAACCTGTGCGGCAAAGACGGCTGGATGCGTGCCGAAGCGATGTTGATGTTTCACGCCGAGCGACAGGCGCCACCGCTGGTGACCTCTGCCGCGCCGGGCGTGTTTCCCGTCTTGCCGGCAGCTACCGTGGAGTTCGGCGACGATCTCGATGGCGGCCTTTCCGGCGGCATTCGCACGGACGTTGGACGCTACCTGACCGACAGCTTCGGTATCGGCGGACGCACCCTCTGGCTCAGCGAAAACGGCGACGACTACTCCGCCAGCGGTGACCAAACCGATGCGACGTCACGTTCGCTCGGCCGACCCTACTACTTCGTCCCCCGATTCAATCCGGGCACGGCACAAGAGGACTCGGTCATCATCAGTCAACAGAACTTGTTCTCCGGCAATGTCCAAGCGGAATACGCCACGGATTTGTTCATGGCCGATGGTTATGCCCGGATGACGTTCTGCCACAACAAGTCATCGCGTCTGGAGTTCATCGCCGGTTACACCTACGCCGAGCTGGACGACATGATCTCGATCAGCAGCTTTCGGCGTGACGAGGACGCCGGCCGAAACCCGAACCTTGCTGCGACCGCCTTCTCCAGCTTGTTCGAAACCGAAAACCGCTTCAACGGTGGTCAACTCGGCTTTGAATCGATGGTCGCTCGCGGACGTTGGACGGCCCGAGCCCTGACCAAGGTTCACTTGGGGAACATGGAACAAACGGTCCGCAAGGTGGGCACGACGACCGACTTCTTGCTCAACGCACCCGTTTCAACCCAGAACTCGAGCATCCTGATCAACGACGAACAGGGAACGCAAACCCAAGATGTGTTCACGTTCATCCCCGAAATGGACTTCACCATCGGTTACCGGTTCCGCGATCACGTCTCGTTCACCGTCGGCTACACGTTCTTGTACTTCGACAACGTGGCGATGGCGGGCGACCAGATCAATCGCAATCGTGACACCGGCAACATCGGTGCCAACGTGACGCCGGTCGCCTACGACATCGTCGAAGGCAGTCACTGGGTCCAAGGCGTCAGCCTGGGAGCTTCGATCGACTACTAGGGGACGCGACAGCGATATCGGCCGGTTGGAAGCTCTTTGCGTCATCCGGGATCAAAAGGACTCTTCGCGAACCGAACCGATTGAACGAACTTTCAGAAACGCGTGGTCGATCCGGCCATGCGTTTTTTTGCGCGCTCGACCCTTGTTCCCGGGCTCCGCCCAACGCCGTGAACGATATGTTAGCGGCAGGGCGCGAGCCCTCCGGTGTGTTGGCAAAAACTCGCAAGCCGGAGAGTTCGCGGGCTGTCGATTGAGTGGGATTGGTCGAGGCAATGGTGAGCCGCTGGCCGTAAGGCCTCGGGCGGGCGCCTGGATGCCCGGCCGCTTACGCGCCCGCGGCTCACTCACTCAACCGACAGCCCGCTTGCGCCCTGCCGCTACAACCTCGTCAAAAACAGAAAAGAAATCGTTCACGGAGTAGGGCGGAGCCTGGGAACGAGGAAAGGCTTCGCCGCACGAGCGCGCCGGCAGAGCCGGCGAGGGTGGCAAGCAGGATGCTTACCCCACTTTGTCACTTGTTTCCAACGAGTCTTCACCAACATGCCAACTTCAAAACTTGTCTTGGGTCTATGGCCGATCGCCGGCATCACGACGATCGGCGTCACACGTGATGATGCCAGGGCGACACTGTCCGCGGCGATCGACGCCGGGATCACCACCTTCGACACCGCGTACAGCTACGGCTACGACGGAGAGAGCGATCGATTGCTCGGCGAGTGTGTTCGCAGCCGGCGCGATCGATTCACCGTGATGGGCAAAGTCGGCCAGCGTTGGACCGAGCAACGCAAACGCATCGTCGACGGCTCTCCACAGCAGTTGACGCTCGACGCCGAAGAGTCGTTACAACGAATGGGGATCGATTCGATCGACACCCTGTTCTTGCATCAGCCCGATCCGAACGTTCCCTTGGAATCATCGGCGGCGGCGATGGCACGGCTGCAAGCGCGGGGGATCTGCAAACGCGTCGGGATCTGCAACGCATCGCCCGAACAAATCCAACAGTTCGCCGCATCGGTCCCCGCCGATGCGATCCAGTGTCCGTTGAATTTGGTTCAGCGCGCGAGCGTTGTCAAGTTGATCCAGCCGGCGCAATCAGCCGGTCGGGACGTCTACGTTTTCTGGACATTGATGAAAGGCTTGTTGGCCGGAAAGATCACCCGCGACCACGTGTTCGAAAAAGGCGACAGCCGGCCGGGCTATGCGATCTTTCAAGGCGAGACGCGTCGTCGGATTCACGACGCGGTTGACCGTTTGAAAACGCTGGGCGGGGAAATCGAACAAAGCGTCGCGCAGCTGGCCGTCGGCTGGGCGATCTCCCAACCGGGCGTGACCGCGGCGCTGGTCGGGGCACGCCGTGAAGAACAGATTCGGGAACTGGTGGGGACGCGGGTCATGACGCCCGAGACGCTCGCGGCGGTGGAGCGGATTGTCGGCGAGTGTGACTGTCTAGCGTAGGGCATGCTGTGCATGCGGCGTGCACTCACTTCAGCTCTTCGAAGGCGTCGTCTTCGAGCGGTTCGACGTCGCCGCCGCCGAAGTCATCTTCGAGCACGTCTTGGTCATCGCCACTGTCCTCGGATTCGGCCTGTTCATCCATTTCGGCGTCGCCATTGTCTGACTTTGCAACGCGCCCGCCGGACGCCATTTTTGCGGCGACCGGAACGGCGACGATGACGGCCAACATCAAGACGGCCCAAGGAATAAAATACAGCATGTCTGGACTGAAAAACGGTGTGTAGCAAGGGTTCCCCAAAACGCGAGGCGTTCTAGTTTAGCTCGATCGATCCCCGGGTGAAATTTTATTCGGCCGGCTCGGGTTCGATTCCCAGATCCAGCCGTTCGCGTCCGGAAAACATGGCCTCGAACAGGTTGATGGCCGCCGCATTGGACGACTTGATGTCCGCATAGGCGGCTTTGAGTTGTCGTTTCGCTTCGTCGACGCGCAATTTGTCCCCCGTCTGCTTGGCCGCCTGGACCCGTCGGGCCAGCGCGATCAGGCGATATTTCCGATCGGTGGTCGGACTGTTGAGCAACTCGACCAGCGTAGCGTCGGCTTCGGCGATTCGGTTTTGCTCCAGATACAGCCGGGCGAGCTGCAATTTCGCCTTGCTGACATAGGCCTGCATGACGGCGCTGTCGCCGGGGGGGAAATAGGTTTCAATCGCTTTCCAGCCCTGGACGTCGTCTCGCTCGGCGGCTTCCAAATACTGTTCTTCGATCGACCCCCGCTGAGGGACTGGGTCGGGGCCCAATAGCTCCGACACGGTGGGGCGTTTGACTTGAGATGCCGTGGCGATCCCCAGTCCGACGGCCAGGATCGGAACCAGGCTGAGTGCGAACAAACGTTTTCGCCCCCGAGCACGATTACGTTTTTCCTCATCGGCGACCCGTTGCAATCGCGCCGTCGCGGTGGCCGCTCCGGCCAAGCGACGCGTGTTGCTGCGTTGGGCCGCGTCGTCACCGGTCAGCGCGTCGAGCAGCTCGCCGGGGGATTGAAAGCGTTCGGACGGGTCCTTGCGGAGCAGCTTGGCGATGATCGCGATCAACCATTCCGGGACATCTTTGTCACCGCGAACGCGATCGAGGGGCTTGGGCGTTTCGTTGACATGGGCAAACGCCAGTGCGAGCGGATCGTCGGCTTCAAACGGAGGGCGTCCGGACAACAGGTGATACATGGTCACGCCCAGCGAATACAAATCGCTGCGCGGGTCCACCGGCCGACCTTGGACCTGTTCCGGACTCATGTACCGCGGCGTCCCGAGGGTCAGTCCGGCCTGGGTCAAATCGGCGCGACTGCCGTCCACGTCGTCGCCCAATCGGGCCAGTCCGAAGTCGGCAACTTTGACCGACCCCGCCTTGGACCACATGATGTTCTCGGGTTTGATGTCACGGTGCGTGATGCCCTCGATCGCTGCGGCGTCGAGTGCCGACGCGACCCCATAGAGGATTTCGATCGCTTGTTCGGGATCGACCACACCGCTGCGTTCAAGGTATTCCCGAAGGTTCTGGCCCGAGATCAATTCTTGGGCGATGTAATGACGCGAGGCGTCTTCGCCGACTTCGTAGATTTGGACGATGTTGGAATGATTCAGCTTGGCTGCCGCTTTGGCCTCGCGGCGGAAACGCGTGATGTAGTCGCGGTCGCGTGCCAAGTCGGGACGCAAGACCTTGATCGCGACATCGCGTTCGAGTGCCATGTCACGGGCGGCGTAGACGTCGGCCATGCCGCCGCGACCGAGACGGCTGAGGATCAGATAGCCGGCCAGTCGCGACCCGACCAAGCTGGCCGTCGACAGTGGGAGCGGCTTGGGTTCGGCAGCGCCGGAGTCGTTGTCAGCTCCCGAATCGGCAACCGAATCATCGTTCGTTGCCCCGGCCCGCTGCTGCCCCGACGCGTGGCGGGTTTCGATCGTGTCGTCGTTCCGAGAGTGTTCGTCAGACGAATCATCGTTGGGCGCAGTCTTGTTCATGAAGTCTCTCGAATTCGTTTGGTCGGGGCTCGGTCCATTACCGCCCAGGCGGGAGTCACTTGCCAGATCCGATGGGTTGGC
This sequence comes from Stieleria neptunia, assembly GCF_007754155.1. NCBI lineage: Bacteria > Pseudomonadati > Planctomycetota > Planctomycetia > Pirellulales > Pirellulaceae > Stieleria > Stieleria neptunia. Next base: position 7,173,463 of record NZ_CP037423.1, on the reverse strand, counting down.
CCAGCGAGACGAGTTGCCGATTCATGCTGCCGCTGGAAAAACCTTGCAAGTCCAGGGTGATGTAACGAAAACCGATCTCGCTGAAGTGTTTCGACAACTCGGTTCGAATCGGGGCGTCGGTGAGTCTGGCGATCTGGTCTGCCGGGACCTCGATGCGTGCCAAGTCGCCGTCGTGGTATCGCACGCGTACCGTTTCGAATCCCAGCTCGCGCAGCAGGTCTTCGGCTTTTTCAACCCGCTGCAGTCGTTCGACCGTCACCGGCACGCCGTAAGCGATCCGGCTGGCCAAACACGGCGACGCAGGCAACGACGCGTTGGGCAAACCGAACCGGTGTGCGATCTCGCGAACAGCGGCTTTGTCGATCTTCAATTCCGCCAGCGGTTTCAACACGCCGGCTTGGTCACCGGCGGCGATGCCCGGTCGATAATCGCCCAGATCGTCGGCGTTGGTCCCCGAAACGATCGTCGCGTCCCGAAGCGTCGGACTTTGACACAACTGGTGAAGCGTTTGATACAGCGTGCTCTTGCAGTGAAAACAACGCGAGGCATCGTTGACACGGTACTCGGGCAATTCGACTTCGTGTGTTTCAATCAATCGATGCGTTGCCCCCAGGTGCGTCGCGATCGATTGGGCCAGTTCGAGCTGCCAGGTCGCGACGCTGGGCGAAACCGCCGTGACGGCGGTGACCGCGGGGGCGGTGCTGCGGAGCGCCGCGGCCAACACCACGCTGCTGTCGACCCCGCCGGAGAAGGCGACAGCGATTTCCCCACGCCCGTCGAACCAGCGAATCAACTCGGACTGCGCTCGCGCAGCCGGGCGGCTGGACGACGCGGGACTGGGCGAGCGGTCGGCGGGCGAAGACTCAACAGGCGAGCGATCGACAGGCAGATCGACAGGCAGGGGGGAGGAAGGATCAGTCGTCATGCATCAGGCGAATGGAAAGTGACCCGAACAAAAAAGCCGGCATCGAGTTTTCGGCCTTCCGAATCGTCCAGCGTTAAACGTCCGCTGTCGACGATCGAATCAAACCGACGGGGCGAAAACGAGAACTTTTTCGGCAACCTCGACGCCAAATAGTCTACCACGTCCGCGCCGGCGACTTGCGGAGAATGCCCCGTGATCAGCAGACGAAAGCTGTCCGGTGTCAGCAGCGACAGGCAATCCCCCAGCAGCGGCCAGAGGTCTCGCTGCAGTCGCCACGCTTTGCCCGATGGCCCGTGCCCATAAGCCGGGGGATCCAGGACGATCGTCTGGTAGCGGTTGCCGCGGCGGACTTCGCGGGCGGTGAATTTGGCTGCGTCGTCGACCAAGTATCGGATCGGATGGTCGGCCAGTCCGTTCAGCTCGGCCGCTGCTCGGGCGGCCGAGACGTTTGGTTTGGCGGCGTCGACGTGGGCGACGTTCATCCCCGTGGCGGCCATCACGATCGAGCTGGCGCCGGTGTACGCGAACAGGTTCATCCCGCTGGTGTTCCCACCGGTGCGGGCCGCCGTCTGGCGCAACCAGCGCCAGTTGGCCGCCTGTTCGGGAAACACACCGACGTGCCCGAAGGGCGTGGGCGCGATCGGCATGCGAAACCCGTCGCACTCAACCCGCAGGTCCGCCGGCCAAGTCGTCCGATGTTCCCAGTGGCGGGAATCATCATGAAAAACGGAATCGGCGCCGGCCCACAGATCCGGGTGGTGTTTTCGCCCGCCGTCGGCTGCCGGCGAGGGACGGTCCAGAATCCGCCCGCCGAATGATTCCAATTTGCGCCCCTGGCCGAAATCAAGCAGCCGATAGCCGGGGCCGTCGGGTCGTTCGTTCACCGTGTTGCTCATTTTCTCAAGCCTGCACTTTTGTCGAACGCCTGTAAAGGAGACTACAATGGCCCTTCCCACGCCTGCCCGTCCCCCTGCCCCCCACGCCTCCAGGTCCCGCCATGCCCAGCCTTTCTCGATCGCGATTCGTTCTGATTCTGATCGCCGCCCTCGCACCTTGGACCGTCCAATCGGTTTTCGCTCAGCAACCCGACCCGTGGGAGCAAAAAAAGGCCGAGCGTTTCAAGCCGCTGACGGAGAACGAGAAACATCAAATCGCCGCGGCCGTCCCCAGCGACTTGGCGGCCAAGCCGTCGTCCAAGCGACGCGTTCTGGTCTTTTATCGATGCGAAGGTTTTATTCACACTTCGATTCCGCACGGCAACGAATGTGTGCGGATGATGGCGGAAAAATCCAAGGCCTTTGAAGCCGATTTCGCCGACACCTATGACGTCTTCCGGGCAGAGAACTTGGCGAAATACGACGCCATCCTGTTGAACAATACCACCCACATGCAATTCCCCGAACCGTCGATGCGTGATGCCTTCATGGACTTCATCATCGGCGGCAAAGGCTTGATCGGTCTTCACGCCGCCAGCGACAACTTCAATCGGCATCCGGAGTGCTTGGCGATCGTCGGCGGCACGTTCGCCGGCCACCCCTGGGGTGCCGGAGGGAAATGGGCGTTCAAGTTGGACGACCCCGGCCATGTGCTCAACGCCGCTTTCGACGGTTCGGGATTCTGGCATACCGACGAGATCTACCAATACAACCCCAAGTCCTACGTCGGCACGGGCGTGTTGCGCCTGTTGGTCAGCTTGGACATGAGCAAGGAAGCCGTCTCCAGTCGCATCAACGATGGGCCGCGCGAGGTTCCCGTTTCCTGGATCCGCTCAGCCGGTGAAGGACGCGTGTTCTACACCAACTTTGGTCACCGCGAGGACACGTTTGCCAATCCGATGATCGTCAAACACATGCTCGACGGCATTCAATACGCGCTCGGTGATTTACCGGCCGATGCAACGCCCACGGACAAGATCGAGAACCTCCAGCCCGCATGGGCTCCCGCTGTGAGATAGGTGTCAGGCCACCAGGGCAATCGGGTTATTCATCCAATGCCGTGGACCGCTTCACGCCATCTTCACGTCGAGTCCGTATGATCGCAAGCCGATCGTGGCAGGTGATGCGTTCTTCATCAAAACGGACATGGCAGCAGATTCTTGTTTCGTCTCACCCTTCTCCAGACGAACGGCTCGCGAAAAGGCCGTCGCGCTACGATTGACCAGTCGCCATTTTTGATCGGCCGCAACGAGCAGTGCGATCTCGTGTTTTCCTCGCGGTCGGTCAGCAGAAAGCATTGCTCCATCGCGTTCAATGACAGCGGTGTCTTGATCCAAGACTTGGGCAGCCGCAACGGGACCGTCGTGGAGGGGGAATTGATCGAGGTCGGCGTCGCGAGGCAGCTTGGGCACCACGACCATCTGAAAATCGGCAAGTACACCTTTCGAGTTTCGATCCGAGACCAGGTGACCGGAAAGCCCCATTATCCCACGCCGAGAGAGCGTTCAACGCGGTCGGGGCCTCCGGCGGAGACGTCCAACGGGGCGGCGCAACTGTTGTTCGAGCTTGACGAACTCGCGTCCGACCTGGGGGCTTCGCAGGGATCCGAATCACCGCTGCTGCGGCGATCAGCGGCCACCGACGGGCCGCGGGAGGGCGAGGACGATCCCGTGGAGTCGGCTGAATCGGAACAGAGCGACCAATCATCCTCCGCCTCGCCCGGCCAGGGCGACGATGATGCCACCCCCTCGACCGCCAAGTTGGACGTGTCCGATGTCGACTCCGAGAAGACTTCGCCGGAGTCGGGCAAGCTTCCCGACCACCTCCGCCCCAAGCGGCCCCGGGATTCACAAAGCGCCGCTTCGGCGGCGCTCCGGAATTTGTTCATGCGGTAGATCGATGGACGGCGTCGAGCCAAAGCGTCGGCGTCGAACTAGTGCTTCGTCAACTTTTATTCTTAGGGTACCGCGGAAAAGGGGTCAGGTACCAAAAATGCGAAGCACCCTGCGGGCCATTTGGTTTTTGGTACCTGACCCCTTTTCCGCTCGCGTCTATGATGTGCAGCCGTGAATAATCCGGGCTAGGGCGTCGGCGCTGCGGCGGCCATCACGGTCAGGTCTTCCTGTCCGACGCGGGCACAGAAGTCGCCCAGCGATTCGCCGTCGTTTCGATTGGCTTTGTAAGCCGAGGCGATGGCGACGATCTCGCCGGCGATCTGATCCGACGGGACCAGGTCCTTGTACAAATACGCCAAGCGGTTCCCCAGCCATCCGCCGCCGGCAAACAGGGTGTACTTGTCCTTGGCCTTGCCGACCAACGCCAAGTCCGCGTTGTAGGGGCGGGCACATCCGTTGGGGCACCCGGTCACTCGAATCGTGAACCGTTCTTTGTCCAGCCCGAGTTTGGCCAGGGGCTGTTCCAGGTCATCGATCAGGCTGGGCAAGCGGCGTTCGCTTTCGGTGATCGCCAGGCCGCAGGTCGGCAGCGCGACGCAGGCCATCGACCAGCGGCGGACCGTGCTGGTTTCTTCGGTCGTGGGAACGTTGTGTCGCTTGATGATCTCGATCAGTTTGTCTTTGTCGGCCGGATCGACGTCCGTCACGATGATGCTCTGGTGGCCGGTCATCCGCAATTCCGTGCCGAAGGTCCGACAGACCTCGCGCATCATCGCCTTGAGTTGGCGTTTGTCGTTGTCGTACAGACGGCCGTTTTCGATGTTCAGTCCGTAAGACCATTTTCCGTCGCCCTGGTCTTGCCAACCCATGTGGTCATCGAAGCCCGTCACATCATCGGGCTCGCAATCGGCCAGCGGCTGGCCGAATTGTTCTTCGACCGCGCGGCGGAATTTTTCGACGCCCCATTCGTCGACCAGGTACTTCATCCGCGCGACCTTGCGGTCGGCGCGGTTGCCGTGGTCGCGCTGGACCTTGATCACCGCCTTGCTGACTTCGACCGCTTGCTCGGGCGTGCAAAATGCCATCCGTTTGGCCAGCGCCGGATAGGTCCGTTTGAGTGCCGGCGTGACGCCCATGCCGCCGCCGACCAGGACGTTGTAGCCGATGATCGCACCGTCGCGGACGACGGCCAAAAATCCCAGATCTTGCGTGTAGATGTCGATGCAGTTGTCTTCCGGCAACGCGATCCCGACCTTGAATTTTCGCGGCAGGTAAGTCGGTCCGTAGAGGGGTTCGACGATCGGCCCGCCGCCCTCGAGTGTCTTTTCACCGGTCTCCGGATCGGTCAGCCACAGCTCGTGGTAGGCCGGCGTTTGCGGCGCCAGCGCGGTGACCAGTTCATCGGTCAGTTGGACCATCGCCTGATGCACCCCGTCGGCGCGTTTGGCGGGGCAGCACATCACGTTGCGATTGACGTCGCCGCAGGCGGCCAAGGTTGACAATTGAATTTCGTTGATGCGATGGATCGTCGCACGCAGGTCCTTTTTGAGCACGCCGTGCAATTGCAGCGTTTGCCGGGTCGTGATTTTCATCGTCGAATCACCCAGCTCGTCGCAAAGATCCAATTGCGCGAGCATCTGTTCGCTGGTGATTCGGCCACCGGGGATCCGGCATCGGACCATCATCGCGTACGCTTTGCCGCCGCCGGCTTTCTTTAATTCCAGCCGCTTGTCGCGATCGTCTTGCTGGTAGGTGCCATGAAATTTCAGCAATTGGATGTCGGATTTACCGAAATGATCGCTGTCGGCGGCCATCTCGGTATCGATGGTGCCCTTGAGAAACTGGCTTTCCTCTTTGATTTTTTCGACCGGGCTAAGCTTCGGCGCTTCGGTAGACATCGAGTCAAAAATCCTGTGTGATATCGTTTCGCGGGTCGGGGACCTGGCGAGAGAAGAACTGTGAATCTACGCGAACTATAACGCTCAAACGCAATTCCCACTATGGTAAACCCATCGGCCGTTGACGCCCGACAGAACAGGGGTGCGACGAGCTGACGCAACACGAGGCGAACATGACGGCAGTGATTTTGGATGGAAAACAAGTCGCGGCGGAAATCCGCGCGGATCTGGCCAAGGAAGTCGCGGATTTTGTCGCCGGCGGTGCCCCGCCACCCTGCCTGACCGCCGTGCTGGTGGGCGAGGACCCCGCCAGTCAGGTCTACGTGCGAAACAAAGCGCGGGCCTGTGAAAAAGCCGGCATCGACGGCCGCACCCATCGCTTGCCCGCTGACGCCGGCCAAGACGAACTGATGGCGCTGATCGCCGAACTCAATACCGATACCAACGTCAACGGCATCCTGGTTCAGCTACCGCTGCCGACAGGCTCCGGGGTGGACTATGACGAGCGAGAGATTCTTGACGCCATCGATCCGCTCAAGGATGTCGACGCGTTTTCGCCCGTCAACGTCGGCCTGTTGATGCAGGGCCGGCCCCGTTTCCTGCCCTGCACCCCGCACGGAATCGTTCAACTGCTCGGACGATCGAACCTGTCGGTCGCCGGAAAAAAAGTCTGCGTCGTCGGACGCAGCGACATTGTCGGCAAACCAATGGCAATGATGCTGGCCCAGAAAAACGGTTCGTGCGGCCCCGATGTCGCCAATGCCACGGTGACGATCGCGCACAGTCGGACAGAGAATCTGGCTGAGGTGTGCCGCGAAGCGGATTGCCTGATCGCCGCGGTCGGCCGCCCCGAAATGATCACCGGCGACATGATCAAACCCGGCGCCATCGTGATCGATGTCGGAATCAACCGCGTCGGCGACAAACTGGTCGGCGACGTGGCCTTCGATCAGGCCAAAGAAATTGCCGCGGCGATCACTCCGGTCCCCGGCGGAGTCGGCCCGCTGACGATCGCGATGTTGTTGCACAACACCCTGGCCGCGGCGAAACTGCAAAGCGGCCGCTGACGTGCGAAGGTTGTCGTCGATTGAGTGTGAAGCGGAAAAGCGGTTCCGTTGTACGACGTCCCTTCTGGGGCGTCGGGGCGAGCCCTCCGGACGACGGCCCGGAAGGGCCATCGTACGTGCGAAAAGCGGTCGCCTTAAGCTGACAAAACACTAGCCCACGTTCATCCGGGCCGCCGCGGGCAGGTGGTTTTTGCCGGTCCCGCGGGATGCCTTGACCCAGCCCAACGCGCGGCCGCGGTGACGCACGACGCACCAGCCCGACGCGTCGCAGGGGATCGGTTGACCGCTCAAGAATAACTGTGCCGTCGGTGCGTCGACGTCGATCGACTGTGACGCCCGGAGCACACCGTCTCGCCGCAGCGCCGCTTCGTGCGACGGCTTCCAGGTCTGGCCGGTGCGATAGGCCAATTCAGGGCCCCCGGCGGCAATCGATCCCAGCCACGGCGGAGCGTCATCGGGCCATGCCCAAATGACCGCGCCGGCGACCTGATGACGCTGCGGCAACGCGTCAAACCACTCGCCGCATCCCTCCGGCAACCGTTCCTGTTTTTTGCCGCGTTTGCGTTTCTTTCGAAACCCCGACTCCGCGGGGATCGAGCTGTCGATGTCACAGCGAAGCGACGCGGCAAAACTGCCCGCACAATCGTGGCGGTGTGGCCACAAGCGATAGCTGCATCCGGTCTCGTCGCTCGCGTAGTCCGCCAGGCGATCGAGTGGCTGGGCCGTCACGCCGTCTTGGTCCAACAGCCAACGCACTTGGGATTCATTTTCCGCTTCGGCGAACGTGCATGTACTGAGCACCAACCGGCCGCCGGGGCGGACCAGATTGACGGCCGAGGCCAGGATTCGTCTGGCACGCAGCGCGCTGTGTTCGATCTGAGTCTTCGAAACCGCGGCCAGGCTTTGTTTTCCGCGCCCCAGCAACGCTTGCCCGCTGCAGGGGACATCCGCCAAGACCAAATCAAAAATCCCGCCGAGTCGCGATTGAAGCCGCTCGGGGTCGAGGCTGGAGATGGCGTAGCGATCGCTGCCGGTGCGCGCCAAGTTGTACGCCAACGGCGCGATCCGAGACTTGATCGGTTCATTGGCTAACAAAAAACCGTCGCCGATCGATTCCAGCAGGGCACTCGACTTGCCGCCCGGCGCGGCGCAGAGATCACAAATCAATCGGTCGCGTTGCGGGGGACGGTCTGCGTCGCTGGCCGCCAAAGCCAACATCGATCCGGCGTCCTGAATGAAAAAGTCGCCGGCGGCGTACTGCAGCGATCGGCTCGGCCGGACCGCGGGATCGGTGCATTGATAGCCGAGCGAATACCACGGAATCGGACGAACCGGAAAGCCAACGTCCCCGGGATCGATGTCGGCGCGATAACGCACCGCGCTGGGATGCCGCGACATCAACGCGGCGGAGAATGCGGCAAATTCTTCGGGACGCATCGCGGCGTTTCCGAGTGCCGCGACCAGCGGCTGCAGAGCGTCATGCTGATCCGCGTCAGACGGTTCGTCGTTCACGTTGTCGTGCGCTGCAAATATTTTAAAGCCGAAACCACCAGCGAAAGGACGCAAGCCAACAGCAGCGGCGATGTAAACGTAAACATGATGAACGCCCGGTGCGCCAGCCGACCGACGTCTTCACCACGCTCCTCCGCTTCACCGTACAACAGCACACTGAGTTCTTCGCGGATCGCCGGAACTTGTGAGGCGTAATACAGCGCCGCCGAGATGAAGGCGAACACGACCATCATCAGCAACATCATCGACAGGCTGATTTGAATCCGGGGGCCACGCTTGGCGGATTGCGCCGCGACACCCGATTCTGGCGGCCCGGTCGCGGCACGCTGTGAGAGTTCAGGATTCGTTGGAATAGGACTCATCCGTCGATCGCTTCCTCAGGCAATTCCGGCAACGGCTCGACCGGCGGTGCGGGCGGTTCCCATAGATCCTCCGCCTCCTGCCCACCGGTGTCACTGCGGAGCAACAAATAAACTCCCCCGAGTAGACCAAATGCCAGCGTGGTCTGCCAGGCAACCACGACCAGGGTGATGACATCGGCGGCTGCTTGGAGTTGCGCCCCGTCGGATGAAATCACCGACGTGACGAGCTGTGCCGCGACTACCGACGCCAAGCCGATTCCGCCCAGCATCACACCGAACAGACACACCAACGCCCCGGAAAACGCCACGTACCAGGCCAACGACAGCGGTCGACGATACAACGATTCATAGCCGCGGCTGAGCGAATCGATCGGGTCGGGCGTCGGCTCACAAACCATCGCCGCCAGCGCCAGCGGCACGGCAAACACGGCTCCGAATCCCAGCACCCCGATCGGGATCGCCGCGATCCCGATCAGCCAGCCCGTGATGCCGGAGACCAAGGGAACGTCCGCCACGAAACTCGGGACACGAATCAGGAACACGCCCACCATCAGTGCCACGCTGCACAGACAAGGGAGGATCGGCACGAACAGGGATCGCCACAGCCGCGAACCGACCAATCGCAGCGTCCCGGCGGCCCGCGGCAGGGGTTTGCCCGCGGACAACGCGGCACCGCCGCGGCAAACGAACTGGATCACCGGAATCCAAAGGACCAACATCACCGCGACCAACAGCGATCCGAGCAACGGACCGGTCGCCTGAAACAGCGCCCCCAGCAGCCGAATGTGCGAATGAAGCTCCCAAACCGGGGCCAGCTTGATGCGTCCCTCGACGCAAAACGAGAGGAGCGTCCGGGTCGCGACGCAGGCGACCAAGACCAGCCCGACGGCACTGGGCGAAGCGAGAATTCGCGGGATGCGGGTCAGGCGAACCCAGGATGCCACGTCGACCCAGGAACGCATCCGAGAAAACATCCCTGATTCAAAGTCGTAACCGGCGTGAATCTCGCTCTTGTTCAAGCCTGGGCTCCGCGTCGTCCGATCAACCGTGGCAATTTCGATCAAGGGCGACAGGCACCCCCGTGGTCGCTCGTCCCCTTGAGGTAACGCTGTGAAGCATTTTTCCCATGTGTTTCTTGAGGTTTTAGCGGCAGGGCGCGAGCCCTCCGGTTCTTCATCTCTGCCAAAACACCGGAGGGCTCGCGCCCTGCCGCTAAAAAATGCTTCACAGCGTTGCCCTTGAGGCCGCAGTATCACGTACGCGGTGCCGATCACGCAAGAAGCCCAACAACCACCCCGCCGGTCCATCACTTATTGTTCCAACGTTTCTAGGTCGTCGGGCGAGCCCTCCAGGCGACGGCCCGGAAGGGCCATCATCCGTGCGAAACGTGGTCGCCTTGAGTGGGACGGTCTCGAAAGCACTCGACACCCACAGACGCGTGAATCTGTCCGCGGCCGATCACGCCGCCATCGCGGTCGGTTCGTCTTGGGCCGCTTTCCCACGATCGCGCGCCCGTCGCCACAGTGCCTTGATCTCGGCGGTCAAGCTGGTCGCGACCGTCCGATGATACGGCGAATCGGCCGGCAACCCCTCGATCAGACGACGGTGGGCTTCACCCAGGTTGTGGTAGGGCAGGCGGGGGAATAAGTGGTGCAAGGCGTGGTACCGCGTTCCGATCGGGCCCCACAACTCGCTGATCCACGGATGATGGGGATAGTTGACCGAATCGAGCAGCTGTTCTTCAAACGTCATCTCGCCGCCATCGCCCGTCCAACGATGCGCCCCCAGTGTGCGGACTTCATTCAACGTCAACAATCCGATCGCAACGCTGTATGCGACGATCCAAAGTGGATCAAACCATTCCCCGGTCACGATCTTGTGGCGAAAGATCAATCCGCTTCCGATCAGAAAGCAAAAGAACTCCTGCACCACCACGATCCGCATCTCCTTGTCCGACGGATCGTCACGCTCGTAAAACGGATCCACCACCATCGTCGACGCGTGGCGATGCACGAACCCGCGGGCCCCCGGGATCACCCAGCAAAGCGGGCTTAGCACCACGAATCGAAACAGACCCAAAAACGGAATGATCAGCGCCTGGCCGATGAAGCCGACGATCATCCACGGGCTGTGATGGCTGAGCGACAAGTATTCTCCGTCATGGTCGGTGCCGTAATGTTTGCGTCGATGGTGATCGACGTGCGGATAGTACAAAAACGACGGCACAAACAACGGGATGCCGCACAACGCATTCCAAACGAACCGAAATCCGTTGAACCCCTCTTTGGGCAAATGGACCAGTTCGTGGATGAACATGATCGAGCGCATGAACAACAGCACGGTCGCCAGGTACGACACGATCACAACGGGAATCACCCAAGGCGCGGGCCAGAACAGTCGCGGCACATGCAGCGTCGCGTGCAAGGCAATGAACCCGCCGACGATCGACAGCAAAAAATCGGTCCAGTAGATTCGCGGATTCGGCTTCGTTAAATCACCGATCAAACTGCGTGCTTCGGCAAAGGAAAACTTGCCGTCTCCCCGCGGAGGGACGGAAGCGACCTTCGGCGTTCGTTCGGGCGCTGGATCAGTGTCGTTGGCGAGATGGGCTGGGCTATCAACGGACATCGCAGAACAATCGTGAAGTGGGTCGCGGCGGTGATCCAGCACACAGTCGGGCAAAACCAACGTTGCTGGACGGAATCCTCGTGTTGCTTGTATCGTCCCTGCAAGACGGCAAGTTTGCCGTCCGTCCTAGTAAACCAACAGTTTAAATCGCATCTTACAACCTCGCCCGTATATTCCCCAAAGTTACTGATGTCACCATTGTCGCACCCTGACCGCAGATGACCGATTCAACCATGCTTGACAAATCCGCACACCCAATCGTGGTGATCGGCGCCGGAGCCGCCGGTCTGGTCGCGGCGGCGGAGGCTTCCAGTAGGGGGGCGGAGGTGCACCTGTTGGAGAAGAACGGCAAAACCGGCGTCAAAATTTTGATGTCCGGTGGAACCCGCTGCAACATCACCCAGGACACCGACGCCAAGGGGATCGTCCAGGCCTTTGGCAGGGCCGGGCGATTTTTGCAAAAGTCCGTCGGTGCCTTCGGACCGGCCGATGTGGTGGCGATGTTTCACGAGCACGGGGTGCAAACCAAGGTGGAGTCGACCGGAAAAGTGTTTCCGCAATCCGATCGGGCGCTGCACGTCCGCGATGCCTTGCAACGACGCGCCGTCCAAGCCGGCGTGAAGCTTCATTTGCGTTGCGCCGTCGCCGCGGTCGAAAAGACAGCCGGCGGGTGGCTGGTCCAGACCGAATCGGAGACGATCCGCTGTGGTCGGCTGATCGTCACCGCCGGTGGCAAGAGTTGGCCGGGCTGCGGCACCACCGGCGACGCCTATGCCTGGCTGCACAAGTTGGGTCACACCATCGTGCGGACCCGCCCCGCGCTGGTTCCCCTGGTCGGCGGATACGATTGGACGCACAGTCTGTCCGGTTTAACGCTCGATGATTGTGTCGCTTCGGTCTACCAACGCAGTGATTGGGAAACCAACGCTCCCTCCAAACGCAAGCCGCTGGTCAGTCGTCGCAGCAGTTGGCTGTTCACGCATCTGGGGTTCTCCGGACCGGCCGCCATGGACGTCAGCGGCACGATCACCCGTGCCGATTCATTCGACGACGTCACACTCGCCGTCGATGTGGTGCCCGAGCTGTCGGTCCCGCAAATCGAGGCGGCACTGACCGATCGCGGCGGCGGCGGACGTCGCACGACCACCGCCGTGATCGCAGAGTGGTTGCCGAGTCGACTGGCCGAATCGATCACCCGGGCAAGTGACGCCGAGTGCCCGATCGCAGAACTTTCACGCGTCAAGCTGCAGTCTCTCGTCAACGGGCTGAAGTACGCGACGTTTCCCGTGCAAGGAACGCGGGGGTTCGCCAAAGCGGAGGTCACCGCAGGCGGCGTGAAACTATCGGAAGTGGATCCGCGAACGATGGAAAGTCGCAAGGTCCCCGGTTTGTACATCGCGGGCGAAGTGCTGGACGTCGATGGCTGGATCGGAGGCTACAACTTTCAAGCCGCCTTCAGCACCGGACGAGCCGCCGGAATCGCCGCCGCAACATGACGTGCCTCCCCACCCGTGGCGTAAGCTTCCAGCTTGCGATCCTCGGCCGTCCCGGCCGTCCCCCTTCCGCACTTGTTCCCAGGCTCCGCCGGACGCCGTGAACGATTTTTTAGCGGCAGGGCGCGAGCCCTCCGGTGTGTTGGCAAAAAGGCGCAAGCCGGGGAGTTCGCGGGCTGTCGATTCAGTGGGATTGGTCGAGCCATTGGTGAGCCGCTGGCCGTAAGGCCTCGGGCGGGCACCTGGATGCCCGGCCGCTTACGCGTCGCGGCTCACTAAGAATAAAAGTTGACGAAGCACTAGACCAACGAGGGCGCGGCTCGCCCCATTTCGCAAGAGAGGGTTTCGACGAATGGGGCGTGCGCAAACACGACTCACGACTGCGTATCGCGCACCGCGACGCCGTGTCACGCCGGTTTCTTGTGGCAGTGAGGCTCCACTCGGCTTCGGCAACCCAGAAGCTTGCCCTACACTGCAGTTACACTGTCGCCATCGAACATGAACCTTGATCATCAGACGAGAACCCTTGGCGTGAATCGAATCCTGCTCGCCGGACTGTTGTTTGCACTCGGTTGCCATGCCATTCGTTGCCCGGCCCAGCCCCTCCCGCAACCCTCGTTGACCGACCGACTGCTCGCTGAGGACAGTGGATCACTGGCCGCGCTGGCACGCGAGCGGGGGGATGCGGTTCGGGGGGCCATCCTGTTTTCGACCCAGTCACTCGCCTGCACCAAGTGCCACGCCCAAGGCGCCGCCGATCTGCTCGGACCGGACCTCACCGAAGTCTCTGCGGAACGGAATGACGAAACGATCGTCGAAGCAATCCTGCAACCTTCCAAGTCGATCGCCAAGGGATTCGAATCGGTCAAGATCCTGACCCAGGAAGGTCGCGTGGCGACCGGACGAGTCATCCGGCAAGACGCCGACACGATCGTGCTCCGGGAACTGTCCGATGCCAATCGCTTGATCGAGATCGCGCGCGACGACATCGATCGCATGGAACCGCAAACGGTTTCCGCGATGCCGACCAAGTTGGCCGATCAACTCACCGACCGGCAACAGTTTCTGGATCTGGTCAAGTACCTGATGGACATCGCCCAAACCGGGCACACACCCCACGTCGCCGCATCGGTGCCCGCGTCAAGGATCACCTCACTGGACCCGCAAATCCATGGAACGGTTTTGCTGGACCAATTCGGTTGCGTCCGCTGTCATGATGACAATGCCGCGGAACCGACGATGTATTCTTCCACGCCACCCAAACAGGCTCCGCTCTTGACCGCGGCGGCATCGCGGATTGATCCGCATTACATCCGACGTTTCATCGCGGATCCCCACGGCGTGAAACCGGGGACCAGCATGCCGGATCTGATGCAGCATCTTTCCGACGCGGATCGCGAGGCGGCGTCGACGGCGATCACCCAGTACCTGATGTCGCTGACAACGGAGCCTTTCCAACGGGGATCGATCGACGACAAGTCGGCATCGCGCGGTCGAGAACTGTTTCACTCGGTCGGATGCGTCGCCTGCCATTCACCGCGCGGCGATGACGGCGACGAGTTGATGGCCGACCGTTCGGTGGCGCTTGGCGATCTGAGTCGGAAGTACAGCATCGATGGGCTATCGGCTTTCCTTGAAAATCCGCATTCGGTACGCCCCTCTGGTCGCATGCCCGATATGAAACTGACGCATTGGGAAGCGGTCGATTTGGCCAACTATCTGGTCAGCGGTGCGGGGGCCGATGTCGACCGCCAACCGATGCCAACCGATCCCGACCTGATTCGTGCCGGCCGCCAGTCGTTCAACGAACTCGGTTGCGTCCAGTGCCATGTCGCCGAACACGGCCAAACGCAACCTGTTCAGGGCCGCGGGCGTGCCGGTCGTTATCCGTCGCTGGCTGAATTGAACACGACCCGGGGTTGTTTGTCGGGGGAGCCGGGCGCATGGGCGAACTACCAATTGGACGACACCCAGCGTGACGCGATTCGAGTTGCCCTAAAATCGTCCGCCGCCACGCTTGATGATCGAGAACAAGTCGTGTTGACGATGGCAACGTTTCGTTGTGACCGTTGCCACACACGCGATGGCTGGGGCGGGGTGTCGGACCAGCGCGATCCGTACTTTCACACGAGCAATGAAAACCTCGGACCCCAAGGACGGATCCCGCCGCCGTTGAGTGGCGTCGGAGGGAAGCTGCGTTCCAAATGGCTGCGCGATGTGTTGGTCAGCGGTCGCTCCATCCGCCCCTACATGAAAACCAGAATGCCGCAATACGGCGCGGCCAATGTGGCTGATCTGATCGATCGCTTTGCGTCGGTTGACCCCAAGCCGTTGGTCGAAATCATCCAGACGCAGGATCCCAAGGAAGCTCGCAAAACGGGCTTGGAACTGGTCGGAAACGGCGGGCTGAACTGCATCGCCTGCCACACCTTCCAACACAAACCGGCGCAAACCATGCCGGCGGTCGACCTGACCGAAATGGCCGAGCGGCTGCATCGGGAATGGTTTTATCAATACATGGTCTCGCCGCAGTTGGTCAGCCCGGGAACGGTGATGCCGTCGTTTTGGCCGGGCGGGAAAGCGATCCGCAAAGAGATCCTGGGCGGAGACCCGAACCTGCAAATCGGAGCGGTCTGGGAGTACCTGCTCGAAGGACGACAGGCCCGGACGCCGCGCGGATTGCAGTTAGAGCCGATCCGTTTGTTGGCCGACCGGGGCCGCGCCGTGATGCTGCGTCGAAGCTACCAGGGGATTGGCAAACGCGGCATCGGAGTCGGCTATCCCGGTGGATTGAATCTGGCCTTTGACGCCGAGCAGATGCGGTTGGCGATGATTTGGAAAGGCGACTTCGCCGATCCCGGCGGCGTCTGGCGCGGCCAGGGTCACGGAACCGTGCGACCACTGGGAAGCGACTTGATTCGATTCCAACCCGGTCCAGACTTAGACGACGCCCAAACGCCCTGGATCGTTGACGAGGGGCGTCCGCCGCATCACCAATTCATCGGCTATGACCTGGATGACATCGGCCGACCTACCTGGATGTATCGATGGGGTGTAGTCGAAATCTCGGATTACGCGGTCGATTCGCAAGACGCGGACTCCGAACAAACGGTGTTGAAACGAGCGGTGAAATTCACCTCCAAAGACCAACGAGACAACCTGGTCTTTCGCGTTGCATCGGGCGAGAACGTGAAAGCCATCGACGGGCAATCCTTTCTCGTCGACGACAAGCTGAGTGTCCGAATCGATCCGGAACATCAAGCGGACATCTTGCAATCGGAAACGGGAATGCAGCTGATCGTTCCGCTTTCCCTGTCGCCCGGCAGCACCACGCTGGAGGTGCAGTACCGATGGTAACTCAGTGGGATAGGCTTCCAGCCTGTCATCCCCCACTCGTTCCCGGGCTCGGCCTGGGAACACAAGGTTCCGGAGGCTCCGCCTCCGCCGCAACGACAGGCTGGAAGCCTATCCCACTCGTTCCCGCGGCGGAGCCGTGGAACGAGTCACGTGACTACGAAACACCGATCAACTATCGAAGTCCCATGCGTCTTACAACAACCCTCACCCTCGTTTTCGCCCTCCTCCTCTCCGCGGCGTCCTCGACGCACGCCCAAACGCTCGGTGAATATTGGGACACGTCCGAAGAGGAATCCAAGTACTACAAGATCGTCGAGATCCCGATGCCCGATGGCATGGCAATCGAAGCGGGCAGCTTTGAAGTCCTGCCCGACGATCGGTTGGCCATCGGAACCCGCCGCGGTGACATCTTCTTGGTCGAAGGCGCATTCGAGGACTACCCGCAACCGAAGTACAAACGCTTTGCCAGCGGGCTCGACGAAGTCCTGGGGATGTCCTTCAAAGACGACGCGTTCTACATCACCCAGCAAACCGAAGTCACCAAGATCAGCGACGAAAATGGTGACGGACTGGCGGACCGTTTTCGAACCCTCAGCGATGTCTGGGGATTCCGCAATTATCACGAGTTTGCCTTCGGTTCGAAACTGGATCCCGAAGGCAACATCTGGGTCGCACTGTGTCTTTCCAAATCCTATCAGTCCGATGAACCGTTTCGCGGTTGGTGTGTGAAGGTCACTCCCGATGGCAAAACGATCCCGATTTGCAGCGGCATCCGCAGCCCCTGCGGCATCGGCCCCAACGAACACGGCGTGATGTTTTATGCCGAAAGCCAAGGACCCTGGAACGGATCGTGCAGCTTGAAGGTGTTGGAGCCGGGCGGATTCATGGGGCATCCGGCGAGTTTTCGCTGGTATGACTTGGCGAGGAATCTGGAAAAGCCACAGGTGGAACCGAACACGCCGTCGAGGTTGATGACCGAACGACGGCGAGTCAAAGAGTTGGTGCCGTACGCGGTCGTGTTTCCGTACATCAAGATGGGGCGATCGATCTCGGGCTTCATGGTCGATCACACCGGCGGCAAATTTGGGCCGTTTGAAAACCAGATCTTCGTCGGGGATTTCAGCCTGAGTGTGGTGATGCGGGCGACGACCGAAAAGATCAACGGGGTTTGGCAAGGCGCCTGCTACCCGTTCCGCGAAGGCCTGGCGACCGGATTGTTGGCGTGTCAGTTCACGCGGCAAGGCGACCTGATCGTCGGCGGCACCAACCGCGGTTGGCCGGTACGTGGGCCGCGAGAATTTGCCATCCAACGACTCGACTGGACCGGGATCGTGCCCTTCGAAATCAAACAACTCAATGCGTTGCCTGATGGGTTTCGTGTGACGTTTACCAAACCCGTCGATCCCGAGATCGCCTCGCAACCCGAATCCTACCAACTGACGACCTACACCCACCTCTATCGACAAGGCTACGGCAGCCCCGAAGTCGACCAGACGACACCCACGGTGACCCAGGCGATCGTGTCCGACGACGGTCTGACCGTTCAGCTCAAGATCGACGGGTTGGTCCAAGGGCACGTCCATGACTTTGACTTCCATGCGATTCGCGAACCGAACGGCGAAAAGCTGGTCCACACCCGGGCCTACTACACGCTCAACGAAATCCCGAAGCGGCCCAGCGACGCGGCCGCATCGAATTAACGAGCGGGGAAAAAGAGTTCGGAGGCAAGAAAACTTGCGTCGCGACTTGCCCAAGGTTTTCAAATCTTCTCACTTCCAACCATTCTTTTCCTGCCTCCCATCATTCTGCCCCGTATCATTCTGCCTTCCTTCCGCCCCCATTGTTTTGCCAATCGCCCCGGTACCACGCCTAACGATGCCCGAAACGAACTCACCGAGGATTGTCCAACGTGCACGCCGGTGACATGATCAGCAGCGAGCAGACGTGGAAGTTCGGCCAAGACGAGCGGTTCGTTCGGTCTTGGCACCACCCCGATGCGCCGCCATCGTCTCATTCACGAGAGATCGTGTTGGGAGTGGTGCACGGATTGGGCGACCACTCGGGACGGTTCGATGCCTTGGGGCGTTGGTTTGCCGGTCGCGGAATCCGCGTGTATGCCTTTGACCAGGTCGGGCACGGCAAAAGCCCCGGACGCCGGATGCTGATCCCCTGCTACGAAGCGTTATTGGATGACGTCGACATTTTTCTGAACCGTTTAACGGAACGGCATCCCGACGCGTCGGTCGGTCTGTTGGGCCAGAGCATGGGAGGCAACTTTGTGCTCAACCACCAGCTTCGAGGCTATTCCAAGATGGCGTGGATGATCGCGGGATCGCCGATGTTGCGTGCGGTGAATCAACCCGGACCGATCTGCCTGTTTCTGCTGCGACTGTTCGCGAAGATTCGCCCCGACTACGTGTTGAACTCGTCAGTCGATCCGGCCCGCTTGAGTCGCGATCCGGCAATGCAGCGTGCTTTCATGGAGGATCCACTCGTGCAGCAGAGAATCAGTCTCCGTCTCGGCAAGGCCCTGATCGATTCGGGGCGTTGGGCGCTCGATCACGCCGAGCAACTCACCACGCCGACGCTTATCACCCACGGCGACGCCGATTTGATCACCTGCCACAGAGCCTCCGTGGAATTCGCCCAACGAACACGAGGCCGAGCGGTCACAAAGATCTGGGCACAAGGAACGCACGACCTGCACCACGACATCATTCGTGACGACTATCTCAGCAGTGTGTTCGACTGGATCGTCGCCGAAGTGACGAATCAAGACAGCTAGTCGCGCGCCCTGCCGCTAACCAAAACACCCCCGGAAGGTGTTAGCGGAACGGCGCGAGCGGGCTGTCCGTTTTGTGAGCCGCGACGCGTAAGCGGCCGGGCACTGCGACGTTGCCCGAGGCCTTACGGCCAGCGGCTCACCATTAACGCAGCAGATCCCGACTAAATCGACAGCCCGCGAGCCGTCCGGTATCCGCGCGAAAGACCGGAGGGCGCGCGCCCTGCCGCTAAAACGTCGATGTTCGGATCGTGGGCCTGCCGTCGCCTTGGTCTTTGTGTGGACAATCGGTAACGCGACGATGACAACGGTCAAAATGAGTGCTCCAGTGAAAACGCTCCTGCGGCGAATCCCTCAGATCCATCAGAACGCGGATACGCCACCCGCGACCGACCCGATGCCGTCCTTGCGACTGAGCCGATTCGATGCGGTCAGTTCGTTCTTGTCCGCATTGATGATCTTGCTTGGCACGACGGTGTCGATGTTGTTCATCCTGTGGTTGCTGGGAGAAGGTGCGGCAACGCAACCCGAAGTGCATGTCGAGCGGACACGCGTCAGCACCAGCCCGATCGGTTTTGCCATGGACTTCGAACCGCCCGGGGCGGAGGAAATCGAAGACACGTTGGCGTCGATTGAAAAAGAATACTGCGAAACCAACGGCAAGTCGTTTCCACGCGACATCGCCAAAACCGTGTTCCAAAGCGATGCGACGGCAGACGGATTCTCGTTCCAGGTCGTCGGCCAACGGTATCGATCGATCGGCGATCAGAACTAAATGGGATCCGCTTCCAGCCTGTCAAATCCATCGAAAGATCGATCCAGGCAACGGATCGAGATCTCCGCTGCTCGAAATAGACGCGGTGTCTTGTTTGCGTTACACTCTTGTTTCGGCGTCACAGGTTGATCGTGTGGCTGTCGATCCCGCACCATCTCGCCTTTCGTCCACCGTCGCTGAATTGAGTCATGTTGATACTACGTCTGATGGGAACGTTTCTTGCCGTCGGCCTTGCCTTCGTGGTGCCGGCTTCCGCCCAAGACCCGGCGGTGCCCGGTCAGGAGACGACCGGACGCAGCAAACGATTGTTTGACCGCTTTGATCAGACCGCCAAGGATCTGGAGATTCAGTCGCAAGACGGCCAAGTCTACCAGTGGCAACGCACTCCGCTTTTCCGCTTCAGTTCCGAAGGCAATGTTTTTGGAAGCGTGTTCGTTTGGCAAACTCCCTCCAAACGTTTGGCGTTGATCGGAACGATCGGATCGATTCCCATCAATCGGCAAGACTACGAGTTTGTCGAACTGCATCTCCTGCGGCCGACGCCGATCGTCCCGATGACCGTCGGAAAGGCGCCGCGCAAGCGATGGATGCCGGCAGTGGATGAACTGGAGCTAAAGACCGTGCCGTCTGCTCCAGCGGTCTCGACGGACAGTGGGAGGCGACTGGTTCAAATGCGCGGTATGGCCCGTCAATTCAAGGCGGAGATGATTCACAAAGGTCAGACGAATCATCTGCGATTGCTACCGCAGCCGCTGTTCAGGTACCAGGATTCGACCGCGGAATTCGACGGTGCCCTGTTCGCGTTCGTCTGGGACAATGGGACCGACCCCGAATTGCTGCTTCGGATCGAGGTTCAACGTGAAAACGACCAGAGCGTCTGGAAGTATCAAGCGGTCCGGTTCACCTGGCGGCAACTGCGATTGCACCATCAGGGCAAACCGGTGTGGGAAGCCGAGGAGTTTCTCGAACGAGACGGTGTCGAGCAGCGCACGCCCTACCTGACCGGCCTGACGGATGTGATACCGGAGTGACATTCTGGGTACGCGTCACGGCTCGATCAGCGCGTTGCGAAACTCGCGGGCGGCGTGTTGATTGAGTGAGCCGTGACGCGTCAGCGGCCGGGCCTTCTGGCGATGCCCGTGGCCCGTGGCCCGTGGCACGATGCACGATGCACGATGCACGATGCACGATGCCCGTGGCCTTACGGCCGGCGGCTCACGATCGGCTCAACCGATCCCTCTACTTCAACGGGCCGTCAAAACCTTCGGCGATTCGCTGAGGAAAACGAGGCGTTGAGAAAGCACTAGCATTTTGGTTCGGATTGGGGGACGATGGATGCATCGAAACGACGTCGTTTCGCGATGATTTGATGCACAGGAGCGAAGGAATGAAAGCGATTGCCACCAGTGTCAGTTGTTGTTTGTTGCTGACGACCTTGGCCGTGGCGCAGGACGCACCAAAGCCCGCGGACATGGCATCGACCGATTGGATTCAAAAATTCGACGGTGATTGGATAACGATTTCCCGTTCACCCGATCAATCGGTGACGTACAAGGGATCGATGACTTCGCGACGGATCGGCGACCACTGGGTCGTCAACGAGTTTCGGACGAACATGGGGGGATTTCATTGCCACGCCCAGCAGACGCTCGGTGTTGACCCCAAGCAAAACGTCTTCACCGCGACGTGGGTCGACAATGCACTCGATTTCAAATGGGACTATGAAGGAACGCTCGATGAAGAACAGCAGCAGTTGGTTTTCGTAGCCGAAGGGCCCAGCATGTCCGTCAAGGGCGCGACGGCTCGCTATCGTGAAATCTACAAGTTTCAGAATGCGGATCGGATCGTGACCACGTCCCAAATCTTAACTGATGACGGAAACTGGAAGACGTTCATGTCGGGCGAGATGATTCGCAAAAAAGCGGATGCCCTGAGCGCGAAGCCGAGTGTCGCCCCGCTGCTGATGTTCCAAGGGGACGCGGAACGAGCGATGAAGTTCTACGTTTCGACGTTTCCTGACAGCGGGATCGAAAGGGTCACGAAGTATGGCGAAGGCGAAAACGGCAAAGCGGGGACGGTCAAACACGCGGCGTTTCGCCTCGCCGGAACAAGGCTGCTGTGCATCGACAGCCCCGTTGATCACCGTTTTGAATTCACTCCATCGATCTCTCTTTACGTGGATTGCGAGAGCGAAGAGCAGGTCGATCTGATCTTTAAAAACCTCGCCGAAGGCGGGAAGGTCCTGATGCCGTTGGACGACTACGGTTTCAGCACTCGATTCGGATGGGTGACCGACCCTTTCGGCGTGTCCTGGCAGTTGAGTTTTGGCGAATTGAAGTAAATCGGGTTAAATGGTGGGTTCGGAGGCCCACCACAAACTGGGAGAACAATCATGTCCAAGTGTTTGATCGCCGAATACAAAACGCATGCCGCTGCGAAAGTCGGTCTCGAAGAGCTCGAACAAGAGCACTACACGTTAAAACATATCTCCGTCGTCTCCAGTGCCAGCGATCCGGCGGCGGTGCATCTCAGCGAGCTTCACGAGGAGCACGAGCACAGTTCGGGTAAACACGGACCGGATGGACGGAGCACTTCGCTGGGGATGCTGATCGGTGGGACCGTTGCCGCACCGATCGCGGCCGGAACATTGGTCGGCCCGTTCATCATGGCCGGACCGCTCGTGGGAATGGCGATCGGCGCCGCGATCGGCAGCCTGCTCGGGGTGATGGAGCGGTGGGGTGTGGATCACGACGTCAGTTCCGACTACGAAGCCCGCGTGGAATCGGGCTCGGTGCTGGTCATCGTTCACGATGTCGACGCCAAGGCACTCAACCATGCCGAGAAGGTGCTCCAAGCAACCGATCCCAAGACCCTGGAGCGATACGAGATGGACTAACCTTTGGTGTCCAGTCTTCAGACACCGTTCAGCTTAAGGCGGTCGCTTTTCTGGTGTACGACGGCCCTTCCGGGCCGTCGCCCGTGGGGCTCTGCGCGACGACCTAGAAAGGACGTCGTACCCCCCCTCCGCCGACCACCTCTCGCCCATTCGGTCAGATCATTCAGATTTGTCGCGTTTCGCGCTAGCCCTAAGCTGGACGGTCCCTGCAGTCTGCACACCAACACGCTCTGCGCTTATTGGGGCGACGTGTCCATCGGCAAACTGCGCTGGCCCAGTGCGTTGTCGAAATCCAAGACGGCCGCAGGGTCATCGGCGATCATCTTGATCCGCGCCAAGTTCGTTCGGGCGGTTTTTTCTTCTTCCACTTGCTCGGTCACGAACCATTGCAGTTCCACCAGCGACGCGAACGCTTTTTGCTCCATCGCCATGCTGAACAGGTCGTCGATCCGCTTGGTGTTTTCCTGTTCCTGTTGCAATGCACACTCGAAGATTTCGACGATCGAACCGAACGTTTGACGGGGCGCGTCGAGCGGCGACAGCTTGACTTCGACGTCGCGATCGAGCAGGAATTCGTAGATCTTCATCGCGTGCGTGTACTCTTCCTGAGCTTGTGCCCGCAGCCATCCCGCACAACCGGCAAGTTGTTCTTGGGAACACCAGGCACTCATCGCCAGGTAGGAATACCAAGAGGCAAATTCCGAGGCGATTTGTCCGTTCAAGGCGTCGTTGATTTGTTGATTTGACATTTTTTTGGGGCCTTTCATGTGAAGGGTGGAACCGGTGTCGCCATACATCGGTTTTCGCAGCGCCGCCGCGTTCTGTCGAGTCCCGGTGCGGGGGCATACCAGGGGGCAAGCCTCTTTTCCTTGTTGCTCGGGCGTGAACCGGAGCCTTGGCCGGCCCCGAGGCCGCATCGTATGCGTGCCACCGACCCAGCCCATGAAGCGGCTCATCACGCCGTCCACCAGTGGCCGGAGCAGCAGTTGGTAGTGGTTCGGCATCAACGGACCCCTTTGTTTCCGGATCCGGCTCTACCTCCTGACCACGTTGAATCCGTCAAGTCGTCGGTGACGGTCCTTTTCCAACCCGGGAATAGTAGGTCGCTTCCAAATAGTAGCTGTTGGTGCGGACCTCTCCCTCATTGAATTCCAAATCTCGTAGGTAGCCTGCGAATCGAACTCGATCGCCGTCAGCGAATTCGATGTTCAATGGCACTGCAATCACCGCACAGCGTTCCTTGCTATCCCGGTTCTCTTCATCAAAGACTCTGTAGACCGCGTAATTGTCGAAGATCGGTGTCATCGTGTAAGTCGTGATTTCACCAACTGTGATCGGAATCATGATGAAACCACCGAACTGGGTTTTGTCATGGCAGTGTTCAACGGGCCCCTCAACGACGACAGCGTCGCCGGCTTTACCTTCATGATCCACCGACGATGGGTTGATGACTTTCGGCATCGATTCGCGATATCTTTCCCGCAAGTTCGGTTCAAGCATGTTTAGAATTGCAAACTTCTCTGCTTCGGAAAAACCAAGCGTTGCCAATTTGAGGAACAGAAAGGCATTGTTTGCTCCGACGAGTTGCCCTGCTGCTTTTGCCAATTCGCCTTTGGTGACAATCTTGTCATCTGCGTGAGAGAACAGGTGGTAAAACCGGCCTCCGTTGTCGAGCTCTCCAATCAGGTCATTGACTGATTTGAATGCTTTGACTTCTAACATGAGATCCACCGCGACAAAAAGCTGATTCAAAGAGGGAGGCAAGCAGGATGCTTACCCCACTTGGTTTGTTACAGCGTCGGAGGCGTCCAGTCGGGGATTCCCCTCTCCGCCAATTGCTTTTCGTAGCGCACCTTTTGAGGTTGTTGTTCTGCGTAGGGGGCGTCTTCGTTGACCATCAACGGCACGGTGTCGGCCCACCACTGGTCGTAGGCCTGACGCAGTTCGGCGATGACGTCGGGGTGATCCGCCGCGACGTCCTTCGCTTCGTAGGGGTCTACCGAGATATCGTAGAGTTCCTTGTTGTTGACGAACCGCCAACGCTGGGTCCGAACGGCACAGTTTTTGAACTTGCTGTCGTTCGGGTCCTCTCCCTTTTGCCAACGGCCTTGATGGACGAACAGTGTGCGATCCGGCCACGCGGCCTGGGGGTTTTCCAGCAACGGGATCAAGGAACGCCCGTCGATCGGTTGGATGTCGTCGGGGACCGTGACACCGGCCAGCGCGCAGAACGTCTTGTACAGATCGAGGTGCGCGGTCAGCGCCGGGATGTCGACGCCTTCCCCCAGTTTTCCCTTCCACCGCCAAAACGCCGGCACATGGGTTCCGCCTTCGTACGGCGAGCCCTTTCCAGTTTTGAATCCGGCCGTGAAGACGGGTTCGGACTTGCCGTTCCTCTTGGCACTGCGTCCGGCTTGACCATTGTCGGTCATGAAGATCACCAGCGTGTCGTCCCACAGGTTCCACTGGTCCAGCTTGTCCATCAAGATGCCGAAGTTGTCGTCGATGTTTTCGATCATACCGTAGCGGCCTTGCAGGTTCCGATCCCAACCCAACTCGCGGAACCGTTTCTTGTACTTTTCCGGCGCCAGCATCGGCCCGTGCGGCGCGTTGGTGGTGATGTAGGCAAAGAACGGGGAGTCTGATTCGTGCTGTTGTTTGATGAAGCCGAGTGCGGCTTGAAAGAACACGTCGGTGCAAAAGCCTTTCGTTTGCACGATCGTGTCGTTGTGCAGGATGACGTTGTCAAAGTATTTGCCGTCCGCGACTCGATTGGGCGGGAAGTCGGCACAGCTGCCGGGGTACGCCTGGCCGATCCCGCCGGCTCCGTGAATGAAGGTCTCACTGAAGCCGCGGTTGTAGGGCTGGTAGGCGTCTTCATCACCCAGGTGCCATTTGCCAAAAATCCCCGTGGCATACCCCGATTCTTCCAACAGCTGTGGGAACGTCGTCGTCGACAACGCCATCCGCTCGCGTTCTTTGATCGTGTGCGTCACACCGTTTCGAAATTCATGGCGACCGCTGAAAATTGCCGAACGCGTGGGGGCGCAGGTCGGACTGACGTGGAAATCCGTGAATCGGGTCGAGATCGCATGGAACCGATCCAAATTGGGCGTCCGCAAGAGCGGGTTCCCCATGCACGACAGATCGCCCATCCCTTGGTCGTCGGTCATCACCAAGATGATGTTCGGCCGCGAACCGGAAAGTGATTCCGCGGGTAACCGGGATGCGAGCGTGCAAAAAATCACGACACCAAGGACGGCCAGGGCCATGCGAATCTTCATTGTCTGTTTTGGGGGTGCGAGAATGGATTGCGGGAGAAAAGAGTTTAACCACGGATGGCAAAGCAACGGTGGAGAAAAAATGAAACGCCAACGCTTGTTCCCCGGCTCTGCCTGGGAACACACTGTCCTGGAGGCTCCGCCTGGGCCCGATGACCGCGTGCGGCGGAGCCACACCGACATTGCGTTCCAAGGCTGAGCCTTGGAACGAGGCTCGATGACAGGCTGGAAGCCTATCCCACTGTCACTTGTTCCCGGGCTCTGCCTGGGAACACACTGTCCTGGAGGCTCCGCCTCCGGCCCGATGACCGCGTGCGGCGGAGCCACACCGACATTGCGTTCCAAGGCTGAGCCTTGGAACGAGGTGCGATGACAGGCTGGAAGCCTATCCCACTGTCACTTGTTCCCGGGCTCTGCCTGGGAACACACTGTCCTGGAGGCTCCGCCTCCGGCCCGATGACCGCGTGCGGCGGAGCCACACCGACATTGCGTTCCAAGGCTGAGCCTTGGAACGAGGCGCGATGACAGGCTGGAAGCCTATCCCACTGTCACTTGTTCCCGGGCTCTGCCTGGGAACACGCTGTTCTGGAGGCTCCGCCTCCGGCCCGATGACCGCGTGCGGCGGAGCCACACCGACATTGCGTTCCAAGGCTGAGCCTTGGAACGAGGCTCGATGACAGGCTGGAAGCCTATCCCACTGTCACTTGTTCCCGGGCTCTGCCTGGGAACACACTGTCCTGGAGGCTCCGCCTCCGGCGCGAAGCCCGCGTGCGGCGGAGCCACACCGACATTGCGTTCCAAGGCTGAGCCTTGGAACGAGGCTCGATGACAGGCTGGAAGCCTATCCCACTGTCACTTGTTCCCGGGCTCTGCCCGGGAACACACTGTCCTGGAGGCTCCGCCTGGGCTGCGCAAAATTGCAACTCAGAAGGATAGCAGATTTAGGCCGTATCGGTTCCTGGGGATGACGGTAGTACGCTGCGGCGGAACATCGTCATGGTTTGTCTGAGGTTGTCCTTCACCCAATTGCATAGGGTTTTGTGGGTAACGGAGGCGAGGCTCGTTTCAATGGCTTCCGCACTGACGTCGGCGACGCTGGCAGCCATTGATAAGACGTTGCGGGTGAAACCGCTGCGAGAATGTTGTCGACCCATCTGCTTGCCCTTACCGATCAAGGATTCAAGGATTTCGCTGCTCGCCGGCAACCTCTCCCCGGGGGCAAGAATGCTTGAATTCTCTTCGATCGCCGAGACGATCTCGTCGCGAAACGCTTGGCTCTGCCAATCGCCTACATCACACGAAAGTTTTTCAGCCAGGGAAGCAGCCGAGTCTGCGTTAAAACCGACTGTTCGTGAGTGCTCTAACGTCTTGTCGACCATCCGCATCAGACGTGCCCAGACTGCGATCGATTCACGATAGTCAAGCACCCAAGCGAATTTCTCTTCCAGGCGACCAAGTCGATCTTGTTGCTGACGTTCTTCATGGGGGGTGTCAAGCAGACGCAACATCCGCTCTGCCCACCCGATCAGACTGTGCAGATTCATGAAGCGTGCCTTGACCTTGAGTTTGGGAGGCAACAACGATCCCAGCTCAGTCTGTTTGGCTTTCGGTTGTGTCTTTCCACAGTGCCCGAGAAACGAATCCCATTGAGGGTCTTTCTGCAGGACATGTTTGAGTGCCGTCGCAGTTCGGTGACACATGTCGGTCAATGCGATCGTCGACTCGCTTTCCTGTTGAAAACCAGCGATTCCGTTGACCAAGTCGGAACCTTGGTCGGAAATGATGGCCTTGACCTGACCGACTCGGTCAGCAGCTTTCTTCAGTTGCTCGGCAACAATCTTGCCGTTGGATGTCTGGACAATCTCGATCAGGATGGCCGAGAGATCGCTCAGTCGGATAGGCCGATCGAGATTGAGCCAATGTTCAAGGCGAATCCCAACGATCAAAAGACATTTCTCGTTTCCCAATTGGATCGTGTGGTCGACCAGGAGAATCCAATCGTCGGCCTGTTCTTTGGGACGCGTTAATTCATGCAGCCCCCGTCGCAGCGTCCAGTTCTGAATCGTGTTTGCCGTAGGGGCGTGAGACAATCCAGAATGGATGGTGCCTAGCGTGCGGGCAATTTTCTCACAAGCTCGATAGCTGATGGTTGCTTGGAGCACCCAAGAAATCGTGAGTACAACGAGACTCAACGAAAAAGAATGTTGGGGGGCCGGCGGCAGCAATTGAGTCGACGGCTGCGTCGGGCGATTCTTCAGGGGCTGCTCCGCGTTTTTAACTGCTCTAATTCACTCTGCAGCTCGGCGACGCGCCGCCGCAGTTGGCTTGCCTCGCCTCTCCATCGCTGGCGGCTCTCTCTCGCATTGCAGAGGTTTTGCTTGAGTTCCTTAATCAACCGCTTGGATTGCATGGCGTTGTTCTTCCATTTCTCTCGTCCACGGCGTGCCGAACCAAGAAGTTTGGAAACAGGTGACTTATACTCAATCGTGGCTTGAGACATGACTGAACCTCCATGACGCGGAAAAACTGCATATAAGAGAACCAATTCCGTCAAATTCTCAAATAGCAATTTCAACACAAAACCGGTCGGTTTTGCGCAGCCCAGGCTCCGCCTCCGGCCCGATGACCGCGTGCGGCGGAGCCACACCGACATTGCGTTCCAAGGCGGAGCCTTGGAACGAGGTGCGATGACAGGCTGGAAGCCTATCCCACTGTCACTTGTTCCCGGGCTCTGCCTGGGAACACGCTGTCCTGGAGGCTCCGCCTCCGGCCCGATGACCGCGTGCGGCGGAGCCACACCGACATTGCGTTCCAAGGCGGAGCCTTGGAACGAGGCTCGATGACAGGCTGGAAGCCTATCCCACTGTCACTTGTTCCCGGGCTCTGCCTGGGAACACACTGTCCTGGAGGCTCCGCCTCCGGCCCGATGACCGCGTGCGGCGGAGCCACACCGACATTGCGTTCCAAGGCTGAGCCTTGGAACGAGGCGCGATGACAGGCTGGAAGCCTATCCCACGTCGTCTCGGCTCAACTCGATCTCACTCGCCGTAGTACGTGCGAATGTTCCGCTGGCCGGCCGCCAGTTCTTCCAGTCGTCGCTTGAGGTACCGGTGTGAGATCTCACGAGCCTTGGCCCGGTCCGCTTCATCATAATCCCAGAACTCTTGCACGACTTCCTCACAGGCCGGGTAGTGGGAACCATCGTCACCGACGCGTCGACGTGTCTCAGCGAGCTGTGATTTGAGTTTCGCGGCCAGCTCGGCGTGTTCGGGATCGTCATAGAGGTTGCGCGTTTCTTGGGGATCGTTGACCAGGTCGTACAGCTCCCAACCGGCCGGCGTCTGGTAACCGCCGTCGTAGTTGCATCCATAGTAGTAGATCAACTTGTGCGTCTTGGTGCGGATCCCCATGTGACCGGGGTTGTCGTGATGGGCCATGTGCATCCAATAGCGGTAGTAGGCCGCCTGTTTCCAATCGGCGGGCTCGTCACCCGATTCCAGCATGGATTTGAAGGAGCGCCCTTGGACGGTTGCCGGGATTTCTGCGCCGGCGAAGTCGAGCATCGTGGGGCCGTAATCGACGTTTTCGATGATCGTGTCGAAACGCTGACCGGCCGGAACGGTCTTGGGGTAGCGGACCAAAAACGGCATCCGCTGAGATTCCTCGTACATCCAACGTTTGTCTTGGTAATCGTGTTCGCCCAGCATGAACCCTTGATCGCCGGTGTAGATGATGACCGTGTTGTCCATCTGGCCGGTCTTTTCGAGGTGGTCGAACAGACGCCCCAGGTTGTCATCGATGCCTTTGACGCAGCGCAAGAACTTCTTCAGGTAGGCGTTGTACGCCAGGCGTGTGTTTTGCTGGTCGGTGTAATCCGCCGGGTCATAGCCTTGGGGGAATTCGTTGGGATACAACTTGGGCAGATCACCGAGGTACGACCGACGCGGGTTGCGCGATCCGATCGACGTGCCGATGTGGGGAACCAATTCGTCGTTGTCGCCACGTGTTGCCAACGATCCGAACGACTCGCCGCGATCCCAAAGCGTTTCGGGTTCGGGAATGTCGACATCGGCCAAATACGATTCGTAACGCGCCGCATTGTCAAAATAATCGTGGGGCGCCTTGTAATGATGCATCAAGAAAAACGGTTTGTCTTTGTCGCCCCGCTCGGAAAGCCATTGCAGCGACAGATCCGTGATCGCATCGGTGACGTGTTTGTCCTGGAAATGGATCAGGTTCTTGCCCCACGGCTTGTCGCCGCGAATGCGAAAATCAGGGTTGTGGTATTTCCCTTGCCCGGGCAAGACACAGTAGTAATCAAAATCGGCCGGCTCGGCTTTCAGGTGCCACTTGCCGATCATGGCGGTTTCGTAACCCGCCTTGCGCATTTGGAGGGCCAGCATCTGTTTGCCCGGGGCAACGCTGCCGCTCAGGTCGAACGATCCGTTGACATGGTTGTATTGCCCGGTCAACACGCAGGCGCGCGAGGGCGAACAGATCGAATTGGTGCAGAACGCGTTGGTGAACAGGGCGCCTTCCTCGGCCAGACGGTCGATGTTGGGCGTCGGAGCGATCTCGGCCAGACGGCTGCCGTACGCGGAGATCGCGTGCGCCGCATGATCGTCCGACATGATGTACAAGATGTTCGGACGCTCGGCCGCGTCGGCTTCACGCGACACCAGAGCGACGGCGATCAAGAAACACAGGCAGAATGCAAAGGGGCGAAAAGTCATCATCAGATCAAACGTGGGGGCATTGGTGTCTACACATCCTCAGTCTTGTGACGGGTGTCGACACGGATGAACGTAGGGAGGTCGAGTGGGGTGTGATTGGAGTGGTCAATCCGGCTCCGATCCGGCTCCGCAGTATAATGCAGCCGCTGGCGATGATCACCGACCGTGTTCGGATTGTGGGCGATGCACAGAAAGTCCTTTGCCGATCATTGCCAACGCACGCCCGAATCCAAACAATTTGGATCGCCCCCGATTGGCGCGATCCCCCCAGCCATGTTGATGAACCCGGAGCCTCGCTGATGAAACCGACCTGCTTGATTCTCTTATTGTTCGCGATTGCGTTCCCGCCGACGGCGTTCGCCGAAGATTTGCGGCAGTCGGTCCGTGCCGATTATGACGTCCATCTGGCAAGCCTGTTTGATCACTTTCACCGCCATCCCGAGTTGTCGCTGGTCGAATACAAGACCGCCGCCAGGATGGCGCGAGAAATGCGCGCCGTCGGGTTTGATGTCACCGAAGGCGTCGGAGGGACGGGGGTCGTCGCGCTGATGAAGAACGGTGACGGACCGACCGTGATGATGCGGGCCGATATGGACGGATTGCCGGTCGAAGAGAAATCGGGACTGCCCAACGCGTCCAAAACGACACAGCAGAGCCCGATCACGGGCGAGGTCGTCCCCGTGATGCATGCCTGTGGTCACGACGTGCATTTAACCAGCCTGGTCGGTACGGCACGCTACATGTCCGCCAACCGCGACGTTTGGCAAGGCACCTTGATGTTGATCATGCAACCGGCCGAAGAACGTGTGATGGGCGCCCGCGCGATGAAGCAGGACCGATTGTGGGAACGTTTCGGCGTCCCCGATTATGCACTCGCCTTTCACGTCACCTCACGCGACCGATCCGGATTGATCAATGTCTCCGAGGGAAGCCCCTATGCCGGTTCGGACACGGTCGACATCATCATTCACGGCGTCGGGGCGCATGGCGCCAGCCCGCACCGAGGAAAAGACCCGATCGTCCTGGGCAGCCAAATCGTGATGGCGCTGCAAACGCTGGTTTCCCGCGAGATCGCGCCCCGCGTTCCCGGTGTGGTGACCGTCGGGTCTTTTCACGCCGGAACCAAACACAACATCATCTCCGACAGGGCGCAGCTTCAGTTGACCGTCCGCAGCACCAGTCCGGAAACACGCAAGACGTTGTTGGATGGCATCCGCAGAATCGCAACCAACATGGGACGTGTGGCGGGGCTGCCGGAAGACAAGTTGCCCGAAGTCATTGTGTCCAAGGAAGGCGTGCCGCCGACGTCCAACACACCCCAGCTGGCGCGACGCTTGCGAGCCGCATGGCAGAAAACCATTGGCGAGGATCAGGTCATCGACGAGCCGTCCAAGGGCATGGGCGCCGAAGATTTTCCGATCTTTACAAGCAATCCGACCATCCCGTCGGTCTACTGGTCTGTCGGTGGCACGCCGCAATCCGCCTTCGACACCGAAGCAGCTGGCGGCGCCCCGGTGCCGAGTCATCATTCACCCCTGTTCAAAATCGAATCCCAACCGGCTGTCATCCGAGGTGTCGAATCCACCGTCGTTGCGCTGATGACCCTGATGGGCAGCGAACAAGCCGCCGGCCGCTAGCTCATTGCTGTGAAGCATTTGTTAGCGGTAGGGCGCGAGCCCTCCGGTGTTTTGGTAAAGATGACGGACCGGAGGGCTCGCGCCCTACCGCTAAAAACTCGACAAAACACAGGGAATAAACGCTTCACGGCGTTATCGCTCGCCCAACTGATTCACTCGCGAGTTGGTGCCCGACTACTCCATTTCACCGTCACTGATCACCACGTCGTCGACGCTTCGGGCGATCGTGATGGCGTCCTTGATGGATTGCTTCAGATATTTCGTGTTGTCGTCTTTGCCAACTTTTCCGCTGGCGATGTAGGCGGAATAGATCTGGGCCGCGGCCTGAACGATGACGCTCTCGCTGTGCTGCAACGTGATGTGCTTCTTCGCCATGTTTTGATGTCCTATGTGATGTATCTGGTGGAGGTTTCGGGGACGGGTGTCCATTGCCGAGTCGCAGCAGTTTATCACAGGTCCCGCTCTCCGACCCGATGACCAGGTGCAGCAGATGCACTAGTGCTTTGTCAGCTTTCAATTTTCGAGCCTGCGTTTGTCGAGCGGAAAAGGGGGCAGGTACCAAAAACCAAATGGCCCGCAGGGTGCTTCGCATTTTTGGTACCTGACCCCTTTTCCGCGGTACCCTAAGAGTAAAAGTTGACGAAGCACTAAGCACGTCAGCACGAGTTATTCGGCATAACTTTCAAGTGATGGCATGTAGGTTACCTCACCGATTTCGCATAGCTTCGTCGTCAGCGTTTGTAACAAGGTTTTGAATCGTTCCCAGGCCGTGGCGGGCATTTGTTGATACTTTAGTTGCCTCCATAGTCGCTCGATCGAATTCAGTTCGGGACTATACGGCGGAAGATGATAAACCAGCAGCCCACGCTCTGCCCAGCGTTCGATCGATGCTTCAAAAGCTCCGCTGGTGTGGCAAGATGCATTGTCGAGGATGACCACCGTTGTTTGGTCAATCGTCTCACAAAAATCATCCATGATTTCAATGACCGTTTGCGTGTTGACGTACCCTTTGTGAAGATAGGTATGGGTGGTTCCATCTTGATGCTCAAAGCCAAGTGCCTGAACCGTCGCCCCATGGGCGCCGGTGACTGGCACATCGGTCCGTTCGCCGATGGGAAGCCATCCGTATGGCACCACGCCCTTAAGCGAAAATCCCGCTTCGTCAAAGTATACGACATCCAGTTCAGGTTCATTGAGCAACTCGGCGAGTTCCTCTTGAGCCAACCGGAAAGCCTTTTCGTCTCGTTTTTTCCGCAGGCTGCGCCGAAACCGCTTCCAGCTCAAATTGAATCGTCGGGCGTAACGACGCAGCGAATGTCGGCTGATCGATTTGCCGGTCCGTGTTCGCAAACGCGACAGGACTGTGGCAGGCCGGGAGGGAAATTGCCGCAACAAATCTTTGAGGATTTGCTCTTCCTGTTCATTGAGCTTCCTCGGTCCGCCTGGTCGCTTTTCGTCCAGCAGGGCGTCTGGTCCGTCTTGTTCAAAGTGTTTGATCCAAGCTCGCACGCTGTCTCTACTGACACTAAGAATATCGACGATCTGCTCAATTTCGTATTGAGCATCGCTCAGAAGAATCGCGTGTGCCCGTATTCGTGTGTAATGGTTTGGATGCTGTTTCCAAAGCTCAATCAGACGGTCACGTTGCTGCTGGTTCGTGATTTTCGCGAAAACGGTTGCAGGTCTTGCCATGGTAAGTCTCCCGTGATTGTCGGGAGGCACCGACCTTGCCAGGCCCGTCCGACGACCGGACAATTAGCTAGCAAAAGAACGAACCGCGCCCATCGTGACAAACCTGCAAAAGCCTTGCCAATTTCCATGAACTACACATGCTCACGTGCTTAGTTGGCGGTTTGTGACTTGATCACCAGATAGGGCTGGTCGGGCCGGTTGACGGCCGGCCACGGCGGCGCCAATTTCGGGACGTCCCAAATCAACTCGCCGTTTCGATGCACGGTAAAGCGGAGGCTGTTCTGCCGACCCAGTCCGTAATGCCAGCGTGTTTGGCCGTCTCGACGTCGGGCTTCCAGCAATAGCAGCACCTCTGGGTTGTTCGTATTGCCTTGGCAAAACGCAAACATTGCCCCGTCGACGATGCCTCGTTTTTCGCTTTGATACCGAAAAATGGGTTTGGGCAAGCGACGCAAATTCCACGTCGACGTCGAATCCGAGCGATCTTCCGCCTTGGCGATGAATTCTTCCGCGATCGAGTGCATCTGCCTGGATCGCTGGTAGGGACGATCACTCGGCGCGGGGGCATCGGCCAGTGACTTCATCTCAAGCCCTTTTCCTGTCGACCAGGCCCTCGCTCCGTAACGCGTCATCGTCAACGGCGACTCGCTGAGCGATTGCAGTTCGGTCGCCAAATGCGTGTGCGGGGAGAACCATTTATAAATCGATGCGATCGCTTCGGGGCGGCCGTCCAGCGTCCAAATGTAAACGTCGCCGTAAATTTGACCCGAAACCGGATTGGTCCATCGCAACAGCGGTTCGGTTTCCCACTTCAGCTTTTCGGAATCGAGAAAAACCTCCAGTGCTTTCGCTTCCGTCTTGGCCAGTTCGATCGCAAGCTTGGCCTGTCCGTCAGACGCTTCTTGCCCGACGACGACACATGAAATCAAACACGACATCATGACGCAGAACGCACGCATGGTTCACCTGATGGAACGAGGAAGGGGTGCGTTGCGGTGTGTAGATACCGTTCCGCAATGCGATGACTCCAAGATAAGACGCGACGTCTATCGCGTCAAGCAAAATGAAGTGAAGCGGGTGGTTTCGAGATCGACGGTCGTCGACGCCGTCGGCTGCCGTCTACAATCAAACCTGTTGAGATTCATGCACCGATGATTTGGGCGCCTGCTTTGAGAAACATCATCCTTCTCTCGTTTGCCGTGCTCCATTGGCTTTGGATCGCGTCGATCGGGGCCGATGATCCGTCGCCTGTTGTGATCGAAGACGCGTTGCAGCACGTTCGGACCACCGCCGAACGTGAATGGGCGTGGTTTCCCGAAAACGCCCCGTCGCAACGCTTCGAACGAGAATTTGAATCGTCGAGCCACGATGAACCCTGGACTCTCACACTCCGTCAGCAGAACGTCAAACAGTCTTGGGATGTCGCCAAAGCGTCGAGTGAAGCCCGCCGGGCGGATCGCATGTCGGTCGTCGCCAAGCTTGAAGGTGTCGAATAGGCGATCCAGGGGGCGAAGGTGCCTTGCCGGCCGCCACGGAGAGTCGTCCGATCAAGCGGATCACAATTTTGATCCGCATTCGATTGGATTTGGCGCCCCGGTGTCGGCAAGAATTTGCCAGAATGAGCGAATCGTCTCCCGCCAAGCCGCGCTCTTCATGTGAAGGACAAAACTGAAATGTCTAATTTTGTCGACCCCCAGACTCCAGGTACCGAACCGCAAGTGCAGAGTTCCGGATCCGGCAACGGATGCTTGTGGGGTTGTTTGATCGCAGGCGGACTGTTCATCGGCTCCATTCTCTGCGCCGGATTCGGCGGCTATTGGTTCCTCAGCAACCAGATCGCCAAATACACCTCCGAAACCCCAATTGACCTGCCGACCGTCGAATACTCCGAAGAAGACCTCGCCGAACTGGACGCCCGCGTCGAAACGTTTCGAGAGAAACTCGATGCCGGGGAGACGCCCGAAGAAGACTTGGTGTTGACCGCCGATGACATCAACGCACTGATCAGCAAAAACGAAGACTTCAAAGGAAAGGTCTATGTCAAGATCGAGAACAACCAAGTCGAAGGCGACGTCAGCATTCCGCTGGACAAACTGCCGATGGGCAAGGGACGCTACTTCAACGGATCGGCGACCTTTGACGTCGCCATGGACGGAGGCGTGCTGATCGTCACCGTCGATCAGGCGGAACTCAACGGCGAACCACTGCCCGATGAATTCATGCAGGCAATGCGGCAAGAGAACCTGGCCAAGGATGTCTACAAGGATCCCGAAAATGCCAAATTCATGAGCCGGTTTGAGGACATTCGAATCGAAGACGACAAATTCATCCTCCGCGTCAAACGCGGTGGCGAGGAAGGTGTCCAGACCAATCCGATGGTCGAGCCCGGTGACGAAACCGCGACCGTAACCGAAACTGCGACCGAAACCGGCGAAAGTGAAGCCGACGAAAGTGAAGCCGACGAAAGTGAAACACCAGCCGCCGATTCCGGAACGGCCGAAGCGGTAAGCGAGTAGTCGGTCGGTCACGTTGTGCGTGACGTGATAGGGCAAGACGATAGGGCAAGACGATGGGGGCAAGACGATGGGGGCAAGACGATGGGGGTGGCAGAATGATGGGGGTGGCAGAATGATGGGGGCCATGACGATGCGGGAGATCGACAATGAGGGTTCGCGAGAGGAATTCCTCCGAATGCTGGCCGATCAAGGCGAGGAGCCGGCGTTTGTCACCCGCGGCCGACGGCTGGATGCGGCGAGGGAGCAATTGCGTTGGGCCTGCCAGACTCATCGACAAACGTTGCTGCGCGGTCCAAGTCTGCACCTTCGGAAAATTGCGGCGATGATTCATGGCGACTGGTCAAAACTGGCTCCGTATCTTGCCTCACCAAGCCAGTGGCGTTTGGTTGCCTCCTTTCATGAGAATTGGAATCGGCATGCGCCGCCGCCTTGGGCCAACCAGGGGCTATGGGCACAACGACTCGATCGGCCCCTGCGTCAGTTGCGCGACTCCATCGACCGATTCAACCGTGCCTGGCAAGGCCACCTGGACGGGTTTGACTTGGAGCCGATCAACCAGACCATCGCGGACTTCAATCAGTACTATGTTCTGGAAAAAGCCTGTGCGTTCGGACGAGAGGATATCGCCCGCCGAGGCTTCGAACCCATCCCACCGGTGACCAGGCAATCATTGTTAGACGAGTTCCCGTTGGTCGAGTTGCCGGCCCTGCGCTCGCGGTAGCTCACCCGGCCCGCGACGTGATGAAGGCCAAACGATCAGGTGACAACCACGGCTCCGCACGTCTTGTTCCGATCGATCGCTCCGTGTCTCCCCCTCTCCTTGTCTCCTTGTCTCCTCGCCTCCCCCACGCCGCGTCCTGCTATACTCCCTGCTTTCCCTCCTAGAAAGCGTTCCCGTTCGACCTTGAGACCTACCGGAAAAAGAGGTCTCGGTTCATCGGGAACATCCCACCGACGCAGACGAGACCGACTGATGAGACGAAGAGTCCGTTCCCCGATGACCGGTGCACTGTTGCTGACGCTGGCGTTTGCGATCGGTTGCAACAGCACGGGGGCCGATGAACCGCCCCAGGTCAATGTCAGTAACATCCGCCGCGTCTTTCACAACGGCCAGCACAACGCGTTCACGGACCTGGTTCGCTTTCGCGACAAGTTTTACCTCACCTTTCGCAGCTGTCCCGATGGGCACATGGTGCATCCCACCGCGTCGGTCATCATCCTGGCCAGTGACGATGCCAGGGAGTGGCGTCAAGTCCACCAGTTCAGCGTCAAACACCGTGACACACGCGACCCGCACTTTCTGGTGTTTCAAGACAAGTTGTTCGTCTACACCGGCACTTGGTACAGCGGCGAAACGACGATCCCGGTCAGTGATTACGATCTCAACATGCACCTGGGGTATGCCGCATGGAGCGAGGATGGCCAGAATTGGAACGGTCCCGCTCTATTGGAAGGGACGTTCGGGCATTACATCTGGCGCGCCAACACCTTTGACGGAAAGGCGTATTTGTGCGGCCGCAGAAAAGCCAACTTCGAAGCCGGTCCGCGTGGCGAAGGCAAAATTGTCGAATCGTTGATGCTCGAGAGCGACGACGGATTGATCTGGCGCAAGCGGGGCGTGTTTCAAGAAGTCAACGGCGATGAAACGGCGTTTCAGTTTGAGAGCGACGGAAGCGTGATTGCGATCGGACGTCGGGGAGGCGGCAAGGCGCAACTCTTGCAATCCAAGCCGCCCTATCAACAATGGGACCGTCAGGAACTGGACCGTTACATCGGTGGTCCGCTGATCGTGCGATGGGGCGATCGCTACGTCGTCGGTGGCCGCAAATCGATCGGCGGCAAAGGTCCTAAGACTTCCATGTATTGGCTGATCGACGATGCGTTACATGAATTCGCCGAACTTCCCAGCGGGGGCGATACGTCGTACCCCGGTTTCATTGCGCTCAGCCCAACCAAAGCGATCATGTCGTGGTACTCGTCGCACGAGAAAGACGCGGACGGCAAACCGATCACGGCGATCTATCTGGCCGATCTCGAGATCGCTCCGGTGCACGGGCACGAATGAGAACGGGTGGGATAGGCTTCCAGCCTGTCATTGCAGAATTTTCGAACCGACAGGCTGGAAGCCTCTCCCGCTTTATTTCGACCGTTGATCGCTCGCCAAAAATCAGAAAGTAGAACATGAAACGAATTTTACAGTCCGTCGGGCCGGCCATCATTGTGGCCGCGGTGGTGCTCGGTCCGGGATCGATTTTGACCAGTTCCAAGGTCGGGGCGTCGTTGGGCTTGCTCGGTCTGCCGGTCGTGTGTGCGGCGTCGGTGTTGATGATCGCGATGGTTGCATTGTCGGCCCGGCTGGGGGCGGTTTACGAAAACAGCCCCTGTGATGAACTGGCCAGTCGGTTGGGACGCCCCGTCGCGGTCGCGATCGGAGTGACGTTGTTCACGTTGGTCGCGTTTTTTCAATCCAGCAACAACATCGCGTTGATCGGTGGCGTGGAGCCGATGTTCGGCGAAGATCCGTTGCCACTGGCTGCGCGGGCGATGGTTTTACTGGCCGTCAACGGTTTGGTGATCGCCAGTCTGTATCTGTTGAAAAACCTGTATCGCAGCGTCGAAGGGTTGATGAAGATCCTGATCGGTTTGATGACGCTGGCGTTCTTGTTTAACTTCGTCGTGATCTTTGTCAGCCCGCCGGATTTTGAGCGTGTCGTTCCCGAAGCCGCGCCGGATGTGTTTGCGCTGTTGGGCATGATCGGGACGACGTTTTCCGTCGGCGGCGCCTTTTATCAGGCCTATCTGGTCAAAGAGAAAGGCTGGGGGATTGGTGAAGTCCGGCAGGGGCTGATCGATTCGATCGTCAGCATGACGGTGTTGGGCCTGATCACGTCGATGATTTTGGTGACGTCTTGGCGCGTCTTTTACGGCAACCCCAACGAGGTGGCATTGTCCTCGGTCGGTGACGTGGCCAGACAATTGGAGCCGCTGTTTGGCGCATCGGCCAAACTGATATTCTGCACCGGGATCCTCGCCGGTGCGCTCAGTTCATTCCTGGTCAACGCGTTGATCGGCGGGACGGTGATGTCCGATTCGCTGGGCAAGGGTTCCATGCTGGACGACAAATGGCCGCTGCATTTGACCACCGCTGCCTTGTTGGTCGGAATGTGCGTGGCGATCGCGTCGCTGGCCCGCGAAGGCAGCACGGTCCACCTGATCACGATTGCCCAGGCGTGCACGGTGTTGGGGATCCCCGCGTTGGCCGCCGCGTTGATCTATCTGGGCACGCGGAAGGAACTGACCGGACCGCGCAAGGTGCCGCGTTGGATCCTCGCCCTGGCGGTGATCGGTTTCCTGGTCTCCTGCGTCCTGGCCTGCCTCACGGCCAACAAGGTCTATCAAAAAATCAATCCGCCGGTGGCAGTCGTCATGCATGACGACGTGCCTGCAAACGGGGGAGTCTATCCCACGTTCAAAACCTTACCGTGTTAGCGGAACGGCGCGAGCCGTCCGGTCGCGCTTCAATAAGACCGTGAAAGACCGGAGGGCTCGCGCCCTGCCGCTAACAAAAAACACCCCGCGTGGCGTCAACGTCGATGGCACTGGGCTTTTGCCCACTCATTCCAGTGGCAGCAACTGAATCGCGTCGACAATCACGTGGCCGTCGGTCTCGTGATTGTTGATTTCGACCTCGGCTCGGCCGACCGGAAATTCAAACTTGCCGACCGTGGCAAACGCACCGTGATCTGGTTTGCGTCTTTGATTGACTTTCGAATTCACCGATTCTCCGCCGGTGCGGACGATGACGGGAACGTTGGTGGCGCGATTGGCATTGGGCGAGTACGCGAGACGCAACTCGTATCGGCCTGCCTTTTCGATCGTGACCGGAAACCGAATGCTTTGATGTCCCTTGTCCGTATCGCCGTCGTGACGATAGCCGACGCCGACGAAGGGACCGACCACCTGACTTGTCGCGTGAAAGCCCGTTCGTTCGGCGGCTTCGTCATCAATGACGGTCCCCTGCAGCGACTTGGGGTCGATCGACGCCGCCGCTTTTCGTACCGGGCCGGTCCAGGTCAAGACCTGTCCGTCGGCCAACAGACGTTCTTTGAGCCCGTCGTAGTCGATCGCTTGAACGGGGACATCGGCGTCGATCGCTTGCATCGCGGCCGTCGCCGACGATTGGCCGAGGACCATAAACACCGGTTCCATCCGGATCGAACCGAACGCGATGTGTGTGGCGCTCAAACAGACGGGGACGAATAGGTTTTCGCAATGCTCGGCCTTGGGGGTCAACGAGCCATAGGCGATGGCGTAGGGCGAAAAACCACCGACTTGGACATCTCCTTCGTTGCGGGCGTGCCCCTCGGCGTCGACATAACGCTGGACGTTGTGGGAATCCATGGTGTAGGCGGCCAGCCCGACCGCATCTTCGGCGACCGTGCGACCTTGGCAATGATGTTGCGTCATCACGGTTGCCCCGATCATCCGCCTCGCTTCACGGATGTAAAGCTGCTGTTGCCAGCCGTCTTCTCGCTCGAATTCGTCGCGGCACATCCCCCAGCGAGCGACATTGTTTCGGATGTGTTCGGGGACTCGCGGATGATTCGCCAGTGTCCACATCAATCCCTGCTGGTAGTCACGGTGACGTTGGATGATCGCTTCACGCTCGGCATAGCTGGCTTCCGGGTAGTCGTAGTTCTGGCCGATAAAATCCGTCGAGAATCCCGTTCGATTGTTGGTGTCGGTTTTGCGATTGGGCATGCCGGAATTGATCCACGGCATCCCCCGCTCACCGGATTCGAAATTGCGGAGCATCAATTCATAGTCCAGCGGATCGTAACGCTCGGGTTTTGCGAACGGGATGCGGTTTTCGGGGTGATCGGTCAAACACATGCGGAAGCAGAACGCCTGGACTCTGTGATCACCCCCTCCTTCTTCTCCGGGCCCGTCGGGGTCGATGCCGGGCAGCAGGCCACTGGTCGCGTCGCCTGGGATCACATACGCATCGACCCCCGGGACGATTTGATGGTGCTTGGCCTGACGGGTCTGGACGCCGTTTAAGGTCTCGTCGTAGTCCGCGTTGCTTTCACGTCCGACGGTGTACGGGACGCCGGCGCCGGCCAACAAGTCGCCTTCGTAGGTCGCATCGATGAACATGCGACCGCGGTACGTCTGGCCGCTTTCGGTTCGGATCGCGACGATTCGTTTGCCGTCCAGCGTCACGCCGCGCACCTCGTTGCCAGAATCGGACACCGGTGTGCGGTCAAGCCGCTGGTTGTAGATCACTGGAACGTCAAACTCACGGACAAAGGCTTGCATGATCGACAGGGCCGCCGAGGGCTCGAACGTCCACATCGTGTCTTCATTGGCCGCCGTGCGCGACTGACCCCCGCCACGGTATTCACCCGGTCGCTGCCACTTCCAGTGTTCGGGCTGCTGGTAGTACTGACGCACCCGTTGATAGAACTCGCGTGCGATGCCGCCGATGGCGGCTTTGTTGCCGATGTCGGTTTGCCCGAGTCCGCCGGTCGTCAATCCGCCGATCCTTGTTCCCGGTTCGATGACGACCACCGAGCCGCCCATGCGTTTGACCTGGACCGCCGCGGCGACCCCAGCAGAACTGCCGCCGTAAATCACGACATCATAAATCGTGTCGTCGGCGGCAGGGGCAGCGGAGGCCGGAACTCCGACGCACCAGAGCAGGACCAAGAGGGATGTCGATAGGGCGAACGTGCGGTTCATGCTTGTTGTGGTTTCTAGAGAGTGAGTGATTAAGGTTTTGATTCAACGGGATCCGGTGGGACGTTCGAATCCTCCACGATCACGTTTTCACCGCGGCTGATCACCACGGTTTTTTTGCCATCGGGAACGCTAATCCGGTTGGGACCGATCGTGGCACCATCGACACCGTTGAGCCTGACTCCGGTGTTACCGGCGGAGATCAGATTGCCCGAAACCGAAACGTCGCGGCTGGGGTGAGCGTTGTACCGCGACTTGCCCCAGATGTAGAGTCCGGCCTGTGCCGAATCGGGCGTCATGCGCAGGATGTTATCGCGCACCAACAGTCCGTTGGCGTAGCCGAACTGCATCAAAGCACGTGTTGATTCAGGTTTGCCGCGCACGATGTTGCGGGCAACGATCGAGTTCGTGTTGCCGTTCCCTTCGATGCGGCCGGTGACAACATTATCACAGATCAACAATCCGTCGACGCCGCCGGCCAGGATCGAACGGCGGCAGCGGTTGGCAATGATCTGCACGTTCTTTAAACCGCGGGCATGCTCGACATGAATCGTTGAACCTCCCGGCGTGATGGAATGCTGCAAATCGTGACAGCCCGTCACCAGATAATCGCGTGCCCCGTTGCCGCCACCCATCTGAACACCTTGTCGCAGAAAGTTCCGCATCGCCACGTCGCGGATGGTGATGTTCCGGCAACCGTAGCTGAGCGCGATGCAGTCGCCGGAAAAATTCTCAATCAGCAACCGTTCGATGGTGACGTTTTCCACGATCGCCTGTTTCGCGTACAGAAAGATGCCATGATTCTGCTCGGGGACTCCTTTGGCGTAGGCCGGGTGCGTGTTGCCGCCGTCCAGGCGGAGATCTCGAATCGTGAGGTTGCGCACCCCTTCAGGACCATGGCCGAGCATCCGCCAAAAATTCGACTCGCTGGCCCGCTTGGGAAACCGTAACGTCGACGCGGGACCCTCCCCACAAAGAATTGTGTCCGAGGGCAGGATCAATATCGGCGACTCAGATCCCTGCCGCGTGACGGTGAACGACCCGGCGGGCACGTAGACGATTCCGCCGCCTTCCTGCCCGCATGCGGCCAAGGCTTTCGCGATCGCGGCGGTGTCATCCGATTCATCGTCGGCAGTCGCCCCGAAGTCGAGGATATTAAACGTCGCAGCGGGTAGCGAAGTCGCAAACAACAACGCAGTGAGCGTGGCAAACACGAACGAGCGTTTCATGATGTTCCCAAATTGTTTGGCCGACTCGATCTCCCCGCACGCTGCCGATCGAAGATCGCCGCAGGTCGCGGGGGCGCGGCGCGGGAAATGCCCACGGTCACTGTGCGACCTGTTCGAGCAACTCCAGCAGGGTCTGTCGTACCTGCGGTTCGGCGTCCGCCGCCAGATAGCTGGATTTGGCACGCCAGGTTTCATAGCCGCCCAGGGCGTGTTGTTCGGGTGTCGGCAGGTAGCCGTTGTATCCGTTGGCCAGTTCGATGGTGAAGGTCGGTTTGAAGGGACTGTGTTTCTTGATCGCCAAGCCCGTTTCGACGAACGTTTCACAGGGGCTGCTGACGATCCCCAGATCACCGATCCGGATCGCTTGCAGTTTGACGTGGACCGTCTCGGGGTACTTGGCCAAATCCAACGTTTCGTTGGCATAGATCAAA
Source organism: Stieleria neptunia (assembly GCF_007754155.1). Classification (NCBI taxonomy): domain Bacteria; kingdom Pseudomonadati; phylum Planctomycetota; class Planctomycetia; order Pirellulales; family Pirellulaceae; genus Stieleria; species Stieleria neptunia. The sequence goes on along the minus strand of NZ_CP037423.1, from coordinate 7,129,680 downwards.
CGGCGGTCTCGCCACGGTCCCGGTCCGGCTTCGGCGATCAGCTTTTCAGCGCGGGCCAATTCGTCGTCGTCGGGGCGGCGGACCCCGAGTTCGATTTCTGTTTCTCGCATTCTCAACGGCACCCAATCTAGATACTCAACGCGTTGGTAGGCGACGAGGGCGGAGGCCGCGACATCGGCGGCGACCAGACGAATCTGTTCGAAGGGTTGCTGACGCTCGCCGCCTTCAAAGAAATTAATGTTGTTAATGTCGCCGCTGGTTCCGTTGGTCATCGCCGCGACAAACCCGGGTTGCGTGTCTTCGGCGTCGATCAGCCGTGAAACCTGACGAGCGAATTCGCCAAAATAATCCGCCGACAACGATTTCGACGGCACGCCGCCGACGTAGTGCAATGAATAGTTCGCCCACAGTGCGATCGGACGACTGTCGACGGCTTGGACCGCCAACACGGGGACTTGGGGATCGATCGGGCCGGCCGGTTGCAGCAGACTTTTGCTGTTCGCACTGGGATTCATCCGGACCTTGTCCGTGCCGCGGTCGAAGGGATCGGCAAGCGAATTTCCCGGTCGCAAGAACCAGCGGCGGTTGAACACCTGTCGCGGATTGTTGCCGATCGCCCAACCCACGCGGGCCGGTTCCAGTTGCGAGTGGGCTTGGATGATCCCTTCGGCGATCCGATTGGTCAGAAATTCAAGGTAGTCTTCTTGGACGATGCTCTGAAACGTGGGGGTTGCCGTGACTGCGGTGTGCGTGTGGGTGGCCGAGCAAAGGATGTGATCGGTTGGAATGCCGGTCGCTGCGGACGCCTGCTGCTTGGCGGTGTCGTAGATCTCACGTGGGATCATGCAGCTGTCGCAGGTGACCAATGCAATCGTCGTTTGGCCGTTGTCCAGCACCAGACACCGCGCGTGCAGCGGGTCATGCGCCTGGTCGGCCATCCGATGCGTCATGCTGCCGGCCGAGCTGACGGGAAACTTGGTCGGAGTGATGTCAATCGCAAATGCACCGGCGCGAAGCAACTTGGTCGGCGTCTCCGCATCGACGACCCCGCCGAACAGCAGACTCAATGAACCAACAACCGCGGCCGCGAGATGCAGCCTGAAACGAAGCGACGAATACATGGATGGGTGCTTCCGTGGGAGGTGCCGCTGCGACGGCAGGTGGGAATGGTGAGCAACGGGCATGGGTGGTGGGCGATTCCAACGGACATGCTATCTGCTCCACTCGGCCGAAGCAACTTCATCGTGGTTCAGTTCGGTAATCGGACCCCTGTCCTTGTTCCCAGGCTCTCGCCTGGGAACACACCGTCTTGGAGGCTCCGGCTCCGGACGGTCGGACGCGTGCGGCGGAGCCACACCGGCGTTGCGTTCCAAGGCGGAGCCTTGGAACGAGATTGTGCTGATCCGTCCATGTCCTTGTTCCCAGGCTCTCGCCTGGGAACACACTGTCTTGGAGGCTCCGCCTGCGGACGTCGGGCGCGTGCGACGGAGCCACACCGAAGTTGCGTTCCAAGGCAGAGCCTTGGAACGAGTGTCGTGCTGATCGGTCCCTGTCCTTGTTCCCAGGCTCTCGCCTGGGAACACACCGTCTTGGAGGCTCCGGCTCCGGACGGTCGGACGCGTGCGGCGGAGCCACACCGGCGTTGCGTTCCAAGGCGGAGCCTTGGAACGAGTGTCGTGCTGATCGGTCCATGTCCTTGTTCCCAGGCTCTCGCCTGGGCACACCCTGTCTTGGAGGCTCCGCCTCCGACCGTCGGACGCGTGCGGCGGAGCCACACCGGCATTGCGTTCCAAGGCAGAGCCTTGGAACGAGTTTGTGCTGATCGGTCCATGTCCTTGTTCCCAGGCTCTCGCCTGGGAACACACTGTCTTGGAGGCTCCGCCTGCGGACGTCGGGCGCGTGCGGCGGAGCCACACCGGCGCTGCGTTCCAAGGCAGAGCCTTGGAACGAGTGTCGTGCTGATCGGTCAATCAGCACTCGTCGGATCAGACCGTAACAACGCGATCAGGTCGGCGACGTCTTGCGGAGACAGTTCCTTTTCCAAGCCATCGGGCATCAGCGATTTTCCCGATGCCCGCAACTCTTCAATCTCCGAACGCAGGATCGTTTCCCGTTTGCCTTCGCCCGTCACGAGCGTGATGCTGCTGCCGGTCTCGGTGCCCAATAAACCGTTGTGGACGCGGCCGTCATCGCTCAGCACGATATACGTCAGGTAACGTGCCTCGACCGCGGCGCTCGGGTCCATGATGTTCGAGAGCAGCACGTGGGGACGCTTGTCGGTGATCGAAGCCAAATTCGGTCCGACTTCGTGGCCGACGTTTCCCAGGCGATGACAGGCGGCACAGCTCTTGCCAAACACCTTTGCGCCGCGATTCACGTCGCCGCCCAACGTCAACGCGGCTTGGTAGTCTTCGATCACTTTCCTGCGATCCGGGCTCGTCGATGACACAAACGCTTGAGTCCATCCCGACTGAAGCGTTTTGTCTTTGGTCGCCAACAACCGCTCGCGGATCGCGGGACCGATTTCGCCACTGGATAGTTTTTCCGAACGCACCGCTGCCAACAGCGCCGAACTCCACGCCGCGCGACTGGACAGAACGTCGAGTACACGCGACCGTAGCGCCGGACCGTAGGACGGCCAGCCGGACAGCAAGACCGCGCCAATTTGCGGATCGGATTCATTGGCCAATCGATCCACCACCGCCAGCTGCAATTCCACCGTCGATTGCGGAACCAGCAAATCGGAGAGCAGCCGCATGTCGTCCGTGGAAGCGTCGGGCTGTCGCAGCAACAACCGCAGCGAACTGTCGACCGTGGGCGTTAACTTTCCTGACGCTTTGGAAACCACGCGACGTGCCTGCCCGATCGATTCGGCAATCAATTGTTGTTGAGCATCGGAAAGCTGTGTGATGGAAAACTTGCGTTTTTCCAAACCATCGAGCAGCTCGGCCAACCCGGACAGCTGCCATGGTTCTGGGGGCGAACCTGACCGTCCGGCGAGGCTGACGATGGTTTGGCCGATTGCGTCTGCATCCCCCAAGGCCGCGACCTGTGCGAACAACTGTTGTTGCAAGGGGTGGTCGTTTCGGTTGCGCGCCGCTGAATCAGACGCGATCGTCATGAAGGCATTCAGCACATCGGTGATGTTGCGATCACTCAGCGAACTCATCACGTTGGCAACGATGTACGCGTCATCGGCTGATTTCCACGCCAAGCTTGCGAGTGCTTGGGACGCGAGCGGGGCCTCGTAGGTTCCCAGCGTGGCCGCGAGCTGTAATCGCACCTTGGCATTCTCGTCCTCGACCAGCGACACCAACGTCTGGACTTCGACCACATGGCCGGCGGCCAACCGCACGGCTTGGCGGCGGACGGCCGGATGCGGGTCACGCAAGGCCGCCTGCAAGACATCGGGGCTCAACGCCTGCATCCCATCGAGCGTGCACAGGGCTTGCAGTCGCTGGCGTGGCCGGTCGTCGGCGATTGCCATCGATCGAAGATGCGGAACCGCTGCCATGTCCTTCGTGCGAACCAGAGTACGCTGCGCCACGTCTCGCTGCCAGCCGTTCGAGCTGGCCATGGCACGCAGCAACCCTTCACTTGAATCGTCGATCTTTGGCATTCCCGGATTCTTGCCGGAGGGTAGGACGCGATAGATCCGACCATGGTTTTCTCCGAGCCGATAATACGGTCTCAGTTCATCTTTTCCGTTTTGAGGCAGCCACTGGGGATGCTCGATCATGTAGCGATACATATCGACAATCCACAAGGCGCCGTCGGGGCCGGTGCGAACCATCACCGGCCGACACCAGCGGTCTTCACTGGCAAAGAAATCAACGACATCCTCGGCAGGGTCCCGGTGAAAGTCAAAACTGACGCCGGCTTCGGTGATGATGTTGTGTTGAACCAAGTTGTGAAACGGTTCGCAAGTAAACGCGTGTTGCTCGACGTCACTTGGCGGAAACAGCAAGTCGTCGCGATAGATCATCGCCGAACAGGCTGACGTGAAACGCCCGGATTGGTTGAAGCTGTGAAAACGCTTTTGCAGCTGTGCGGCGGGGAACACCGGAGGGTTGACCGGCGTGACGACCAGATGTTTCGGATCCGGCGGCGCGAAGTGCGGGTTGCGACGAATGTCTTCATCGGCCAAGACGTAATGCCAAAGCGGGCGACTGTTCTGCACGCCGAACCAGTTCCCCCAGTCGTCTCGGTTGCGCCCGTATTGCGAAGGTCCACTCTGCGGATCGATCTCGCCGCTGTCCGGCCGAATGCGAAAGTCACGGCTGCCGACTGAATGGTTCTTGCCGGTGAGCGCCGACGTAATCTGGTTGCCCTTGCCGTAGCCCGCGTGATGGCTGCCGCTGGCGCAGTGAACCCAATTATCCAGTCCCCAACGCAACCCGTTGACGCGCAACTGCTGGTTGCCTTCGAGGAATCCCTGGAATAGCGACCGCCGCACGTCGGCTTTGCCATCCCCGTTGCTGTCTTCCAGATACAAAATCTCCGGTGCGGCGGTGATCAGAATACCGTTGCCCCAGACCAGAATGCCGTTCGGAAAGCTCAGCCCATCGGCGAACAAGGTCGATGTTTCGTAGTAGCCGTCTGCGTCTCGATCTTCCAACACGCGAATCCGGCCGCCCGGTTTGCCTTGCCCATCCATCCCCAGCGGATAGTCGGCCATTTCGACGACCCACAATCTGCCGTCGATCCCCCAGTCGATCGCAACCGGATCCTTCAACTGCGGTTCGCTGGCGACCAATTGGACTTGATAGCCTTCGCGAACGTGAATCTTTTTCAGTGACTCGTCCGCCGCGGTCGGTTTGGGCGAAGTTTCCCGCTGGGCATTCGCTTGCGGTTTTGGTTTTGCAACGGCCTTCACGCCGGCGGCAATAAAATGCGTTTTGGCTTCGTCGAGAGTGATCGCGCGATCATAAATCGCAACCTCTTCGATCATGCCTTGCAGATTGGCAAAGTTGTCATTGCGGCCACCGATCTGGAACTCGGCGCAGCGGTCGGGATAGGTCTTTGCGAGCCGCCCATCGATTTCCATTTCACCGTTCAGAAAAACGGCCAGCTTTTCGCCGTCGCGTGTCATCACCACGTGATTCCAACCGCCCGGGACGAGTTGTGTCTTTCCGCCGATCAATTCATTGCGGTCGTTGCCGTTGAACACCAGCAACCGACCTGTCGAGGCGTGTGTTCCGCCGATCCCCAAACTGTCACCGGGGGCGGCGTCGGCCCCGTTGATGCCGCGTGTGAACAGGTAGGCGGTGACCGGACGACTGGTGATGGGCAGTTCGTTGCGGAACCAGAATTCGACGCTGTATTGATCGTCAAGCTTCGAGACGCCCGCCAAGACGCGTCCGCCCGAAAAATTCGGGGTGGCCGTGCCGGGTTTCCGGGGGCCGGCATTGCGTTCATACCGAGCGTGGTTGCCGCCCACTTCGTCACGCGCGGAGTCGCGATCGGTGTCATGCAAACGCCAATAGGCGAGCGGTCGCGAAGCTTGAACTGCGTCGGCGTAACGTTTCAGTGATCCGGCGTCGGACTGCTTTTCGCTTTGCGTGACCGGCCGCCGGGGACGTGCCGGGCGTTGCATGTCCGCGGTGCGATAGATGCCCGCGGATGCTTCGGCCGACAGGGGACGCGCGAACAGCGCGACCTCGTCCAGTTTGCCATCGAACTGGCCGAAGGAAATCTCAGCTGCCGGTTCGTCGGCGACGGTCTGATGCCGCACGTCCAATTCCGGTTCGGCGTTGCCGTCCAAATAAATCACCACCGCATCGGCCTCTCGCACCAGCGTGACGTGGTGCCAAGCCTTGGTTGCCAGCGGAGTCGCTGCGACGTGTCGTGCCGATCCCGTGTCAACGGCCAGCGTGGTCATGCCCTGGTCATCACCGACGATCGACAACGATTCTCGGGAAGCGTTGCTGTCGCGCGAGAATAACGTTCCGGTGTGTTGGATTCCGTCGGCGGGCAATCCGTTCCAAAACCACATCGACACGCTGTAGGTGGCTGGCAACGTTTCCAGCTTCGCCTGCAGCGATCCGCCGGCAAAGTACACGCTGCGATTGGCTGCACCGTCGAAACCGTCGCCGTCGGGGCCCGGCAAATAGAGTGCGACCCCGCCCTGGTACGTCGCGTGGTGATTTCCCGTCGCATCGGTCGCGCGGTCGACCACCATGTCGCCCAAACGCCAGTACGCGGCGGGTTTGGCATGAAGGATCGCGCGGGAATAGGCGTTGGGCGGATCGACCGGCGGGCGTCGCTTTTTGCCCGAGACGGATTCCAGCAGCGACAACACCCGCTCGACGATCTTCGGTTCCGCATCGATTTCCAATCCAGCCGTTCGCGCCGGCCAAGTCGTGTATCCGCCCAGCCGATGTTGCTCCGGCGGCGGGATGTACCCTTCGGCACCGTTGGCGAGTTCCAAGTTAAAGGTGCCGCCGAGCGGGCTCTGCCGTTTCAGTTTCAACCCCGTGATTCCGTAAACTTCGTTCGGCAGCGCCGTGATGCCCAGGTCGCCGATCCGCACGGCCTGCAACACCACTTCGGTTTCCGGGTTCTCGTCAATCCACTCCGCCTGCTGCGCGTAGACTTCCGGGCGGTCTTTGGGGCGACGCTGACCACGTCGTTCGTTGAGCGTTTTGGCCCAGGCCAGACGTTGTGCATCGGGCGTCCGTCGACGCAGTTTCATTCGTGACTCGGCCATCGCGATCGTCAGATCCGACCGATACTCGATCTGCTTCCGCGCCGACAGGATTGTTTCGGTGATCGTCCTCGCATAGTCCGTTCGATCGACGCGTTGATGTGGTTTGGCGTAGTTCATCCAATGCAGATCACCGCTGGTTCCTTGCGACATGATGCCGACGAAGGCGTGCTGTGATTCGTCGTCGGCATGGGCGATTTGCGATTCCAGTTGTCTGGCCACCTCACCGAAGTAGTCTGCCGAGAATCCGGAACTGCTGCCGAAGTAGTGCATCGAGTAATTTGCCATCACGCAGATCGGCGCGTCGTCCTGGACGGCCACGACACTCAGCACGGACAGTTGCGGATCGACCGGACCGGCCGGACTGACGTAGTCGGGATTCAGGTAACCGGGATGCATCATGGCCCGCACCGTCGACTCGCCGAAGGGATCGGTCCGAACCCGATCGCTGCGGGTGATCCAGCGGCGGCAATTCGTTTGTCCTTCCGCGTCCACGGACGCCCAACCGAGCTTTGCCGGTTGCAGATTCCCGTGCGCAGATACGATCGCTTGGGCGATTTGTGGGACGACGAATTCGACGTACGCTTCATCGCGGCTGCTGCCCAGGCAGTACGACATCACCGAAGGGGCCGAATGGGTGTGCGTGGCGCTGATCAAAATACGATCGGGCGGAAGTGGAATTTCGTCGGCCACCTTGGCTTTGATGGCTTCGCAAATGTCGGTGGGCAGCATGCACGAATCGACGATCGTGATCGCGATCGTTTCGTTGCCATCGGACAACACCAGACAACGGGCATGCAACGGATCGTCGACACGATTCCATTCGGCTTGCAGAAAGCCGCCGTTGCGGATCGCCGGCAACGTGCGGGGAGAAATGTCCACCGACGCCGCTCCGGCCTGCAAACCACCGGCTCGCACGGGGTGGTCGGCGTGCATTCCGACGGCAAACAAGACGAGGAACAACCAACACACGCAGCAGGATCGATTCATAAAGGTCACGATTCGGGTGACATCAGGGTGGGCAATGCAAGCAGTGCGACAGGATTGGCTGCTTGACCGCTACCAATCGATATCCACTGCGGCGGGAGATTTTATTGTACCATACCGTCGCCGTGTGAATGGCTGAATGAAGTTTGATGGCTTCGATGCCACGTCACGACATTCTCGCGTGATCTGATCGTCGCCCCCCTGTCCATCGTCAAGTTTCTTGCTCCATGAAATCGCCCCTGGGTCATCTCTATGTTTCGGTGTGGACGCTGTGTCTGCTATCGGCAAGCCTCGCTCCGACGACTGCATTCTCGATGGAACCGCAGTCTGTATCGCCCAACATCGTTCTGATCGTCGCCGATGATCTCGGCTACGGTGACCTCGGTTGCTATGGGCAGAAGTTGATCGCCACGCCCAACATTGACCGGCTGGCACAGCAAGGAATCCGTTTCACCCAAGCCTACGCCGGCGGTCCGGTGTGCACTCCGTCACGGAGCGTGTTGATGACGGGATTGCATGGCGGTCATACGCCGGCTCGCGACAACATTCCACACTATCCGACTTACCTCGGTGACCAGGACCGCACCGTTGCAGAAGTGCTCAAGGACGCCGGGTATCGTTGCGGGGGCGTCGGCAAGTGGTCGCTCGGCGATGCCGGAACCGTCGGCGCCGCCACACGACAGGGATTCGACGAATGGGTCGGTTATCTGAACCAGGACCACGCGCATTATTACTTCACGGAGTATCTCGATCGCGGTGAAGGCCGGATCGAATTGCCCGGCAACCCGGTCACGAAACACACTTACAGCCACGATGTGTTGACTGACCACGCGTTGCGGTTCATTCAGGAATCGAAGCACGAACCGTTTTTCCTGTATGCCGCCTACACACTGCCGCACTTTTCTTCCAAGACCGAAGACGCCGACGGTTTAGCCGTCCCGTCGACCGACCCGTATTCGGATCGTGATTGGCCGGAAAAGGCCAAAAAATACGCCGCGATGGTTCACCGGTTGGACGCCGGCGTCGGTCGGATCGCCGACCAGATCGGAGCGTTGGGTCTGGCGGAGAACACGCTGCTGGTGTTCAGCAGCGACAACGGCGGCCACACGGCGGTCTGGGACAGGTTTGAAACCAACGGCCCCTTGCGGGGATTCAAACGTGATCTCACCGAAGGCGGCATCCGCGTTCCCTTCATCGCACGCTGGCCCGGCAAGATTCCCGCGGCGTCCGTCAGCGACCAAGTCATCGCATTTCAAGACCTGTTGCCGACGTTCGCCCAGATCGCCGGCGGCGATGCCCCTGCCGACATCGATGGTGTCTCCGTGCTTGATGCATTGCTCGGCAAACCACTCACGGTCCAACGTGACTATCTGTACTGGGATTACGGTCACTGTCGCAAGTACTACGACCAAGCGGTGCGTCTGGGCGACTGGAAAGGGATTCGCCTGGGGAAAGAGAACGGGGCTGTCCGCCTCTATGATCTCAACCGCGATCCTGGTGAATCTCGTGACGTGGCAGACGATCACCCTGCGAAAGTTGACGCGATCACTCGCATCATGGAAACCGCGACGACACCCAACCCGCGCTATCGCGTCGGGGAACTTTATCGAGGCTCACCGATCTGGCGGGCGGAAAATCAACACCTCTCGCTGCTCAAGCTGCCATCGGTCTCGGTGCCGGGCCGCGGTGCCCACCTGCGCAGCGGGTTTGTGTTCGATCCCCAGGACCGACCGACACCACAATGTCATTCATCGACGCTGGCCGAAACGCCGGACGGATTGGTGGCTGCATGGTTCGGCGGGACGAACGAACCGGCGCTCGACAACGTGATCTGGGTGGCCCGTCAGGTGGATGGCAAATGGCAGCAGCCGGTCCAAGTGGCCGATGGCAGCGAAGGCGAGACCGAAGAGCACCGCGTCGGTAATCCGGTCCTGTATCAGCCCCACGATGGACCACTGCTGCTGTTCTACAAAGTCGTCGACCCGAAACATGGCCGCGCGTCACATTGGTGGGGCATGTTGATGACGTCCGACGATCATGGCGCGACGTGGTCCAAGCCACATCGGCTTGGAACCGACGCGAAACTCGGCGCCGGCAATCCCAACCTGATCGGCCCGGTCAAGAACAAGCCGATCCAATTGGCTGACGGAACGATTCTGTGTCCCTCCAGTACCGAGCACGACGGCTGGCGCGTGCACTTTGAAATCAGTCGAGATCTTGGCAAGACTTGGCAGATCATCGGGCCGATCAACGATGCGACCAACTTCAATGCGATCCAGCCGAGTCTCCTTGTGCACCCGGGAAATCAGCTGCAGGTGCTCTGCCGTTCCAAGGAAGGCGTGGTTGCCCAGTGTTGGTCCAGCGACGGTGGGGAAACCTGGGGGCCGTTGACCGCGACGCCACTGCCCAATCCCAACTCGGGCACCGATGCGGTGACCCTGGCCGATGGTCGGCATCTGCTGGTTTACAACCATACGATCAAACGCGGGCCGTTTCCCGCGGCGCGGTCGATGTTGAACGTCGCCCTCTCGACGGACGGCAAGCAATGGAATCCCGTGCTGACGCTGGAACGCGAACCCGGCGCGGAGTTTTCGTATCCCGCCGTCATTCAAGCCACCGACGGCAAGGTTCACATCAGTTACACGTGGAAACGCCAAAGCATCCGGCACGTCGTGCTGGACCCCGATCAATTGTGAATGCGACCACGGGATTCCGGTGGTGCGCTACGGCGACCACCGGCTACTTGCTGCAACCCCTCTCGGCAACGCTGTGAAGCATTTTTTAGCGGTAGCCCGCGAGCCCTCCGGTGTTTTGGCAGAGATGAAGAACCGGAGGGCTCGCGCCCTACCGCTAAAACCTCCAGAAACACATGGGGAAAATGCTTCACAACGCTGGCCTCTCGGGGGGGCTGCTCCGCAAGCGGATTGATCCGCTGTTCCCTACTTTTCGAAACGGACCTTGGCCAGATAAATGTTCGTCTTGCCTTCGTGCGACGAGTAGTAACTGATCCATAGCATGTCATCGTGCCAGACCAGTCCCGCGTAACTGGTGTCTCCGCCCGATGGCAGTTTCAGTGCTTCGGTCAGGCTGCCGTTTTCGGGATCGAGCCAACAGAGTGACGTTCGGACGGGCGAATCGTACAGACGGACCACGGCGACGAAACGGCCGTCGGGCAACTGGATCATGTCCGGCCCGCCCAGACGCACGCCCAGGTTCTTCCAGTCCCACTGCGTGTACGGCGGACGCGACGTGCCGAGGTTTCCGGCGTTGGGCTTGCCGTCGTGACGCAACAGGCAGTACGCCGTGTCGTCGGGAAGGAAAACGATCGACGTTTCGTTGGGGTACGTGCCTTCGACGGCGACATTTTCGATCAATGGATCGAAAGTCTTTCCATCCGAACTTTTGAACAGCCGCAGCCCCCGATCGCCCTTGCCGCAACCGTAACCGAAACCGTACGCATTCCCTTTGTGCCAGGTGATCCTCCAGAGCCAGTTGTCTTGATCACCAACCGCGGTTGGAGCACTCCAGTTGGCGCCGTCTTCGGAGAACCAGACGAGCGATTGGTGGTGCCGTCCTTCCGGTGTGTCAGACGCTCCGGCGCCCGCCAACATCAATCGGTCGTCGGGCGTGACGGTGATTTTGGCGTCGCGCAGGTCGTAGTCTTCCGACGTGACCAGCGCCGCCGATTCCCAGGTTTCGCCGTCGCTCGAAGTCAGCACCCGCAGCGCACCGTCGGGCGACACGTGTCCTTGCCCTTCGCGGAAAACGCAGTACCAACGGTCCTGGAAACGCACCAAGTCGGTAAACGCGTTGTGAGGCGCCGCGTCCCAAATGCGTTGCGCGTCGACGAGCACTGGTTTGGGCAAGTCGTCGGCCGCCAAGAGTGCGACGGGCAAGAGAATTGATACGAAAAACGATGAAACGCGATTCATGATGGAGATCCTTGGTGGGCTTGAGGGGGGAAGGGAGACGGGCATTCTAGCGGAATGGCAAAACGACGGGGGCAAAACGATGGAGGCAAAACGATGGAGGCAAAACGATGGGGGCAAAACGATGGGGGCAAAACGATGGGGCAAATCGATGGGGCAAATCGATGGAGTGGCAAAACGATGGAGTGGCAGAATGATGGAGTGGCAGAATGATGGAGTGGCAGAATGATGGAGTGGCAACTGGAACTCCGCCTTCCGATCTGTCGCTCTGCCCTTGTCTCCCTGTCTCCTTGTCTCCTTGTCTCCCTCCTCTCCCTCCTCTCCCTTCATCATTCTGCCCCGAATGATTCTGCCATCCGTCCGGTCAGCCCTCGTCCACGCTGTATTGTTTCGCCCCCATCGTTTTGCCCCGCCTGACGATTGGCCTGCGCCGTGAGTTCTGGATTTCCTGTAACAACGCCACCACGGTATCGCTTGGAGTTTAGGACAGGCCGTCTGTCTCTCAAAATCTCGAACAACGAGCGGTGACCATGAAACCCATTCTTTCCCTGTCGTTTGCTGTACTCCTGACCTGCCTCGGCTCGATGGTTCACGCCGAGGCCCCGCGGGCCGGATCCCTTCAGCCGATCTCCACCGTCAAGCCCGACGTGATCGCCGCCGAGTCCACCATCTCCAGGGCCGCATTCCTGGACATGATGTACGACTACGAGGTCTATTCGGCTCCGGATGTCACCGGGCAAACCGAGTTCGTCATTGTGGGCCGTGATGCCGACACCGGCACCTGGGACTTCGTGCATCGCTTCCAATGGCTGGGCAGCGCGGACCACGGTTCATGGTCGGACAGGGGCGTTTGGAAGTTTTCGAGTTGGTGGAGTGCCCGCAACGCCGCCGAAAACCAGATCGACGATGGCAAGATCACCGACTATGAAATCATCGAGCAAGCCGTCCAGCCGCAGTGGACCTACGAGGCCACGTTCCCCAAGCGTGCTCAGGCGGAAGACTTTGCTGATGAATTCGAATACTGGTCCAACGAATTTGGCGTGCCCCACGTCACCAAGATCGTCCCGATTCACACACTTACCTTCTCAAACGTCCGAACGCTCCGGTAGTCAGTGGTGCATTGAGTTGAGTTGAGCGATTGGGTTTTCTGATCTCAGCGTCATCGAGAGGGTAGGATGTCGGATCGGATCACGAACGAGAGCAAAAATGAGCTGGAGCGATCGAGTGCCGCTGCTACTGTTTGTTGCGACGGCACTTGTCGCTGCAGTACTTCACTTGCTCCCAGCACTTGGACCACTTCTTCCGCCACGTGAAGGCTCTTCCGCAGCACGCGCATGTCTTCTCTGGCAGGTTCGGTTTCTTGTGAGACATTGAGGTGGTCGTGAATGAAGTGGGAGTTCCTGCGGAGATGAATCTGCGCTCGTGGAAACCACCGCGTGCACTCGACTTTCCCAGCGTTGGTGATCTTCCCGCCTACTGTTTCTTCAGCAACAGCAGCAACATGATCACCGGCGTCTTGGCCTGGACGCTGTGTTTCAAACCGGGGGCCATGTGAATCCAGCCTCCCGGTCGAGCCTGGACCGTTTCTTCACCGAGCGTCAGCGTGGCTTCGCCTTGAATGAACTGCAGAATTGCCGGCATCGATGCGGTGTGTTCGGACAGTTCCTGGTCTTTGCCAAAGCCAAAGATCACAGCTTTCACGTCGTCATCGTTGTGCAACGTGCGAGTCAGGATGCCATCCTCGGGTGGTTCCACTTCTGCGGCCAAGTCGGTCAGGTGTGTGAAGTTGTAGCTCATTGGAGAGACGATTGCAGGAAGATTTCCAGTGTGACGGGGGCCGCGATGTTGAAAGTCTACAGCAAATATGACTTCGTGTGGCATACAATCTGGTGAGTGTGTCCATGTCAACGTTGCACCAATCGCCTACACAACTCATTGGGGACTGAACGCCGTGAAGGTCAAGTGTATCCATTGCTTTGAGATCGTCGAACTGGATCCGCACGCTGACCTTTCGGGCATCATTTGTCCTTCGTGCGGCGGGCGTTTTGAGATCCCATTCGACGAAACGCTGGACTCCGACCATCCGCACGTATCGAGTTCGCATCTGGAATCGTTGCAAGGCGGCATGGAGCTGGCCGGCTTTTCGCTTGTCAGCAACTTGTCCAAGGGGTGTCGCAGCGACGTTTGGGAGGCGGTTGAGGTCGAGCAGGGGCGGACGGTCGCCCTGAAGGTCTCGCACTATGAAGAGCAGGAGAACGATCGGATCGGCCATTACTCGCGTGAAGCAGAGATTCTATCGACGTTGAATCACTCGAACATTGTGAGCTTGTATTCACACGGAATTGCCAACCGGCGTAGCTATCTGGCGACCGACTACATCGAAGGCCAGCCGCTGTCACGATGGCTTGTCAACCGTGCGCCCTCCCCTTGGCAAGCCGCCGAAATCACCTTGCGAATCGCGGATGCGATGGATCATGCGCACCGCCAGGATGTCATTCATCGCGATCTCAGCTGCCAGAACGTTTTGATGGACGAACGAAGCATTCCCCACGTCATCGATTTCGGACTCGCATCGATGGGGATGGATCATGCGATGGACGGGGCTCAACTGACGGTGGGAACGCCAATTTACATGGCGCCTGAACAAATTCGTGGACAGCCGGAGCAGATCGACCATCGCGTGGACATCTATGCGATTGGTGTCATTTTTTATGAACTGTTGACCGCCAAGAAACCCTTTGAGCCCGGACCGAATTTGATTCAGAGACTGTTTGAAGGGCCAATCCGAACACCGCGCGACATCGATCCGTCGATCTCCCCAGACCTCTCCAACATGTGCGTTCGATGCCTTCAGAAAGACGCCAGTGATCGATACTCCACTGCGCGAGAGCTTGCCGATTCAATCCAATCGGTTCTGGGGGACCAACGCGGTGCGTCGATTCAGCCGACAGGATTGGACGAAGTTGAATCCTTCGAGCATTCGAGGGCTTACGTCGCCCTGCATTCCCGCTGCGTCGATTTGGAGCAAGTGCTCGAAAGACGGACACGGGCCTTGTTGGCAACCAAGACGGAGTATGACGTGTACCGCAACTTGGTCGAAAGCCGGTCACTGGGGGCATTTCGAAAGGATTTGGACGACAGGATCGTGTTTGCCAACGAGTATTTTTGCCAGTTCGTCGGCCGGCCGAGATCCGAGGTCGTCGGTCGTCGCGTCAGCGAGATCTTGGATGATCATGCTGCTGCCATGTGGAAAGCAGCGGACGATCGAATTCTGTCGACCGGAAGCGTCTATGAATCGACTGAGCAATACGAAGTCGGTGATCGCACGCTGGTCTTTGATGTTGCCCGTTCTCCTGTTCGCAACATGAGTGGCCGGACCGTGGGAATCCAAGGCATCATGTATGACGTTTCGGCGCACGCGGAAATGGAACGGGCGTTACGCGACGAGAAGGAAGTCGCGGTAGCGGCAAACCTTGCCAAAGGCGAATTCCTCGCCCGGATGAGTCACGAGATCCGCACGCCGATGACGGCGATCATGGGCATGAACCAAGTGCTGGCGACGACCCCACTCACGGACAAACAGATCGAGTGCACCCGTGCGATTGCCGATGCGTCGCAGTCGCTTCTTGAAGTCATCAACGACATTCTCGATTTCTCGAAAATTGATGCCGGGAAAATCGAGCTGGAACCGGCGGAATTCTGCCTCGTCGAAACCTGCGACAAAGTGGTCAAGATGCTCCGCGAAGAAGCAAGGCAGAAAGACATTCAACTGGCCGCACTTTTTTCCAGTGATATCCCGAAGCGGCTGATCGGAGATGCTGCCAGGTTGCGGCGCGTGTTGGTCAACCTGATCGGCAACGCCATCAGGTTTACTTCCCAAGGAAGTGTTGAACTCCGCGTCCGTTGCGAGGACGCCTCCCAGGACCGGTGCGTGTTGCGGTTCGAGGTCGCTGACACCGGAATCGGGATACCAAGGGGCCACCTTGAAAGCATCTTTCAGCCTTTTGAACAAGCCGATTCCTCTCTGTCACGGGACCAAAGCGGAACGGGGCTGGGGTTGGCGATCGCATCAAAGATCGTCGAACTGATGGGAGGATCACTGGCCGTCACGAGTCGCGTCGGGGAGGGAAGCCGATTCTACTTTCATGCGACATTTCCAACCCTCAGCGAGCCTAAGGAAAGCGTGTCGACGGAGAGAATACCGCTTGCTGATCAGCAACGGGACACGGTTTCGCTGGAACCGCTCCGCGTGTTGGTCGTCGACGATGTCGAACCGAACCGTTTGACGTTGCATCACCTCCTCGAAGATCGAGGCCACTCGGTCGTCACGGTTGCAAGTGGGGGCGACGCGCTGCGTGCCATCGAACAAGAACGATTTGACGTCATTTTGATGGACATCCAGTTGCCGGGCATGGACGGATTCGAAGCGACCCGAAGGATTCGTGAATCGTTGGCGAACACCCAACATCGCACACCGATCGTTGCGCTAACCGCTCATGCGATGAAGGACAGCCGGGAGTGGTGCTTGAGAAAAGGAATGGACGGATACGCGAGCAAGCCTGTGGTGTGGAGTGCACTTTGTCAGGAACTCCAACGCGTCCTCAACGAACCCGGCGACCACGAACCGCCCCTCTTCTCGTTGACGGAGTTTCAGATTCGCGTGGGTGTTGATCAGGCATCGGCATGCCGGTTGATTTCCAACTTCGTGAGTTGTTTTCCCGGTTTGATCGAGAGCGTGGTTGATTCAGCAAAGCAAAACGATTCCGCCGGATTGCGGGAGGCCGTTCATCGGCTCAAGGGAGCCGTCGAGAATCTTGTGGGGACCGGGGGTATACCAGAACTGCTTGCCTTGAAATCCATGGCCGAACGGAGCGACATCGAAAAGGCTGGCGATGTTATCTTGGATCTTGAAAAAACGATGCTGCGTCTCAAGAACGAACTCCTTCCCTACTCAGCGGGCCAGATCGAATGAAAATCCTGATCGCCGAAGATGAAGAATTCTCAAGGGATTTGTTGCGGGCACAACTCGAGAGCCTCGGACATGATGTCGTCGCGGTGTCGAGTGGTTCACAGGCTTGGGGCACCATGCAACAAGAGCGATTCTCGATGGTGATCACGGACTGGATGATGCCCGATGTCGACGGTTTGGAATTGGTCCGTCGCATTCGAACGCATCCGGAAACGGGGTATGTGTATATCATCTTGCTGACCGGCAAATCCGAACGGACAGACCTGATCACGGGGATGCTTCGTGGTGCCGATGACTTTTTGTCCAAACCCTACGATCGCGATGAGTTGGATGTGCGGATTCGCGCCGGCGAACGGGTGATCAATCTCGAGCGTTCGCTCAAAGCCAAGAACGAAGAATTGGCAAGATCCAACCAGGAGATTGAGCGGGCAAGTCAACGAATGAAGCGTAATCTCGATGCGGCTGCGAGGATTCAGAAGTCGCTGCTTCCCCGAGACCTGCCGCAAAACCATGCCGTGGACTTCGCGTGGATTTTCCGGCCGTGCGATGAACTGGCAGGGGACATTTTTAATGTGTTTCAGCTCGACCACGACAACATCGGGTTCTACTTGCTCGATGTCGTCGGGCACGGGCTGCCAGCGGCCCTGTTATCGGTCACGTTAAGTCGCTTCATTTCTCCTTCGACCTCCTCATCTGGCCAATTTCCCAACGTGGCCTCCGACACTGCGTTTTTATCACCCAGCAAAGTGGCATCCGCGCTCAACGAACAGTTCCCGATGGACGGAATTGGCCAGCAGTACTTTACCTTGCTCTATGGATGCCTGAACGTTTGCACGCGAGAGATGCAATATGTCGCCGCTGGGCACCCCGGCCCCGTCGTGATTCCTGCCAACGATGCTCCACGAATCGTCCAAGTGGAAGGGTATCCGATCGGACTCGTCGATCAGCCAGAGTATTCTGATCGACACTTGAGTTTAGCCCCTGGCGATCGCGTCATGCTCTATTCCGATGGCGTGCTCGATTGTCAGAACCCCGACGGCGAGCATTTCGGTGAAGACCGGCTGATTGCGGCGGTCAGCGAGCGACGCGAATCACTGAACGAAGACGTTCAGTCGCTCAACAATCAACTTGTGGGTTGGTGCGGAGGTCGCACGCCGGACGACGATATTTCGCTGCTCGCCATGCAACTTCTTGATGACTGACACAGCTTGCGACACGAGTCAGATTGCAATAGGCTGACGCCACTTCACGGTGACCCCAGGAGTGGTGCTGGCCTATGTCGGACTCTGATTCTCAACACGACCCGCAGTCGATTCCCAGTGCGGAGGGGGCGATCCCCGTTCGCCACGGGCCGTATCCGGAGTTCACTTGGACCGCCGTTCTGGTCGGCTGGGCGATCGGCGCGCTGATCGCCGTCTCGATCGGCTACGCCGCGCTGATCCTGGGGTTTGCGATCGAAGGGTCCGAGCTGGCCGCGATTCTCGGCTGGGGTGTCTTACGCGGCGTGATGCGTCGCACCAGCATCGTCGAAAACAACATCAACCAAACCATCGCGTCGGCGGTCAACGGTGCCTCCTCCGGCATCATGTTTTCCGTGCCGGCCCTGTTTATTCTCAGCCGTACTCCCGGCTTTGAGTCGGTTGCGAATTTCAACACGCCGCTGATGATCTTGGCCTGCGTCACCGGCTGTGTATTGGGTTTGGCGTTTGTGATTCCGCTCCGCAAGCAGATGATCGATTTTGATCGGCTGGCGTATCCGGGCGGAATCGCCGTCGCAACGATTCTGAAATCGCCGGGCGCCGGGGTTCGCAAAGCCGTCCTGTTGCTCGGTGGGGCCCTGTTGTCCGGCGTCGCCCATCTGTTGGTCCTGGCCTTCATGGGCGAAGACCACGATTGGCATGCCGGCCGCCAGTTCGGCCTGCCCGCGATGCTGAACATCAGTTTGTACCTGTCCGTGATGACGATCGGCGTGGGTTATCTTTCCGGCAAAGGCGGCTTCTGGTTCGGCTGCGGTGGGTTTGTCTGTTACTTTTTGCTTTCACCACTCTTGAGCCAGTTCGGCAGCGAAGGCGTTGCGGCGATGGTGTCCTCGCCGAATGAAATGCGCGGTGTGCTCTACAAGCCGCTCGGGATCGGCATGCTGGTCGGTGCCGCCGTCGGCGGGATCATCGCCGCCTTTCCGTTGATCGCCAGTGCGTTCAAGTCGATGCATGCCGCGGGTCAGCAAAAGGACGCGGGAGTCAATGCCTACAACGACGAGATGCCGATCCGGTTTTTGTACTCGGCCATTGGAATCGGGCTGCTGGTGATGGTGTTCATCGCCTTCAAATCGGTGCCGGAGATGACGCTGGGGCGGGCCGTGGCGATGGCGGTCTTGGGGACCCTTTGGGTTTGGGTCGCCGGTGTTGTCGTCGCCGAGTGCATCGGACGGACGAATTGGTCGCCGCTGTCGGGGATGACGCTGATCGCGGTGACCATCCTGATCCTGGTCGCCAAGGGAGGACTCGATTCCGCCGCGACGGTCACCGCCGCGATGGTCGTGGGAGCGGCAATTTGTTTAGCAATCTCCCAGGCCAGCGACATGATGTTGGACTTGAAGAGCGGGTATTTGGTCGGAGCCATTCCCAGACGCCAGCAGTATGCACAGTTCGTCGGTGCCTGGTTGGGGCCGGTGATCGTGATTTCGTTGATGTTCCTGTTGAACAATCAGTACCAAATCGGCTCGGACAAGTTGCCGGCGCCACAGGCCCAGGCATTGGCGTCGGTGACCGAAGGCATCTTGAACGACAACGTTCCGGCCTATCGTTACACCGCCGGCGCGGGGCTGGGATTGCTGCTGGCGATGAGCGGACTGGGCGGCATCGGCGTCCTGATCGCGCTGGGTTTTTACATGCCGTTCCAGATCGCGTTGACCTACACCATCGGCAACGTGCTGCGAATCGTCTCCGACAAATCGCTCGGCGCCAAATTCGGTCACGAAGTCGGCATTCCGATCGCCGCGGGGCTGATCGTCGGTGAAGCGTTGGTGGGGGTCGGCAATGCGCTCTATCAGGTCTTTTTCGCCGCACCCGAAGTCACGGAAACAGCGATGATCGGTTGCCAACAGCTCTCGAGGTGGATGTAGTTCAATGCGTGCACTTGGCCAAATACTGATGTGGTTAGGCTTTCTGGGCGGTGCGTTCGCTTCGGTGTCACAGTTGGAGTTGCAAGACGACAAATGGGCAACGGTCCCCTGGCTTTGGTACGCGGTTTCGATGGCGGTCGGGATTGTCGGGATCGCGTTGTTGCGACGTGCCAAGCATGATGAGCATCGTGATGACGACAAGACCGAAGCGGAGTATTCTGTCATCACGGACAGCTTGGCCTGTCTGTCGAACGCCGTGGAAACACTCTGCCAGAATTCGCAGTGCCCGCCAGCGGATGCATTAAAATTCATCGATGACCGCTGTGCCGAGCCGCTTTCGGACTTCGCCGACGCGCGTCAGGCTCTGGTCAAGCGATTTGGAATGGCCGTCTATGCCGACGTGATGACCGAGTTCGCGTCGGCCGAACGCTACGTCAACCGAACCTGGTCGGCCGCGGCGGACGGATACGTCGACGAAGTGGACGCCAGCATCCGACGCGCTCACCAACACCTGGCCAACGCTCGCGGCTTGATTGCGCGGGCAGAGCAAAACGTGTGACACCGGCTCGCCAATGAGTGTTCAGAGAGGGCGATTGGGAACTCTGGCAGCGCATCGCGGTCTCGATGACGCCCAGTCCGTTCGGTACGCATCAGCCAATCGCACGGAACCCGGTGGTCGGCCCGGTTGACCGATCACTCGATCTTCGGGGTCATCCGCGCTTCGGTTCCATCGATGTTCTCCAGCCCCCATTTCACCAGGCTCATCATCACCGGTCGGAGCGACTGGCCCTTTTGGGTCAGCCGGTACACATCGCGGCCGGGCTGTTCCGGCAGCGGATATTTCTCGGCCAACCCGTGCTCGACGAGCCGAGCCAACCGATCGGCCAGGATGTTGGTGGCAATCCCCTCCGGTGACGCCAGGAACTCTTTGTATTGGCTCTTGCCACAAACCAAATCTCGAATCACCAGCAACGTCCATTTGTCACCGAGTAGATCGAGGGTGCACGCCACCGGACAGGGAGACCGACGATGGACCGTCTGCTTCTTTTTCTTCTTTGCCATTTCCGCTTGCCCGAAAAAAACTCGTTTCTCTCTTGACCATACGCCATGAACTTGCACAATGCAAGTGCACGACTTGCAAAACGCAAGTGATGGGCGAAGGGTAGGATCGCCGCTCGGACGAATTCGCGTTTCACATTCTGGGAGCGAACATGCAGGTGACAGAAAGCTTGACTCGGGACACCGGGACAGCCGTTGGGAATGGGGGACCGACAAGGTCGCGGGATCATCGGCAACGGCGTCGCGAGCGGAGGCGCCCGACGTCGGTCGGGTTGCGATCGCGGCGTCCAACGGCCTGGATTTCAATCACGATCTTGTTCGCCGGATCCACTGCCGCACTGACCCTCGCGCGCTCCACCATCTCGCCGGCAAGGGACGTGTCGACGGCGGAGCCGATTCCGATGGCGGTGGAAGTGATCCAGGTCGAGCGCACCGACCGATTCGAGAAGACGGTTTCGTTTCTCGGTCGCGTCGAGGCGGCGCGTGAAAGTGAGTTGAGCTTTGAACGAATGGGACTCATTACGCGTGTGAATGTCGACGAGGGCGACACGGTTGACGCGATGCAATCCCTGGCGGAACTCGACGTCGAACAGCTCAAGGCCCGGCGTGACGAAATCACGGCTCGTTTGCAGGCCGCCAGCGCGACGCTGGAAGAAATGATCGCCGGACCGCGGCCAGAAGCCATCGAGGCGCAGCGGGCCGAAGTCAGCCGTCTGGGGGCGGAATTGAAACGCGTGACACTGCAGCGCGATCGACAAAGTCGGCTGCTGCCCCGCATGGCGACCAGCACGGAGGAGTACGAATCGGCGCTGTACGCCGCCCAGGCGACTCAATCGGCACTCAACGCGGCAACGGCGTTGTTGGAGGAGTTGGAGAACGGAACGCGCGCCGAGCAGGTGATGACACAGCGTGCCGTTGTCAGACAGATCGAGGCGGAGCGTTACAGCATCGATGTCGAAATTCGGAAGTCTCAGCTCTTCGCGCCCTTTGCGGGGACGGTGGCAGAGCGATTTGTCGACGAGGGGCGTGTGGTCGCGCCGGGCCAATCCATTCTACGACTGTTGGAAATGTCTTGTCCCGAGATCCGAGTCGGCGTCGACTCAGCTACCGCCGCAAGCCTCGCGGTCGGCGAACGTTTGCCGGTGACGATTCATAACGAGACTCACCTTGCCGTGATCAAAGCGATTCGTAGCGACCTCGCCGACACGACACGAACGGTTGACATCTTGCTGTCTCTGGTCGACGAACACGACAGCCCCCGTCTGGCGGTCCGAAGTGGCGACCTCGCCACGGTTCAGATCGCTCAGATCACGCGTCGCGAAGGTGTCTGGATTCCCATCGAGTCCCTGACCGAGGGAAGCCGTGGGCTTTGGTCGGTCTTCGCACTGTCCCCAGCGGCACTGTCCCCGGCGGCACTGTCCCCGGCGGCACTGTCCCCGGCGGCACTGTCCCCGGCGGCACTGTCCCCGGCGGCACTGTCCCCGGCGGCATTGTCCCCAGCGGCACTGTCCCCAGCGGCATCCGTGGTCGATCGCGTCCAGCACCGTGTCGAGCGTCGCGACGTGGAGGTTTTGCACACGACCGCCGACCGGGTCTTTGTTCGGGGCGCGATCGGTGCCGGCGATCAGATCGTCGCCTCCGGTGTTCACCGCCTGGTCGCGGGACAGTCTGTCCGCCCGGCGTGGCGCGATCGGCGACTCGCATTGCGGGAGAGCCAGTGATGGGCATGATCTTTTTTCGAAACGGCTATCTGCTTTGGATTTCTGTCGTCGTCGTCCTGGTCGCGGGCCTTTCGGCGCTCAACGCCCTGCCGAGACTGGAAGACCCGCGGCTGACGAATCGAAATCCACTCGTCATCGCCCGCTTTCCGGGGGCCAGTCCGCAGCGTGTGGAATCGCTGGTCACCGAACGCATCGAGGAGTCGCTTCAGGAGGTTCCTGAAATCAAGAAGCTGGAGTCCAATTCTCGCGCCGGGATCGCGACCATCGCCATTGAGCTGGTCGATCGAATCGATGCCGACAACAACTCGAAAGTTTTTAGCAAAATCCGTGACAAGCTTTCCGACACGCCGTTGCCCGCCGGTGCGCTCCGGCCCGTTTTGGATGATCAACGCGGGGCGGTTGCGTTCACGCTGATCACCGCGCTGGTCTGGGATGCTCAGGCGCCTCCGCAGCTCGGCATTCTGAAGCGACGGGCCGAAGAGCTTGCGGACCGGCTGCGGACGTTGCCCGGCACCGAGATCGTGCGACTTTACGGCGATCCGGATGAAGAAATCACCGTCGATGTGGACATCAACGAGCTTGCCGCCCTCGGCTTTTCGGCCGCCGAGGTCGCTCAAACGCTGGCCTCGGCCGATTCCAAACAACCGGCCGGACTGTTGCGTAGCGATCACCGGAACCTTTCGCTGGAGGTCAGCGGTGCCTTCGATTCGGTGGCACGAATCGAGTCCATTCCTCTCGCTGAAGGCGAACGAGGTTCAGTCGTCCGCCTGTCGGACGTTGCGCAGGTCGAACGCGGGTGGCAGCAACCGCCACGGGAAATTGCCCTTGCCGATGGCGACCGCGCGGTCTTTGTGGCCGCCCGAATGGTGCCGGGCACCCGCGTGGACCGGTGGAACGATCAAGCGTCGGAAATCATTGACGGGTATCGCCGACAACTCGGTAGCGGACTGGCGCTGAAGACCGTTTTCAACCAAAGTGTTTACACCGCGGAGCGACTTCGCGGACTGGCGGTCAACCTGTTAGCCGGTGCCGGCGTGATCATGATCGTGATCCTGGTCTTCATGGGTTGGCGGAGTTCGCTGATCGTCGGTTCGGCGCTGCCGTTGGTGACCGGGGCGACGCTGTTTCTGTTGTTGTTGACGGGAGGGTCGCTGCATCAGATGTCGATCTTCGGAATGATCATCGCGTTGGGGCTGTTGATCGACAACGCGATCGTAATCGTCGACGAGATTCGCAAGGCGCGCGAGCGGGGGCTTTCGTCGCGTGATGCGGTGCGCGACGCGCTGCGTCACTTGTTTGCACCGCTGCTGGCATCGACCCTGACGACCGTTTTCGCCTTTGCCCCGATCGTGCTGCTGCCCGGAAACATCGGTGATTTCGTGGGGGCGATCGGCGTCAGTGTGATCCTGGCGATCGTCTGCTCGTTCGTGATCGCGTTGACCTTGATCGCCGCGTTGGCGGGCCGCTACGGAGACTTCGATCAGCGACGGCCAAGATCAGACTGCCGGTCGCCGACCGTCTGGCATGCCGGCGGTGTGCGTTGGTCGTCGGCAACGCTGGTGTATCGACGCACGTTGACGGTGGCGATGCGTTTTCCCGTGCCGGCGATCATTGTCGCGATTGCTCCGGCACTTCTCGGTTTTGGGCTCGCCGGACAATTGGGGAATCAATTCTTTCCGCGAGTCGATCGCAACATGTTTCGCGCCCAAGTCTGGTTGCCACCTGAATCCTCGCTGGAGAACACTCACCGCGTCGCGATGGAGATCGATGCGGCCCTTCGTCGCTACGTGGCGGTCGACACGGTGGATTGGTTGGTCGGCGGCAGTTCGCCTTCGGTCTACTACAACCTGGTCATGAACCAAGACGGCGCGGCCAACTACGCGCAAGCCACCGTGACCACGAAGGATGCGGAGAGCGTCAAACCGCTGATTCGCAGCTTGCAGCATGAGTTGGGCGTTCAATTTCCGGCCGCCCAACTCGTTGTCACGCAGTTCGCCCAAGGTCCACCGGTTGACGCTCCCGTGCAATTCCACCTTTACGGCCCCAGCTTGCCGACGTTGCAGGACCTGGGCGAGCGCGTTCGGCTGGCGATGCAAGAGCATCCCAGCGTGCTGCATACGCGGGTCACGATGCCTCGCGGCACGCCAAAATTGTGGATGAACACGGACGAAAACGCTGCCCGATTGGCCGGCCTGGCGCTGGCCGATGTTGCCGATCAGTTGCAGGCGAATTTGGAGGGATCGGTCGGCGGATCGGTGCTCGAAGGCGTCGAAGAAATGCCCGTGCGGGTGCGGTATCCGCGGGTCAGACGACGCGATGTCGACGCCATCCGGTCGGTCAGCCTGGTGTCGCCATCGTCCGACAGGTGGATCCCGATGTCGTCGCTCGGCCGGCTTGAATTGCGTCCCGAGACCGGCGGCATCGGCCGCAAAGACGGAATTCGTTGCAATACGATTCGTGGCTACGTCACCAATGATGCGTTGCCGATCGAAGTGACTCGTCAGGTGCTCCGGGCTCTCGGCGAGACTGGATTCGAGCTGCCGCCCGGGTACCGAATCGAGATCGGCGGCGATTCCGAGGAAGAGGCGGGGGCCATCGGAAACCTACGGACATACGTACCGGTGCTGGTCACGTTGACGATCGCAACGCTCATCCTGGTCTTTCGCAGCGTCGTGCTCGCCGCCCTCTTGGGCACCGTTGCGTTGCTGTCGATCGGACTCGGTTTGCTGTCCACCTGGGGATTCGGGTTTCCGATCAGTTTCAACACGATTCTGGGCACACTCGGTTTGGTCGGCGTGGCGCTCAATGACAACATCGTGGTCCTGGCCGCGATCCGGGCGAACCCGATTGCATCGCGGGGCAACATCGACGCGATCGTCGACGAAGTAACCGCGAGCACCCGTCACATCCTTTCCACAACCTTGACGACAACCGGAGGATTCCTGCCCCTGATCATCGCCGGCGGCGACTTCTGGCCTCCGCTGGCAGTGGTCATCGCCGGCGGCGTGTTGGGGGCGACACTGATCGCTCTGATCTACATCCCGGCCTGCTACCTGTTGCTCCAACGGGCACGGCAGGCGCTCTCGACGGGGCGGTGATGACGTCGCGAACGCCAAGTGATCTCGAGCATGCAACGCGCGGTTGAAATGGATTTTGCGGCGAATTGACTTGCAAACTCTAGACAATCCGTCAGAATTGGCGGTTCCTTTCGGCAATGGTTTCTCTTCTCTCAATCACTCGCAGAATCATGGATCGACGAATCGCCTGCCTCGTTGTTGTCGCTGTTTTGACTGCTGGATCTTCGGCCTTGCACTCCGAAGAGACCGCCGATGACAGCAACCGCAAGACGACCAGCCACTGGCTTGACGTTGCCGAAGAGGTTGCCAAGCGGCAACGCCTATTTAACCCGAGTGCGCCAGACAAACCATTCAAGCTTCACGAACAGGCGATCTTTCGGCACACCCAATCGGTCCGCGGCGACGATATCGGTGCGGTCTTTCTCTGGACCGCTCCTGCTTCGGAGCGCCCGGCCGCGATCGGCGTCTTCTTTGCCTGGTCTCAAGGGCGGATGCGAAACGTGATGGAAGAATTTCATTCGTTCCACAGCGGGCCGATCCGCCGCGAAGCTGCGGGGCATCCGACATGGGACTGTCCGGATGCCGGGCTACAGTGGAATCGCGCGGACAACCTTCCCGCCCCCGATTCAGACATTCGACGGGTGAAGCTTCAAGCCAGGCAGTTCCCCCGCCGATTGGGCGTCAAGACGACGACGTCGCAAGGACAGAACTGGGAACTGCGCTCCGTTCCGAAGCCGTTTTACGAGTACACCGACATCGATTCGGGGATCCAATACGGCGCGATCTTCGGCTTCTGTCAGGGAACCGACACGGAACTGCTGGTTGCCGTCGAAGCACGACAGGTGGATGACGAACGTGCTTGGTACTATGCGCTCGCACCATTCAGCGATTACCAAATCCAGGTCGATCTGCCCGACGGCAAGACTTGGAATTCCCCGGACGGCGCTTTGGGCGAGAACGGGAAACCGCATTTCTGGGGGGCGGTGGAACGACGCCCCAAACCCGAGTTCGAACGGTAAGGGACGACAGCACCTGAAAGATGACAGAAAAAGGGTCGGCAGAAAAATCGGATTCAGCAATCGTGGCGTCCAACCAACATCAGATCGTACCGGGGATCTCTGTCACCGCATCGGGGCAAGCGACCGTCGACCCGTCCGTCGCAGAGGTGCTAATCGACTTGGCACTCAAGCTGGAAGAACCGACGAATCTGCCCGTCGATGTGGAGCACGTGTTGGCCGCAATCGTGCTTGCTGCTCGGAACGGACAGCTTGATCGGAACACGCCACTGTCGCCCGATGATCCGGCGTTCGTCGACACCTTGGCGGCCCATGTGAAAACGATCTTCGCAGACTACGGCGGCGATGTTGGCACGGACGATTGAACGGTTTAAATCGTCCCTCGTCATGCGCAAGTAAAAATCATTCTCGGCGTCGACGCTAGGGAGTCGACAGCTCGGCGACGTTCACGACTTCAATGGCACTGACTTTTTCTATGGCACCGACTTTTCCCTCGATCTGATCTTCGATTTGGCGAAACACATTGGGAAGTTCAGCCGACAGCAATCGTTTGAGCAGCGGAAGATTGGAGTTCAGTCCGCTGCGTAGCCCATTGGCAACGTTGCTGTTGTTCATGCCGATTCCTTGAGCTTGGACCCAACGCGGTGACCCGATTTGCAGGTTGTCGGAATCCAGCTTCAGTTTGGAGTCGACCAAGGTGAGGTCCGCGTCCTTGTTGCGTTTGACTTCAAACTCAACCACGAGATCGCGAATCGTACCGAGTTTCATTTCAATCGGTCCGCACGATGCGTGCTGGCGTGAACCCTGCACGTTTGTGCGATTGATCATCAGTTTGACGTCGCTCAATCGAACTTGAACGATGGTTTGCACGGACGAATCATCGAGAACCTCGACGCTCTTCAGTTTTCCGCCGTACTTGATCTCTTTAAATTGGACCCTGAATGCTCGGCCCATCACGTGCGTTGTGTGGTTGATATCCGCCACGCTGCCGGAGACGGTGTTTGCGGCACGATCGGTGTCGGCCTGCAGAATCGATGCGGAAGTGATCACCGCAAGGACAGCCAAGAAAAGGCGAAGAATCCGTATCGCATCGTCTTTCACTGTTCTCTCCCAAGAATTGAGCGGCCGATTGATTGACGCCGATTGACCGGCATGCCGCAACAAAGACTAGGGGTG
Organism: Stieleria neptunia; assembly: GCF_007754155.1. Lineage (NCBI taxonomy): Bacteria > Pseudomonadati > Planctomycetota > Planctomycetia > Pirellulales > Pirellulaceae > Stieleria > Stieleria neptunia. The sequence continues at coordinate 7,101,916 of NZ_CP037423.1, read as the reverse complement.
TTGCCGCTGCCCCACAATGGCAGGATTGGCAAGAGCATGGAGACGAGAAACCGCTGCGCCCGTTCGGCACCCTAAGCGTGCGGCGAGGGCATTCAGGGCCACCTTGGTCATCGCGCGGTCCCTCGCTCTTGAAATCGGACGAGGCAAACCTGGCAGAATAAGTAAACCCCGGACCAGTCAATTGGCAGCAAGATTCGGCACGTTCCTGCGACGAACGCATCGAGAAACCTCGCCGGCCGCGTTGCGGGACCGGCAATGAAGCGGTGGTGACCGAGTGCCGCAAGGCGACTCAGGAGGGGGGACGACGATGATGAGAGAGATTCACCGCCACACTCTCCCGCCAGAATCAGAACTCATTGGTGTCGCTGTGAAATCTGTCGCCTTGATTCACGGCGTTTACGATAGCTCCATCGGGACAAGGAGATTCCGTTCTAAGTCCAACACGGCCGCAAAGCCGTTCATCACCGCGTTGACGACGATAAAGTATCGGTCTTCGGAAGCCAGGTCCAATGGGCCCTCGCCTTTCCAGTCTAATTTCCCAGACGGTGTTGCGGCAAACCATCGATGAAAGTGCCCGCTGATCATGATGCGCTGTGGAAGTCTGGCAAAGCAGTTCTCGATCACGTCGGATTCTTCGGGGACGCCAACATAAAAGGACAGAACGTCCCGTGCGTCTTCCGTGGGAAACGTGTGTGAGACAAGGACGTCTTCCAGCTCAAGTCTGGGTTGAAGCGTGCTGAAAAACTCCATGACCGATTCGGAGTACCATTGGCGCATCTCGACGTCGGGATCGACACAAAGTCCCAATTCGTGGTTCCCCCACACGCCAATGGCACCGCACGATCGTAGCAACTCCACGATCTCGTCCGCGTGGCGACTGTCGTAGATGACGTCGCCCAAGAGAACGAATGTGTCAACCGATTCCCGCCGAAGCCGTTCAATCGCTTTGGCCAGTTGATTGACATCGCCATGAATATCGGCCAGCAGCCCAAGTCGCATCATGGATCCCTCTCGTTTAGTCGTGGAAATCGGGAACGCCACAAGATGAGACGTATCGAGCCGCGCCGCTCACCCGACGCTTCGTTTCTCACGCGAATAGACAAGACAGTCGTTCCAGGGACGATGGCCGCAAAATCAGCCCGGAAAGTTCAGGCCGAGAAACGGAGCTTGGTCAGTAGCGGGTTGCTGTGCAGGATCTCCCCTGAATCCGATACCTTTAAATAGTAAGACGCCAGGATGTGGGCACGCGTTGAGAAAGCGGTGTCCCCTGTTGGCTCCAATCTCTCCCAGATGTTGACCCGATAGTTGCCGTTGTGATGCCGACACACCTCCACACGATGCAGGCGGGGGGGCCTGCCGACTTTATCCAGAATCTGTGATTTGATCTTCTCCGTGTGTTCGGATCCCGCCGAGGGAGCGTCTTTCTGCGTGGCTGCTTGCTCAATTTTTGACATTGTTTCCTCGGCCAATCGAATTCGATGAGGGACCAAACTGTAGCGTAACGGAGTTCCGTTTGATATGAGCACGAAGTGGCGAATTCCGGGAAAACTGTTTGGACCCCCAATTGGTTGCATTCTGTTGATCGGAAACTTCCTCGGATTCACCACGCGAGATCGGACCAAATCCGAGCGTGCCCCGGTGTCGGCCACCGGAGCGTGTTGGACGGGCAAGCAAAGGCAACATAATGTCAATATCTTGAAAAGCCCCCCAATTCCCGCTCCTTTTCGAGTTCTTGCCAGACGAAGATGACGACAGACAACGTTCTACGATTTTTCGAAATGGTGAGCGGCGAACTCTCATCAGCATTCGATGAGCCTGACGATTGGTGGCAGTGCGATGGCACCGGTTGCTCCAGAATTGAGCTATTTGAAGACCCGTGTCGTCCAAATACGATCTACATTCGGAATCTGGAAACAGATATTGAACACCGCGGACAAGGGCATGCCAAGCGACTGCTTCGGAAAGTCTGCGGTGTGGCTGGGAAGTGTGAAGTTGATCTTTCGCTGCACGTTGAAGATACGCCAAAATCTGACTGCCGGATGCTTGTCGATTGGTATCGGCGTGAGGGATTTAGGGGTGACATGCATGAGATGATTTGGCACCACAATCCATCCGAATGATCGTCCATTGCACCACCGACCTCCAACTCCTTCAGTGTATTTGATCACAAGATCTCTTCGACGCGTCAAGTTTCGCGTTGCCCACAACTCCCCCATGAACGCGTTGCCAAGTATCGACGGCAAGGGCGTCGAGCTGGGCAACTGTCCTCGCAGATCGTCGACTGCACGGCAGCACAAGTCGCCCGATCATTTCCTGCTAGTGTGCTTGCTCGCTTGCCGATGTACAATTCGACCCTCCTACTGAACTCTGAGCGAAGAAAACCGTCAACAATCAAGGTGTTGCTTGGCTAGTCTACGGTGATGAGTTCCGTTGTTATGTAAAAAAGACGGATGCGATCGCATGAATCGACAAGGAAAGTACGGGAACGCCCCAAACTTTGAACATCTCGTTGAGGAATCGTCGCGAGCGTTTCTCATTCAACTCCGGGATGCAGTTGCGCCGATCCTTGACAATAACATCTTGCCGCACTTCACCGATCATAGCGTGTTGCATTCGGACGGTGTTACCACCCTTGTCGACGAACTCGTCACGCCGTTGCAGGAAAACAGGAACAGACTCACTGAGCGGGAATTAGTCATCCTGTATTGTGCCTGTTATCTCCATGATATTGGCTTGCAGTACGAAAACGCTGGCGAGACTAGGCCTCAATCAAGCGAACGCGGGCGTTGATTTTGGATGACGGCTGTAGATTTCCGAGGCGCAGCGGGGCACGCGGGAGCACTGCTCCTTATCAAAAATTTCGCAATGTATGGTGCTCAATGTTTCGTTTCTCGGGTTAGGCGTTAGCGGCGGTACCGGAGCGTCCGGACTCCGGCTTCGTTGGTTGCGACGTGTCACGTTCGAAGCGGCATCGCAATATGGTCACTGAGCGTGAACAAATTTTCGACGCCGAGACGGTATGTCAGAATCCGCAACTTCAACTGACGCGATGAGCGGATGACTTGGGCCGGGATCTGGATCAACGATGTCAGGAACGTCGAAAACTCCATTTTGATCACGCGGTCACGGAGCCGCTTCCTCGCCTTCTTCTGACCCGGATTCCCTTTGACGCGGACCATCAGTCCACTCCAAAGCTTCAGCGTCCAGGCAAGAGAAGCGAACAACATGTACGCCCAATTGCTTTCCAGTGAATCCAGTGGCGCGGTCAATGCGTGACTCGCCTTGAGCTGGCTAATCGTGTTTTCCTGATCGCAGCGATGATTGCCGTCTCCGATCAATTCACGCGACTGCTTTTCTTGCTTTGGTTCATTGCTGATGTAGAAGAAGTACTTTTCGGTGCTGAACAGGAATTGCTGTCCGGTCGTGACGTCGATGTTTTTGCGAACAGCAACCATCCGGTAGGGACGCTTGCAGTTGCCGGGCTGATACGGAAACTCAGCGTAGCTTTCAGCACGCAGTTTTTTGTTCTCGTAGCCATTTTCTACGACGATTTGCTCTTTGTAATTCGGACGTTTTGCACGCGGATTTTTCGAAGTCGATCTTTGCCGCCGGAGCGGTTTCCATGCCGATTCGTCGAGGGAATCGGCAATTGCAGTCAGTGTTTTGTTGGCGTCATAACCAAACACAAAACGGACGCCCTGCGCGTCCCATCGATCGAGATGTTGAGTTGACGAAAAGTCTGTGTCACCACGCAACAGGATCTTTCGAAACCCGGCACTGCGACACAATTCGATCGCCCTGTCGAAGTAGAACGATGAGCCTTCACCGCTGGGACGATTGCCGCTGCGGTTGGCCAGATACAGCAACTCTTTGGTTTCCGCGAGCGTTACAACCAGTGGATGGTATCCCCACTGACCTTTGTAGTTGATTCCGACGCCCTCCTTCTTTTCACCGCAAGTCTCAACCATCGTACCATCGGCTTCAATCGTGGCCTGCTCGAAGAACGCATCGGATTGTTGCTTCCAAACCTTCTTGCGTGCCGCGTTAATTCCCTGCATCAAGAGCAGTAGCTTGAAACCATCAAAACGGCGGCAGAAGTCACCAGCGGTTGTCGGATCGGGAATCCGTTCTGCGCCGAGTGCATCCAGGTACGCCTGGTCGGTGCGGCGATGCTCTAAATGTTCGAGGCAGGTCCCCCCGGCCAATAGATTCAGGGCAATATTGAGCACGTGGTCGGCTTCGTCGTACGGCGCGTGAAGCTTAAACACTGGCGCGGACTGGTTGATGTGCTTTCGCAATCCGAGTTGCTGGACAAGCTGCATGATCATGCCGATTCCACCGCAGGAGATCGCCTCAACTTTATTGGCCAGTTCGTACTTCGCCCGCAAAGGGCGAATCATGGGCGTATGCGTCTTGCCCTTCTTCTTATCGATACGTTGCAAAAGAACTCGCTTGCGGCGATGAAATCGACGGCGTAAATTGTCGTTCACTCGAAATCCTCTGCTGAGTGAGTGCGTTGAAGTTGTAGTTACCTCCAATACACCCGCAAAACGCCGAGGGTTTCGAGTTTTTTCAGATTTTCATCATCCAGTGTTCGCTTGATTGAGGACTAGGGCTGTTGCCGAACTCAATTTAGAGTTGCCATGGAATGATTTGCCGATTCAGCGACGTCGCGACATCCTTCGCGAGATGCATCACCGGATTTCTGCAGAGATGGTTCAGTCATCCGTGCGTGCTGAGTCTCCAATCATAGGGATTCAGCTTTCTTCTGCATATGAACCCTCGAAGATCGCTTGCTTGTGCGAGTCCCACAACTTGTACCTTGAACAAGAGGCCGACCGCAAGCGATACAACGAGCTCACGGAAGATGGTCCAGGCATTCGGATGAAACTGCTGGCCGGTCTACTTCGGGTTGCAGATATTCTCGAAGAATCGCGACGAAGAGCTACACGTCCAAAGGCAGGTACACTGCTGCTGGACATTACGTCGCAAAAACATTGGTGGCGACATTACTACACTGAAGATGTGGTATTCAATCAAGCTGACCGTTCGGTTGTGATATGGTTTGACTTCCCACCGGATAAATTCGACTCGTACTCTCGAATCATACCTGAGCTTCAAAAGCCGTGGATTGAAGCCGAATTCAATCGGCATGCGGCAACATTCAACAAGTACGCCGCCAACTGGACAGTCAAAGCGCAATTGAAGGTGAAGCAGTACAGCAACACTCTTTCCATGCCGGATACAGTCACAACTGCGATGATTAGTGAATTGCAGTCTCGTCATCTGAAGGAAGACGAGCGGCGACGTGCAATTTTGTTATCTACGTTTCAAGAGTCGCGTCCCCACATCGAACAGCGACTAGACCAATTGCGCGAGAAGAAGTCGAGCATGTCGCCTGGCGAATACTTGAAAGGCTTGTCGGACCTATCCAACGAATTGTGGGAAATTGGAAGCAAACGCAGCGCGATCATGAATCTTGTTTTTGAGTTCGACAGAAGTAATCAGCAGCTAGCTACAGCCCAGAGGATGGAGATTGGGACTCGATTACTGGAAATGTGCTTGGAGGAAGGCTCTCCCAATCTTGTAAAGGGGTGGGTCCCAGCACTCCTTGAGACTGCCCGAAACCTGGATCAGTCCCACCGCTACCTTTTTCCTTGCCTTCGAGCAATCGCGAACTGGTTTGTCGCATCCTGCGACTATGCCTCTGCAAAGCAGGTCTTCAGCGAAGCAATCAAAGCAACGACCGATCAGGACGAAATCCTGCTGCTCAACGCCATTTGTCGTGAACTTGATTTTGCGAACGGAGAATTAGGATCAATCATAGGAACATCCGAATTGGAGTCGCTGAATGATTGATCTCACCAGTCCAATCGTTCGCGCGGAGCTTCCACTTGCCAAGAGTTTGGCAATTCATGGTAAGCCAGGAGAAGCGATCTCGATGCTCGAAACAACGCTTAGCGAACGTGAGAGCACACTAGACCGGGTGGCACTTCTCGTCGCGATCGCCGGAATCCTGCACTGGGATTATCGCGACTCAGAGGCAATTAGTCTATTCGACGAAAGAATCATGCCCTTGACGAATAAGATTCCAGAAAAGTCTCGAATCGCAGTCGAGTACAATCGCAGCGACATTTCTCATTCCCTGCTTCAAGCAGATGATTTCTATGGAATGTTCGATCGAGCGTTGATCGCCGACGTCAACCTATGGGACTATCAATCATATTTTGAAGTCTTTGCTGCTCGTGAGAAGGGCAAGCGATATGAATCATTGCCAAGCATTTGGCGAGAACTACTTCGCTGTTACCATCAAGGGTGCTGGCGGCCGCACCGCTTGGCATCAGCAATAATGTCGCGAGAATGCATGGATCTCGGTTGGCCTCATGAGTCCGTATTTCACGCAGTGATCGCCGACGATAAGCAGATAGCTACTCAACTGGGAGACACTCTACTAGTTCAAGGGACGCCAGAGGTTATTGAAAACTGCACAAAAAAATGGATGGAATGCACAAATCTCAGGCGTCACTTTATAATTGGATGCGAGATGCTAGACCAATTTTACGACGCCATCCCGGACACGTGGTTTGGCAGTGTATTCGATCGCCTATGTTCTAAAGCATGCGAATCCTCCGATGACCGTTTGAAACAGATTGCGATTTCACGAGCCTGGGATACGTTGGCAAAGTTGTCATGGAGATTGGATTCTTCGCAGGCTGAGAAACTGGTTCGTTCCGCAATCCAGCACCCGATTTGGTTAGCTCCAGTTGAAGGCCGTAATCAGGTGTTAACGGTGCGAGACAAGATGATGCAATCGTTAACGCACTGCTCGGATAAGATTTCACCAGCATGTTACACGGAACTGATAGACGCATCGCTACCGCTGGCATTGGACCGAAAGCAGCACACAGATTATCCAGACGCAATCAATTTGCTTTGCAGTCTCGCGGATGCAGGAGATGAAGAAGCGAAACAACGACTAAGGGCATCGCTTTTTCCTTCGGGGCAGCCCTTGGACGAGTATCGTCTTCAAGTCATTGGAAAGTTTGGTGCTGAAATTAGTAATCCCGAAGCACTGAGCGCTGACGCGCGGAATGTTGCCAACCGGGTCAGACAGCAAGTACAGACTTGCCCTCTTGGACAAGAGGTCAAAACTGAAGCCGGCTCCTTTGGCGTATTCACCATCCAAAAAGGGGACAGAAAGCTTGCCGTCCAGATGGCGGGCACAGTATACCTGAACGCAATACTGCGGCATCGAAAACATTTGGCAAAAGACTCACTGGAGGCTTTGCTTAGCGCAATCGTCGACATGATTCGCGAGCCCGAAAACCTGATATCGAATAAAGTGCAGCTCGTGCAAGCGATTAAATCGATTGGAGACACTTGTTCCGATGAACAAGCCAAATGCATTTTTGAAGTGCTCGCACCGATTTCCAGTGGTGAAGTCACAGAGCCGCCATCATCGATGTCCTCAGCCGAAGCGGAAAACCCGCTTAACCCATTCAGAGTTGCCACGGGAAATCCTTCGGACCTTCAAGGAGTGTCAATCTACACGTTGGCTTGTATTGATCGCGACAAGCCTGGCGTTTTCGGGGGGGCATTGGATGGTATTATCGAGAAAGGACTTACCTCACATCAGGCTCAAGTTCGAGCCTTAGCGCTTGCAGCAGCGAGGGAGAAGCCGACCTTGTCCGAAGCTGAGTTCACGGCGATAATCATGTCCACAAGAGATCATGACCCAACAGTTGCCAATGCCGCGTTCTGCGCTTTGGCCAATAAGAAAAGTCTGAAGCTCAATCGCCCTCAATGGAGGTTGCTTATTCACTCTTCCGGTCTTGCGTCACGAAGCGACGCGGTTGTACTGCGACGTGCCGCTGCGTACTGTTGTGCAAAACTGCGCGGGTACCTTTCTATAAAATCTCTGCATCGGGACTTGGATGCGGTGCTTATCGCGTTGTCGAATGACAAGTGTGCCTCTGTGCGTAGACAGTTGTTGGGATGTGACCTCAGTTAGATCGTGGTTGGCTCAGCATAAATATTGTTGATATCACGGAATTACCGATCAGCAGGGAACTGCCGCTCCTTGAGCGGTCGCATCTTGTTCGTTAGCTGCCTGGTAAGCGAGTGAACTCTTGTTGCGAAGAAAGAAAAGGTACGCTGTCTCTTTTTTGACGATCCAGCGGTTTTTTTCACGCACCGGTGGCCGACACCGGATGCTTGTCGAAATGCTCCCGCTGTATCGATCGGTGGATCGACGCGTTCCCGCCACCGGCAAAACCGGTAAGTAGGGAAAACGCAGACTACGGTCAACTCGCTCCGCATGACGCACCATCAAGGATGGGCAGAGAAGAGATACATCGCGCCGTACGTCCAATTGCGCGCCGGCATCTTGGGATAGTTCTGGCGATCCATCATCAACGCGATGTACGGCGCGGGGTACCCATCGGGCAGCGGGATGATGTTCGGCCAAATCCGCGTGCCCGTGTTCTCGTTCCACGGCGGCAAGTGCATGTTCAATTCGCCAACCGGCTTCAGATCGGGATAGGAGCGAATGTATACTTTGCGATCGGCACTGCCGAAGAAAACATAGCGTGACTTGCCAACCTTTTGGATCAACGTCCCCGTGCTGTCCATTTCCACAGGGCCAGCCAAACGCTGATACCCGCGATCCCACTGATCGGATTCCCACATTCCGGCGCGATACTTTCCGGCACGCTCGGACAGCAATAACCGCCACTTGTTGGCCTGGGAGTCATACACGCCGTGCGGGTCTTCGTGTTCCCCCTGCAGCCCGATCGGTCGGGCGTGCATGATGGAAAATCCCTGGCGAGGATCGCGATCACTCCAGACCGCCAGGATCGCTTTTTCTTCCTTTTGCGATGTCGTACCGAGAGCGCTGAATCCAGTGGTCCAGCCTCGCCATTGCCCCGACGGCTCGTCAAAAAACAAATGCGAAGCGAGTTCATTGCGCCAGAGACCGTCGCCCATGTCAAAAACAATGATTCCCTCGAAGCGGAGATCAAACACCGACGGGTTCAGGGAAAACACGCCCTGTAGCGGATGCGGCAACGCTCGCCCCCGCACGGTCATGGTCAGCCATACCCGACCCTGATCCAGCAGCGGCGCGCCGTCGCGCGTGGTGATGGCACGAATGTCGGCTTGGCCGCAGCCCGGCGTCAAAGCCGCAATCACCTTGTCGATTTCAACCGATGAATGCGGCTCCAAATCGCTGGACAAGCAAAACTCAAAACGATGAATCAATTCCTTGCGGCGGAGTTCGAGATGTTGGTTGAAATCGGGATACCCGACCAAATGCGACGTTCCTTCCGACTCGATGTAAAGGTTCGCGCCAACGGCTAACATCTGCACGCGCAGCCGAATCGTCCCCGTCGTGTTCACCCCTTGGGGCCATGCAAATCTCTGCCGGTCCACCTGGTGCCCCTCTTTCATCACCACCCACTCGATCGCTTGGTACTCGCCGTTGTTGACAACGACGGCCGCGGAAAGGTGGTTGTGCTGATGCCTGTCACGAAACAGCAATCCGATTCGCCCGCTGCCATCGAATCGGTGCAGGCCTAGTTCGTAAGTCGCAAAGGGATTGAAACCTCCGATCCAGCGCGCCGTCGACGCGCCGTTTGCGGCCGAAAGTTTCAGTCTGCCGTCGCCGATCGAAACGAGGGACTCGCCCGTTGAGTTTCCCACGACGGGATGCATCAGGTCCAAACCGACGATCGTGGCCGGGTCCAATGCGGCAAGAGGAATCTGCTGGGGCGTGTCAAAGACCATTCGTCGCACAGCCTGGCGAGAAAACTGCAGCGATTGTGGCTGGATTTCTGGCGTCTGGGCAAAGCCATCGATCATCAAGACGCAGTGTAAAATAACGCACACCAGCGCAGCAATCGGCCGGCAGGATGGGGCGACTGTGCAGTTTGTCATGGGAAGCGATATTCCGGGGATAAACAGGGGATCTTGGGCGGGCTGACGCAGGTGGCAACAACATCATGGGGTTCACGATCATCGTCCAGCTGCGTCATTTGACTTCAGTTAAGCCAAATCCGCGACGGTGTGCAAAGCCGCGGTCCTTGACTTGCATCTCCTTGAAGACGCGTTCGCCGAGCACCGGCGTATCGCTGATCCCGTAGGTTTCTCGAAGGCGAACGATCGGCTCGATCATCTGATAGCTCAGCCAGGGAAGCCAAACATCGACACCGTGGCCGCGACCGTGGTCGATGCTCAAGTTGAGGGCTTCGGTGCACAATCCCGATTGGCCGTAGCCCAGTGAGCCGTCGATATCGACGTGTCGACGGGTGCTGTGGAGCAGGAATCGGGCCATCTCTGCATAGTGCGGGTCGCCAGTGCCCAGGTAGACGCGGTACAGCAGAAAGGGAGCCCCGGCGAGATACAGATCGGCGCCGGAATGGCCCGTTGCAATCAGACTGAAGCCGCTGGTCGGGAGGTCCGTCGGAAAAACGAGTTCCGGGTCGTCGCTCGGCAGCGGGACGTTCCAGCAGTACGCCCAAGTCTCTGCAAAATCGGCGGCTTGCGCGGCGGCATCCAGGTAGCGTTTTTCACCTGTCGCGTCCCACAATGCAAGGAACGCATCGATGGCGAGCAAGCCGGCCTCTTTGTCGAGGACGTTTGGGTTGTCAGGCGTGCCGCCGATATACGCAAACTGCTGGTGGATGTTTCGCCAGCAGAAATCACCGGCGCGGATGGCGGCGTCCAGATACGTGCGCGAACCGGTGGCGTGGTGCAGGTCGACCAGAAAACGAATCGGGTGGGTTGTGTTGAACTTGCTGTCGTGCGAAACCGAACCATTCCAGCGGTACGCGCGGACCCATGATCCGTCCGTCTGTTGGTGCTTGACCAACCAGTCACCGAAGTCCCCGCAGAAACGCAGCCACTGTGGACGATCGCGACCGTTGCGTTTCATGACGTCCCAGGCCATCAACGCGCCAACCATCCCGTCCGAAGCGATGCGGAGGAATGTATCGTATTGCCTCCAGTGCGGCTGGGGCCATGTATTGAACCAAACCCGCGGCAGGCCTTCGTCGGTCGGCGACTTTTCCACCCAGAACTCCACCATGGATTCGCCCTGGGCCAGCAACTTCGGGTCGTCATGAATCAGTCCGTGTCGCAGCAGGTGATAGGCGATGGGGAGTTGCTGGCCGACAAAGCCCATTTGGTAGGTGTAGTATTCGGGACTTTCCAGCCGGCCCTCAGGCAGCGCCAGCCGGAATGGGATTCCCGGCGCGCCGTCGACGTCCTTCACCCAGTCGGACAGCAGCTCGAGACTTGCTTGGTAAACGGCGTCCAGATCGACTCGCTCAATCGATGGACGGATTTCACGGAAAACGCATCGCCATGCCGTCCGCATGGCCTGCGGAAAATCGTCCGCGGTTTGCAAGTGAAGCAGCACGGCATAGCGGTGTGAAAATCCTTCGCGGATCGGATGGAACCGTTCCACCAAGCGTTTCGATCCGCGTCCTTCTCGCCCCGGCACATAGCTCCGCTCGCCTTCGGTCGCCGGGTAGGCAAGGGTCACCGCGGTTTGTTCCTGACCCTCGATCCCGAGGCTTGCGACCCGAATTCTCTCGTCGATCACCCTCTGGGCGGAAACATCCGCCCGGCAGGTTGCCCCGTCAGGATTGAGATGAGCCAACGACAGGGCAACGCCGCGTTTCAAATCACGCATCATCACCAACGGCAGCGGCATCCGGTCCTCGCGGATCAGGAATGACTCGTCGGTTTTCGATGTACCAAGAGCCCCCGGACGGGCTTTCGAATTGTCACGGTACCAGATGCCCGGAATGAAGTATTCGTGATCAGCAAATCCTGCCGACGACGCCAACCGGAATCGCGATTGGAAGCCGTCCGCCTTGCCAGGTTGCGAGACCGTTATCTCGCGGGTGAGGCGAAAGGAATCGGGATGCGGACCCGACGCGTACACGTCCCGAATGGAGAAGGCAGCCCCGGAGGAATTCGTGAGCACGGCGGTGCAGAGGAGCTGTCCGTCATTGCGACTCACCATTCGGTAGGCTCCTCGCAACGTGGTGGCTGGTTCGCTGCCGATTGCCAGTCGAAGGTCAATCGGTGTTTCACTCGAAAAGCGTACCGTGCCCATCCGCAGGCCGATGCCACCGGTATCAATCTCCAGCGTGGAGCGACCAGAACGAATCTCTTCTGCACTGGTGGACGTCACCATAAGGGCGAACGCGAGGAAGGTTCCAAGTCTCATGAGGCGGAATTGCATGAAGGAGGCGAATCGACCCCAGTTTAGTTGCTTCGCGCGGGCGAAGCTTGACCTCGCCCCATCCATCCGACGTCGTTTTTTTGCATTTCCCATTTTCGCTCTCTTGGATTTCACGAAGTGTGCGTCGCAGCGAATTCGCGCGCCGCAGTCGGCCGAGGCAATTGCGTGTTCGACCATGCCAGATGCTCCGGCGGCCAACGCGTCTTTCGACGACACGCTAAACTGCCCCGAGGGAAATGCTCATGCCATTCTTTCCGTCGCCCGTCAATCCGCAGGCTCCGAATCCATGATCAGACCATTTTTCGTGTTTCTTGCACCGCTTGGCTGCCTTCTGATGCTGTTGTTCACGTCGTTGACACCGTTTCGGATGATGTCGTTAATCGGTGAAATGATGCAGCCCGAATCGCGTGTCTCAAACGTGACATGGATGGCACCGCTGGGTGGACTCGGCGCGGTGATGTTCGGCCTGGGCATGATGTTCCTTACACTCTTACGGCGAAAACCCAGAATAGTCGCCCGGACGCTACTTGCATTCGCAGCGTTGTTGATGGTTGTCGGCGCGGCATCCAACGCATTCGGTGATTGGTTGATGATGTCCGCGTTCCGCAACTTGGCAACTGCCGAGAGTATCGACTCCGAAGGATTCTTGAGTTCTTTTCTGTCGGCTAAAATTCCGATGTTGGTCGGATATGCTCTACTGCTGGTCGCGACGACAGGCATCGCGGCGGCGGCGACCATGATGACAGACAAAGGGCGACTCGCGCGACGCTCGGTGATGATCGGTGCGGTCAGCTTCGCCGCTTTGTTGATCATGGTCTACTGGGGGCAGGCATCGATACTCCCATTCTCAGAGACCCTCGCGCGAAAATCGGTGGAGCCGAGTGCTTTGGCAGGAAGCATCAACGGCATCCTGCTTTCTGATTTCCTTTTCCAAGGATCGGTCTTTGGTTTCGCCGTGTCCACACTGCTCGTGGCGGTCGCCGGTGGCAAAGAACAGAGCGGTGATTAGAAAAAATGGATGACGCAATGGCACGGGCATGAGTGTTGGTGTGCAGGCTTTAGCCGTCCAGCTAAAGGTGACCGCTTTTCGCACGTACGATGGCCCTTCCGGGCCGTCGTCCGGAGGGCTCGCCCCGACGACCTAGAAAGGACGTCGTACAACCATCCGCTGATCGCATCACACTCCATCGACGAGATCGTTGGTCTAAGTCGCGTTTCGCGTGATTCCTAACCCGGATATTGCATCCGCTGATTCAATTCCCCCTATACGAAGGTCGGTTCTATTCGTCCGTGAACAGCGGCTCGAGCCAACGCGGTCGGTCTGGGGAGGTTGCCGAATCGAGCCGTGTCTTCCATGACTGATCGTCGACAATCGCATCGTCGGTGAACTCAAAGTACGGAAACACAGCTCCACGGCAAAGCAGTTCTTGGCCGTGATCAGGGTACAACACATAGATTGCCTGGGGACGAGCCACCGCGATGTGAACGTGATTGCCATTGGCTTGCGTCAGGACGCTGACGCAACGCATCGCATCGTCGAGTGGATCCGAGGCTGAATGCAATTCGTAGTTGAGTAGAGCAGCAAGTTCTTCGCCGTAGTTTGTGATGAATTGCTCGTCTGCGGCAGTGAGCGATTGATTGTCCAGTTGCTTGCTGGCCAAGTCCCCAAGCCGCTCGCAAATTTCCGCTAAACGCAGCCAACGAACGCGATTTGAACTGCGTTCGCCCCTGAGGATCGCCCCGCGGGCGGCGCGATCGTTCGGCAGCTCCCCTCGTTCGAGGTGGTCGGAGACTTGAACAATGGCGGCCAAGCTGAGCTCGGAAAGTTCTTCGTCCAGTTGGCCAAAACTCAGCCAGTTTTTAGGGTTCGATTCTCCCATTTTCTCGTAGGCATCGTAGACAAACTGACGATCTTCACGCGTCAAGTGTGTCCCTAGTTTATTGATCCCTATCCCTTCCTGCTCGAGTGCGCGAATCAGCATGAAGAAACGGGCGGATTCGTTTAATCGAAAACGCATGTGCTCGTAGCTGATTTCAAAGGCGCCCAGTTCATCCAGCGAGTTTTCGATTCTGGATGCCAATCGTCCGAGGCGGCGGAAGAACTCGGGATTGGGTTCGACGAAACCCGCCCCGACGTGTGATGATTGGTTGAGCACGATGCGGTTCTGCTTCGCTTGCAACGCAAAGGTATGACGCAGTTGGGTCCACCCGCCCAAAACGGTCTGACAGCTCTTCAGCTGCCAGCGTTCGGTCGACATGAATCCCGGTGATGAATCGATCGGATTTAATAACGTGGCGAGGCACTGTAGGTATTCGCCATAAACGGAATCGTCATCGAGCAATCTGCCAAGCGAATCGATTTTGGCAATCGATTCCGACTCGTTCGATTCGGCAAGCCGCTGGCGAGCAAGTTTCGAACCCAACGCGGTGCAGAGGAGCAATCCGACGGACGGCGGAGTCTTCGTCCAATCAGCCGTCGCCTGGAACAAGATTGCTTCGGGAGTTCGATACGCGGACAAGACATGGAGGGACAAGCTTTCAGAGTTACGCGGTGCAAATTCCTCGGCGACCCGATCGTTGATTTTGCTCGGCGGCCCTTTGGCGTCGAGGCGTTGCAAAAGTTTGCTGCGGAGCGTGTCGATCGAATCCGGCGAATCGCTGCGGTCTGGTTGCAGCGAATTCAACGTCTGCAAATTCCAGTCGTCGGTACCACCGAAGAACTCGCGATACGTCTCCGCGAATGACGCCCAATTCGTGCCGTCGGCCGCCTCAGCTATCAGTCTGAACGAAAGCAGATGTTCGTCATCGCCCACGTAAAATGGAATGGTTTGCAACCATCGGACCGACCGGTAGTGACGGCGAAGCACATCGCTGCGGGTGTGGAGTCCCATGGGCGTAAAACGCGAATAGTCGATGGCAAGAAACGACGGTTTGGGTTCGCCGAGCCAGTCGGGCATGGATTGCCCCGATCCGCTTTCCACACGTTCCGTTTCTTCTTGTACGATCCGGCGGATCTCGGAATCGGGTTCATAGCTGGGATCGATCAGCTGACGAGCAACGCCGATGACCGTTTGTGCGCGACGACGGGCCGATCGGTCGACTTCGGAATCAGCGGACCGCCGCGTCACAGCAAGCCGCTCGTCAAGGATCGGCAACAGTCTTTGCAACCGTTCAATCTGGCGAAACTCCAGTTTGAGAATCGAGTCTTCGAGAATCCGATGAAACGCATTCAAGATCGAGTCAGACGTGATGAATACCGGATGGTCTTGATTGGCGTACGCTTGATAGAAGTGTCGGAACTCTTCCGTCGTCACGGCGACTTTGCGCGTCGGATCTTCCTGAAAGACGGCAAGTTCCTCGCGACGCTTCACCGGTTCTTCCCGTTTCATCACATACGAACCGACCAGCGCGGTCTGCTCAATCGCACGGTCTGCGTCTCTCTCGTTGGAGGGATCGAACTCGACCGAGATTCCTCGAAGTCGTTGTCGTTCGTCATCTGAAAGATCGAACTGACCGGCTTCCCAGCGTTCTTGCAAATGTCGCGGAGGCGGACCGAAGACACTGAAGCCGCCGAACCAAAATACCAGCCAGGCGACGCCAAGCACGCCCGCGACGCCGACCAACAGCCATCGCGTCTTGTCGCTGGACTTCCGGTTGACATTGTCGCTCATCATTAGCGATCCCCCATTGTTTGCTTTAGCGTGCCAACGGCATCTCGCGCGGCGGTCAGCGTGGCCAGAAGTGAAATCAGTGATCCAACGGTGGTGGTCATGGGACTTGCCGGAGAGAACGCTGTTGTGGCGTGCTGTCAATCGATCCATTTGATCCGACAGTCAGTATTCTCAACGAGTGCCAGTTTACTGCACAAGTCTTTTGCAAGGGAATCGACGATTGTCTTGGGCAGGTCGCCTTCGATGGTGACCGTCAAGTGTTCCATTTCATCGGTATAACGCACCGGCACACCCTCAATCGTGACCTTCTTGGTCCGCCAACCGTCTTCGTTTTCAGGATCCTGATCAACCGGCGAATGTGGAACCGGCGGCTTGTATAGCGCGTCATACGCCTCCATGTTCGGCTCCGCACCGATCTCATCGGCCAAGTCGTCCTCGCGGTCGAGTCCGGCACCGGGATGTTCGAGCGAGAATTTCCGCATGTCATAGTTCCATAGATGCAGTCCCGTCTGGTCGGCCCGTCCAACTTGGAATCGAATCCACTTTCGCAGGGTCAAACGAGTCCAACGAAAATCGGCAAGCGTCAACGACCAGTCGTCGATACTTTCTAGCAGACCGTCCTCCGTCATGACCTCGCCGCCAGAAATGATGATCGACGATTCGTCTTCACTCAATGTTGCAGTGTGCTTGCTGATCCAGCCGGGGTGATTTCCAGTCGATGCGATTTCGTCGATTTGAAAGTTTTCCGTATCAAGAGCGTAGATTGGAGTCCGGCCGATGTCCCGTTGTTCGGGATAGCCGATGCTGCCGATCAGCAGGATGGTTTTTTCGTCATTGACGAGCGTTGCGGAGTGGAAGTCGGTAGGCCGGAAACTCGTTTCAGGGTATCCATAGATCTGAGTATCCCCATCGGCTTGCTGGACGATGACATCGTTGTAGATGTAAAAGTCTGGATCGTAGAAATCTTCGTGTTCCCCAGCGATCCAGAAGAGACGACCATCTGATAGCTGAGTTCGTGACTGTCCCAGGCGACATCCCGCCCACCGGGGTTCATTGGGAAAGTCGATCGTGCCCAGCATCTTTTTCAGACGCGATTTGAATCGTTCGTTCGCATGATAGGGATCCACGCGACCGCGAAAGAGCCAACGCCAAACAGGGTTGGTCATGTCTTCCGCCGGGAACCGCCCACGTCTCGCCATCTGCCACTGCCGGAAAAGTTTCCGCGTGACGTCGGGGCCCGGTTCTCGGTCTTTGGCTGTTACTTCTTCTTCGTCAAACGACATCGCGACTCCCTCGTCCAGAGGCATCTTCCGACACAAACTCTCAAGCCGTCACGACACGATGCGACTCAAGCAAGTTCGCGGATCGGTTTTGCATTGAGCGCCGTTTCGATGATTTTTGTAGCCTCGCTGGCGCCGTCGACCGAGGCAATCGCCGCTTGAAAGGCGTTGGCTTTTTCGGTGTATTGCGGGTCTTGCAACAACGTTTGCAGAGTCGTGCGGATCTTTGCCACCGTCAGTTTTTGCAGCCCGATGACGCGGCCCAAACCGTGATGTCGAATCCGCGCGGCGACGCCCGGTTGGTCATTGGTGATGGGGATGGCCAACATCGGGACACCATGCGCGATGGACTCGAGCGCCGTATTCAGTCCCGCGTGCGTGATGCACACCGAGGCCTTCTGCAACAGCTCAAGTTGTGGGGCGTAGCCGACGGTGATCGGGTTCCCCGGCAGGTGCGCATACTCGTCGGGAGTGACTTTTGCACCGAGCGAAATGACCAATTGCACCGGCAGCTCCCGGCAAGCCTCGGCAATCATCTCGAAGACCCGGCGAATTTGGTTTTGCAACGTCCCCATCGAGGCGTAGATCAATGGAACCTCGTCCGACAAACGGTCCCAGGGAAAGTCCACCGGCGGACGCGACTCTCGACTATGAAATGGACCGGTGTAGTGAAACGTTTCGTCGATCTGACTGCGGCGAAAGTCGAACTGTGGCGGAAGCTGGGTCACCTGGGCTAACTCTGATCGCAGCTCCGTAATCGACCTGTAGATCGGCAATCGATTCGCCCGCTGGTATTGGTTTGCGATTGCGACAAGCGGTTTTGCCAGGTGGTTTTGTAGACCGTTCAGCAAACGAATCCCGAGCCGATCCAAAGGACCGCGAGCCGGTCCACGGTGGCTGAACACCGGAGGGGCGATCGCGTCGAGATTCATCGGCAGTGCATTCGACAATGTCACAAACGGAATGTTTTCTGAACGAGCAATCACGGTGCCGGCGGGTACAACTTGGTCAATGACCAGCCCATCGATTTGATCTTCCCGAAAGCACATTGGAAGTTCACGCAGCCCAATGGTGATCCGGCGTTTTAGCAGTTCGACGGTGAACCGCACCGCCCGCAACCCCGTCAGATTTCCGAGTTCGCGATAGCTTTCCGCAATCGATTCCTCTCCAAGCTCATGCAATCCATAGGGGCGCACTCGAAAGCCGGCCGCTTCGATCTTCGCCACTCCGTTGACGAGCGTGTAGAACGTCACCCGATGACCTCGTCGCTCCAACTCTTTCGCCAGCGTGATCGAGGGATTGATATGTCCCGGAGACGAAAATGTTACGATCCCAATCTTGCTCACATCATGCCCCTGCGCTGATGACCTGTCATAGTAGGTGGCATTCGGCGGACGGCCCCCGGGCGAAACGTTGCCGCCGTTGGGCCGCGATGCCGATCAGATGATACATCATTTTAGAGCACGATGCGGGGCACGCGAATCCGTGGCAGACCAAGGCAGCAGTCTGTGTGGAGATTCGTCTGCCAGTCGATTCGTCTGCCACCTCTGATGACCGATCAGCATCCTAGCCGATTCCAGTTGTGACGGAATGGCAGAATCATGCGGGGCAGAATGATGAAGACCGTGCGTCACATGCAACATCGCTCTGCCCCGAATCATTCTGCCAAAGATACCGCCGCCGTGGATCCGCAACGTGCACCGCTGGTCTGCCCCTGCGGACAGCCGAACACGGTCTGTCTTTTCGCTCTGTCCGGAATCTCAGGCTAGAGCGGTCCGGACTCTGCGAGTCTGTGAGGGCACTCTAGAGAATCTTCGTAGGCTATACTTCAACTGGAAATCCCACGCTCGGAGACGAGACACATGCGTAGCCTTTGCCGAATTGCAGTCGCTGTTGTGGGGTTCGTGCTCTTCGCTATGGATCAAGCAACAGCTCAACCCCTGATCGAAACGGCTGAGAGCCTGGAAAGTTTCGTCATCAACGCTGACCGTGTTTGGGTTGCGAGAATCATTCGGGTCCGCGACGAACCCATCCCCGGTGGCTCGAGGAAGCCCGGCATCACGATCGCCGTGGAGGAAACGCTCAAATACCCGCTCTTCGAGCAACGCCATGAGAAAATGGGACTGTTCGTCGAACACCCGACGGCACGATTCAAAGCGTTTGAGGAGCGTACGAGCCGATTGCTGATCGCACACAGCGATCATCACCCATTCTCGCCGAAGCTGATTGAGTTGGCGCCGGGTAAGGTCGAACTTTTTTTGGCTGACTTTACCATCCTGCGCAAACCTGACGCGATCGTCCAGGCAGCCAGGGAGATCATCAGCCGCGTGCCACCCCACGTGCGGCAGCTGCATACCGTTCGTCTGATGATTCCAGCGGAGGTGCTGGTGGAATCTAAGCTGGGCCCCTACGGGCAACTCGTCGTACCGGTCGACGAGCAACTGGAGAAACGTGCGATCGGCTTCCTGAAATCCACGAGCTCTTCAAGGCGATCGGAAGCCGCCAAGGTGCTGCGGTACTTTAAGTCCGATGCCAACATCGACCGCCTGCGTATGTTGCTTGCGGACTCTGGGTACAGCCGGCGGATGGCCGACGATCGGACTCGCTCGAAGTATTTCGGCGTCCGCGATGAGGCCTACCAAACTCTCAAGGCCTGGGGAATCGAGGTCGAACGCCCCGTGATTGTCGAGCCCGACAGCCGGCAACCGTGACCGGCACGGAGGCCGATCAGCATCCCAACCGTTTCCAGCGTCACGGAATGGCAGAATCATGCGGGGCAGAATGATGAAGACCGAGCGTTAATCGCAACATTACAATCAGTAAGCACTTAACACGGTTTGAATCGCAGCATCATGACGCGTCTTTGAGTCATTGGCAATCATATTGTCGGTCGGTGATAGCGAGTTGATGCTCTCCTGCAATTCGGCGAGCGCACTTTCGAATGAGCTTTCCGATGGTTGCTCGGCTGCCGCGTTGCCCGTGGTCATGTCGGTCGATGCACCGGGATGCAGCACGGCGCTTGCGCTGTTGGCATTCGACGCGGTCTCGAAGTGACGCGAAAAGTCCACTTGCGATGCCAGGATCGCGTCCACGTCGCCGGGTTCGATCGGCGTCGACGCGGCAGGCACATCGCCTTTGATGGCCGGCCCCTGGCCGAATGGCGATCCGCTCGACCGATCGCCGGCACTGCTGATCGCAAAGAAGTACACGTCGGTGATGTCAGCTGCGGCCGTGTCGAGTTCGATGAGGGGCGGCTGAGCGACGCTGATCCCGGTCATCACGATGCGATTTTCGAGGTTTTCAATCTGGATTCGGGATCGCTTGAGACGTGACGATGCCATGGTATTCTCCGAAGGTTGGTAGTAGCAAGTTCCCGTGATGCCAACTACTGACCGCATTCCAGGTCAATCCTGCGCGCTTTCCGAGAATTTTTTTGGGTCGAGCGCAGAATCTACGATTGGACGCTTCGAAAATCCCGAGCACTGAAACGGGCATGGCTCACCCCTTCGTTTCTGGCAGGTACCGGCCAAAACGTCTCGGTTCCCACGACCTACTCCGTGTACCGAATCACTCATCTCCGAAGGTCCCACCGCACTGCCGTGCGGATCGCCACCGATCACGAAATCACCTGGACGACTTGGGAGCTACATCCCGGCGGGCAGCCCCCGTGCAAAAAGAAATCAGATACATTCAGACATTGCTCCAAGGACGTCCACCCTACGGCCTTCCAAAACCCATTGTTTGAGGAGCGCGGCATTGTTCGGGCCATTGGACCAAGACATCATGAAGATCCTTTTCCTCCACGGCTGGAACAGCGTCGTTGGCGGTGTGAAACCGACGTTCCTGAAGGACGCCGGGCACGAGGTCATCAATCCGGCTCTGGATGACGATGACTTTGACGCTGCCGTACGCACCGCCCAAGCCGAGTACAATCGACATCCACCCGATGTTGTCGTCGGTAGCTCCCGCGGCGGGGCGGTCGCCATGAACATCCAGTCGGAAAGCACCCCGTTGGTCTTGCTCTGCCCGGCATGGAAGAATTGGGGCAGGGCCACGACCATCAAGCCGAACACGATCATCCTGCATTCACGCGTCTACTGGGGAAAGCTGGTCAAAAACGCCTCGCCGTCCCTGTGCTGGTAGCGATTGTGCTAGGCTCAGTTTTCGTCCGACCGGCACTACGAGCGGTAGGACTATACAAATTGAGATTTCAACCACATTGAGACTTCTTCGAATTCCATTCGATGACATGAAAGTTCAGCTCTTGCCCACTGTCACGGCCAACCCGTTTGGAAACGTGCAGAGGCAGGAATCCACGCAGTTTTGGGCCTGTTGGGAATGGTCGTTTGGGCACTCAATCATCAGGGAACCGTGACATGAATCACTGGGAATGCACTCTCGCAGGCCTGCTAGTCGTAGTGTTTGCAGCGACGTGTTCTCGCGCCTGTGACTGGGACACCGAGACCTTGCTTGAGGAACGTTCGCGGTTTCCGACTGCGCTAGAGATCATTCTTGGCAAGTTCCCCAGGCACACTCTTGCATACTACGAATGGCGATTGAAGGATCGGCTGGAAAAGCTGGAATCGGATCCTGAAAACGACCTGATGTTGGATGACGTGGCCGTTTCACTGGAGAAATTGAAACGCTATGACGAAGGGATCGCAGTTGTTAGGAAACAACTGGAACGAAACCCAGATCGCTACGAGTCGCTAGCCAACTTGGGAACGATTTACATTCACGACGGTCAATTGACCGAAGGCTTGAAGTGGATCGAACGGGCAATTGAGGTGAATCCGGACGCACACTTCGGTCGCGAGAAGTACCAAGTCATCTTGGTAAAGTACGTCCTCAGCTGCACAACGGATGATGGCCTGAAGTTGCCACTTGGGCGAGGACGGCTTCAAGAGGACCACGATTACCCGCTCCATGCGAAGCGAACCTTCTACACTTTCTTGCGAAACGAGTTGCATGGAGATCCAAACAAATTTCTTTCCACGGAGGAGTTGCAAGAAGCGACGAAAGGCATCCTCGGGATGATGCGGTTCTCCCAGCACAAATCGCCGATTCTGCTGGAAGCACTGGGTGATCTTCAGCAAGCACATTCGGCAGATCAGCTTGCCTTTCGCGCCTACTCCAGCGCCGCGCAAAATGTCCAAGACGAAGCGGCAAAGCGAGACTACAACGCGTTGGCTAGCCGCGCCATCTCATGGTCGCTGCAATCGCTAAACCAAGGAGCCAGGGTGGAAGTTAGCGAAAAGCTAGTAGCGGAAGATTTTCGTAAGGAGCAAGCCGACGCAAATGCATGGTTTGCGAAACTTGCTGAAGATGAACGGAAATGGATCGCGGCGGGTGAAGCCGTCGATTTGAAGTTCAATGAAAAGTACCGAGCGATTCCCGAGGCAGTCGTGACGGACCGATCTGCCGATGAAGACGCATACGTTTACCGCGACCCCGCGAAAGATACGTTCATTCTGTATGCAACGTTATGCGGGCTGCTGGTGATCACTGCGTGCGCTGTGTTGGCATTGTTTCTCAAACGCGTCGTGCGCTGCCATCGTCAAGATGCGCTTCCGGAGTCAAACCGTTAGTTCGAAATCATCGTTGGGCATGGGCGGCGCGCTGCTGAGACCAACGGGTAATTGCCATCGGCCTTTCACTCAATCCACCAATGAGTCAGTACCTTGCTAGACGACTTTGATTTTTTCGGCGATGTAGGTGGAACCAACAATTCCATGGGCTGTGGAGGGCTAATGATCATGTTCGCCATCGCTGCGTTACTGTTCGTCATCGTTATGGCTTGGATGTCGTGAGAACGCTTTCGTCTTGCTGAGGTTTCATGGACCGAGGCGGATTTGAGTCGGCCGAAAGTCGGGTCGGTCATTCAGACCTCGTCGGAGAAGGGCATCCCGATTTGGATACTCCGGCTTCATCGACCGGAGTTTGAAAACAACGCGCGTCGCCAAAGGCCCCCAGTCGATGATGTTGGAGCTTCAAACTGAATTCGAGTTCGAACCACGGCTTTGCGGCGTCCGTAGACATGCAGGGAGTTAGATTGCAATCGGCCGTTCTGTCGTCGCACGGTTTCATTTGAGCGTTTGTCACGAGAGCGGTAAGGGTCTGACAATTCCGTCTGGGCATTGCCAGGCGACCGCTGCACGGTGCATCATCCGCCCGAGGGCGGGACGACTACGGCTATCGAGTCGAATTTGTCAACATGGTGCGGATCGCGGCCGAATTGGCCAACGATCCAACAGCTGCGCTTAACGAATAGATCCGCAAAGCCTTTGTCAACAGCTTGGACTTCCACCGAGTTCTCCAACTGTTTCGAAATAAAATCGGTCGGCCGTCACGCACCGAACTTGAGCAATTTCGCCGAGTGTTGGCTTCGGAAGTCGATGCCACTGCCGTCACCAAGGATTCCGGATTCGTGCAGTCGGTGTGTTCTGAATGGGTAGTGCTCCGCCGTCAGGCGTCTGGTTCATCTAACGTGCGTTATCTTGAACTTCGTACTCGCTCAAGTAGGCATCGGCAGGCTCCCGCGAATCGGTCGATAACTGGACCGTCCAGTAAGCGATTCTTGTCTTACCAGGCTGCGCTGAACGTGATTCCACGACGGAGGTTAGCTCTACGGCGTTTTGTTGCAGAATTAGCCTATTGCCGCGCCAGCCCAAAACCTTCCAGCCCTGATCGACTAGCAATTTGCGAACAGCCTCCTTGGTTTCTTCGACGCCAACGCTCGTTTCATACGACGCGATGTTATAGTTCAAATTGACAAATTCCGCGCCCGCCGGCACCGGCAGCTTGCTCACGTTGACGTTGCCATTATTCCGCAGT
The DNA here is from genome assembly GCF_007754155.1 of Stieleria neptunia. Classification (NCBI taxonomy): domain Bacteria; kingdom Pseudomonadati; phylum Planctomycetota; class Planctomycetia; order Pirellulales; family Pirellulaceae; genus Stieleria; species Stieleria neptunia. The sequence continues at coordinate 7,077,881 of NZ_CP037423.1, read as the reverse complement.
CGCACCAGGACTTTGCCCGGCTCGTCGTGTAATTGGACGGTGACATAGAGGTGAAATCCCGAGCGGACGAACTGCCCTTCGGCGTATCCCGCGGAACTATCGGATTCGGACAACGCCTTCCACTGCCGCTCGAGCAGGTTGCGGCGTTGAAACTCATACTCGTTTCTCACATCAAACGCCTTGAGTCGAGCTTCATAGTCCAAGCAAGCAACGGTTCTCGTCGTAATTTCCCCAGCGTCGGGCAATAGTGGAAATGTCGAGAGATCGATTGCCGCTGCAGCTTCAGCCGCGGTAGCCGGTTTACGCAAATCTTCATCCGGTGGTTCCGCCGCCTCGGCGGCTGACTCTTGCGGTGCTGAATTTGGCACCGCGTTGGCGGCGGATTTCGTCGGCGCTGCGTCCGCCTGCGGATTCACGTGGGGGCCGCACCCAGAGAAGCAGCCAATCATCGACAAGCCCAGTACTAACCCGCAGTATAACTCTGACCGCATCAAGCAATCTCCCTGAAAGTAAGGCAATGCAGCGAAGGGGCTGGTCTACCGATTTATCGCCGCCCGCAACCGGAATACCCCGCACGCTCGCTCGATCGATCGTATCATGTCGCTACAACTCCGTGGCAAACAAGCGGGGGAATACGATGGGGCAGATCGAAGATTCAACCTGACGGTGCGAAGCGACCGAAGTTGTTCACGACTCGGCACCGAGCAATCCAGTGAGTTCTTGCCGGTCAAAACCATCGCGGCGTCGAATTGCCGACGGATGTGATTCTGGACTATTTTCCACCGATTCAGTGCTAACTGCCCGCAAAGACAGCACCCATTGGCTGCATGACCAACGTGCCGGAAGGAATGTAGCGATCGGCTGGGGGCTAAAGTCCTATTGGTCCCATTGCACGATCGTTGCCCCGGCGCGCAAGCTTTATGCAAAGCTGCGGGCGCAACCATCAGCCCGTAAATTTCGCGTATAGTTGGAAGTCGCACAAGAAGAATAGGATCAGCCATGAATCCTCTGGTGTCTGCTTAGCGAAAACCTGAAGTTTTGGCGCCCTGATCGGTCGGTTTTCTCGCCTCGAACTAAAAGTGAAAGGACCCCTCTATTGGAGCACGCATGATCTTTCGCATCAAAGAGAAGTTTTGGTCATGGGGAAATGACTTTGCCATCACCGATGATGGGGGCGAGCCGCTGTATCATGTCGATGGCAAGGCGTTTTCGTGGGGAGACAAGCTCTCTTTCCAAGATAGAAGTGGCAGGGAAATCGCACTGATCAGCCAGAAGTTGCTGTCTTGGAAACCGAGATATCAAATCATTATCGACGGCGCCGTTTTTGCCGAAGTGACGAAGGAGTGGACATGGCTCAACAAGAGATTCACGCTCGATGTTCCAGGCCCCAATGATTTCACGATCGACGGTTCTTTCTGGGCTCATGAGTTCACGTTCGAGAGACAAAACCGAGTCGTGGCTACGGTCAGCAAGAAGCTCTGGGCGTGGACGGACAGCTACGGTGTTGAAATTGATGAGGGAACAGATGAAGTTGCAGTACTTTGCGCTTGCATTGTGATCGACCAAGTTCTGCATGATGAGTCGAAGAACAGTGACTAGACTTTGTCGGTCGATCGCAGCGCGTGTGATTGACCATTGCCCATCCGTGATAAAGGAGAGACTGTCGTGTTGTGGGAACTGTATCAACAATCGCAGATTCGCGATGCCAGCGCAACGGCAAGCAGGGCGGAATCGAAATCACGAAACATCAGCTACGAGATCGCTCGGCTGGAGGACAAAGTCGAATCATTGGCGCTGACGTGCCAAGCGCTCTGGGAAGTCGCCCGTGACCATTCGGGACTCAGCGATGAGCAACTGTTGGCCAAAGTGAGTGAGATCGACTTGCGCGATGGAGTGGCCGACGGAAAGATGGGAAGCGGTACGGAGTCGTGCCGCAAGTGCGGACGCACGATCAGCAAGCGACACATGAGCTGTATGTACTGTGGCGAGCAGATCGCCAAACGGCACAGCTTTCAGCCGTGATTTGCCGGTCGGCGGACTGGCCTTCGCCATTCGCGTTCACCGCTCGAAGAAAAGAGAATCGGTAGACGGAACCATCCCTGTTGAGAGCAACGAGCCTCGCCGGCTGACAAGCCGTTAGACTGTGAGTCGCAATGAAGTTACCGTGAGTGACTGTCGCGAAGCGTACACACAACTCGTCGAGGCGAAAAATCAATGAGAACGACATGCAGAACAATGCTTTCCGCATGCCTGGCGATCGTAACAGCGGTCGTGAGTCTCGTCTCGACGGTGCAGGCGCAACAGGACGTGCACAAAGAACTCATCTTTCCACTGGAAGATTGGCACAATCATGGCTCTTGCATCGTTGAATGCCCCAACGGGGATCTACTCGTTTGCTGGTTCCACGGCAGTGGCGAGCGAAAAAGTGATGACGTGAAGATCCTGGGCGCACGATGGGTCAAGCAATCTGGGAAGTGGACGAAACCGTTTTTGATGGCGGACACACCTGGTTTTCCCGATACCAATTGCTGCATGATCATTGATCAAACGCAAACGCTATGGCTGTTGTGGCCAACGATCCAGGCCAATCGGTGGGAAACGGCGTTGATGAAAATCAAGAAGTCAACCAACTACACGATGCCGAACGGTCCACCGAAATGGGACTCGATGCGTGTGATGCATGTCAAGCATCAGGGTGACTTTGAAAAAATAGTCGCGGCCAAACTGGCCGACGTCGTCGGCGACAATGAACCTGGCGATGAGGCCAAGAGATGGATCGCCGAGATCAACAGGCAAGCCGGCGATAAGCTGACACGTCGAATCGGCTGGTTCACACGCGCCCATCCGCTGATGTTGCAGGATGGCCGGATGTTGGTCGGACTCTACTCGGATGGCTTTTCTTTTTCGCTTGTTGGGATCACAGACGATTTGGGCAAGACGTGGCGATACAGTGATCCTATCGTGGGCGTAGGCAACATCCAGCCGAGTTTCGCGACCCGCAAAGACGGCTCAATTGTCGCCTACATGCGGGACAACGGACCACCCCCAAAACGCGTCCTGGTGTCTGAGTCGAACGACCGTGGTGAAACGTGGGGCAAGGTCGATGATCATCCCACCTTGCCAAACCCGGGAGCAGGCTTGGAATTGATGAAGCTACGCGATGGCGATTGGCTGTGCGTCTACAACGACTTGGAAGACGGTCGACACAGCCTGGCAGTTTCCGTCTCGCACGACGAAGGAGCGACGTGGAGCAACACGCGTCATTTGGAACAATCGCAACCTGGTCAGGGAAGTTTTCACTACCCGTCCGTCATCGAGGCTTCCGATGGCAGCCTGCATGCGACGTACAGCTACTTTGTTCCGACACCCGAGGGCGAACGGAAAAGCATCAAGTACGCAAAATTCAGTAAACAATGGGTTCTGCACGGTGGCGAGTAGGGTGCCCGCAAGCGCGGCATCGTGCGTGACTGCCTCGCCTTCCGTACACTCGATTCGACTTCAATCGCCACGACGTGGCGCCGTCCCGTTAGAATTCTCTTGCCACAACGCTTCGGTGCAATTCTGGCAAAACTCAATTCGATTGGCACGCTCCCAGCCCCAGTTCATTTATGTCCGCATTTACCGCAGAAATCATCGGTACGATGATGCTGATTTTGTTTGGCAACGGCGTCGTTGCAAACGTTGTTCTCGAGCGTACCAAGGGCAACGACGCCGGCTGGTTGACCATCAGCGCCGGATGGGGAGTCGCGGTGTTTATCGGAGCGTTTTGTGCCAACGAATTCAGCGGTGCACATATCAATCCGGCGGTGTCGATTGCAATGCTCGCCGCCGGGAAGCTTTCGTTGGGCTCGACGATCACCTACATCATCGCTCAGATGATCGGCGCGACGATCGGCGCGGTACTGGTTTATTTGTTCTATCGCCAGCATTTTGCTGCGACACGCGATCCGGATGCCATGCTGGCTTGCTTTGCCACCGCGCCGGCGATCCGCAACAACCTCCAATCGTTTCTTTGCGAAGTCGTTGGAACGTTCGCCTTGGTCTTGCCGATCTTCTTGATGGTCACGCCCAGTTTGATCCAGGGTGATGTGCCGGTCGACTCCGATCCGCGACTGGGCCTTGGTTCGCTGGGTTACTTGCCGGTCGCGCTGCTGGTGTTTGGAATCGGCATGTCGTTGGGCGGAACGACCGGCTATGCGATCAATCCGGCTCGCGATCTTGGTCCACGAATTGTCCATGCGTTGCTGCCCATCGAGAACAAACGGGACAGCGATTGGGGGTATGCGTGGGTACCAATTGCCGGCCCGATCGTCGGCGGAACGTTGGCGGCAGTCGCCTTCCACCTTTTAAAGTAAGCTGCGCGGCAGCGCACGGAAACGAAGTGAAATTCGACAGTGCCCGCGGACATCACGCAGGCTGGCGGTCGGAGTCCGTTTGGGATCATGGGACTTGGAGGTAACGTATTTGAATGGGAAGAAACGTCGTACGTTCTCACAAATTGGTCGGGTAATCTTTCGCGCGGTTATCGCGGCGGTGCCTACACAACCAACGCTGCCCTCGGCTTGTCGTCGACGTACCGCATTTGCGAAAACAATCCCTCGACCCAATTTTTCCTAACATCGGTTTTCGTGTCGCAAGTCGCGGCTCGGCCGCCGTTGTTCCCGAACCGAGTTCGTTTGCCATCTTCGGTGCCTTTGGCCTGATGGCGATGGGCTATCGAAGGACGAGGCAGTCGAGGCGATCGCCTAAAATGCGGAGGATGGTCCAGCCGAAGCGGCGAAAAGTGTCGCTCTCGATAGGACCAATAGGACAGATGCGACCTACAAGTCCTATTTGTCGAATTGGTCCCATTGCACGATTGTTCCCCCATCCTCGGAGCAACGGCAAAACAATGGGGGCAAAACAATTTTAGACTCTGATCGTTTTGCCCCCATCGTCTTGCCCATCGTTCGTTGTCCATCGTTCGTTGTCCATCGTTCGTTGTCCATCGTTCGTTGTCCATCGTTCGTTGTCCAGTCGAGCAACAATGACTGACAACTGAGGTCGCCGCGGTTGCATCGACCTGTGAAGGAACCAACGATCGGTTGGAGGATAAAACGTTGACCGACGTGGTCGGTGAGCGGCCCACCGGCCGCAATCCCGGTGGGCGCGTTGGTCCCTTTTGGGCGCCCCGTGACCTTGAATCAAGCGCGCTAAGCCCGGAGCGTTCTGGCGAGGCTTTACTCTTCAACCACCCAGGTTGCTCCCCTGAATCGACCACTTCAGAATGTAAAAGAGTCCGGTCATGAAGGCCGCAGCCAAAATGAAAAACAGGAAAAGACTGCCAACGCTTCGGGGCGTTGCCACCGGGTGATGCAGTCGATTAGTCCACCGATCTCTTGACAGGTGATCCCAATAGTGCCCCGACATATGTGACAATCCCGAATGCAGAAAGTATCGCGCCGTTTGGATATAGATCACAGCAGGTAGCAGAAAATATTTCGCCGGCAAAAAGGCATTGACCCCGATCAAGACCCAGTGCCAGAGTGTCTGCCCAGCGGATTTCGGCTCAGTCAAGATCGCTGCCGATGACATTTCAGACGGGGGAATGTCTAGCGGTTCGAGCACTTGCGACATGTAATGCATTGATTCGTCGCTACGCGTCTTCCAGCCGGTCTGAGTCCCATGGACGGTTCCGTGTTGGTCGATGTAGATCAATCGTCCCACTTCATTAAATTGCATGATTCCCAGGGGGACCTTTGCAACAAGATCGCGTCCGTTGACGACGCAATACGTGACGTCCTTGAGGGTCTGGTCGGCTCGCCCATGGACGACTTGCTTGTCATAGCGAGATGCCGTGCCCGCAAAGCAGGCTTTGGGGGCGCCGAACGTGATCACCGAACGAATGCTGTATTTTGAGCAAAGGTCCATCGCCGCCAGATGTGCCATCGCGCCGCCAAGTGAATGCCCCGTCAGCAAAACATCGTCGAACTGTTTTGAATGATCCGACAACCACTGCGTCAGCTCGGGTTTCAAGCTTCTCCATGCCCAACCAAATCCGAAATGACGGAGCGGCCAGAAGAATGGCCAAAAAAGAAGATCAACAATCCAGTCCACCGCGCTCGCCGAACCGCGGAACGCGATGAAAGCAGTGCGGCCCTCGATGGCCGCAATCAATTGAGCATCAGGAAACCGAGAGAGCGTCAGGATTTTCGTAAATCCGTTATGGTCAAGCGTTTGAGCAGCAAATTCAAGCGGTTCATAGACAAGACAGCTTAGCTCCGTCGCGTTTTGCAGGTCTGCCGCAGTCGGCATGCCGGCGACGGCGGGGGACGCCGCCGGAGGTGCGATCGGAGGAGCAGAATTGTCAGGTTGTGTGCGAATGGTCGTCGTCATCTTCATCGGTGCAAATCGCCTCCATACCGTCGGGTAGAGCCAGGCATCGCGGCTGTGCAATTCCGCACGGATGATTGTCGGTCCTTGTGTTGATTTTGCCTAGGCCGGTCAAATCCTGGAGACGGCCGCGCCGGAGCGTTATGTTAGGATCTGGTCGAGACACATCGCCGGTCTGACGGAGCCGCTCAATTCTCTCGTTCGAGATTGGATCGTCTGCTCAATGGAACTATCTAAGCAAAGAACGCCGGAGCACTTCAAGGTGATGATGTCGAAGACGCAGCGTTTCCTTCACAACAGCATCTTGGTCGTCTTGTGGGTCTGCATCGATTCACAGGTGCTCGCCGATTCATGCGTGTGGTCGAGACAGGAAACCGGGGTTTCGACAGGCGGTCGCTATTCTGTCGTTGTTTCCCCCCCGGCTTGGCCAAACCGGCCGTCTTGGAAATATGTTTGGCGCGATCATGATACGGATGAAACACACAGTGGAGTGATTTCGCAGATCGATTCACATGCCCACCTGAGCGTGTTGGTGTCCGATGACGGCCAACGATTCGCCATCGCTGACCTTCACGCCGGTTTTCGATCCCGGGATCGCATTCTGATTTACGAGCCAACTGGCGAACTCATTCGAAGCCTGGGCATCGGTGACATCTTGTTTTTTCCCGAACGGGATCAGGTGTGGAGTACGGTCAGCCATACGTCGTGGGTCGGGTACGACAAAGCCCGCAAGTCATCGATCTGGATCGGTGAAGATGACAAGAGCCTGGAACTGATGACCAAGGCAGGCGAGACCGCGCGGATCTCATTGCGCGATGGAACCGTCAGGCGTCAGCCGTGGACCATCGAATTGCAACGATACATGCTGTGGCTGTGGTTGACGGGGGCTCTTTTACTGGCACTTGCCGGCAGGTTCATCGGAAGTCGTTTAGGAAATGATGCGGATCGGTTACCGCGACAGATGGCATACGATCTTTGCGCCGCCATGGTCGCGCTGCTGGGCATCTTGGTTTGGACCGTCTGGCGTTTACAGAGCAATTGGTGGTTCTTTCGAGTCGACAATTGGAGCTTCATGCGGTCCGGTGTCTTTGCCGTCATCGGCGCACTATTGATCGTCGTTTTCCTTGGTCCCGGTCGTTGGACGACGAAGCTGGTTTCGGTCAGCATTGGAGTGGCAGCCATTGCACTCGCCGTCGCGTTGACCTATGGGACGTCGTTAGAACCTTTGGCGTTTACCTCGCTGGGCCTTGCCGTTTCTTTGAGCATCCTATCAGTCGTGGTTGCAAGAGTCGGATTCACCATCGACCCCTGCTCGGCAGCGCAAACCGTCACGCTGCGTCGCCAGTTTGGAATCCATCAGCTTCTGTTTTGCATCGGCTTTGTTGCCGTTTGTTTCGCCATCGTGAACCTTCAGGTCTCCGAGCAACTCGTCAGTCACCGCAGGCTTGATCGTGTTCTTGAAGGGATTTTGGTCGCCTTGTTTGCGATTACCGTCGCATGGACGACCTTGACATCAACGCCAGGATCTCTTGTCAGGAGCGGGGCCGTTTTGATTGGTTTAACCGCGGCGATCATGCTTGCACCTCAAGTGTTTTGGCGGCGGGGTTTCGATCTGAAATTGTGGCAGATGGTGCTGTGCTGCAATTCGTTTTTGATGCTGACCCTCTTGGTTTTTCGCGTCCACGGTTATCGTCTGACGCAACGCCCACCCAGGCGAGAATTGACAGGGGATTCTGGAGCGAAATGAAACGTACCCGTCGATCGAACCGATGAATCCACCTCGACTGCAAACACAAGGAATAAGTGGTGGGAATGGGGACCGGAAAATGGTTTAGTTTTGCACGCAGACGAACTTTCACATGATCAACGACGCGAGCTGGGCATTCAATCCATCGATCACGCGGCGTGGTTTGATCGTCATGGCGGCCGTCGTGTCCACGTCTCCCCCGACGCGAATCGCCGTGCTGATCGCCGCCGCGTAGTCGTCTGGCGAGTTTAAGAATGCATAGAGACTCCAGATCACACTTGGAATGACAAACGGTGAGATGCGGTTCCAGTCGCTTTTTGCTCCTGGCTCCAGCCCCAACACCGCAATCCGATCGACAGCCTCGTTCATGGAAAGCTCCAAGAATCCCGACAGTTGTCGCAGGCTTTGCGCGAAGCCCTCATCAACCGTCGCCGTGAATTCCGCCAGTTGGGAAACAAAGGCTGGTGGGTCGATAGTTTTCGATCGCAGAGCCAGATGAACGGCAATGGCAATCGCGACCGCACCGGCCGAGGCCCGCGGATCCTGGTGCGTGATTCGACCCTGGTTGTAGGCAGCTTGAACCACGTGACGCACGTCCCCAAACATCAGCCCAATCGGGCCAGCCCGCATGGCACTGCCGTTGCCAGCTGCCGGCGCCGGCGTTCCGGCTTCGTCCCAAGACAGATCGGCCGCCAGACGCATTGCGGCATGATGGGGCGTCATCCCGCGACCGACGATCCGGTCCTCCACGAAGATCGCGTCGATCCGCTTGGCGTAATCCGCCGGATTGAATTCGCCGCAGTCGACGAAACTCTGAATCAGTTCGCGAGCCAGTTGTGAGTCGTCTGTGTACTGTCCCGACCAAGCGTTCTCGTCCAGTTGTCCCTGCAGCCATGACCGCAACGGGCCGGCAACATAGACCTCACAGTCCTCCCGCGGCCAGCCTTCACGGAGAACCCCCAGCGCGTCGCCCAGGCACTGACCGATGACGCAGCCGCTAAAGTGAATCTTGTGGGGACGACGCATGAATGTTCTCTCCATGCGGTAGGGAGGATGGATCTACTTTCAGTCTATCCGACCGAAACGAAGTCTGCGATCTGGATGATCATTTGGGTCACGGATTGGAGCTGTCTGGAAAATTGAGTCGTCACTGTGACAGTCGAAACCGAGAATCGACTCGGTTTGCACGCGGTTTAGCGATTGGGACCGAACGGTTCGTAACAAGAGAACACTTCCCGATGTTGATAGCGACACAGTTTGCTGGTCATCCAACCGCATGAACGTCTCCTTCAGCTTGGGCAGGGGCTTGCCGCCGCGCGATACGTCCCCCTGAAGGATGGCCGTGCAGTTGTTGTCCTGGAAAATCCAATGGCCGGTCCCACTCAGTTGCTGGCCGTCTAGTTGGCCCCCAGTCACTTTCCAGCCCCATCGAGATGATGTGTCTTTCCAGACAGTTTTGCCTGCTTTCAACGTGTTCGTTGGGCCGTTCGACTGCCAAGCGCATCTCCACCGCCACGCGTCCGGCCGCCACCACTGCTGATTCGCCGTTTCGGCGCAGTTTTGAGGGAATCAGGTCTGGGAGTTGTGAAAACTGCAGCGAAGCGAGTTCGCGAACTCGCAGCGGTCGATGCAACCGACTGCGCGAAGAAATCGCGTTTTCTCTGTTCGGTGCGATCGCACTCCTTCATTCTGGCTCCCTTCTCCCCCGCGGCGAGAGCGAGTGGTGCTCGCTCTCGTCGTGGGGGAGAAGGGCTGGGGATGAGGGGGCACGTCCTTCCATCCGCTCGTCAATCGCCTGCTCGATCCGGCGCCGCACGGCAACAGCATTCCTCAAGACCTCGTAACCGAGAACCCGCACGACGTGATATCCTCCCTCGGCCAAATATCGGTCGCGACGCTGATCATGCTGACGGCCTTCATTGGTCTGATGAGGTTCACCATCAACCTCAACAATCAACTTCAAGGCCACACAACAGAAGTCGACTGTATACGGAGAAATTGCGTATTCGCGCCGAAACTTCTGATTTCGACACCGGCGATTGCGCAACATTTGCCAAACATCCTGAGCAAACTCGTTTGCGCGGACCCGTTGATCGCGGGCGAAGGAAATCGCCTTTGGATCCCTTCGAGCTCTTCTGTTCATGCTGCCCCTACGATTCAAGGGTGACGCCTGCTTGCCCCCTCATCCCCAACCCTTCTCCCCCTTCGATGAAAGCGAGCACGACTCGCTTTCATCGAAGGGGGAGAAGGGAGCCAGTATAGAGGTAGGCCGGCCACCGAGTGGAAATCGCAAATTCGCACTCTGTCCAATGCCGGACGCAGATTGAAACGCCCGCTTTCACCGCATCGGTTGGACCAACCGATGCAGGTTCCCCAACAGGCTTCGGCGCGTCGGTGTCGGAGACCGTTGCAGCAGAGGTGTCGATTTGTCGACGCCAATTCCCCGGCCACTGGCGCGCTGACACGCCGGTCCCGAGTTGCCCAGGAAGGCCTGTCCTGGGTCCGCAGGCGGTTTTCAGATCCAGTGCTTGGAACCCGTGGCAAGTGAGTCGCACGCCGCACTCGGCCGCTTCTAGCTTGAATTCTCGTCGGCATCGGGCGAGACGCCTCTTTTTTCATCACCGCGGCGATGGTACGGAAGAACTTGGGTGACCACTCACCGCTGCGGGGGCCGCTCATCCCCGCATTCTCCTGCAACGAGCAAGCGATGGTAATAGGCCATGTGTGGCGACAGCGCAAACGGATAAAGCCGGTCCTGCGTCTCTGGCCCACGCCGGGACCCATGATTTTCGGTCGCAGGGGCCCGCATAACTGAAGGCATAAGTCGTTTCTGAAGACCGACTTAGAAGTGGGCGTTGAGGGACTCGAACCCCCGACCCCCTCGGTGTAAACGAGGTGCTCTAGCCAACTGAGCTAAACGCCCTTGGGGGGATGCGATGGTTGCCGCGGATCGGCAAGGGACCCTGCGGGGTCGCAGTGGTTTCGCATCGACCGTGGGCGCGCTGCTGGCGCCCGGGTGGTTATGGTTCGGATCGACCGAAAGTTGCCGAGCGGTGACAGAATTCCGCCGATTCAGGCAACGTTTTTCGCGGTCGCGGCTAGCGGCCGAGCATCCGGGCTCGCTTGTTGCGTCGCTCTGCCTGGATCTTCTGGCGGCGACGAATTTCGCTGGGTTTTTGGTAATGCTCGCGGCGACGCATTTCTTTTTTGATTCCGCTGCGTTCGACCAATTTTCGGAATCTTCGGACTGCCTCTTGAATTGTTTCGCTGTCACGGACCATCAACTTAACCATTGTTTCTCCATCTGCATCGTTGGAACCTCTGATTTTGAATTGGAATCGCTACCACACCCAGATCGGCCCCCCAGAGTGTGCCGTCAGCCACACTTGGGTGGATTTCGCGCAGGGGCCAATTGAGAGACGCGGGAGTGTAACGATCGGCACACCACTCCCGCAACGGCCATCCTTTTCGGATTGATCAGAATTCCCACGGTTTCTGCCTTTTTTCTCCCGCCGGCCCCGGTGATTCGCCGCCGGGCGCGACCGGAACGCACAAATCATCGTCGCGGTTGTCCACCGCTCCGGCAGTCCGCCGGAAATTCGGCAGAACTCCGATAACCGGCAATCTTTCCCCAGACGAGCTGACTGGTTTGTTTGGAGCGGCACGCACGATCCTTCCCCCTTTCGTCCGATGGCAACGGTGCGACCGCTTCGTTCGCTCGCCGCGTCGCACCGCATCCGTTGTCCCCCTCGATCCGAAAGTTCTCGCCGATGGCCGTCCCCCCGCATCACTTCGATGACGAACCCAATGAGTCGCAACCGGGTGGATTGCTGGGGGAGCTGGAACGGCGGCAGGACGACGTGCTGGACCAGCTGGACGCACTCGATGCCAAGCTCTCCGAAGTCCTCAAGGGGCTCGAGCCCGCCGCGGAACCGACCGGCGAATCCGCGGCCGAAGTGGCTGGGGGAGACGCTGCCGCACGCCGCAGTGCTCTCAAGCTCGCGCTTGAAGAGGATTCCCTGGAGGATGACGGGCTGCAGGATGACGACGACGATGACTTCGAGCCGGCCGAGGACTGGGCGTAGCGGTTTTGGGGCTGGAGTGCCGATGGATTCAGCCGGTTCACGCCAACGTCGGGGCGGCGGGAGCCCAATGCCATCTACTTTGGCACTAGAGGTGTTAGCGGAACGGCGCGAGCGGGCCGTCGATTTAGTGAGCCGCGACGCGTAAGCGGCCGGGCACTGCGACGAAAGCCCGAGGCCTTACGGCCAGCGGCTCACCATTGACTCTGCAGATCCCGACTAAATCGACAGCCCGCGAGCCGTCCGGTTGCGCTTCAAAAACACCGTGAAAGACCGGAGGGCTCGCGCCCTACCGCTAACAAAAACACCCCGCTTGGCGTCAAAGTAGATGGCATTGGGCGGGAGCCTCCGGTGCATTGCGTGACAAGGCGGAGCCTTGTCACGAGGAGGAATGAGGGGAGCGATGGCAGAATGATTCGGGGCAGAATGATGAGGGCGCGTGGGTAGGGGCGGAGTGCCTTAACCAGTGGGAGAGGCCTGGTAGGCGTCGCGGAGGATTTGCATCGTATGCCTGGGGCGGATCGGCGATCCGCGGCCGCGCAGATGGTTGGCGATCTGTGTCAAGCAGCCAATGTTGCCCATCGCCACCACGTCCGCGTCGGTTGCCACCACGTTTTCGGCTTTTTGGCGTCCGAGTGAATCGGCGATCTCGGGCTGGTCGATATTGTAGGTTCCGGCCGAACCGCAACACAGGTGTCCGTCGGCGATCTCCACCAACGTCAGTCCCGGCACCTGTTCCAACAAACGTCTCGGCTGCGATCGAACGCCTTGGGCATTGGCCAAGTGACAGGCGTCGTGATAGGCGACGCTCTGCGGTGCCGGGGACGCGGGAAACGGTGCGAGCTCACCCAGGCGGATTAGGTAAACCGAGACGTCGCAAACGCGTTTGGTAAATTCCACCGCACGGGCTTCCTCTGGCGTGCCCTTAAGGATCAATCCGTACTCGTGCAGCCCGCTGCCGCAACCGGCGGCGTTGGTCACGATCGCATCGATGTCGCTGGGAAACGCGTCCAGATTCTGCTTGGCGAATGTTTGTGCTTGCCGCAGATTGCCGACGTGCCACGACAGCGCCCCACAGCACCCTTGCGACTTCGGCACGATCACTTCGATCCCGTTTCGGTTGAGCACTTCGATCGTCGCCGCGTTGATGTCGGGATCCAACACCGTTTGGGCGCAGCCGGCCAGCAACGCCACGCGTCCGCGTTGCTCGCCCATCGCCGGGTAGACTTCACGCAGCGGCATCGCCTTGGGGAGCGATTCGGGCAGCAGGTCCAGCATCACACGAATCGGGCTCGGCATCCATCGCGCAAGCGGTTTCATCAATCGCCCGGAGAGGGCTGCCAAGCGGAATCGTTGCGGATAAGGAAGCGTCCACTGAGCCAGCGTGCGTTTGAAACGATCGGCCAGCGTGCGTTTGCGTTTCGACTCGTGGATCGCTCGGAACGGGCTGATCAAATCACCGTAGGGCACTTCCGAAGGGCACGCCGGGACGCACGCCAGGCAGCCCAGGCAAGCGTCCAGGTGTGGTGCCGCGGTCTCGATCGGCAACGTGCCTTCGAGCACCTCCTTCATCAAGATGATTCGGCCGCGGGGGGAATCGGTTTCGCGGCCGAGCTCTTGATAGGTCGGGCAGGCCGACAGACAAAACCCACAGTGCACACAGGTGCTCACGGCGTCGGCCATCGTCTGGCCCATCGCGCCGTGCTGGGACGTCTTGATCTCGTGTCGCATCATTCACCTCCCAGGTTGGGAAAACGTCCGGGCGGGTCCATCGCGTCTTTGATCTTCTGGTCGATGGGGGCGGAGCGGCGAGTGCCCAGCATCCAGCGCCCGGTTGATCCTGGATCGCTGCGGAGGACCAAGCCGGTCATTGCCGAATCGACCAAGAACGAATCGACGTCCTGGAGCATGTCGTCGGCGACGGCCAGCCATCCGATGCTGCCGGCAACGCTGGCGTGCAGGCAGGCTTTGTCGCGACGGTCGTCGCACCAGGTTGCCAGTCGCTGCATCTGCTGCAAGACCATCGGGATTTTGACGACAGAGCGTCGATTCGGTCCGCCAAAGCGAAGCTGCATCAGTGGTGTCCATGATTGGGCGGTTTGTTCATCGGTCATCGGTTCGACGGTGTGCGTTTTCAGGCAACGACGGATGTCGGTCGCGATCGCATCGCAGACGGGTTTGGCGCCGCCGATGCGAACCCAGATCGCACGAGACTCGGATCGGTAGTCGATCGCATCCAGTTCCCAGCGGCCTCGCGCCAGGGTTGCGATCATCAAGGACGCTTCATCGTGGTCGGCGGCTTGCAGCTGATAGGTGTGGAATTCACACGGCCGTGGGAAGACTTTGAAGGTCAGCGCGGTGATCGCCCCCAAGCGGCCGCAGCTGCCGACCAGCAGTTTCGGGATGTCGAATCCCGCGGCATTCTTGACGACTTTCCCGCCGGACTGGATCAGGTTTCCATCACCGTCGACGAATTGGGCGCCCAACACAAAATCTCGCACGCCGCCGTAGCGATGCCGACCGGGACCACTGAGTCCGGCGGCCAGCGTGCCGGCGATCGTCGCGGCGTCACCCGCCGACGCGTCGGTTCCCGCTGACGCGTCGGTCCCGGCCAACAAGGGGTCGAACGGCAGGTACTGGTTCTTCGCCGCCAGGGCCGTGTTGATTTCGGCGAGCGTCGTTCCCGCCAGCGCGGTGAACGTGAACTCCGACGGTTCGTATTCGATGATCCCCGTCAGCGACCGTGTGGTGATCAATTGTGTCGGCGCAGCGAGCGACGAAAGCGCCGGCTTGGTGCGATTGCCGACGACCAGAATCGACTCGCTGTGGCGGACCAATTCTTGCAAGGCTTGGACCGAATCAACGCTGGTGAATTCACTCACGGCTGATCACCCCGGCCTTTTCCAGGGGATGCAGTCCGTGGGACGAGAGTGCAGGTGCCTCCGCGCCCGGGAACATTTTGCCGGGGTTGGCGATCGTTTGGGGATCAAACGCGGCTCTCAATCGATGCATCAATTCCATCGTGGGTTCGTCGTACATTTTGGGAAGAAACTCTCGCTTTTCCATCCCGACGCCGTGTTCGCCGGTGATCGACCCGCCCATCTGGACACACAGGTCGAGGATCTTTCCGGCCAGTGTTTCGGCGCGTTCCAATTCACCGTCGACCGAATCATCGAACAAAATCAGCGGATGCAAATTGCCGTCGCCGGCGTGAAAGACGTTGGCGACACGTAGCCCCGAGTCTTTGGAAAAACCTTCGATCGCTTCCAGTGCGTCGCCTAACCGCTTTCGCGGGACGACGCCGTCTTGGACCAGAAAATCTGGACTCAGTTTTCCGACGGCTGAAAACGCACTCTTGCGACCGGCCCAAATCCCGGCGCGTTGGTGGTCGTCGGCGGCGACGACGGTTTCGAACGCGTCGGTCGCGGCGATGATCGATTCGAGTTGCTTCTTTTCGGCATCGATTTTTTCACGCGGTCCTTCCAATTCGACGATCAACACGGCGGCGGCCCCCTTGGGATAGCCGCACTGGGTCGCGGCTTCGGCCGCTTCGATCGCGAGTGCTTCCATGATTTCCATCGCGCCGGGCAACAGCCCCGAATCGATGACCGCCGAAACCGCATCGCCGGCCGCACGCAGGGATCGGTAACCGACCAGCACCGTGTGAAAACACTCCGGTTTGGGCAGCAGACGCAGCGTGATTTCCAACGCGACCCCGAACAATCCCTCGCTGCCGCAGAACAGTCCCGTGAAATCCGGGCCGACCGATTCCAGGGACTCGCCGCCGAAGCTGACGATTTCTCCGCTGGCCGTGACCGCTCGAATCCCGATCACATGGTTGGACGTCATGCCGTATTTCAGGCAGTGGGCACCGCCGGAATTGAACGCGATGTTGCCGCCGATGGTGCAGATTTTTTGGCTGGACGGATCCGGTGCGTAATACAGGCCGTGTCGCGCGGCGGCCGCCGAGACCTGCAGATTGATGACACCGGGCTGGACGACGGCGATTCGATTGTCGGGATCGACTTTGATGATTTGCCGCAATCGATTCAGCGAGATCACGATGCCGTCAGAGACGGGCATCGACCCGCCGGAAAGGCTGGTGCCGCTGCCACGGGCGACGAAGGGCACCGCGTGCTGGTCACACCAACGCACCGTCTGGACGACTTCTGTTTCGTTTTGCGGGATCACCACCGCCAGCGGCCGACAGCGAAACGCGGTCAGCCCGTCGGATTCAAATGCCGCCCGCGACGCCGCGTCTTCGCTGAGCCGACCGGGCGGCAACAGGTCGCGAAGCGTTTGCAGGTGGACCGATGACATGGCATTTAAACCGGTGGGGAGGGGGCGGCGGGGATCGTTGGACGACGTCTTTTCCGGGGCGTCGGGGCGAGCCCTTCGGACGACGGCCCGGAAGGGCCGTCGTACTTGCGGAAAGGCGAGCCTTTCGGACGACGGCCCGGAAGGGCCGTCGTACTTGCGGAACGGCGAGCCTTTCGGACGACGGCCCGGAAGGGCCATCGTACTTGCGGAAAGCGGTCGCCTTTGCTGGACGGTTCTTAAAGGCAGGCTTCCAAGGCGGCCAGCAGGGTCAGGATGTTCTTTTGGGAAGCGGACTCGCCCATCAATCCGATCCGCCAGGCTTTGCCGGCGAACACGCCCAGGCCGCCGCCGATTTCAATATCAAACTCATCGAGCAGTCGCCGACGGATGGCGGCTTCGTCGACGCCTTCGGGGACCGTGACGCAATTGAGTGTGCACAGCGAATGGTCCGGGATGTAACACAGGCCCAGTTTTTGCAGCCCGTCACGGAGCAATTCGTGCATTTCGCGGTGGCGTGCGATGCGTGCGTCCAAGCCTTCTTCCAACACAATCGCCAACGCTTCGCGGAGTGCGTAGACCATGTTGATCGGTGCGGTGTGGTGATAGGCGCGCCCGCCGCCGCCGGTGTAATAATTCTTGAGCATCGAAACGTCCAAGTACCAGGATCGGGACTTGGTCGACCGCGCCTCCATCCGCTCGATCGCGCGGTCGGAGAACGAGACGGGGGACAATCCGGGCGGACAGGAAAGACACTTTTGTGTTCCGGAATAAATCGCGTCGATGCCCCACTGGTCGACCCGAACGTCGTGGCCGCCCAGCGAGGTGACCGCGTCGACGGCGAACAGCATGCCGGCATCGTGCAACAGATCACCGACACCGCCGAGGTCCTGCAGGGCACCGGTGGAGGTTTCGGCGTGGACCACCCCCAGCATTTTGGCCTTGGGGTGGGCCGCAACGGCTTCGGCGAATTGGTCCAGCGAGAACGATTTTCCCCACGGGATTTCGACGGCGTGGACGGTCGCACCGCAACGTTCCATGTTGTCTTTCATGCGGCCGCCGAACACCCCGTTGATCATCACGATCGCTTCGTCGCCGGGTTCGAGCAAGTTGACCAAAATCGTCTCCATCCCGGCCATTCCGGTCCCGGAGACGGGAAAGGTGAGCGCGTTTTGCGTACGGTAGACCTGTCGAATCATCTCGCAGGTTTCGTCCATGTACTCGATGTATTGGGGGTCGAGGTGCCCGAGCGTGGGCGCGGAAATCGCTTGCAAAATACGCGCCGGCACCGTGCTGGGGCCTGGCCCCATGAGCAATCGTTGTCGAGGATGAAGTGGAGAGACCATCTTGGTTCTTGACAGGTTAAGGGCTAGCTGGCAAAGACATCGCTGAGAATTCTACGCGAAACCCGTCTCGGCTTCGACCTCCGAACCCCAGGACACCGCTACCGATGAAAAACGAGACCGAACGAATCACCCATCTGGAAGTCCAGTTGGCCCACTTGCAGCGTCAATACGACGTGCTCAACGACGTCGTGACGGAACAATCGATGTTGTTGGACCGCGTCAACAAACGCATCGCCAAGTGGGAACAGACCGTCGACCGGATCAAAAATGCGACCGAGTCGGCCGCGGATCCCCTGGATGAAAAACCGCCACACTATTGAACCGCCACGCGATGGAGCCGTCGTTCATCAGCCGTCGTCGATCGGTCGTTGTCCACCTGCAGCGGATCATCATTCGCGAGGCGAACGCAAGGCCAAGGCAACCTCGGGACGACGTTGTGAGAAGGCTTCGATGCCGTCGATCGACACGTCGGTGCCGGTCAAGCCGACCGACGTCAGGTGGGGCGCCTCGGTGAGCCGCAACAACGCTTGGTTGTCCAGGTCGCTGTCGCGGAACGAGAACCCGGTCGTCAACGGCAGCGCGACTTCGGCGGCGGCGGGCAGTTTGACATGGCAATCGACGAAAAACAGATTGGTGGAAAGCTGACCCAGCGTGTTGACCGCTTGCGGCGTGAGCGTGGCATACTGCACCTCGACCCCGTCAATGCTCCAGTCGTGATGCGGGCGATCGCAGTTTCCGAAACGTGGCTTGATCAAGGTCACGTAATCCAGGTTTTTGATTCCGCGGAGTGACTTGATCAATGCATCGTCGACGACGGCGTTGGTCAGCCAGACGCGTTCCAGATGTCCCAGCAACGCGATTTCTTTGGCAACCGAGCGGTGTTGGCAATCGTAATGCAGGTCGACCAGCCGCGGAAATTTCGCCGCCGCCGTCAGGGCTTCGCCGCCCAGGTAGCCGCCTTCGACATGCAGCGTCCACAATGCGTCGGTCGCGCCGAGTCGAGACAGCGAGTCACCGTCGACGTCAAACGCCGCTTCGTCTTGCGACGCCAACCCGAGCCACCTGACTTCATCCAAACACCAACGGTCGATGTTTTTTTCAGAGAACGATTCGTTGGGAATCGCAGCGCGATGCGCCCGGCCCGACCAGGCTTCGCCGAACAGTTGCTCCAGACGGTTGGGCAGATACAAGCCTTCTTCATCCAGATGCCAAAGCCCCATTTCGACTCGCCCGCCAAACTCCCGGACTTCACTGATCATCCGCTGGCGAACTTGGATTCGTTTGATCCCCTTGCTGTAGCCCCCAAAACAAAGTGCGGTGCAGGCGGCGGCGAACAGCGCGGTCCGGATGGAAACTTGTTTGTCACCGATCAGCATGAAGGTCATCGCGATCCAGGCCAGCCCGAACAGTCCGGCAAACATCATCGACAAACCGTAGACCGTCCAGCCGGGCGGATATGAACTGGCGTAGCCGACCAAGGCCGTCAAGGAGATCCCGCTGAGCCCCATCAGCGTCGGGTGCCGACCGAGGAACTGCCGCAACGCGCGGCCCAGACGCGTTGCTTTGAACCAGATCGCCAGGGTGGCTAAAAACAGCAGCAACCCGAGCGTGCTGCTGCCGGCGGTTTGGGTTTCAAAGGCTTGACGCATCACGATCGAACTGGCTCCCGGGCCAGCCAGTTCGGTCAGCACCGCGGCCGGTGCGTGCCCGGAGACAACGGCCTTGGGCGGTTTTGAGTGTTCCGGGGTGATCACCGGTGCGTCGGCGTACTTCGCAACGTCGCCGAATTGATCATCCAATTCAAAACGAATCCGGTTCAATTGCATTTGCGAATTCCATCGGTTGGCGGCCGTCACCTGTTTGGGAAACCACAAACCGGTCGCCGAATCGAATTGAAATTCATCGATGTCAATGGTCTTCACTTCCGGCACCCGATCGCCGGCCGGAGTCTCATAGATCTGGCGGAGCGGCAGCAGGCAGCGGTCCTTGGCCAGGTAGACTTCGCAATCGCTAATCATGTCCAGGTCTTCGTTGTTGATCCCGTACCAACGCAGCTTCCAGCACGGATGGCCGTCAAGCTGGACCTCTTCCACCTCGGGGTCACCGATCACGGTTTGCGGCGGAAACGGTCGAACCTCGTAGTTGTCCAGAAGCAACCACTCGAGATGTCGCGAGTAATGAAGCTCGACCAGAACACTGTGTGGCAACTTCGGCGTGCCGTTGCGTTCATAGACGTTGCTGCTGGTCGACAGCGGGCGATTGATCACACCCTGGGAGAATCGAATCCGTCCGACTTGACCGTCAAAGGCAAAGACCATCCTCTGCAGAGATGGCTCAACACGTTCCGAACGAAACCGTTCTCCCAGACGCAGAAAGTCGTCGCGACAAGAATACTGGGACGTTTGTTTGGACCAGTCGACCGTTTGCGAGCCGCCAGCCGTCGGATCCTCCCGCACCGTCTTGAACACCTCGATCGTGCGTTTCAGCCCCCAGCCTTGATAGGCTTTGCGCACGTCGTCGACTTCACGTCTCAGCCGACCCAGATTGTCGGCCAACGCTCGCGGAGCGTCTTCGGTCAGGTGGGGGGCGACGACCGCTGGCCGTGCATTCACCGACGGAGCCGCCGACGATTCAGGTGTCGCCGACGAATCAGGGACTGTTGTGTCTGCGATCGCGACCGCGCCGGTCGAAAGCCACAACGCCAAGCAAGCGATCTCGATCCGTCGCCCCAAGCGGCAACGCGGTGAAGCATTTTGCCCCGGAGTTTCTTTCGATTTTAGCGGCAGGGCGCAAGCCCTCCGGTCTTTCACGGTGATTTTGAAACGCGACCGGACGGCTCGCGCCGTTCCGCTAACACCTTTAGAGCCAAAGAAAGGGGCATTGGGCTCACGCCCTTCCGCACGAAAAGTCGAAGGTTGGCTGAACATCATGGCTCGCAGGTTGTCTCGTGCGAATTGTTCAAAAAGCGGGAGAAGGTTGGTACACCATAGCGAATGGGCCACCGCCGAGGCAAAACAAGAGGGGGGAAATTCGGCAAGAATGTGTGAAACCGCAACCGCGTCATCACGCTGCGATCGGTCGATGTCCTGCATGACGTGGATCGCAGCAGGTAGCCGACGGCACGACCCCGACGGGCAAAAACAGCAAATCAATGCTTCTCCGCGTTGACTACCCGGTTCCCGATAACGCCGAATGAAACACTTTCACCGGACAAAATCCATCGCCACGTTCGGCCGCAATTCTCGAAACGCTTCTTGCCCGGACCGCGTGACGTTTCCGCTGCGGATCGACAAATGCTCCAGTTGCGGCAGCGCGGAGAACTGCATCAACATCTCATCGGTCAGATTGCACTGATAGAAGTAGAGCCCTTTGGTGTGCGGCATGACCGGAAGCTCGTTTCGCGACAGGCTGAGCGTGCTGCTTGAAAACGCCAGCGAGCTGTGAAACGCACCGAGCGCCGACAGCGTGCCCGTCTCGATCGTGCTGCCTGAGATATAAACCACATCCACCGCCGGTGTCGCCGAAGTCGAAAAATCGGATGCAAACACCGGATCGGTCAGATTGAGGTGAAACAGTTTCGGCAACGCATCGATCCGCTCGATAAAGACGTCATCGAATTTGGGGTTGGTCAGATAAAGGTTTTCCAGATTCTGGAACTGCTTGATCTGGCTGTTTAATGGGGCACCATAGCAGTCGAACGCCAGCGACTCGATTGCGGAAAACTTTGCCAACAACTCAAGTCCACGTGAATCGATGGTGCCGCCGTAGACGCCAAAGTCATCGAGTTGGCTGTCGGGATCCATCGCGGCGATCGCATCGGCATCCACGGCCATCCGTTGGTTCTTCGCGTCCAACAGATAGATCTCGGAGAGTTCGTCCAGGCACCAGGATCGCACGGCGCTCGGGGTGAACGCTTCGATCGGAATGATCGCGTCGCTGACGCGATCCCACGAGGTGTCGAAAAACGCGAAGGACCATTTGGGGAGATGCACCGTGGGTTCGGTGTTCCTCAACCGATCCATGTTGACGCTGCCGCCTGCCGCTTCAATTGCGTGAATCATTCGCGCACGACTGCGAGACCGATTGATGCCGGTCGTCCAGCCGGCAAAGACCAGCGACAGACACAGCGTCAGCCACAGCAAGGTCTGCAGACGGATCGTGCGTTCGGCCGCGAGGGCGGCAACGAACACGGTCCAGATCAGCCCGGAAAGACCGGCGACGAAGAGGCCGATCCCGTGACGATACCAGCCCGTTTGGAAGTAGGCGGTGACCAGGATCGACGCGAGATAAACCGTGCCGGCAACCCAGAAGACTCTGCGACGCTTTCTGGCCCAGTCCGCCAGCGGCCTGCTGGGACGCACGACGAGGTAAAACGACAACGCGGCGATGCCGATCAACAGCAACGCCGCGTTGAAAACTGCGATCGCCGTCAGCGCGTCGAGATGGACAACAAGGCGATAACGCATTGCAATTCAGTACGAGCGACTATTCCTTCTTCGCCAGCTCGAAACCTTTTTTGAAGGCTTTGTCGTTGTAGATCAGCTTCAGCTTGGCTTCGTCATCTTCGGCGCCTTCCGCTTTGCCTTTGCAGTTGTTGCAGCAGAACGCGACTTTGGTGCCGGCCAACTTGATCGCCGTCGACTCGTTTAATTTACCGCCGCTAAACGGGCATTTCTTTTGCACGTACTGCTTGGTCGCGACCAACTGATGGTTGGCTTTGACGGCGTACTTCTCGGTGTCCTTGGCGAACTTGCCGGCGCATCCGTTGCAGCAGAAAAAGACTTTGCCGTCTTTGTAGTCGGCCGACTTGCTGGCGTCGGCGGCTTTTTTCGCCACCACGCACTGGATGTCTTTCAGGTCAACGTCGGCGGTCAATGTGGTGGCGGTCGCGACGAGCAAAACGGCGGCCGCAGAGGCTAAAAATCGCTTCATGTCTGGACTCGATTTTGGGTAGGAAATGGGCAGATTGGCAGACCGATCGACGGCCCAGCCGCTTTCCACGATACGCAACTTCTCGGGCGAAAACCAATGCTGAGTGCGATCCGAAGGCAAAAAAACGGTGAAATTGGTGATCCGCCGGTGCTCCGGTTGACTCGTGGGGGAAGCGTCTTGATTGCCGGTTGGGAGGTTGGGAGGTTGGGAGGTTGGGAGGTTGGGGGAGTGGGGCGCTGGACGCTTCCCGGGTCGCAAGCTGGAAGCTTACGCCACTGGTGGAGTGGGGCGCTGGACGCTTCCCGGGTCGCAAGCTGGAAGCTTACGCCACTGGTGGAGTGGGGCGCTGGACGCTTCCCGGGTCGCAAGCTGGAAGCTTACGCCACTGGTGGGGAGAAGGCGTTGATTCGATCGGCGATTCCGGGGTGTAGCCACGTCGGCTTGCGCGCCGCGGCGCATCCTTCGGTCACACGCAGCAGCGCCGATGCAAGTTGTCGGCGTGCGTCGGGCTCGGTCGCGGGAACCCGCTCGCACCTGCGTGAAACCGCGGGCGCCAACCGACAGGCCACCGAGTCGGCATCAAATTCACTGCGATAACTGACCCATCGCAAGATCAACACGGTCGCGACCAGACTGAGCACGCTGCCCAGCGTTCCCGCCCAGTCCGTCGCCCACGTCGCCCAGGCATCCTGCATCAGCCCCCGCTCCAGCCCCGCCCCGAGCAACCACGCGGGGACCAACGCCGTGATTCGCAGCGGCACGTGAAACCGTTTCGCATGAGCCACTTCGTGCAGAATCACCATGGCAAGCTCTTCACGCGCCAGATCTCGCACCAAACGATCACTCAACAGCAACACGCGAAAACGCCCCAACAGCCCGGCGATCATCGCGTTGTGGGTCTGCTGGTTGGTGTCCCACATCACAATCTTGCATCGCCGGATGCCGCCGGCGGTGACGATGGACTGGATCCATTGCTTGGTGGCATCATCGATCGGACGGGTCGGAAACACACGCCGCACCAAAATCGGGATGCCGGCCACCATCACGACACCCAACGCCACCCACGCTGCCCAGTTCGGGATCTGTTCCCCGACGGCCGTCAGCGAGACCAGATCGATGATCGCCAGAAAGCCGATGATCGGTGCGATCAGCCATCCGACGCTGCTCCGCAGCGCCGAAAACGTGGACGTCAACGTCGCCCACCACCCCCGACGCGCCACACCCATCCGTGCCGCAAACCGCGATTCCCCGGCCCACAAACCGGCCATCATCGCGATCGCGGGAACCAACAATACCATCGACTGCAGCGCCAACGAGTGCTGAATCAGCGGCAACCGGTCCAGGTTCCGCCCCAGCCCGAATCCCCCCAGGCAAAGCAGGATCAGCCCCAGCGAGAACCAGCGAAAACACTCGGTTTGACGCTCAAACCAATCGTAGCCCACCGTCGCGTCGACCTCCCCCTTGTCGATCAGCCCGGCGACCAACCGCACCGCCAGAAAACAGAGGACCCACCAAGCGAGAATCACCAGCCCGGTGAATCCGACCGCCTGCGCGAAGGACTGATTGGATTCCGGCAGCGAGCCCAGGCTGAGCGAGAGAATGACGGCCAGAAAGTAATAAAGTTGCATCTGCTGCGTGTTGAAAAGCCAAGGGGGGAAAGGTGGGATAGGCTTCCAGCCTGTCAAAGTACGCACGACAGGCTGGAAGCCTATCCCACGGTTCAAACGCGACAGGCTGGAAGCCTCTCCCACGAGTCGCCAGCAGTATGGTTGCGATGGCGAGGTGCGCGAGTCGTGTTTTTTGTGGTCTGGTCGGATTTGATCCCCGGCAGTGTCCATCTGTGCCGGTCGATTCCGCCTGACCGCCCCGAACTCGCGGGAAAACCTCTCATTTCGCCAGATTGACGTGCCCGCTAGACTACGGGGAAAGGAATGCCGTCTTCTACTGACCACGAATTGCCCCGAATGTCGACGACCGAAATCAAGGTCAAGGGTGCCCGCGAGCACAACCTCTGTGACGTCAATCTGACCCTGCCGCGCGGCGAACTGGTTTGTTTTTCCGGTGTCTCGGGCAGTGGCAAGTCGTCCCTGGCCTTTGACACGCTGTACGCCGAAGGCCAACGCCGCTACGTCGAGTCGCTCTCGAATTACGCCCGGCAATTCATGGGGCAAATGCCCAAACCCGATGTCGACCTGGTCAGCGGCCTGAGCCCCTCGATCTCGATCGCGCAAAAATCGACCGGCAACAATCCGCGCAGCACGGTCGGCACGATCACCGAGATCTACGACTTTTTACGCGTCCTGTTCGCCCGTGTCGCGACGCCGAATTGCCCCAATTGCCACGTCCCGATTGCCGCCCAACCGTCCGACGCCATCACGTCGCGGATTTTGGACCTGGATCCCGAAGAAACGATCTGGGTGCTGGCGCCGCTGGTCCGCGGGCACAAGGGCGAATTCAAAGACCTGTTCGAAGACTTGCGTAAACAAGGGTTCACCCGGGCGCGCGTGGACAACGAGACGATTCGTCTGTCGGATCCCCCTCCGCTGGACCGGTCCCGTCGCCACGACGTCGAAGTGGTCGTCGATCGAGTGGGCATCGATGATCGCGACCGCGGACGGATCAACGAAGCCGTCGATCAGGCGCTGAAACTCGGCGATGCGTCGGTGATCGTGTCGTTGTCCGAGCCCAACAGCGATTCGGCTCGACCGGCCAAAGAAGACATTCTGTTTTCCTCCCGCTACTCCTGCGGATCGTGCGGTGAAAGTTTTCGCCCGCCGACGCCGCAACTGTTTTCGTTCAACAGTCCCCAAGGGATGTGTGAAGCCTGCGACGGACTCGGGCACCTGTACACATTTGTGCCCGAGATGATCATCCCCGACGAATCCAAGTCGATTCGCAAGGGCGCGATCACGTTGCTGGGCCAATGGGGCGACATCGGTCGCTATCGACGGCACATCTACAAAGGCTTCGCCACCGCGATGGACAAGCTGCTCGAACTCGAACCGGGGTCGATGCTGGAAACGCGCTGGCGCGACCTGCCCGCCGAAGCACAAAAGATGTGGCTGTGGGGCAGCGACTCGACGTACCAATTGACGTGGCGTGGCGGCCGAAAGAGTCGCAAGTACACCGGGTCGTTCGACGGTTTTATTCCCGAGCTTCTGGATCGCTATCGCACGACCAAGAACAAGATGCAATTGCGGCATCTTGAAAAGTTCATGAACACGATCGATTGCGTCGATTGCGAAGGCCGTCGGCTGAATCGACAAGCCAGCGCGGCGACGATCACAACGACAGCGGACGCCTTCCAAGATCGTCACTCGCTGTCGCTGCCCGCATTGTGTGAATTGTCGATCGATGAGTTGAGCCAGTTTTTTGCCGACATCAGTCTGGGAGAAACCGACGCCAAGATCGCGGCCGAAGCGCTCAAAGAAATTCGCACGCGGTTGGGTTTCCTGCTCGGTGTCGGGCTGGACTATCTGACACTCGGGCGAACCGCGCCGACACTCTCCGGTGGCGAATCGCAACGGATTCGTCTGGCCGGCCAGATCGGCAGCGGGCTGGTCGGCGTGTTGTACATCTTGGATGAACCCTCGATCGGATTGCATGCCCGCGACAACGATCGGTTGATCGAAACGCTGGTGCGGCTCCGCGATGCCGGCAATACGCTGATCGTCGTCGAACATGACGAAGACACGATGCGGGCGGCCGATCGCATCGTCGATTTTGGCCCAGGACCCGGTGTCCGTGGCGGCGAGATCGTCGGCATCGGCGTGGCCGACGAACTGGGGACGAACAAGCGTAGCGTCACCGGCCAGTTTCTGTCCGGCGACCGCGAGATCGCGATCCCCGAATCACCGCGGCCGATCGACGGCGAAGCCCAATTGACGATCCACGGCGCTCGATTTCACAACTTGCGAAACGTCGACGCGACGATTCCGCTGGGCACCGTGACGTGCGTGACCGGGGTATCCGGCAGCGGAAAGAGTTCCTTGATCGGCGGCATTCTGGAACCCGCCCTCCGGCGTGAGCTGAACGGTGCCGAATGCGAACCCGGTGACCACGATTCAATCAGCGGCCTGGAATTTTTGGACAAGACGATCGCGATCGATCAATCACCGATCGGACGAACGCCACGCAGCAACCCGGCGACGTACGTCAAAGTGTTTGACGAGATTCGCAACCTGTTCGCAAAACTGACCGAGGCGAAGACGCGCGGTTACACCGCCAGCCGATTCAGCTTCAACGTCGATGGCGGACGCTGCGCCGCCTGTGACGGCAACGGTGCGTCCAAGTTGGAAATGGATTTTTTGGCCGACATCTGGGTCACCTGCCCGGTTTGCGGCGGCAAACGCTACAACCGCGAAACGCTGTCCGTCCAGTTCAAAGGCGCCTCGATCGCGGACGTGCTGGAGATGGACATTGCCCAGGCGCTCGAGCTGTTTGAAAACGTTCCCAAGGTCGCCGAAAAATTGCAAACACTGGTCGACGTCGGCCTGGAATATTTGAAACTCGGCCAACCGTCCCCGACACTTTCCGGCGGCGAAGCCCAGCGGATCAAACTTTCCCGCGAACTCAGTAAACGAGAAACCGGCAAGACGCTTTATGTGCTGGACGAACCGACGACCGGATTGCACTTTGCCGACATCGAATTGTTGTTGCGGGTGATTCACGGGTTGGCCGATCGGGGCAATACCGTGGTGATCGTCGAACACAACATGGACGTCATCAAGACGGCCGACTACGTGCTCGATCTGGGCCCCGAAGGCGGGGCCGGGGGCGGAAAAATCGTCGCCGCCGGACGCCCGATCGAGATCGCCAAGAACATGGACAGCTACACCGGTGCGGCATTGGCCAAGGTGATGGGTGTCAAACGTCGCAAGCCGGCCAAGCATCACGCGACCGCCGCCAGAGCATCGGCCGCGCTCGCACCACCGCCGGAAAAGGCCAAGACCCACTTGGTGGTCCAGTCCGCTTCGGAACACAACCTGAAATCGGTGTCCGCGGAAATTCCCCGCGACGCGATGACCGTGTTTTGCGGTCCCAGCGGCAGCGGCAAGAGTTCGATGGCGATGGACACGATCTACGCCGAAGGCCAACGTCGCTACGTCGAATCGCTTTCGTCGTACGCCCGGCAGTTCATCGGCCAGGTGCAAAAACCCAAGGTCGAACGGATCGAAGGGTTGTCGCCCGCGGTCGCGTTGGAACAAAAAAATCTCGGGCATTCGCCGCGAAGTACCGTCGGCACGGTCACCGAGATTTTTGATTTTCTACGGATCTTGATGGCTCGGTTGGGGACGCGACACTGCCCGGATTGCGGCGTGGAAGTCGGCACGCAGACTCCCGAACAGATCGCCGAAAAAGTTCTGTCGATGCCCGAAGGAACGCGAGCCCTGTTGTTGTCGCCGATCGAGGTGGTGGCCGGTGAAGCGTCCAAAGACACCTGGCAATCGCTTCGCAGCCAAGGTTTCCAGCGGATTCGCATCGACGGAAAAACGGTCGCACTCGACGAGGCACCGGCGCTCGACCCGCGGAAACGACAAACCGTTCAAGTTGTTGTCGACCGGATCGCGGTCAATGACGAAGAACGCTCGCGGATCAGCGACAGCGTCGAACAAGGATTGTCGCTGGGGATCGGCGTGATCCAAGTCGCGATCGCCAATCCGGATCGCGACGAACAGCACTGGGAAACGATCACGCACAGCCAACATCTCGTTTGCGGCGATTGTGGTCGGTCCTTTCCCACGCTGACGCCACACCACTTTTCGTTCAACAGTTCGGTCGGCTGGTGTCCGCAGTGCGAAGGGCTGGGCAAGCAAACGGGAACCAATCCCGCCGCCCTGATCGATTCGCCTCGCAAAACGCTTGCCGAAGGCGCCTCGCTGCTGTGGCCGAGTGTCGATCAAGAGGTCTCGTTGTGGTTGTTGCGGGCGCTGTCGCGACAGACAGGTATTCCGATCGATGTCCCGTTCGACGAGCTGACCGCCACGCACCGCCGACTGCTGTTTCACGGTCTGGGCGAACGCTGGATCGAAGTCCGGCAGAGCGATGCGAAACCGAATTCAAAGTCGACCGCCAAGTTGTTCCGGTTTCGTTTCAAAGGGTTTTATCCCGCGCTTGAAGAAGCCTCGCGTTTGACACCTGGATTGCGCGGCAAACTGGAACAGTTCGTCGACGACATCAATTGCAGCGCCTGCGACGGGTCACGATTGAGGGAAGAGTCGGCGGCTTGCAAGTTCCGCGGTTGGACGATGGCCGATTTGGTTCACATGCCGTTGGATCGTTTGGATGGTGTCGTCACCGATTGGAAACTCGATCGCCGCGAGAAAAAGATTGCCGGCGAACTGGTGCGTGAAATCCAATCACGCGTGCGTTTTCTGTTGGATGTGGGGTTGAACTATTTGACGCTGCATCGCGGTGCGGCGACGCTGTCCGGCGGCGAAGCGCAGCGGATTCGATTGGCCGCCCAACTCGGCAGCGGATTGTGCGGGGTGCTGTACGTGCTGGATGAACCCACGATCGGGCTTCATCCTCGTGACAACTTGCGACTGCTCTCGGCACTGCATCGATTGCGAGATTTGGGCAACACGCTGTTGGTGGTCGAACACGATCGCGACGTGATTGCCGGCAGCGACTACCTGTGCGATTTCGGGCCCCGCGCCGGTCGGCATGGCGGCCGAATCGTAGCCGAGGGTCCACCGACAGGATTGTCTCCGATCGAACAAAGCGTGACGGCCGGATACATCAACGGCACCAAGCACATTCCGTTGCCGTCCGTGCGACGCCCGGTGATGACCGACGGCGGCAAGCCATTGGTCGATTATTTGACCCTGATCGGCGCGTCGGAAAACAACCTGGATCACGTCGATCTAAAATTGCCGATGGGAGTGTTGACGGTCGTGACCGGGCCCAGCGGCAGCGGCAAAAGCACGTTGATCGAGGGCACGCTGTACCCGATTCTGGGCAAGCGTTTGCATCGGCTGCGGATGAAACCCGGACGCCACGAAAAAATCGAAGGCCTGCGGCACGTCGACAAAGTGATTCGTGTCGATCAATCGCCGCTGGGAAACACGCCCAGCAGCAACCCGGCAACCTACACCGGCGTGTTCGATACGATCCGCAACCTGTTCGCGTTGATCCCCGAGGCGGCCGAGCGAAAGTACACGCCGCGAACGTTCAGCTTTAACGTCTCCGGCGGACGCTGTGAGACATGCGAGGGCAGCGGCCAACGCAAGATCGAGATGCATTTTTTGCCCGACGTTTGGGTGCCCTGTGAGGAATGCGGATCGCGGCGCTACAACGACGACGTGTTGCAGGTGAAGTATCACGGCAAATCGATTTCGGACGTTTTGGCGATGTCCTGCGGCGAGGCGGTCGAGTTGTTCGCCGCCGAACCACGCATCACCCGCGTCTTGCAGACCCTGTGTGACGTCGGCTTGGATTACGTCACGTTGGGCCAGTCCGCACCGACGCTTTCCGGCGGCGAAGCACAACGCGTCAAGCTGGCGTCGGAACTCGCGCGCCCGGGCACCGGCAAAACGTTGTATCTGTTGGACGAACCGACGACCGGTTTGCACTTTGACGACATCGCCAAGCTGCTGGACGTGATTCAGCGTCTGGTCGACTTGGGCAACACCTGTGTCGTCATCGAACACAACCTGGATGTCGTCAAATGCGCCGATTGGGTGATCGACATGGGGCCTGGTGCCGGTGTCGATGGCGGCAAGATTGTCTTTGAAGGCACGCCCGAGCAATTGGCCGCGACGGCCAAACGCCGCAACGGCGAACCGGTTTCCGTCACGGCGTCCTTCGTTGCCGAGGCGCTCGATCCGTCCACCGGAAAATCGAAACCGGCTGGCGAGTCGGTCGCCGAGTCCAGTGCCGGGCAATTGCGGATCGATGCAGCCACGTCTCCCGCAACCAGTTCGCTCGCGTCGAAAACGGCGTCCAAATCGAACGGTCAAGCGAAAAAGGCGAAACCGAAACGCAAGAAGAAGAAACACGACGCCAGCACGATCTGGAAAACGCTGGGACGAAAATGGCATTCGATGCCCAAGGGGTTTGACGACAACGCCACGCCCGACTGGCCGATCAAACTGCCCGACCGTCTGTTCGACCAAATTGAAAAGATCGGCGGCGAAGATTGTTTGCGGATGTCGGCCGCCAACCGCGTCGATGTGGTTGGCGCCGACGGCGACGTCAAACTGTCGATCCGCACCCGTGACCTCGATGCGGTCAAGATCGTTGCCAATGAGCCACTCGATCCGGCCGAAGCCGACGAACTCGGTGACGCAAAAATCACCGTCTCACGCGACGAACAAGCCACCACGCTGGCGATCAATCGACTCGGCCAAGCCACCAAACCGGCCCTGCGCCGATTCCTCAAGCGAACGTTGACGTCGTGATGCACTCCAGCGGGACGCGTCACAGCTTGTCGATTGAATCGGGATCTGCGGAGTCAATGGTGAGCCGCTGGCCGTAAGGCCTCGGGCGGGCGCGGAAATGCCCGGCCGCTTACGCGTCGCGGCTCACTAAATCGACAGCCCGGTCAGCGAGCGGCGCGAGGGATCGAGCACGCGCCACTGGCTGACGCCACGTGCTGGGATGAATGACGCAACCTACCGACTTACTGCCTTACGATGATTGCTCCGATTTCCGCCGACGACCTGGAACGCTGCGAAGACGCGCTGCGCATCGCATTGGCCCACGGGACTTGGGACACCGCCTTGGCCGCCAAGATTCGGTCACTGGTCGGCGAAGATCTGGCTGCCGTCGTCCTGGTGTCGTTGAATCTGCAATCGAAAGCCCGGGCGAAACTCGGAGATGGGATTTGGTGGTGCACCGAACGATCGCTCAGCCAAGCGACGCCCGCTCCGGTCGCCGAGTTGAAGGCGCGTTGGATGAACTCCGGCTCGGTACTCGACGGGTGCTGTGGCCTGGGGGCTGACACGTTGGCGATCGCCAAGAGGGTCGGGTCTGGCGATGTCCCGGTGACCGCGGTCGATCGCGATCCGATGATGGTCGCGATGACGACGGAGAATCTGCGGATGAATGTGCAGTCCACGGTAACGCAGGTTGCGGTCCGCTGCGATGACGTCGCCACGGTGCCCATTGCCGCCGATGCGACGGTTCATTTGGATCCCGATCGACGTGATGACGCTGGTCGCAAGGTACGCCCCGAAGATTATTCGCCGACGTGGGATGTGGTGGAGGAAATCTTGGACCGCTGCGCCGCCGGGATCGTCAAGCTGGCGCCTGCCGCAGTGATCGAAGACCGCCCGGAGCGGCATCGGCTGTGGATTTCACTCGGCGGCAGCGTCCGCGAGCAAACGTTGTTGACCCGGCAGGCGATCGACCGGGCCGCCGCATGTTTCGGCCACCCGCTGATCGAAGCTTCACGCACCTCCGTGGTGGTTCGCACCGATGGCGGCGCGGTGACCTACACCGGCGATGGGGACGACCGGGCGGGCCGCCGGGTCGAGAAGCCGCTCGACTACTTGGCCGATCCCGATGCCGCGATCCGCGCCGCCGGACTGACCGAATCGTTTGCCGGACAACACGGCTACAGCATGATCGGCGGACCCAGCGGTTTTCTGACCGGCGACACCGCGATCGAGAGTGACTTGGCGATCTGCGAACCGGTGATCTGGTCCGGTGCCTGTGACGACCGCAAGTTGCGCAAAACCTTGCGATCGATGAATTGTTATCCCTGGCGGGTGAAGACCAGGGGCGTGTCTCAAAATCCCAACGTGCTGGAAAAACGTTACCGACCCTGTGGCGAGCGACCGGTCACGCTGTGGATCGGGAAAGGATCCCGACGGCAATTCGCGGCGATGAGCGTCCCGCAAGCGTCCGGGCACCGTCACCGTTGATGCTCCTGCGGCCATCGCCGCAGGAATCCTTTCCCCAAAAACTTTCCCACTTTCTCTGTCACATTTCCCCCGAACCTTCGACTGCCCTTTTGAAGACCGTGAACTCGGTCGTTTTCGAGTCGCATTCACTCTTTGAAGGTTGGTTGTCATGTTTCGAGCGGTCAAATACTCCGTCGCCGCATTCCTGGCGGTCCTGGTCGGCGGCGTCCTGTTGTTGGGGCCGGGGTTTTTTAGTTACCTCCGGACGTCGGCACGTTCGGTCCGTGATTCGGTCCAAGAAACCGTTCCGGTCGAGTTTGAACTGCGCCGCGCCCGTGATCTGATCGAAGCCATCTTGCCGGAGTTACAGGCGCAAGTGCGGATGATCGCCCAGGAAGAGGTGGAAATCTCGGCCCTGCAAAGAGACGTCTCCGAAACCGAAGCACGCCTCGAAAACGAACTGGCAACGCTTTCAAAGCTTCGCGATCAGATGCGAACACAGACCGTGTCCTATCAAGTCGGCGGCCATCGCCTGACGCGATCTCAACTCACCGAACAGCTTTCCAGGCGACTGGACCGCTACAAGACGGGACAACTCGCACTGGCCAGCAAGGAACGTCTGTTGGAAAAACGAAACGAATCGTTGACCGCGGCGCTCGCGTCACTGGATTCGATGCGTCACCGGAAAGCCGAATTGGAGCAGAAGGTCGAGGCCCTGGCCGCGCAATCTCGGTTGGTTCAAGCGTCCAAGTTCGAATCCGGAATCCACGTCGACGGCAGCGAACTGTCGCAGGCCGATCAGTTGCTGAAACAGATCGAAATGCGATTGGCGGTCGCCGAACGAGTCTTGGATCATCAGCAAGACGTCTTTGCCATCGAACTGACCGACGAGGGGCAAAGCGAGGCACAGATTCTGGCTGACTTTGACGAGTATTTCGACGACACGGAGAACCGAAAAACAATGGTCAGCGTTGGCGACCAGTAAGGTGCTCAGGGTGAATCAACTTCCCCGTTTTGGCAGGCGTGGGTAACGACACATTTTTGAATAACCCTCCCGGAAAACGCTGTGAGGCATTTTTCCCATGTGTTTCTTGGGGTTCTAGCGGCAGGGCGCGAGCCCTCCGGTTCTTCATCTCTGCCACAACACCGGAGGGCTCGCGCCCTGCCGCTAAAAAATGATTCACAGCGTTGCCTCCCGGGCCGCTGGCACCTCACGTCCGACACTCCCTAACAGGGATTCCAGTATCGTGCTCCACCTTCAACTCAAACGAATCCAGACCGCGATCACCGCAGGGCGATTGGATGAAGCGTTTGAATTACTTGTGGCCACGCCGCAGCGGGAGCACCGTGACGGACAACGTGTAACGGACGTGCTGATTAAAAAATTTGTGGATCGGGCACACCAACATCTCGATCAACAACGATCCGGCGATGCCCGCAGTGATGCGGACAAAGCACAGCGTCTGGCGGGGCGCACGGACGACGTCGCGAATTTGGTCCAACGTGTTGCTCAAATGGAATCGGAACACCGTTCGCGGGACGCCGCTGAGCAGGCGTCTGCCCGAGCAGCTAAAATCCAGGCTCAGTTGGGACACTTCACTTTAGGACAGAATCTCTTGCCGACCGGCCCCTCCCAATCCAGGCTTGCCGCGGAAATCGAACGCAAACGCGCGTTGGCCGCCGCTGCCGCCGATCGAATCGAACAGGCGATCGAGACGGGGGATTGGAGCGCGGGGATTGCGATCGTCAAATCGCTTGATCCAGAGCTTCAACACCATCGACTGGTGGTGATGCAAATCAATGCCATGCTCGAACCGATCCGCGCGCAAATCGTCGGCGACTTGGAGAGCGGTCGATTGGATCGCGGCAACGATTGGTTAGCGCTGGCGGTCGTCGTGGCGCCCACGGATGCTCGCCTGAATGAGATGCGAAGCTGTTTCGATCGATGCGTTCGGGCGTGCGAGTTAGTCGATCAAGCAAACTATGTGGAAGCCGAACGCGAACTCGCCCTGGTCGACCAGATCGTCCCGGGCACGCGTTGGATCGCAGAGACCCGCACGACGCTCGCCGAGCTTGCCCGCCAGTCCGCGGGCGTGCGTTCGGGGCCACTGGGCCTACTCGACGGCACCACCCCACCCCACCAAACTGCCCCTTCTGCCAAAAAGGTGTCCGACACCTTTTTCCACACCCCATCTGCTCAAAGCGCCCTGTTTGCCAAAAAGGTGTCGGACACCTTTTTGGGGGTTTGGGTGTTGCGGGTCGATGGGTTGGGGGCGGTGTTGTTGCTCGATGCGGATCGGATTTCGGTCGGTTCGGCTTCCCGATCAAAGCGATACGATCTGCCGCTGATGACCGAGGGGCCCTCGTCAGCGTTGTTCATCCGTCGGGCGGGCGAAGACTACTTTGCCGAGTCGGACGCCGAATTTGGTGTCAATGACCAGCCGACCAGACGGCGGCTGTTGGCCAACGGTGATTCGATCGGCTTCGGGCGACGGGGCCGATTGAAGTTCCGCAAACCGGTTCCCGCGAGCGGTTCAGCGTTGCTGCAGTTGTCCGGTGCGGGACTGGCCAAGCGAGAGATTCGCTGTGCGGCGTTGATGGCGGACTCCTTGCTGTTTTCCCCGCGGGGCGGACACTTTTCGATCTCCGGTTGTGAACGCCCGATCGTTGTTTTTCGCACCGCAGAAGGTTACGCGATCAAGTACGCCGGATGCGGAGGCGAGACCAGCCCACTGGTGGCCGATCGTTCGGTCTTGCTCGGCGAGACGCGGTTCACGCTCAATCAAATCACCTTGTCTTAGGATCGCCGCATGCCAGCTTTTCACTACCAACCGGGCGATCGGCCGCTGGAGGGGTTTACGATCGGGCACGCCCTCGGCCGCGGCGGATTCGGCGAAGTCTACTTTGCGACCAGCGATGCCGGCCGCGAAGTCGCTTTGAAAGCGGTGCAGAATTACGAGGACGTCGAACTGCGCGGGATCGGGCACTGCATGAATTTAAAGTCGCCGCATCTGGTGATGATTTTCGATGTCAAACAGGGAGTCGACGGAACGCCCTGGGTGATCATGGAATTTGTCTCGGGCGCATCGCTGCGCGAGATCTTGGATGCGTCGCCGGAGGGGATCGGGCCGGAGCAGGCGTTGTTCTTTGTTCGCGAATTGGCCAAGGGCATCGACTATCTGCATGAAGCCGGAATCGTGCACCGCGATTTAAAGCCGCACAACATTTTCTTCGAAGACGGCATCGTCAAGATCGGCGATTACAGTTTGAGCAAAGTGATCACGGTCAGTCACGCCAGCGGTCATACGATGACCGTCGGCAGCGTGCATTACATGGCGCCGGAAATCAGCATGGGCCGGTACGACAAAACGGTCGACCTGTATGCGCTCGGCGTCATGCTGTTCGAAATGCTGACCGGCAAACCGCCGTTTGTGGGAGAAAGTGTCGGCGAGATTTTGATGAAACATTTGGCGGGCGAAGTCGACGTCAGCGGATTGCAAGAACCCTTTGCCGGCGTCGTGCGAAAAGCGATGGACCGAGATCCGGCAAAGCGATTTCAGTCGGCTTGGGAAATGGCCGCGGCACTCGGCTGCGAGACGACGAGTGTGACGGACGATTCGATTCCTGCCAGTTTGTCGCTGGTCGGGCAAAGATCACCCTCTCCATCAGCTTCGATACCGCCGCCAATCGAATCGATCGGTGTCGAAGACCTGGCCGATACCGTCGGCACGGCGCACGCGATCAGCGATACCGCCGAATCGGAAACGTTGTTCGATGAACCCGTTCGCCATGAAGTGCTCGCGGCGCGGGTGCGGCGGATGGCCGACGTCCGGTACTTGGCCCGCGTGGGACTCTCAATCGGTGCAACGCTTCTTTTGATGACGGTGGCATTCGCAGCCACGGATGACGTTTCTGGGGCTCTCGATGCGTCGACCGCCGTGCTGATGACGCTCGGGATTTGGCTGATTTCGATGTTATTGGCCATCGCGCTCGTTCTTGTCGAACCTCAAAAGCCCCGCGTTGTCACCGCATTGGTCTCCCGACTCTGGTTGCTTGGAATTTGGTTGTTGGTCTATTTTTTCATCGCCAACTTCCTGAACAATCTGTCCTCTTACGAGGTTTTCGTCGGATGTTGGCTGGGGACACTCGTGGCGACCATGCTGATGGATTGGCGTTCCTTCCGGGACCCGCACCGCGCCCAACGCGTGATTGTCACACGCACCTTGGTTGCCGGTGCGATCGGCGGTTTGGTCTCCGGAGCGAGTGGTTGGGCATTGGGGATGTATGTCGTCATTCTGGACTTCGCCATCCTTTCGATGGCCGCCACGATGGCGGCGGCGATCACCGTTCAGTTGACGTCGATTTGGGTGGAACCAGACCAGTTTTCACCGAACCGCCATGAGACGACCGGGACAGCTGCGTCGGTCGATGACACCCCGTCCGAGGCACATGGTTTAGATCCCGCCAATTCCTCCACACCACCAACTGCCGAGCGAGTTTCATGATGATTGCGACCTTTGCCCTGTTGATCATTGCCGGCTTGTACCTGGCGATTTTGATCTTGACGATCGTGTTTTCCATCAACGCAAAATCGACCGCCGGTCGCGTCGGATCGATCTTGGCCGGACTGTTTTTGCTGTTGGTGGTGCCATCACTTTTTCTGGTCGCCACGTTTACCCTGCGGATGGAATCGAACCAAGAGGGGCCCGGCAGCAGCGGATCAACGATGACGGTTGCGACGGGATCCAAGCCGTCGCCGCGATCGGTCGACGCGACTGTTCCCGCCACGCCACGGGGGGACGTTCCTGCCGCGGTTGCGTCCAATCCCGAGCGGCCTGTGCCGCCGCCGATCGTTGAGTTGGCCGAGGAACCGTCGGCAGGTGAACAGACGCCGGGGCAATGGCGAACGACTGGTACGGAAGCGTTCACGGCAAACGTTTATCCCAGTTACTCCGCGGCAATCAGGCCGCTGACTGCCGGACTGCGAGAAAGACTCGCAGAGAAA
The DNA here is from genome assembly GCF_007754155.1 of Stieleria neptunia. Classification (NCBI taxonomy): domain Bacteria; kingdom Pseudomonadati; phylum Planctomycetota; class Planctomycetia; order Pirellulales; family Pirellulaceae; genus Stieleria; species Stieleria neptunia. The sequence continues at coordinate 7,040,232 of NZ_CP037423.1, read as the reverse complement.
CAAGTGCTCCAGCGCGACGAGAACGACGACGTGATCGATCCCCAAACCATTGTCGTCAGCGCGTCGGGGCCGAGCGTCGAGTCTCTGGTCCCCCCAATCACCGAACAGCTTAGCAAGCTGTTTCCCGGCGTCGTCGTCCGGTCGGTCGGCACCGTGCCAGCGGAACCCACCGAGAATCAGCTTTCGGTTCATCTGATCGTCTCTGCGGCGAGCTCGCAACCGGCGACATGGGATCGTCAACAACGGATCGAGAACGGATTGTTGACCTGCACCATGCAATCCGCACAGCACCAAACCTCGTTTCAGGCCTTTGTCACCGAAAAGCCTTGGGTCGAATCGTTGGATCAGTTCGTTTCGATGTATCCGCGACGCAATTTTGTCGTCGGCTACTCCGGCGAACTTCAGTCTTCCGAGGGGCAAGCACGCAAACAGGCGTTGTCCGATGCGGTTCGCCAGGCCGCGATCGATTTTCGCGGCAAGCCGTATGCGATCATCGACGAGCGGCATGTCATCGATCGATTCGCTCAGCGACTTTCGCGTTCCTACGGTGACGTTTGGCGGGAGGCCGTCTTGGTCGAAGTGCCTGATTCGCAGCAGGTCAGCAACGCGAGAATGACGGCCGCAGAAGCGTTTCAACGATCTTCGATGGGCAAGCTTTCGAAGGCCGTCGGAATGCTGGTTCTGGTCATCGTGACCGTTGTCATGTGCCTGGGGTTGAACTGGGTCACCCAAGGTTATTATCGCAGCCAGGTCATGTTAGGATTGGCGAGCGTCGTGATCATGGGCTTTCTGCTCACCGTCATGTTTATCAGCTGACCCATTCAATGAACGAAGTCGACGAACATCTCCTGGAATTGGTCCGGGCGGGGGATCAAGAGGGGTGGCGACAGTTCGTGGATCGTTTCCAGCGTCGCTTGATCGCTTTTGCGGTCAAGCGTGTGGGAACCGTGGCGACCGCCGAAGATTTGGTTCAAGAAACGTTTGTTTCGTTCTTGTCGTCGCGAGAACATTATCGAGCTGAGGGTGAACTGGAATCGTTTCTGTTTCAGATTCTGCGTTATCGCATCATCGACCATTACCGTCGCAGTGGCATCCATCGTGAGGTTCCCGTTTGTGACTTCATCGGGTCCGATGCAAGTGACGTCGTCGCCGACGCGGTCTCCACCGAACCCGGCGTCAGCTGGTACGTCCGTCGCGACGAGCAAGACGAACGAGCGACCCGGGCGCTCGCCGGCGCGGTGCGTCGCCTCGCTCAATTCCTTCAATCGGGCGAGCGATTCAAAGAGTTGCAAATCGCCGAAGGATTGTTCTTCGCACGGCGACGCAACCGACAGTTGGCCGCGGTGATGGACTGCAGCGAAAACGAAATCGCCGTGGTCAAACGACGTTTGATCGGACGACTGCGCGACGACTTGAGCCGATCGGCGGAGCCCTTGGGGGACTGGGGAAACGACATGACATTGGCCAGTGACCTATTGAGTCGCGTCTGGGAATCGCAGCGTCCCAGTTGTCCCAAGCGAAGTACGTTGGGCAAATTCACGCTCGGGATTCTGCCACCGCCGTGGGCAGACTACATCGAGTTTCACGTCCGAACCCTGGGGTGCTCTTTTTGCCGCGCCAACCTGGACGAACTCAATCCGCAGACGGCGGCGGAGGATCACCAGGCTGCCCGCGACCGATTGGTGCAATCCACCATCGGCTTTTTCAGTGCGTCGGTGGGGCCAGATGATCAGATTCCCCAACCTGAATAACACCGTCACCACGGATTGAAACGGGAAAAAGTAATAAGGGATTCAGCAACCGTTGACGGTTAAAGAGACCGTCCAGCTTAGGGCTAGCGCGAAACGCGACAAATCGGAAGGGTCTGACCGAATGGGGGATAGGTGGTCGGCGGAGCGGTGTACGACGTCCTTTCTAGGTCGTCGCGCAGAGCCCCACGGGCGACAGCCCGGAAGGGCCATCGTACATCAGAATATCGATCGCCTTAAGCTGGACGGTCTCTAAAGCCTGCAAACCAACACGTATGCCCAAACGATTCCGGTCACCGTTTGTTTCTTCTCGGGTTCAGAGGCAAGACATCGGCCCGCTCGGCGTAAGCCTGCCACATGGCGGCCAGCTTTGCCACTCGCTGGGGTTGTTCGTCGGCCAGATTGTGTTGCTCGCTGCGGTCGGCGGCGATGTTGTACAGTTCCCAGTTTCCCTTCACGCCCTTGGCGACCAATTTGTAATCACCGACTCGAATCGCACGATTGCCTTCGTGTTCCCAGTAGATCGCTTCGCGTTCGACCGGTTTTCCGTCAAACGTCGGCACCAAGCTCTTGCCTTCCATCGGCTTGATTTTTTGACCGCCGTGGAAAACGGTCGGATACTCTGCGCCGGCAACGTCAACGGCGGTCGCCATCAGATCGACCAGATGCCCGGGCGTGTGTTCCAGTTCGCCGTGACGGGTGAGCTTTGCCGGCCAGTGAACAATCAGCGGCGTCGAGATGCCGCCTTCGTGGGTCCAGTGTTTGTATTCTCGAAACGGCGTGTTGGAGACGGTCGCCCAGGCGCGTCCGTAACCGATGTAGGTGTCGGCCGGTCCCGCCATCACCCCCTTGCCCGCGCGGACCGGGAATCCGTCACGCGTTTGTTTGGGTTGCATGTCGGGTTGCAGATAGTCGTCGGGCAACGCGGGCAGGGACGCCGTTTGACTGCGTTCGTTGCCGTTGCCGCCCCGGCCATAGCTTTCGGCGCAGCCGCCGTTGTCTTGGAAGAAACAAATCAGCGTGTTTTCAAACTCGCCGGTATCGCGGAGCGCGTTGAGGATCCGCCCGATGCCCTGGTCCATGTTGTCGATCATCGCGGCGTAGACTTCCATGTTGCGTTTGTCCCACTCCCAGTATTCGGTTTCTTTGGCCCTTTCAGGGATCGGAAACTTCGTCGTCGCATTCGGATCGATCACGCCCAGGTCGATCATCTTTTGGTAACGCGCCGTGCGGATCGCGTCGTACCCGGCATCGTATTTCCCCTTGTACTTTGCGATGTCTTTTTCCAACGCATGCATCGGCCAGTGGGCGGCGGTGAAACTGACGTACATGAAAAAGGGTTGATCGCCGGTTTCGAAATGATGTTCGTTGATAAAGCGAACGGCGTGATCGGCGATCGCGTCGGTGTAGTAAAACGTGCCGTTGGTTTGATCGTCCGGACCGTATTCGGGATCGGCGGCGGGCGAGATGTATTGGTTGTCACGGGTCAAGGTGTTTGGATCAAAGAAGCTTCCGGCGCCGTGGATGGTGCCGTAAAAGCGGTCGAACCCGCGCTGCCGCGGCCAGTTGTGTTTGTCGGCTTCGTTTTCCGGCCGGATCATTTTGGTGACGTGCCACTTTCCGGACAGGTAGGTCCGGTAGCCGGCCGGCTTGAGGGCTTCGGCCAGTGTGACGCAGTTGCGATTCAGATCGCCGCGGTATCCGTCGTGGCCGCGATCATTCATCATGTGGCCGATACCGGCTTGGTGCGGATACAATCCGGTCAGCAGACTCGCCCGCGTCGGGCAGCAGCGGGCGGTGTTGTAGAACTGGGTATAACGCAGCCCGTGTTCGGCGAGCGCGTTCAAGTTCGGCGTCTCGATCTCGCTGCCGTAACACCCGATATCCGAATAGCCCATGTCATCGGACATGATGTAGATGATGTTCGGACGATCGGCCGATTGGGCAGGCAGACGCCCCACACCAAGGATGGAGGTGAGCAGTGCGATCCCGACCAGGCTTGCAACGGCCATGGATCGGTTGTGCAACCGCCTGGCGACCGATCGCGTCAACCTGCCAAACATCTGTGTCATGTTGGATTCCTGACTGGCAACGCTGTGAAGCATTTTTTTCATGTGTTTCTTGAGGTTTTAGCGGCAGGGCGCGAGCCCTCCGGTTCTTCATCTCTGCCACAACACCGGAGGACGCGCGCCCTGCCGCTAAAAAATGCTTCACAGCGTTGCCTGACTGGGGCATGCGGCTGAGCGACGCTGGTGTCTGTTCCAGGCTGCGTCCGTGGGGGGGAGATTTGGGGCTGGATAGTCTCCTTGGTCTGATCGGCGAAGTCAAATGTCGGAGTTTGGGTTCGCGATTGGGCTACCGGAATTGATATTCGGCGCTGTTCTTGTCGAAGTCTTTCGGTGTCAAACCGACGTTCAGCTGTAGATCACAGTAGGCATAGCGTTCGATCAAGACGGGCTGACCATCGTCTTCGCTGGGCCAGTCGTACGCTTCAAACCGAGTCGGCAAATGCAGTTCTTTGTCGATGTAGACTTTGGCACAATGAAACGGCAAATCGTCGCGCCGCTCGGGGTGGATGACTTCAAAGAGTTTGCAGCGGCGTCCATCGACGTCGACATCCTCGACCACGTTGGTCTGGCATTCGCCGCCGGCCAATTCGACGCTCCCGAACTCGATCATCCGTTCGACCAGACGCTGGATTCCGAAATCGTGGATCGTGTACCGACTGTTTTGCGTCGCCATCTCGCTGGTCGGTTCAATCAGTGCGGTGATGAACGCCAGCCGAGATCCGCCTTTGCGGACAAGCATTTTGCCGTCGTTTTGACCGTCGATCCAAAGCACCTCTCGGCCCTTGATTGATTTGGGTGCTTCGTACTTGAGATAGATGCTGATCGAGCCATTGCCGTCCGCGCCCGGATCATCGTGATGTTTGACTTTGGCTTGGCAGCACTTGACACTTTGAAGTCGTCCGTCGATCCGTTCCTGGGCGATCAGCGTGCAGGTGTAATCTTGGATGTCGCGACGACAGCGTTCCAAGCTTTCTTGTCCCTGAATCAAGATTGCACGTAGCGGGTTCAGCGAATCGGTTGGGCGAGCGGTGGCCTTTTCGATCCCGACACGCTGCGGGTTGGAACTGACGGTGTTGGAGCGAACCAAACGGGTTGACGGTTGCGGCGGCGTGTCTTCGGCAGCCGGCGGGGTGGTCGTCAGTGCCAACAGTGCGACCGCGGGCAACCAATGCGCGGAGGGAGACGGTTTCATGATTCATGGCTCCAGTTGTTCAATTTGCGTTGCAGGTCTCGATTCGCATTTCCACGCCACAAGCAAGTTGACTGCAGTTGATCGGCCAAGCTGGTTGATTTCGCGTCAACCACGCAGCCTCCAGATGTTCTACGAATGCTAGGCGAATCGGGATCGGAAACGCTTGGGGGGGAAGGAAACGGAAAAGGAAACGACGTGCCGAGATCACTCGGGCGATGATCGCACCCTTCGGCTCGTCCCCTATGCAACTGGCGTGCCCGTATCGCATCGAGAAGTGCAACAGCGAGCCATTGCGACGGGTGATCCTTCAAGACGACCGACCTGTGGCTACACTATCGTGCGTCCGAAGCACCCGTTCGCGTCCTGCCAACCGATCCATGAACTTTCATTGCACCATGCCGTCCCGCTTTAAGATTCTGCTCGCCTCCTTGCTCACGTTATTGTTTGTCGTCGCCGCGGTCCCCAGCGTCGCCGCCGACCTGGACACGTCGCAAGAATGGGCCGTTGAGAACTACCCCGCCCCGAGTCGCCAACAGTCGATCGACTGCGACACCGGAACTTGGATGAACCTGGATGTCAGTCCCGACGGCGGCCAAATTGTCTTCGATCTGCTCGGCGACCTGTACCTGATGCCGATCACGGGAGCCGACGGAACCGAAGCGACGGGCAAGCAATTTCCAAAAAACTTGACCAATACGGTCGCTTGGGAAATGCAGCCACGCTTTAGCCCGGACGGCAGCCAGATCGCGATGACCAGTGACCGGACCGGAAACAACAAGAAAGCCGGCGACAACCTGTGGATCATCAATCTCGATGGATCTTCGCCGACCCAGGTGACCAGCGAAACGTATCGGTTGATTTGCAATCCAGTCTGGTCGCCCGACGGTCAGTACCTGGTCGGTCGCAAACACTTCACCAGCCGACGTTCGCTCGGTGCCGGCGAGTTTTGGATGTACCACCGCGATGCCGTGGCCAGCGGGGCGACCGCGGGCGTGCAGCTGACCAAGCGCCCCAACGACCAAAAAGATGTCAACGAACAGGTTTTTTCTCCCGACGGACGCTACCTGTATTACAGCCAAGACGTGACGCCGGGCGACACCTTTGAGTACGACAAGAATTCGCACCAAGGCATCTACGCGTTCAAGCGATTGGATCTGGTCGAAGGCGAGACCGAAACCCTGATCCGCGGACCCGGCGGAGCCTGCCGCCCGACGCCGTCGCCGGACGGCAAAACACTGGCATTTGTTCGCCGTGTCGGGGCGAAGACCGGATTGCATTTGTTCGATCTGCAGTCGGGCGAGATTCGACTGGTCGATGACAACCTGGAACGTGACATGCAAGAATCGTGGGCGATCCACGGCGTCTATAGCGCGTTTGATTTCGCCCCCGACGGTCGATCCATCGTGATCTGGGCGAAAGGGAAGATTCGCCGGATCGATCTTGAAAGCGGCGATTCCGAAATCATCCCCTTTCGCATCCGAGACAAGCGAACCGTCAAAACCGTCGTCCGCCACAAGACGCCGGTCGCGGAGGACGAGTTTGACGTCAAGATGTTGCGTGACGTCGCTGTGTCGCCGACCGGTGACCGGGTCGCCTATCAAGCACTGGGATACATCTACACCAAAGCCCTACCCGACGGTGACCCGGTTCGTTTGACGAATCAAACTCAACACTTTGAATTTGCACCGTGTTTCTCCCGTGACGGACACTACATCGTTTACACCACTTGGAATGATCGTGATCTCGGGACGATCCGAATCGCATCGACCGATCCGGCGGCCGACGAAAACTGGATCGTGACCGAGCAACCGGGACACTACACCAACCCGACGTTTTCACCCGATGGGAAACGGGTGGTGTTTGAACGTCGCGGCGGCGGCCATTTGCGGTCACCGCTTTGGTCACGCGAACAAGGGGTCTACCAAATCCATTGGCGCGACGGGGGAGCAGAACGGATCACCGAATCGGGGAGCGATCCGCAGTTTGCCGCTTCGGGCGATCGGATCTTCTTGACCCGCCGCGGCGGTGGGAAAGAATCGGACAACGTCACCCTGTACTCGGTCGACCTTTCCGGCCAACACGCCCGCGATCACTACACCAGTGATTGGGCGACCGAGTTGCAGGTCTCGCCGGACGGCAAGTCGCTGGCGCTGATCGAGCGGTTCCATGTCTATGTCACTCCCTTCGTTCACGCCCCGTCGGCGATCAAAGTCGGTCCCGGCGGGAAAGGGTTGCCGATCGCCCAGGTCAGCGAACAAGCCGGCGACTTTGTCCATTTCTCCGGTGACGGTTCGGCATTGCACTGGTCCCTCGGACCGGAACTGTTCACCTGTGACGTTTCCCGGGCGAGGGGCAAGTTGGCAACCGATGGTGCTGAACCGGAGCAGGCGGATCCAGAGCGGGAAGATGCGGAGCAGGAAGATGCGGAGCAGGAAGATGCGGAGACCGATCCCGAGGCGACCGAAGCAGGCGAATCGTCTGTGCCGGTCGTGCAGAACCTCCACATCGGATTCACCCATCCTCACGCCCAACCCGATGCAACACGGGTACTGGTCGGCGGACGGATCGTGACGATGGGGCCGGCCGGAGTGATCGAAGACGGCGTCGTCCTGATCCGGGGAAATCGGATCGTTGCCGTAGGAAACCGCGATCAAGTCGAACTGCCGGACGATGCGATCAAAACGAATCTCAAGGGACAAATCGTGCTGCCCGGGTTGATTGACACGCATGCCCACGGGGCCCAAGCCACCGCTGGAATCACGCCTCAACAGAATTGGATTGATTACGCCCGTCTGGCGTTTGGTGTCACCACGATCCATGACCCCAGCAATGACACGCACAGTATTTTCGCGGCCAGCGAAATGACCAAGGCGGGCGTGATCCATGCCCCGCGGACCTTTTCGACCGGCAAGATTCTGTACGGTGCAACCGGTTCCTACAAAGCCGAAATCGAATCCCTGGCCGACGCCGAGTTCCATCTCAAACGCATGCAGGCCGTCGGTGCGTTCAGCGTCAAAAGCTACAACCAACCGCGACGGGATCAACGGCAGCAAGTCTTGGCGGCGGCTCGAAAGCTGGACATGTTGGTCGTCCCCGAAGGCGGTTCCACGTTCATGCACAACATGACCATGATCGTCGATGGACACACCGGGATCGAACACACCCTGCCGGTGCAAACGGCTTATGACGATGTCATGGATCTATGGCGTGGCACCGGCGTGGGATACACACCGACGTTGAACGTCGCCTACGGAGGTCTTTCCGGCGAGCGTTATTGGTATGAAATCGACGACCTGTGGTTGCACACGCGTTTAAAAACCTTCATCCCACCCCACATCTTGAACCCCCGCGCCCGGCGCCGCGAAAAATCACCGCTGGAAGATTACAACCACATCAAGGTCGCGGAGATCGCCAGACAAGTGGTCGAGCAAGGCGGGCTGGTTCAAACCGGCGGTCATGGGCAACTTCCGGGAATCTGCACGCACTGGGAAATGTGGAGTTTCGTGCAGGGAGGAATGACTCCCATGCAGGCACTCCGCTGTGGAACGATCAATGGAGCGAAGTATTTGGGGCTGGATGACGATCTGGGATCGATCGAAGCGGGCAAGTTGGCGGACCTGATCGTGATTCGCCGGGGCGCCGACCCGACCAAGCAGATTCGCGATTCGGAAAAGATCCAATTCGTGATCGCCAACGGCAACCTGTTCGAAGCCGATCGGATGAATCGCATCGGAGACAATGCGCCCCGGGCAGAATTCTATTGGGAAGGCAACGCAGGTGCGGGGGTGTTGGCGACGGCATCCGATGCGGTCGGTTGCAGTTGCCATCGCGGGAGGTAGGTCACGCTGTGCGTGACAACCGGCATGCACAGCATGCCCTACGCTTCACGCAGACAATCGGCATGCACAGCATGCCCTACGCGTCGCGCAGCAACTGCATGAACCGGCCGAGCAATTGGTCGGTCGCGGGCGTGTCTTGCACGCTCGCCTCGAACGCTTCCAGCGATTCTCCGGTGATCGATTTGACGTAGGCCGGATAGGCGTGGATCCGTTGGATGAAGGCGAGGCGGTCCAGTTCGGGATGAAATTGGGTCCCATAGATCGGCCGATCCTTGACGCGAAACGCCTGGTTTTGGTTCGTTTCACTTTCCGCCAACAAGACGGCTTGTGGGGGCAATTGGACGACGCAATCCTGGTGTCCCATCGGGGCAAGGAAGCGGTCCCCCAACGGGCCGAACAGTGGATCGTCACGACCGGCCTGGGTCAATTGAACTTCGATGGAGCCCAGTTCGGCGCGTGAAGCGTCGGTCACGACTTCACCGCCGAGCGCCTTGGCCATCGCCTGGAATCCCCAGCAGGACGCAAAGGTGGGTTTGCCCAGTTCATACAACTCCCACATCGCCAGCAACGCCGGTGGCAGCCAGTCTCCACCCTCGGCGACCGAGTAGTCACCGCTGCCCCCCAGCAGAACAACGTCGACGGCATCGAGTTCTTGAATCGTTGGCGGTCCGGCCAACAAATCATGAACCCCGATCTGCGCCCGGTCACAGTTCAACGCCCTGGCAAAACACCCGATTTCTTGATCACGCATCAGGTCGTCCGCATTGCGGATTTGCAGCAATAGAAATCTGTCCATCGATCGCATTCTCTTCTGCGTTAGATCACTGTTCCGGCGAAAGTTTATCACACCATGTCAATCTATACCGGTTGCAGTGATTCGCCGGTAGGCGTGCCGTGCTTTCGAGGCTCAGGTCCGGTACAAGGCAAAGCATCGCGACAATCGTTCCGATAGGAAAACCGTATTGCACGTCGATCGGATGTGCTGTGGATCAGCTTGGCAGGGAGGCCTGTTGATCGTTTCTCATTTTGGAGTCTCGCGGTGTGCACGGATGCCATCAGACGTCGCAAGATGTCGCTATCGGCCTGTTGCTTGTTGTCCCTGGTCGGTTGCGCACAAGTCGGTTCGCGTCCCGACCCGCCAGCAATTTCGTCAACTAATCCATCGTCTGTGACCCCGCCGGAGCGCGCTGGGTTCACCGGTATCGAGTCCGGCGAGACAACGCGTGGACGCTCCACGTCCGCGAGTGAATCGGCCGGTAGGGTCGACACGGTCGCCTACGCGGAAGATGGCGACGAGGACGCGATCAGTTTTGCCGATCAATTGGAACGAATCGCATTGCAGCCGGTCGATATCCAGGCGGCTGAATCGCGATTGGAATCGTTCAGCGATCTGGTCACGACCGACGGGCCGCAAACGGTTGGCGAACCCGTCTACTCGCTCGAACAACTCGAACAGCTCGCGCTCGGCAATAACCCCGCGATCATCGCCGCCGGCGCGACGGCCAGCAAGGCTGCCGGTTTGCGGAGCCAAGTGGGGACGCGCCCGAACCCGACACTGGGCTATTTCGGGCAACAGCTCGCCGATGAGAATACCGACCAGCACGGCGTGTTTGTGGAACAGGAGTTCGTTCGTGGCAACAAGTTGGAACTCAATCGAGAAGTCTTGGGGCACACGATGTCGGCCCAACGTTGGGAGATGCAGACCCAACGGCATCGCGTCTTGACGGATGTTCGCGTCCGCTTTTTCGAGGCGGTTGCGGCGCAGCGACGAGCCGACGCGACTCGCAGTTTTGAAACCGTTGCCCGGCGCGGCGTTCAGGTCGCGACGGAGCGTCAGGAGGCCGAAGAAGGCAATCTGATCGAAGTCTTGCAGGCCCAGACCCTGCTCAGTGAAATCATGCTCGCCGCCGAACAGGCGGAAATCGAGTATCGGGGGGCGTGGCAGGATCTGGCCGCCGTCGCCGGACTGGGCGAAACCGCCCCCGCGCGACTGGTCGACGTTCCGGCGACACCGCAATCCTCACGCGATTGGGAAGCCGCCTACAGCCAGATTCTGGCCGAGAGTCCCGAACTGTCCGCCGCCAACGCGCTGGTGTGTGAAAAGTACGCGCTGCTGAAACGACAACGCGTTCAGATGATCCCCAACCTGACCGCTCAATTCGGTGCCGGCTATGACAACGCCACCGACTCGGGAATGATCAATCTGCAATTCGACGCGCCCCTTCCCGTCTGGAACAAAAACGCGGGCAACATCTCCGCAGCCTACGCCGACTACACGCGGGCCCTCGAAGATGTCAAACGTATCGAACAAGCGATCAAGTCTCGCCTGGCACGCACCGCGCAAGCCTTTGATTCATCATTGGCAGCGGTCACGAAGTACGAACAAGAGATCATCCCCCAGACGCAAAAGAGCTTGGACCTGAGTGAAGAAGCCTACCGCGCCGGCGAACTGGAGTTCTTGCAAGTCTTGGTCGTTCGCCGCAGCTATTTCGAATCGGCGATCCGATTGATTACCGCCCAAGGCCGACTGGCACAGGCCGACGCCCAAGTCGAAGGGCTGTTGTTGACCGGCGGGTTGGACGCACCGGCCGACTATACCGACGGCGACGGAATCCGAGGCGCATCCTTCGGCGGACAGTGACGCAGATGGGGGCGGAGTCGAAAGGCAAAACGATGGGGGCAAAACGATGGAGTGGCAGAATGATGGAGTGGCAGAATGATGGAGTGGCAGAATGATGGAGTGGCAGAATGATGGAGTGGCAGAATGATGGAGTGGCAGAATGATGGAGTGGCAGAATGATGGAGTGGCAGAATGATGGAGTGGCAGAATGATGGAGTGGCAGAATGATGGAGTGGCAGAATGATGGAGTGGCAGAATGATGGAGTGGCAGAATGATGGAGTGGAGTGGCAGAATGATGGAGTGGCAGAATGATGGAGTGGCAGAATGATGGAGTGGCAGAATGATGGAGTGGCAGAATAATGGAGTGGCAGAATAATGGAGTGGCAGAATAATGGAGTGGCAGAATAATGGAGTGGCAGAATAATGGAGTGGCAGAATAATGGAGTGGCAGCTGGGGCTTCGCAGGTCTTGCTCCGATCGCTCGCTCTCCCCCTCTCCTTGTCTCCTTGTCTCCTTGTCCCCTTCCCCGCTCGACCATGCCTTACCTCCATCGTTCTACCCGTCTCCGCGTCGGCATGTTGAATTGAAAGATCGCGTGGAAGGCAAGAGTTGATCACACGATGGACAGTTTCTATCCATGGAGACCGGCCAGCGACGTCATCGGATTGAAATTCCGGTGAGAAACGGCGGGCATTGGCGGGAATCGCGGGTGTTGTACCGAGGGAGTCGCGGGGGAGCGGTTTGGCACATCGGTTGCAAACCCGTCGAGAGGTCGATGGGATGGTGATCACCGCGAGTGCCAGAGATGTTCGATGCCGAAATCACTGATAGAATGGGAACTCTCCACCTGCCCGATTCAGGCACGCGAGCCGGAGGGTGGCTGGCGTCCTGTCACGCGGGTGCCTCGAATTCCCAGCCTTCGTCAGTGGTTTCGCATGTCCAACCGCGTGTCCGCCTTGTCATCGATCCTGCGTTCACCGACGCGAATTCTGGGGATCGTTTTGATGCTGGTCTTCACCGCCGAAGTCGGCGTGATGTTTCTATTGCCCCACGTGATGCCCGAGTTTCTCGGCGAATCGGGGACGGCGGTGCTCGATGCGGTGTTGCTGACGATGGTTTGCGCGCCCGTGTTGTGGTGGGTCATCATCGGCCCCTTGCGGCGAATCGCGATCCAGGAGCATCAACGTTCTGAAACGATCGTGGCCAACGCCAGCGAGGGGATCATCACGTTTGATCGTCAGGGGCGGGTCGCGTCATGCAATCGCGCCAGTTCGGAACTGTTGGGCGTCGACGCCGCAGATTGGGTCGGAAACACGACGCAATCGCGGATGCCGGACTTCCCCGACTCGTTCCAGACGCTTCCCTGTGAGTTTCGGATCAACGTCGATCGGCAGGACGGAACGTCGTTTCCGGTCCAGGTCTCCGTCAGCGAATACCCCTCCGAAACCGGGCAACTAAGAATCGCGATCATTCGTGATTTGACCGAGTTTGAGCGGGCCGAACGGGAACGATTGCTGATGGCGCGGGAAACCGAAGCGTTGCGTGCACAACAGATGGCCACGCTTGCTCAACTGGCTACGGGCGTCGCACACGAAATCCGCAATCCGCTGACGTCGATCAAAATGTTGATCCAAGTCAATCGCAGCAAGTTCGCCGACGAGGGGTTGCCGACCGACGATTTGGAATTGGTCGAGCAAGAGATTCGGCGGATGGAACGCTCGGTCAACAGTCTGCTCGACTATGCCCGCCCCGAACAAGGTGAATCGAAGACGTTTCCGATTCAAGACGCCATCGGCCGCACGGTTCAATTGATCGAAGGACGCTGCGGCACGCAAAACGTCAGCCTGACTCTGGATTGCCCCGATGCCCCGATCGCCATCGACGGCGACGTCGCACAGATTCAACAATTGCTCTTGAACCTGACACTCAATTCTCTCGATGCGATGCCCGATGGAGGAGAGTTGTCGATCGCGGTCACGTTGGATGATTCACAGGTCCAGGTCACCGTTGTGGACAGCGGGGAAGGAATCAGCGAGACGATCTTGGACAAACTCTTTACGCCCTTTGCGACCAGCAAACCCAATGGCGTCGGTCTGGGGCTGGGCATCTGTCGCCGGATCGCCCAAACACATCACGGCAGCTTGGTCGGTTCCAACCGAATCCCGCGGGGGGCACAGTTTCGACTGACGCTGCCGATCGCCAATCCAACCGGCGGCGCATCCGACCGAGATCCCGGCGCAGCGGACAGCGGTTCCGGCGACGCGCCGACGAGCGAGAAATCATGCAAAGCCTGTTAGTCATCGATGACGAAGCCTCCATTTTGAAGGCGTTTGAGCGCGCCTTCACGACCGAAACGACCTCGGTCATGACCGCAAAAAACGGAGCCGACGGGGAAGCGCTGTTCGTCCAGGCCAAACCCGACGTCGTGGTCTTGGACCTCAGCCTTCCCGACACCAACGGATTGGAATTGTTCAAGCGGCTGCGCGAGATCGACCCCCGCATCCCCTTCATCTTTATCACCGGTCACGGCACCGTCGAATCCGCGATCGAAGCGACCAAGTTGGGAGCGTACGACTATCTGTTCAAGCCGTTGGAGCTCGATGAGATGCGTGCGCTATTGGAAAAGGCGTTTAACCTCAGCCGCATGGTGCGGGTCCAACCGGTGTTGGCCGACGAAGACGCCCCGATGGATGAATCGGTTGCCGACGCGATCGTCGGTCGTTGTCACGCGATGAAAGAAGTTTACAAGGCGATCGGGCGTGTCGCATCGCAAAACTTGACCGTCCTGCTGTTGGGCGAAAGTGGAACCGGGAAAGAAGTCGTCGCCCAAGCGATCTATCACCACAGCGCCCGATCCAGCGGACCGTTCCAAGCCATCAATTGCGCGGCGATTCCCGACGCGCTGTTGGAAAGCGAGATCTTTGGCCACGAGAAAGGAGCGTTCACCGACGCCCATCGCCAGCGGATCGGTAAACTGGAACAGGCCGACCGCGGCACCTTGTTCTTAGACGAAGTCGGTGACATGTCGCCGATGACGCAAGCCAAACTGTTGCGTGTGCTGCAAGACCAGACGTTCGAACGTGTCGGCGGCAACACACCGATCAAAGTCGACGCGCGGATCATCGCGGCGACGAACCATGATCTCAAAAAGCTGGTCACCGAAGGCCTGTTTCGCTCGGACCTTTATTTCCGGCTCAGCGTGGTGACCATCCATCTGCCCCCGTTGCGCGAGCGTGAAGACGACTTAAAGGTATTGGCCGAGTATTTTCTGCGCCGCTACAGCAACGAATTCGGCAAAGACATTCGCACGATCGCCCCCGAGACGCTTGAAATCCTGGATCAATATCACTGGCCCGGCAATGTTCGAGAACTCGAAAGCGTCATGAAACAGTCGCTGTTGACGGCACGGGGCAACATCTTGCTGCCCGACTTCCTGCCGCCGCTCAGCGCCGTTAGCCCGCACGCGGACTCGCAGTCCGACAAGTCGAGTTTTCTGTCCGAGCAGTTTGTCGCCGAACGTTTAGAAGCGGGGAGTGACAACCTGTACGCCGAAGCGATCGCGATCGCCGAACGGCAACTGATCACGCAAGTGCTGGACCACACCACGGGCAACCAACTGAAGGCCGCGACGATCCTGGGCATCTCCCGCGTGACGCTGCGCAGCAAGATCAAATCGCTGGGCATCGACATCAAACAATTCTCCTGACGTGGGTTCTTCGTGGATTTTAGTGGCTAATCGCTTAGGACCCAGGTTTTTCGAGGCATTGCTGCGATGTCCGAATGGGGAGAGCGAGGACAAACGCTCGGTTCAAACGACCCTCCGCCGACACGGGGGCCGGCGGAGGGCACGAAGCACCTTCGGAGCATCGCAGACCAGGTTGTTCCTTGGCGGGTTGCTCCTCAGCCGCCGCAGGCCACAAGTGACCAAATGATTCCGAGGAACTGGGTGTGAGGATTATCATGTCGGATACGCGGCGGGTCGTGGAGGCCGTTCTCTACGTGGTGCTTCGTGCCCGCTTCTCAGCCTGGTCCCGGGAGTTTGCTTGAAAATGACATTGGTGGCTCGCCTCACGGCGTTGACCCCGTTTGAGAGAATAACAGAGCCCTACTCCCGCGCCTGCCGCGTTTTTCCGTTGAAGTCACCTTTCGGAGTTCCGCCATGGCCAAGAAGAAATCCTCTGGGAAACCTAAGCGTCGATCACGTGGTGGGTTTCCGATTGACAACGCACCCGTTCCACAATCACTTGACACAATCAACTTGAACGCTGCCGGCATCGATATTGGTTCGACCCAGCACTATGTTGCCGTGCCCTCCGATCGCGACTCATCACACGTTCGCTGCTTCGGCACCTTTACATCCGATCTGGCGTCGCTCGCAGATTGGTTGGAAGAGTTCGGCAATTTGTGTTCTGCGTTCTTACATGCGGCAACGAGCCATGCTCGTCGCCAACGCGAGCGAGCATATCCAACGGATGCAGAAGGCGATGATGGAAATGAATGTCCAGCTCCATCACGTCATTTCGGACATCACCGGCACCACTGGCCTTGCCATTTTGGATGCCATTGTTGCGGGCAGTCGAGACCCTCACCTACTCGCAAAACTTCGCGATCCAAGGTGCAAAAATGACGAGTCGACGATCGCGAAAGCTCTGGAAGGCAATTGGCGTGAAGAACATGTATTTGCGTTAAAGCAGGCTCTGGAACTGTACCGTTTTTACGGTTCCAAACTGTCGGAAGTCGATTCCAAGCTTGAAGAACATTTGGGTACATTTTCCGACCGAAGTGACGGTGAGATTCTGCCGAAGCTGAAGGCTCCTAAAGCTGGAAGCAATAGCCCCCGGTTCGATATGCGCAATCAGCTCTACCGGGTGCTGGGCGTCGACATGACGACCATTGATGGGATTAGCGGTCAATCCGCAATCACACTGATTTCTGAAATCGGTACCGACATGAGTAGGTGGGCAACAGAGAAGCATTTCACTTCTTGGCTTTGCCTATGTCCGGGCAGTAAGAAGACAGGTGGGAAATTGCTCAGTGGTAAAACACGTACAAGTGCGAACCGAGCCGCCGCCGCACTTCGAACAGCCGCCGCGTCCCTGGCACGATCAAACTGCGCCTTAGGAGCGTTCTTTCGCAGGATCCGTTCCCGTCTTGGTTCACCCAAAGCGATCACGGCGACGGCCCACAAGCTCGCGAAAATAGTTTATGGGATGCTGAAGTACGGGAGGGAATATGTCGATGTCGGCAACGACTATTACGAACAGCAATACAAGAAGCGAGCAATGGAAAACCTGGCGAAACGGGCAGCTGCACTCAACCTGAGAGTGGTCCCCAATGAACTAGCTGGGTAGGAAGTTCCTTGAGAGCAGAGCCCGCCTCCGCTTCACCTGGCTTCGCCATCCTACCGAACAGAACCATCGGACATCGCAGTCATCCCTCAAAAAACCTTCCCCGAGTATTCGAAAGCAGCCACTAAAATCCGCGAAGAACCCCTGACGTGGGAGAGGCTTCCAGGCTCTTCGATGCTGAATGACAGGCTGGAAGCCTATCCCACTGGGAACGACAGGCTGGAAGCCTATCCCACTGGGGATGACAGGCTGGAAGCCTATCCCACTGGCTTTCCAGCCGATCCGTCAGTGCAGCGTCGGTTCCGGTTCGCCATGATGCGTCAGTTTGATGTTCTGCAATCCACGTGCGAACCAGGGATAGATGCAGGGCACCACCAACGAGGTCAACAGGGTCGACGTGATCAAGCCCCCGATCACGACCGTCGCCAACGGACGCTGCATCTCCGCGCCGTCGCTCGTGGACAGTGCCATCGGCAAGAACCCCAGACTCGCCACCAAGGCGGTCATCAGCACCGGCCGCAGACGCACCTGGGCCGTTTCCGCACTGACCTCTCGCAGTGGAATCCCGGTGTGACGCAGATTTTCCGCGGCACTGACCCAAACCAACCCGTTCAGGACCGCGACGCCAAACAGTGCGATAAAACCGACGCCGGCGGAGATACTGAAGGGCATCGACCGCAGGTACAGCGCGATCACGCCGCCGGATGCCGCCATCGGGACGGCCAAGAAGATCAGCAGCGCCAATCGCAGGGATCCCAGGCTGGTGTGCAACAGCAACATGATGATGATCAACACGATCGGCAAAATGATGGCGAGTCGACGACTGGCCGATTGCAGGTTTTCAAAGTCACCGCCCCAGCGGATCTCGTAGCCGGGGGCGAATTCAACCTTCTCTTCCACCGTGGTTTGAGCCTCGTTGACGAACGTCGCGACATCACGCCCACGCACATTGGCGGAAATGAAGGTCCGCCGCCGTTGGCCTTCGTGTTCGATCGTCGGCGGTGTTTCTTCCAACCGAATGTCCGCAAGTTCCTTCAGCGGGATTGATTTGCCGGCCGCATTCGCCACGGGGACCTGTTCGAGCAGTTCGAGATTCTCCCGCCACTCGACCGGGACACGGACCATGATCGGATACCGGGCGCGGCCTTCAAAGATCTGACCGACTTGGTGCCCACCGAGCGACGAGACGACGTCGAGAACGGTTTGCGCATCGATGCCGTATTGTGCGAGCGCTTGGGGTTTGGTTTTGATGGTCAGCGTCGACAGGTTGGCTTGGTAATCCGCTTTGACGTCCACCGCTCCGGGAATCGACCGCAACACCGACTCGATCTCTTTGCCCTTGATTCCCAGTTCTTCCATGTCGTCCCCGTACAGCAACACGGCGACATCGGCCTTGACGCCGGCGACCAATTCGTCGACCCGCATTTCGATCGGTTGGGTGAATCCGAAGGCCACACCGGGAACGTTTGCGTTCAGCTCGTCGGACATCTGTTCGATCAACTCGTCACGCGTCTTCGGCTCAGGCCAACTGGCGACGGGTTTAAGCAGCACCCAGACGTCCGTTTGGTGCACGCCCATCACGTCATTGGCGATCTCCGGTCGCCCGGTTTTGGAAAACACGGTTTCGACTTCGGGGTACTTTTTCAGGATGTTTTCGATCTGGGTCGACATTTCGATCGATCCCTCCAGCGTCGCACTGGGCAACCGCAAGGCTTCGACCAACAAGTCGCCCTCTTCCAACCGCGGCATGAACTCCGCCCCCAAATTGCGTGCCATCGGCAAACTGACCGCAAAGATAGTGAGCGCCGAAGCGATCGTCACGATCGGGTGCTTGATCGCGCGGGTGACCAGCGGTGTGTAAAAGAACTTCACCACCCGCACCAGAAAGACCTCTTTCTCCTTCATCTTTTTGGGAAGAAAGATGGAGGCCATCGCGGGCATAAACGACAGGGACAGAACCAATGAGCCGCCCAGCGCGAACAGCACCGTCAACGCCATCGGCCGAAACAGCTTGCCTTCGGTCCCTTCCAGCAGCAAGATCGGCAAGAACACGACGGCGATGATTAATTCGCCGAACATGGTCGGCTTTCGGACTTCGACCGCCGCGTCGCGGATCACGTCTTCGTGTTTGGTGTCACCGTTGTCATGAGACAGCTTGCGGATGCAGTTCTCGACCATGATGACACTGCTGTCGACGATCAATCCGAAATCGATCGCCCCCAGACTCATCAGGCTGGCGGTGACGCCGGTGTAGGCCATCACGTTCGTGGCAAATAACATAGACAATGGGATCGCCAAGGCGACGATGATGCCGGCGCGCAGATTACCCAGCATCAGCAACAGCACGACGATCACCAGCATGCCGCCTTCGGTCAGATTGGTCAGTACCGTTTTCAGCGTTCGGCCGATCAGCGCGGCCCGGTCATAGGTCACTTCCAACCTCACCCCGTCGGGCAGCGTGACCTCGATCTCTTTCAGACGCTGTTTCGCCGCATGGACCACCTCGCGGGAGTTTTCACCGATCAGCATCATCACCAATCCCGTCACGACTTCGCCCCGACCGTCGCGTGTGACCGCACCTTGACGTGTCATCGGTTGGATGCTGACGCTGGCGATGTCGCGAATCAGAATCGGATTGCCGTCGCTTTCGCGCCGCACCACCACCTCTTCGATGTCTCCAGCGGTTTCCAACAACGACACGCCGCGGATGAAACGCTGTTCACCGTGGTGGATCACGTAGCCACCGCCGGAGGTGTTGTTATTGTTTTGCAGACGCTCGAACAGCAGTTCCATCGAAATGCCATAGCTGGTCATGCGGTCGGGATCGGGTTGCACCTCGAACGTTTTGTAGTAGCCGCCGTGGGTGTTGATTTCCGTCACGCCGCTGACTTCGCGCAACCGCGGTGCGACATCCCATTCCAACAGCGTGCGCAATTCCATGGGAGTGTGCCGTTCGCTGCGGACTTCGAACTGCAGGATTTCTCCCAGTGCGGTCGTCAACGGCCCGACGGTGGGGGATCCGTAACCGGGAGGAATGCTGGCCGCGGCATCCCCCAGACGTTCGGTCACCAGTTGGCGTGCACGATAGATATCGGTGCCTTCGGTGAACACAATCGTGACGACGGAGATGCCGAACTTGGAAACGCTGCGGAGTTCCTCCACGTCCGGCAGCCCCCCCATCGTGTTCTCGACCGGGTACGTGACGTAGCGTTCGACTTCGACCGGCGAGAGTGAACCGGCGTCGGTGACGACTTGCACTTGCACGTTCGTCATGTCGGGCACGGCGTCGATCGGCAGGTGCAACGCCGAATACATTCCCGCGGCGGCCATCAACAAGGTCAAAATGATGACCAGACCACGGTTGGTCAGTGAGAGTTCAATGATGCGAGTGAGCATGGTGTCAGAGTCGGAGTTGCTGCGCGAGTTGAGGTAGGATCAGTGGGATAGGCTTCTAGCCTGTCGATTCAGAGCTGACAGGCTGGAAGCCTATCCCACGTCGGGATGACAGGCTGGAAGCCTATCCCACGGGCGGTCACTCGCCTTCGCCTTGCAGCAACAGTTCGGACTTCAGCAGGAACGCCCCTTCGGTCACGACCCTTTGTTGCGGCGACAATCCTGCCGTGATTTCCACCCAGTCGTCCGAGACGTCGCCGGTGGTCACGTCGACGCGTCGATAGGAACCGCCATCGAGGTCGACGAAGACGAATTGCTGGTTGTCGTGTTGGATCACCGATTCGGGTTTGACCGACAACGCTTGGCGGCCTTGGCCGATGGGAATCGTCACGCGGACAAACATGCCCGGCCGCAACAGGCCGTCGCGATTGTCGATTCTTGCGACCAACGGGACGGAGTTGGTGTCGGATTGAACTTCGCGACCGACGTAGTGAATGTTTGCGCCGAAGGTCTGGTTCTCCAACGCCGGAACGCGGACCGAGATCTCCGTTCCGGGTTGCAGCGACACCGCGGACCAATCGCTTTCGCGAAGACTCGCTTCGACGTACAACGAATCGGTGTTGGCCAGCACGATCAGGGAGTCGCCACGTGAGACGCGTTCGTTGTCGGCGAACATCCGCGATTCGACGGTCCCGTCAAAGGGGGCGCGGACTTCCAGTCGCGACAACGCTTCTTCGTTGCTCAGATTTGCGGTTCGTTTGTCTTCCTTGTATCCGAGCAAGGTTTCGAGCGACTGCCATGCCAGATTCAGTTGACGGTCGGCCTGAGATAACTCGGCTTCGGCTTTCAGTTTTGCTTGTTCGGCGGCGAACGTCGCCTGGTCGCGGGCGGTTCGGAACGCCGTTTCGGCCAGTTGCCGCTCGCCCTCGCGCTGCCGCGCCGTCCGTCCTGAAACCGATCCCGATTCGACCAAGGGTTGAATCTTGGCGATCAACGTGTCGGCCAACTTCATTTTCGAGTAGCTCGACAAAATCTCTTGCCGGTAGCTGCCCAAGGCCTCGTCGGCGAACGCGGCTTCGATCACCTCGACAGATTCCCCCCGATCGAGCATCTCCGAGAGCAGCTGCAGGTTTTTGGAAAGTGTCGTTTCCCGTGCCAGCACCTGCCCCGCGATCTCACGCTCCTTTTGGCGTTTCAAGATTTCGGCACGTGCCTGTCCGATTTCGGGACTGCGCAAAACGGCGATCAGCTGACCGCTGGCCACGGCGTCGCCGGGGGTCACCAAGATTTCAGACAAAATCCCATCCATCGGGGCTTTCACGTCGACGTGTCTGGTTTGGTCGTAGCGCAGTCTGCCCGGAACGGTGTGAACATGTTGAACCCATTGACGCTGGGCCGGAACGGTTTGGATCCGCGCGACCGCCAGCTTGCCCTCGGGCAGGATCACGGTATTCGGATCGGCGGGCTGCTGGGCGTCCTCGGTCTGTGTTTCGATCGCCGCGGGGTTGTTGATTTTGTGGATCGCCAGCCAGCCGCCGGCCATGACGACCAACACCAGCAGTGTTGGAAGACCCTGCGAAAGTGTCTGCAAGAAATTCGGCTTGGCGGCGGGGCTCGTTGGATCGGTCATCGCGGGGAGCACTCGGGAGGGAAGGGATTCGGGGCGTGCCGGAATCCAGAAGCACGCACCGTGCCAGAGTGCGATAGAAGCACGAGGACGAGGTTTTGGGGCCGTTTTGGCCGGATTCGAAAGGCCACGGCCGTGCAAAGCACAGAGATTCGCCACGGGGGTGGACAGTTTCTGTCCATCGCAGCACGCCGTGACAGCCACCGGTACTGGTCCAACCACGCCGGCGAAACCTGTCGCTCTCGATGGGACCCATTGGTCTTATGCGACCCATACGTCCTATCTGTCCCATTCGTCCCACGGGACGGTCATTGCGCCAGCGAGCAACCGGCATTCAATACCAACGCATCAGTCGATCGCATCGAGCGGGGCGCGGAGTGGAAGCCATCGTTGGTTTCGGGTACTCTTGGCCCTGAACCAGGGGGCAGACTCACGATCGGTCGTCGCTCAGGATCGGCACGTCATGGTTGGGGATCACAGGAGCTTAAGGAGCAGTCATGTTCGACGCGGCAGAGCTGGGGCAACGTGTTAGCCAGCGTGAATTCAAGGAACGGGAGCTCGAGCTGCGGACCAAGCTGCTGACGTTGCAGTATCGCACGAACGAACTCGCACGATTTCCTGTCCTGATCGACTTTGCCGGCGTGGAAGGGGCCGGCAAGGCCACGGCGATCAACATGCTGAACATGTGGATGGATCCGCGTTGGATCCGGACGATCGGGTACCAGCGGCCGACGCATCTGGAAGCGGCACGCCCGCGGTTTTGGCGGTACTGGCGCGACATGCCGCCCAAAGGCCGCATCGGTCTGTACCTCAGCGGCCGTTACTCCGAGCCGTTGCTGGGCCGGGTCTATGGCGAGATCGACGAGCGGGAATTCGACAATCGCCTGTCCGAAATCATCCGTTTCGAAAACGCGCTGGTGGACGACGGCGCGCTGATTTTGAAGTTCTGGATGCACCTCGGCGCCACCCAGCAGGAAGCGCGTCTCCGAGAGCTCGAGGCCGATCCGCTGCTGAGCTACCAGGTCACCCAGGAAGATTGGAACAACCACGAGCACTACGACGATTTCATCGCGGCCGCCGAACGGCTGATCACCCGGACCAACCGCGGCGCCGCGTCGTGGCACATCGTCGAAGGGGGCAATGAGAACTACCGGCACCTCCGCGTCGGCGAAATCATCGCCGCCGAACTGGCTCGCCATCTCGACGCGCAAGAGCGAACAGCGGCCGCCGCGTCGGATCCGGTGCGGGTCGCCAGCCCCGACATGCCCAAGGTCGACACGGTCTTCGATGCGCTCGACCTGACACGCTCGGTGCCGAAGTCGGAGTACAAGAAAGAGATCAAAACCGGCCAGGCTCGACTCGGCGAACTCGGTCGCAAGGCCCAGGCCATGGAACAGTCGACCGTACTCGTTTTCGAAGGTCCCGACGCCAGTGGCAAAGGCGGCGCGATCCGCCGCACGGTCTGGAGTTTGGATGCCCGCACCTACCGCGTCTTCCAGTTCGCCGCACCCACCGAAGAGGAGCGCGCGCATCACTACCTGTGGCGTTTTTGGCGCCACCTGCCACGAGCGGGCCATGTTTCAGTGTTCGATCGAAGCTGGTACGGGCGGGTGCTCGTCGAACGCGCCGAGGGCTTCGCCAGCGAGGACGAGTGGCGGCGCGCCTACAACGAGATCAATGACTTCGAGCACCAGATCGTCGATCACGGCATCCTGCTGCTCAAGTTTTGGCTGCACATCGACGAGGACGAACAGCTCAAACGCTTCAAGAAACGCGAGAAATCGCTGTACAAGCACTGGAAGCTGACCGACGAGGACTGGCGCAACCGCGAACTGTGGCAAGCCTACAAACAGTACGGACAGGACATCATCCAGTACACGAGCACCAAAAAAGCACCCTGGATCCTCGTGGAGGCGAAGAACAAGCAGTATGCCCGCCTCAAGGTCTTGCAGACCGTGATCGATCATCTGCAGGAAAGGCTCGGCTGAACAACGCGAAACGAACTTAGGACCGTCGGAAGAAGAAGTGGGATAGGCTTCCAGCCTGTCATGACGAAAACGACAGGCTGGAAGCCTATCCCACAATCACTCCCCGCCACTTACTCTTCCAACGGTCCTAAGCAACGCACGATAAAAACCGATGACGTGGTGCAAGGGACCGACAGCACTCGGGGGGCGTGAAGCGTCGAAATTGTTGCGATCTCCGCGAATTTGTGGTCGATCGATCAGGACGGCCGTGGCCGGCGATATCGCCCTCCGGTGACTACACCAACATGTCCTTGAGAACACGAGCCTCTTCCACCCCGGTCAAACGCACATCAAGCCCCTGGAATCGCACGCTCAATCGCTCGTGATCCAGCCCCAATTGGTGCAAAATCGTGGCGTGAATGTCTCGCACGTGACAAGGGTTCTCGACCGGACCGAAACCAAACTCATCCGTCTCGCCGTAGACATGACCCGGCTTAAATCCGCCGCCGGCGAACCACATCGTGAACGCATCGATATGGTGGTTGCGACCGGTCGATTGACGCACTTCACCCATCGGTGTCCGACCAAACTCACCACCCCAGATCACCAGCGTTTCGTCAAGCAATCCACGCTGCTTGAGATCTGCGATCAAACCGGCGGTCGACTTGTCGATCTCTTCGCAAATCTTTGGCAAGTGTGTCTCCAGATTCTCCGTCGGTCCGCCGTGGTGGTCCCAATTCGTGTGATACAACTGCACAAACCGCACGCCACGTTCGACCAACCGACGCGCCAGTAGACAGTTGCGCGCATAACTCGATTCATTCGGATCCTTGATGCCATACTGCTCAAACGTCTCGGCCTTTTCGTCGCTCGTGTCCATCAGTTCCGGTGCACTCGATTGCATTCGGTAGGCCATTTCATAGGCATTGATGCGGGTTCCGATTTCCGGATCGCCGGTTGCCACGAGACGCTTCAGGTTCAATTCTTTCAGCGTGTCGACAAGTTGTCGTTGCTGGGTTTGGGTGACCGAATCGGGCGTTGAGAGATTCAAAATGGGGTCGCCTTGATTTCGCAGCGGCACGCCCTGATAAGTGGTCGGCAACATGCCGCTACTCCAGTGAACCGCTCCACCGCGCGGGCCACGTGGACCACTTTGCAAGACAACAAACCCGGGCAGGTTGTCGCATTCGCTGCCCAAGCCGTACGTCGTCCAAGCCCCCAAGCTCGGCCGACCGAACTGGCCGGTTCCCGTGTTCATGAACAACTTTGCCGGCGCATGGTTGAACAAATCGGTGCTGCACGTTTTCACGAGACTCAGCTCGTCGACGATGCCGGCCGTATGTGGCAAATAATCGCTGACCCAGATTCCGTTTTCGCCATGCTGTTGGAATTTGGGGCGGAACCCGAGCAGGTCCGTGCGGTGGCTACTGCTCATGAACGCGAACCGCTTTCCCTTGGTGAAACTTTCAGGGATCGGTTGGCCGCTGAGTTCGTTCAATTTCGGTTTGTAGTCGAACGTCTCGAGCTGTGACGGCCCGCCCGCCATGAACAGAAAAATCACGCTCTTCACTTTCGGTGGAAAATGGGCGACGCGAGGTTCGAGCGGATTCTTGATCGCAGCCATCGGATCGTCGCCGAGCGATTTGTCGGCCATCAACGATGCCAAGGCGATCGAACCGATGCCCATCGCGCAGTCGCTGAAGAAATGGCGCCGTGTCGAAGCCTGGAGTTCGACGTCATGATGAGGATGCATTTGATTATTCGCGATTGATGGTTTCATCGAGGTTCAAGAGGGCCCGCGCCGCGCCGAGCGAACCGAGTTGTTCGAGCAGCTCGAGTTCTTCTTTCATCGGTTTGCGTGTGGTGCAGCGGATGAAGGCAGACTCCAGCCCTTCGTCTTCGATGCGTTTTTGCAGCGCTTGGGCGAATTCGAAGAACGCGGCGTCGTTGAGCAACGTGAGTGCTTGCAGGGGCGTGTTGCTGCGAATTCGCCGCGTGCAACTGCTTTGCCCGTCGGGAGCGTCGAACACGTTGAGTGCCGGCGGTGGTGTGGCCCGATAGACGAACGTGTACAAGCCACGACGATAGCGATCTTCCCCTTTGCTGGCATTCCAGCTACGCCGCACTTGACCCAACGACATCACTCCATCAGGAATCGGTGGGAACACCGGTGGGCCGCCCATCTTCGGAGCGAACAATCCACTCGCAACGAGTGCGACGTCGCGCACAATTTCGGCATCGATTCGCAAGCGGTTTTGTCTCGCCAGCAGTAGATTGAGCGGATCGACCTCGCTCAAGTCTGCGCGCGCCAACGAACTCTGGCGGTAGGTTTGCGACATCACGATTTGGCGGTGCAGTTCCTTCATGCTCCAACCGGACTCGCGAAACGACACCGCCAACCAATCCAGCAATTCCGGATGCGACGGCGAGGTTCCTTGCAATCCAAAGTCGCTGTCGGTTTCGACGAGCCCTCGGCCGAAGTACTGTTGCCAGATTCGGTTCGCAATCACGCGCGCCGTCAAAGGGTTTTCGTCGGCAACCAACCAACGGGCCAAATCCAGTCGAGTTGCCAATTCCTGCTCGCTGTTGAGCGGATGCAGGACGGCGGGCGTGCCCGGTTGAACGGGCTCGTCAGGGCGGGTGAAGTCACCTTTGATAAAGACCGTTGTTTGTCGTGGCGTGGAACGCTCGGACAACACCATCGTCGAAACCCCTTTCGCCAATTCTCGATCGATGGCTGCAATGCGAGCTTGCTTGGTTTTGACTTCGTCCAACGAGTCCAAGGCACCGCTGGCCGCAAGGATCGTCAGCTTGTCGGTGAGTTTGCGTTTTTTGGCGTCAACGCCGATGGCTTTTTTGACATCGTCGGCCAGGTCTTGCCTGACCGAGTCATCGTCATCGAGGGCTTGTTCCCATGCGGCGACCGAATCGGCATGCTGGTCAACAAGCGTTCGCAACTCATTTTCAAGTCGCTTTTTCTCGACACCAAGTTTGGGCGCGTCGACGTCGTCGGGATAGACCTTCAGGTTCGGTTCGTCTTGATTGTTCAAGAACGCAAACATCCGGTAAAAGTCTTTTTGGGTGATCGGATCAAATTTATGGTCGTGGCACTGCGCACAACCAATCGTTAACCCCAGCCAAACGGTCCCCGTGGTGCCAACTCGATCAAAGATGCTGTCGACACGAAACTGTTCCGGATCGACGCCGCCTTCCTGGTTGATTTGCGTGTTGCGGTGGAAACCCGTTGCGACTTTTTGGTCGGTCGTTGCGTCGGGCAATAAATCACCGGCCAACTGCTCGACGGTAAATTGGTCAAATGGCATGTCGGTGTTGATCGCGTCGATGACCCAGTCACGGAACTTCCAAATCTGGCGTGGACCGTCGATGGAATACCCGTGGCTGTCGGCGTAACGAGCTTGGTCGAGCCACCATCGCCCCCAACGTTCTCCGTGGTGCGAACTGGCGAGCAAACGATTCACCAGCGATTGGTAAGCGGCATCCGGATCGGTTTGAGCCTCCCGCTGGAACGCTTCCACCTGTTCAAGCGTCGGCGGCAAGCCTGTTAGATCCAGACTGACTCGACGAAGCAAGGTTGTCGCGTCGGCAGGCGGTGACGGTGCGATCCCGTTTGCGTCGAGTTTGGCCCGCACGAAGCGATCGATTGGGTGGTCAACGCCGTCGACCTTCGGCGGCGTCGGTGCGGTCGGCGCGGTAAAGGCCCAGTGCGTTTCGTACTCGGCTCCCTGCTCGATCCACTGGATCAGTTTTTCTTTTTGGACGGCCGTCAAGGTTCGGCCCGATTCCGGCGGCGGCATCATCTCGTCGTGATCGGTCGACAAAATTCGCTCGACGAACAGGCTCGCCTGCGGGTCGCCCGGGACGATTGCCTCGGCATCTTCGGTCGCCCCTTGGCGTGTATCCAGTCGCAAGTCCGCCTCGCGCGCTTTGGCGTCGAACCCATGACAGGCAAAGCAGTTTTCCGACAAGATTGGTCGAATGTCGCGATCGAAACTCAATTTGTTTCCGACCGGGGGCTCCGCAGCCAATGTCTCAGCCGCCAACTTGTTACCAAGAAAGCCGACAGAACTGGTCGCGGCAAGCAAAGAAAGACTGAAGAACAGGCGATTCATGAAGACTGGATGACCTCGGAAGGAAGCTGATCAAAACTGACTCGCTTCAGGTTAACCGATCGCCCACCCATTTCCCATCTCGCGTGGAAGAACTCGGTGCAGAATTCCCCTGGGGGTTCTTCGTGGATTTTAGTGGCTAATCGCTCAGGACCGAGGTTTTTCGAGGCATTGCTGCGATGTCCGAATGGGGAGAGCGAGGACAAACGCTCGGTTCAAACGACCCGCCGCCGACACGGGGGCCGGCGGAGGGCACGAAGCACCTTCGGCGCATCGCAGACCAGGTGATTCCTTGGCGGGTTGCTCCTCAGCCGCCGCAGGCCACAAGTGACCAAATGATTCCGAGGAACTGGGTGTGAGGATTATCATGTCGGATACGCGGCGGGTCGTGGAGGCCGTTCTCTACGTGGTGCTTCGTGCCCGCTTCTCAGCCTGGTCCCGGGAGTTTGCTTGAAAATGACATTGGTGGCTCGCCTCACGGCGTTGACCCCGTTTGAGAGAATAACAGAGCCCTACTCCCGCGCCTGCCGCGTTTTTCCGTTGAAGTCACCTTTCGGAGTTCCGCCATGGCCAAGAAGAAATCCTCTGGGAAACCTAAGCGTCGATCACGTGGTGGGTTTCCGATTGACAACGCACCCGTTCCACAATCACTTGACACAATCAACTTGAACGCTGCCGGCATCGATATTGGTTCGACCCAGCACTATGTTGCCGTGCCCTCCGATCGCGACTCATCACACGTTCGCTGCTTCGGCACCTTTACATCCGATCTGGCGTCGCTCGCAGATTGGTTGGAAGAGTTCGGCAATTTGTGTTCTGCGTTCTTACATGCGGCAACGAGCCATGCTCGTCGCCAACGCGAGCGAGCATATCCAACGGATGCAGAAGGCGATGATGGAAATGAATGTCCAGCTCCATCACGTCATTTCGGACATCACCGGCACCACTGGCCTTGCCATTTTGGATGCCATTGTTGCGGGCAGTCGAGACCCTCACCTACTCGCAAAACTTCGCGATCCAAGGTGCAAAAATGACGAGTCGACGATCGCGAAAGCTCTGGAAGGCAATTGGCGTGAAGAACATGTATTTGCGTTAAAACAGGCTCTGGAACTGTACCGTTTTTACGGTTCCAAACTGTCGGAAGTCGATTCCAAGCTTGAAGAACATTTGGGTACATTTTCCGACCGAAGTGACGGTGAGATTCTGCCGAAGCTGAAGGCTCCTAAAGCTGGAAGCAATAGCCCCCGGTTCGATATGCGCAATCAGCTCTACCGGGTGCTGGGCGTCGACATGACGACCATTGATGGGATTAGCGGTCAATCCGCAATCACACTGATTTCTGAAATCGGTACCGACATGAGTAGGTGGGCAACAGAGAAGCATTTCACTTCTTGGCTTTGCCTATGTCCGGGCAGTAAGAAGACAGGTGGGAAATTGCTCAGTGGTAAAACACGTACAAGTGCGAACCGAGCCGCCGCCGCACTTCGAACAGCCGCCGCGTCCCTGGCACGATCAAACTGCGCCTTAGGAGCGTTCTTTCGCAGGATCCGTTCCCGTCTTGGTTCACCCAAAGCGATCACGGCGACGGCCCACAAGCTCGCGAAAATAGTTTATGGGATGCTGAAGTACGGGAGGGAATATGTCGATGTCGGCAACGACTATTACGAACAGCAATACAAGAAGCGAGCAATGGAAAACCTGGCGAAACGGGCAGCTGCACTCAACCTGCGAGTGGTCCCCAATGAACTAGCTGGGTAGGAAGTTCCTTGAGAGCAGAGCCCGCCTCCGCTACAGCTGGCTTCGCCAGCCTACCGAACAGAACCATCGGACATCGCAGTCATCCCTCAAAAAACCTTCCCCGAGTATTCGAGAGCACCCACTAAACTCGCGGAAGAACCCCCCGCAGGTGAGCTGCCAACCGGTTTGCTTACGAAAATGCAACATTGTGTCGCGGCCGTCGCCGGCAGAATCTCTGCCATAACACCGGAGGGCTCGCGCCCTGCCGCTAAAACCTCAAGAAACAGATGGGGAAAATGCTTCACAGCGTTGGGTGACGGCGCGGTGATCTCGCTGAGATTACTTGAGATTTGGGTGGGGAGTCGTCAAACTGCAAATCGGTCTGAACGTGATGATCAAGTTTTCCCACCCCATCTCGCCTGGTTGCACCCGCATGTTCCCGCGTCTCTCGCTACATCGAATGGCTACATTGACAGTACTCGCGACTGCATTCCTGTTCGCGGAGTTCCTGTCTGGGACGATGCTCAGGGCCGAGTCGGCTGATCGTCCCAACATCGTTCTGATCTTGGCCGATGATTTGGGGTTCTCGGATTTGGGGTGTTACGGCGGCGAGATCCAGACGCCGAACTTGGATGCGTTGGCCGAAAACGGGTTGCGGTTCACCCAGTTCTACAACACCGGACGCTGCTGGCCGACGCGCGGTTCGATGATGACCGGCTACTACGCCCAGCAGATTCGTCGCGACTATTTGCCGGGCGTTCCCAGCGGCGGAGGCAACCGCAGTCTGCGACCGGACTGGGCCGTGCTGCTACCGGAGATGTTGTCGCACGTGGGCTATCGCTCTTATCACACAGGCAAATGGCATATCGACGATACGCCGACCAACTGCGGGTTTGTGAAAACGTCGCTGAACCGGACAGGGCGTTACTTCAACCCCAAAACCGGTCCGAACGGAAAGCCTCTGCGACCGCTGGAGTTCGACGAGGAGTTTTACTTGACCAGCGCGATGGCTGATGATGCGATTACAAATTTGAAGGAACACGCCGAACAGCATCCCGACCAACCGTTCTTTCAATACCTCGCCTTCACCGCGCCGCACTTTCCGCTGCACGCCCTGCCTGAAGACATCGCCGTCTATGCCGACACCTACACGGAAGGCTGGGAGTCGATTCGTCGAGAGCGTTGGCAGCAGATGCAAGCGATGGGAATTTTGGATCCCGAATCCGCTCGCCACGTTTCGCCGGTCGAACGAGACTTGGGGCCGCCGTATCACTTTCCCGAAGCCTTCGAAATTCTTGGCGACGGAGAAACCAACCGGCCCGTTGCGTGGAATCGATTAACCGACAAACAGAAGTCGTTCCAGGCGACCAAGATGGCAATCCATGCGGCCATGGTCCACCGGATGGACATCGCGATTGGACGTGTCTTGGACCAAGTCCGAGCGATGGGCTGCTGGGAAGACACGATTGTGATGTTTCTGTCCGACAATGGTGCCAGCGCCGAAATCATGGTCCGCGGTGACGGACATGATCCCGCCCAGCCGCCGGGGTCGGCACTGACCTATTTGTGCCTCGGCCCCGGTTGGTCGACGACCTCCAACACGCCGTTTCGACGCCACAAAACGTGGACGCACGAAGGCGGCATCGCGACTCCGTTCATCGTCTCCTGGCCGAACCGAATCAAAGACCGCGGCCAATTTCGCCGCAACCCCCAGCACGTGATCGACGTGGCCGCAACGTTGTTGGACTTGACCGGCGCGACGCACCCCGACGACGCCCCGTCGCCGCCCGGGAGCAGTTTTCTGGCAGACCTTGAAGACGACCACTCCGCCGATGAACGGACGCTTTGGTGGTACCACGACGGCCACCGGGCGATCCGACGGGGCCGCTGGAAAGCCGTGTCTCCCGTCGGTGAACCGTGGGAGCTGTACGATCTGTCGAATGACCGGATCGAGTCGGTGGATCTTGCCTTGCCGCACGCCGATATCCTGGCCGAGTTGGTCGCGGCGTGGGAACAGCAACTTCAGGAATCGATCGAACTCGCCACCAAAGATCTCAGTGACGAAGCCCGTGGGAAGAAAGCTCAGTGGACTCGCCAGTCTGCCGTGATGTCCAAGGCCCAGCAGGACGGACGCATCAAACGCACCCAAGTACTGCCCAACGGAGAATCGTTCTTCGTCGCCGATCGGCATGCGTTTTTGATGAAACCCGATGCGCCGGCAAAGACCAAGCTCGGCAAGCCGTGGGTTTTTTACGCGCCCGCGCTGTCCCGCTATCCCGACACGCATGAGTCGTGGATGCACCAACAGTTTCTCGATGCCGGGATCGCCGTCGCGGGAATCGACGTGGGGGAAGCCTATGGAAGCCCGCACAGCCAACCGTTCTTTGACGCGCTGTACGATGAAATGACGTCTCGCGGATACAGCACCAAGCCGGCCTTGCTGGGGCGTAGTCGAGGCGGTTTGTACGTCAGCCGGTTTGCGATCGAGCGTCCCGAACGCGTCGCGGCAATCGGCGGGATCTATCCGGTGCTGGACTACACCAGCTATCCGGGCGTAGAACGGGCCGCGGCGGTCTACGGGGTTTCTGCGGATGAACTTCAACAGCGACAAGATGAACTCAATCCCGTCAAAAACTTGGACGTGATCGCCGAAGCCGGCATCCCCGTATACGTGATTCATGGAACCGACGACCGGGTGGTTCCGATCGAACGGAATTCGGCGGTGTTGGAATCGGCTTACCAATCGGCCGGCAATGAGTCCGCGATCACGCTCGAACGCGTCGATGGCCAAGGACACAATTTCTGGGAAGGCTTTTTCCGCAGCCAGAAGTTGATCGATTTCTTGATCGCTGCGGCCAAAGGCGACTGAGCAGGAGCGGAGGAGTAAGTCGGGTTGACCGACGCACTGTGGAGGAGCCGTGGGGACTTTGAAAGGTAGGAAGATTTTGGGTAAGAAAATTGGATGCTGCAGAGAGCCGTGACCTGCGGGGCAGCTATCGCAGCTGGGAATCTTCCTGCCCTTAATTTTCCTACCTCTTCTCTCGAGGCGCTGTGCACGGCGCAGTTCTGTGGGGGCCGGTCGGGTTGACCGACGCACTGTGGAGGAGCCGTGGGGAGTTTTGAAGGTAGGAAGATTTTGGGTAAGAAAATTGGATGCTGCAGAGAACCGTGACCGGCGGGGCAGCTATCGCAGCTGGGAATCTTCCTACCCTTAATTTTCCTACCTCTTCTCTCGAGGCGCTGTGCACGGCGCAGTTCTGTGGGGGCCGGTCGGGTTGACCGACGCACTGTGGAGGAGCCGTGGGGAGTTTTGAAGGTAGGAAGATTTTGGGTAAGAAAATTGGATGCTGCAGAGAGCCGTGACCTGCGGGGCAGCTATCGCAGCTGGGAATCTTCCTACCCTTAATTTTCCTACTTTTCTCTCTCGGTGCGTCGTGCACGGCGCAGTTCTGTGGGGGCCGGTCGGGTTGACCGACGCACTGTGGAGGAGCCGTGGGGACTTTAGAAGGTAGGAAGATTCTGGGTAGGAAAATTGGATGCTGTTGAGAACCGTGACCGGCGGGGCAGCTATCGCAGCTGGGATTTTTCCTGCCCGTAATTTTCCTACTTCTTCTCTCGGTGCTCTAGGCGTCTCTCGGGTGCCAAGGAAACGGCTAAAACTCAATGCCGGCAAGTGAAGGGCGAGCGCCTTGACACCGACAGCTTGTGCCGTTGCCATTGGTGACGAAGCTTTCTCAGCAGTGCGGCCTGCACCATCATTCCTTCTGCTTGGCGAGATGTTTGGCCAATTCGATCAGCGAAACACGTTTGTCGTCATCTTCGTCGGCCTGCTTCAAAGTGGTTTTGGCAAGTTGGCCGCTGACCGGTGACTCAAAGAATTCAGCCTCTTCGATGTAGGTGCTGCGGTCCTTGTCGTGGCGGGTGAGTAACTTGCGAGCCTCGGCCAGGTGATCGTCGTTAAAGCCGAGCGATTTTCGCGTCTGGGTGATGACTTGCTGGACTTCCATTTGCGTCAATTGGCCGTCTTTGTTTTTGTCCAATTCATTCAGAGGATTGGCACCGGCGTTGCCACCGAATGGTGTTGCCGCCGCCGCGTACTCTGTTTCATCAATCGTGCCATCGGAGTTCCGGTCATAGCGTTCAAACAGTGACCGCACCTTTGCGAGATCCGACTTGCTCATTCCGGACTCGCGGCGATGCTTGGCCAGCATTGTGGCAATCTCCATGATGCCGAGTTTGCCGTCGTCGTCTTCGTCAAATTCTTTGACGGGCAAGGGCAGAAAGGCACCGGCTTGTTCGTCCTTGTCAAGCTTTTGGTCCCGATCGGTATCAAACGTTCGGACGGTGCGAATCGCGGTGACTTGATCGACTTGTTCGATCCCCATTTCACGCCGCAAACCGGCCATGTAAGCAAATCGTTTTGCCATTTCCGCGAGCGTGATCACCCCGTCGTGGTTGGTGTCAAACTCTTCCGGATCGCTGGGCCAACCGCCTGCGATCTCGTCGGGATCGAGCTGGCCGTTGCCGTTCTTGTCGTGTCGCCGCAGATAGACCTTGGCATTGTTGACGACTTTCTGGGTCACGCCCGATTCGTCGCGCAGTTTTGCGAACCGGACGCAGAGTTCCAGGTGGGTCAGTTTGCCGTCGCGATTGAGATCGAACTGATCGATTTTGTCTTTCCAGCCGATCCGTTTCTGTTCGTCTTTGTCAATCGAGCCGTCTTCGTCGGTATCGTAGACGGTCATCGATCGCGCCGCATCGGTCAAATCGATCGGCTCGATGATCAACGCATAGAGGTCCGGTTTATCGCCGCTGAGAATCTGTGCCGACGCGGTGCCGGCGAAGATGACGATCGACAGACCGACGAGAGAGAGAGTCCTGGACATGCGACACCTAAACGAAACGCGAAGAGAAGGGTGTGGTCATCACCCCTGCGATTCTATTCGATCTGGTGTCATTGCGGGGCAAGACGTCTTGTTCCCAGGCTCCCGCCTGGGAACGCGGATTCCCGGAGGCTCCGCCTCTGGTCGCCCGGCCGATTGTGGCGGGAGCCACATGTACCGTGCGTTCCAAGTCAGAGCCTTGGAACGAGGTTGACGAGGTTGGCGAGTTGTTAGCGGAAGGGCGCAAGCCCTCCGGTTCCGCGTCTTTGCCAAAACACCGGAGGGCTCGCGCCCTGCCGCTAATAATCGTTCATGGCGTAGGGCTCCGCCTCCCGTGCGTTCCAAGGCAGAGCCTTGGAACGAGAGCTTCGACGGAACACTCACGTTCCGATCAGTTTCCGATCGCGATGCAGGCGGCTTCTTCGGTGCTGCGGACGTAGATGCGTCCGTCGCTGTAGGCCGGTGTCGACCAGCACTTGCCGCTGAGCACGTCGGCGCGGGCCAGTTCCTGGTACGCGTCGGGGGCCGCCGCGGCGATCACGACTTCACCGGAATCCGACAACACGACCAGCTTTTCACCGACCAGGATGCAGTTGCCGGGGCCAAATCCGTATTCTTTCCACTTGATCTCGCCGGTCGCCAGCTCGACACATTGAAGCGGTGCACGGCCGTACTTTTTGAATTCAAAGATCCCGTACAGGTGTCCGTTGTGAACGATCGGGGTGCTCCAGTGATTCATCAGCTCGTTGGCCTTGAACCAGACCTCGTCGACGTTGCCGTCACCTTGGACCTTGAACAGTCCGGCGCCGACGCCGTAACCGGCGGAGCAATAGACCAAGTTGCCATCGACGACCGGCGACGCGGCGGTGGAAACACTGAAGGGAAACTTGGCTCGCCAACGTTCCGTTCCCGTCGCCGCATCGACTGCGACCAAACCGGATTGCACGAAGAAGACCAATTGTTTTTCGCCTGAGATCGTCGACAGGGAGGGCGTCGCGTGGGTGATGGTTTCGTCACCGCTTTTCCAGACCAGCTGGCCATCGTGCTTGTTGAATGCGAGGAAAGATTGTCCCGCTCCGCCGCCGCTGACATAGACCACGTCTCCGTCGACGATGGGGCTGCTGGCATTGAGCCACTTGATGTTGCGGCCGGCAAAGTCTTTGATGATGTCTTGTTTCCAAATCAGGTTTCCGGTCTTGGCGTCGAAGCACTGCAACACCATGTAGGAATCGTAGACATAGACGTTGCCGTCGGAGACCGAGGGCGTCGAGCGTGGTCCGTCACCGCCTTTGTTACCCGCCGCCCCGGCGTTGCCGCCGCCCTGTTCGTATTGGCTGCTGCCCATCGGCTCCCGCCACAGTTCGTCGCCCGAAGTTGCATCGAGCGCCAACAGCACTTCGTTCTGGTCGGTCGCGATCACGGTGAACAACCGCCCGTCTGCGACGGCGAAGGAGCTGAAGCCGAGCGGAGTCTCAGTTTTCCAAACGACGTTTGGACCGTTGCTCCAGTTCGTCCGGCCGATCGACTCGGCCGATTTACCATCGGCGGCAACGCCACGGTACTGGGGCCAGTCTTCGGCAACGCCGACGGAAGAAACAATGGTGAAGCAGGCAGCCGCAAAGGTGACGACGTTTTTCATTTTCACTCTGGATGCGCAGGTGGGATCAAACAGGCGGGAATTCAATCCGACCAGAATAATCGATCGAATCGGTTTCCGAAAGGAAGCGAAAGCCGGGAGTCGTCGTCGGGAATCCCTCCGAAGATCGCGGGTTGGCTGGAGCCATCTCACTAGTCGTGGAGAAGACGGATGGGCGGTTACCCTTGACGCCGTTGCTGGCCAGACGTGCTGCCCCTCACCCCCGGCCCCTCTCCCCAAAAAACGCTCGACGCTTCGCGTCTTTGGCGTTTTTTGGGGAGAGGGGAGCCAGTGTATTTATTAGATGTCCGCAGTCATGAAATCAACGTCCCGAGGGATGTCAGCGAGTAGCCGGAGGTAATCGCAGCGACACCTCCGAGAAACACGTCATCGGAGCCTATCGCCTCCCGTTCCGGGGCATGCCAACAATCGTACCGGCAGCTAGCCGGCGATCGCCCCGCCGCGTTTCTTGACGAAACCGACGATCACCGCGACGCCGTACACGACGATCAACCCGATGATCACGGGGAAGGATTTCGGATCGTTGGCCTTCTCGCTGATCGCCGACACGGCCGCCACGGTCGCTCCGATGACCGCAAACAACATCAACACATTCCAAGCAAGCATCCGCCCACCGGTCGGTTTTTCTGCACCCAGGATCCGTTTGTTGTTCATCATCAGGAAAAACGTCACGTAGGCGATCGGCAACAGCATCATGCCGAACGTGCTGGCAAAAATGGCCAGCCAGAACTTGGCTTCCCCGTCCCACAAATACCACCACGTCGCGCCGCTCAGTCCCGCGACCAGACAACCGGCGACAAACGGGACCGCCCCGTCGGGCTGCCCGGCCATTTCGCGAAACGCATAACCGTTGATCAGCATCAGGATCACGATCGTGGAGAAACCCATTCCGAACACGCCGAGGCCGAACACGAGGTTGGAAAGCGATTGACCGAGCAGGGGTTCCAGCGTGCCGGACAATTGAAACGCATTGCGTTTGACCAGCGACAAGGCGACTCGTTTTTCTTCCACGCTGAGCGCGGCGATTCGCTGCAGTTTCTCTTCGCCGGACATCGATGCGGCCGCTTCGGGGCCAAGTTCGTGATCGACCCGACCCAACAAGATCGGTTCGACGCCGGTGTAATACGGGCTTTCTTGCATCGTCGCCAGATTATTGCTGGCCAGCGAATCATCGATCTTGTTGTGCAGCGAAAATGATGCGGCGATCACGACGCAACTGGTCACCACCACGTAGGGGATGGCCATGCCGGTGGACAGGTCGAATCGTGCCAATCCGCGGAACGGTTTGTCCCAGCCGCGGGCGAGCATCGAATAGGGCAAGAGAAATGTCATGTTGATCCCGACCGCGGTGGCGGCTGCGGCGATCATCACCGATCGCTGCGTGCTGACCAGTTGGCCCGTCCAATAGGATTGCTCGGATTGCCCCAGCGATGCCACGACCGCCGTCATCTCACCGGCCGGATTGTTCCATTGCCCCAGGTCGGGGATGAATCCGGCCAAGATTCCTCCGAATTCAAGTTCGCCGTTGATGGCCAGCAACACCACGACGCCGAAGAAGCAGATCACGACCATGCCGACCAACGATTTGAGCACGATGTCAAACAGCTTGGCAGCGCGACCCTGTTTGGTGTTCAGCAGCACCACAAATCCGGCGGCGAAAAAGAGCAAGACGGTGACGATGATCTTGGTGCTCCTGGCATCGCCGAGCCCGTCGCCTCCGGCCAGGTTGGCGAGGTTTTTGTCGATCGCGTCATAACAGAGACTGAATTGTGGCATGCACCAAATGATGTTCGCCATCGCCGTCGCGATGATCCATCCCCACCCCAACGCCGGATTGATTTCATTGTTGATCGCTTCAAACGGGCGCCGCCCGGTCGACAGCGTCACGTAACTGATCGCCGACAGCATGATCACACCCATCGTGATCGCCAGCAGTTGCAGCCACAGCATGCTGGTCCCACCCAGCACGCCCAGGAACAGTGCACCGGCCAAGGAGCCGCCACCCAGGGTGATCGCGGCTTGCAACCAGCCCGGCCCGGACAGCCGCACGTACGTTGACAGCGTCTTACCGCTGGCCTGGGCGTCGAGCAACAGCTTGCGGTCGGCGAGCACTTTTTCGCTGACTGGGGGGCCAGACACGGATGGAGCGTCAGAATCAGAGGTGGGTTGATCGGTCATCGAACACGCGGCAAAGGAAAAGGAGGTGAGGGAGGGGGCGATCTGCCGCGAAATATAGCCGAAGATGCGCCGCGTGTGGTGCAGGGACACGCAAAGTGGGGTAAGCATCCTGCTTGCCACCGTCGCAACGTGGGGTAAGCATCCTGCTTGCCACCCCCGCCGGCTCCGCCGGCGGGCTCACGAGGCGGGAGCCTCCGACACACCTGCGTGACGAGGCGGGAGCCTCGTCACGAGGGAAAGACTGAAGATCCTACTCCAATTCGACCAGATACCGTTCGGCGTCGAGTGCGGCCATGCAGCCGGTGCCGGCCGAGGTGATCGCTTGGCGGTAGTAGTCGTCGGCGACGTCGCCGGCGGCGAACACGCCCGCGACCGAGGTGTGGGTGCGAAACGCCTTGGCCCATTGGATGTAGCCGGCTTCGTTCATTTCGACGGCCCCTTCCAGGAAGGACGTGTTGGGCGTGTGCCCGATGGCGACAAACATGCCGCCGACTTTCAAATCGCGAACCGAATCGTCGACGGTGCTTTTGACGCGGAGATTATTGACCAGGTTGCCGTCGCCCTGGACTTCGTCGACCACTGTGTTCCACTGGATGTCGATGTTGGGGTGATTGATCGCGCGGTCTTGCATGACCTTGCTGGCCCGCATTTCATCGCGTCGCACCAGCAGGTAAATCGTGTCGGCGCCTTTCAAGTTGGCCAAGTAGGTGGCTTCTTCGACCGCGGAGTCGCCGCCGCCGACGACGGCCAGCGGCTTGCTGCGATAGATCGGCAAGGCGCCGTCGCAGACCGCACAGGCGCTGACGCCCTTGTTCTTGTAATCCTCTTCGCTGGGCAGTCCCAGGTAGTTCGCCCGGGCACCGGTGGCGATGATCACCGTGTGAGCCTGGACGGTCGCCCCGCCGCTGGTGGTCAGCTTTTTCACCGGCGCGCTGAAATCCACGCTGACGATGTCTTCACCGATCACACGGGTCCCGAAGTTGAGCGCCTGTTGTTTCATCAATTCCATCAATTCGACGCCTTGAACCGCGTAGTGCGGCTTGCCGTCTCGCTCATGGCCTGCCGGAACCGGCGGCAAGTTCCAGTGGCGGTCCTTGTCGACGGCCGATTCGACAAACGAGCGGATGTCACCGGCCGGAAAACCCGCAAAGTTTTCCACTTCGGTCGTGAACGCCAATTGCCCCAGCGGGATCATCTCCGGCTTGACGGTTCCCTCGTAGACGACCGGGTTCAGGTTGGCCCGAGCGGCGTAAATGGCGGCGGACCAGCCGGCAGGGCCGCTGCCGATGATGATGGTTTTTTCGATCTCGTTGCTCACCGTGTGAGAACTCCTTCAGAGATGGTTCTGGCAAATGTTCGGGGCTGATTCGGGGGGATTATAGGACCGCGTCACCGGCTGTTCCATGGCAGGCAGGCGTGTACACCCGCGGGCTTCGCTGTGAAGCATCTTTTTTAGCGGTAGGGCGCGAGCGGGCTGTCGTTTTTGTGAGCCGCGACGCGTAAGCGGCCGGGCACTCGGGCGCCCGCCCGAGGCCTGACGGCCGACGGCTCACCAATGACTCAGCAGATCCCGACTCAATCGACAGCCCGCGAGCCTCTCCGGTGTTTTGGCAAAGATGAAGAACCGGAGGGCTCGCGGCCTGTCGCTAAAACCTCAAGAAACACAGGGGGAGAATGCTTCACCGTGTTACCCTGCGCGGTGCATTCGATCTGACGTGGAAACGACAAACCGCCGCCGATCGGTTAAACTCCTCGATTCTTCTCATTGCCTTCCGAATCGAATTCCCGCCATTTTGGGCCGCTGGCCGTATCCCCCATGAGCACTCTCCTCGTCGCCGTCTTGTCGATGGTCGGATTTGTCGTCGCCTACAACACGTATGGCCGTTGGCTGGCCAAGCGTCTGTTCGGGCTGACCGACGACGCCACGATGCCGAGCGAGGAATGCCGCGACGATGTCGATTTCGTCCCGACTCGCAAATCGATCGTGTTCGGTCACCATTTCACCAGCATCGCCGGGACGGGACCGATCGTCGGACCGGCATTGGCCGTGTTTTGGGGCTGGCTGCCGGCGCTGCTGTGGGTGGTGTTCGGGTCCATTCTGATCGGAGGCGTGCATGACTTGGCGGCCCTGGTGATCTCGATCCGCAACAAGGGGCAGACGATCGGACAAGCGGCCGGTCGACTGATTTCTCCACGCGCCAAGGTGCTGTTTTTGATCGTCCTGGCGCTCGCACTCTCGATCGTTTTGGCCGTCTTCGGATTGGTCATCGCCAGTATCTTTGCGATCTACCCCGAATCGGTGCTGAGCGTTTGGATTGCGATGCCGATCGCCGTCGTGATCGGGCTGCGGTATCGCAGCGGCGGCGGATTGGTGATTCCCAGCCTGGTCGGATTGGCCGCGTTGTACGTTGCGGTTTACCTGGGTGCCTATCACTTGCCCGTCGATTTGACGCCCTACCTGCCCGCGGACAGCCTGCTGTGGACGCCGACGGTCGTCTGGACCATCGCGCTGCTGATTTACGCGTTCATCGCCTCGGTGCTTCCCGTTTGGTTGTTGCTGCAGCCGCGGGACTACATCAACAGCCTGCAGTTGTTCGTCGCACTGGCGCTATTGTTGGCCGGTTTGGGCATCGCGTCGATGACCGGTCAAGCACAGTTGTCTGATTCGGCTCCGATGATCGCCAGCGAAGTTCCGGCCGATGCGCCGAGCATGTTCCCGTTCTTGTTCATCACGATCGCCTGCGGAGCCTGCAGCGGGTTTCATTGTCTGGTCAGCAGCGGAACGACCAGCAAGCAGCTCGAAAAAGCGAGCGATGCCCAGGCGGTCGGCTACGGCAGCATGTTGCTCGAAGGCATGTTGGCCGTGCTGGTGATCCTGGCCTGTTCGGCCGGCGTGGGCATGGGGCCGCTCAATCGTAGCGTGACGATGGTGGGCGAAGGAGCCGCGGCCCGGTCCGTCGTCAACATCGAGCGGGCCGATGTGTCGGGAAACCAGGCTTGGCGGGAATACTATCGAACCGGGGCTGACGGAGAGCCGGACGCGGGTTGGAAGAAGCAGAACCTGGCCAAGAAACTTCGGGCCTTCGTCGACGGTGGGGCAAACTTCTTGTCCGCACTCGGCCTGCCGTTACGCATGGCGATTGCGATCATGGCGGTCCTGGTCGCCTGTTTCGCCGCCACGACGCTGGACACCGCCACCCGTCTGCAACGCTACGTGATCAGCGAACTGGCGCTCTCGGCGGGCGCCAAGCCGTTGGCCAACAAATACGTGGCCACCGCGATCGCCGTCGGGATCGGATTGGCCATCGCCGTGTTCGCCGGTGACAGTCCCGGCAAGGGAGGCTTGGTGCTGTGGCCCCTGTTCGGCGCGACCAACCAGCTGTTGGCCGGATTGGCGCTGATGGTCGCGCTGATTTTCTTGGCCCGCCGCAGCAAACCGCTCGCGTCGGTCATGATCCCGATGTTTGTGATGTTGTTGATGCCCGCCTGGGCGATCACCTACGACCTGTTTTTCAACTGGCTGCCGTCCGGCAACGTCGTGCTGACCACGTTCGGGTTCTCGATTCTGGGGCTGCAGATCTGGATGGCCATCGAAGGCCTGATGGTGTGGGGACGCTGCCGAGGTGTCTTGGAACAGCCCGCCGAAACCGCCGCCGGCTAGTGGGGTAAGCATCTCACTAGTCTTAAAATGAGAATGGGGCTATGATAGGGGTGGTCGACTGCGGGAGAATTCCCCGTCGCAACAGGGGCTTCGAATCGCGGTTTGATCGCCAGATCCGTGAGTTCGTCACGAAATCTCTGAGCACGGCGGGGGATCGTAGTCGTTGACAAGGCGAAGATCGCTTTGAGTCGACCGTCACTCACCCCCCACGACGTGAATGAATCATGGTCGCGTACTTAGCGGTCGAAACCGGGCCCGAGAAGGGCCGCCATTACCCCTTGGACCCCGAGCGGCCGATGCACGTTGGGCGCGGGTCGACCTGTGAGATCATGTTGTCCGATCCGGTCTGTAGCCGGTTTCACGCCGTCGTGTTCTATGAGGACGACCGCTGGCAGGTCCGGGACACGGGCAGCCGGAACGGGACGTTGGTCAACAGCCAAAAGATCGATACGGCCCAGATCGCCGACCAGTGTGTGCTGACCATCGGCGGCACGGAGCTGCGTTTCATCGATCCGTCGTCCGACAGTGGCGAGCTGGACGATGCGTTTCAGACGATCGTCCAAGACGTTTCGTTGATCGATACCAAGTCGACCGATGACCCGATGCGCGACGTTGCCCACGCCGGGTATTTGTTCGATCTGTATCTGCTCAGTCTGTCGATGCTGCGGTTGGAGAATCCCGACGAAGTGATCGACTCGGTGCTCAAATTGCTGCGTGACCGAACCAGTGCCGACGCCGTGGGGCTTTCCTTTGACAGCGGCGACGGTCGGCAACGTCCGCACAAGGTCGAACCCGCCGATGAAGTCGACAAAGTCAAAGTCAGCCGGGCGATCTTGCGTCGTGTCGTCGGCGGCGGTGAAGCCATCTGGGTCAATGACAAACGATCGCAAGACACCGACTTGCAGGAAAAACTGCCGGCGAAGTCCGTTTGGTCCGATGCGATCTACGTTCCGCTGGACACCAATGAAGCGAACATCGGCATTCTGCACCTGTACCGCAACCGTCCGTCTTTCAATGAAATCGACTTCGAATTGTCGATCGCCGCGGCCCGCTTGTTGGCCGTCGGATTGGATCGCGCGTTGCAGCACGACCAGTTGCGCGTCGAAGCCAAACAG
Organism: Stieleria neptunia; assembly: GCF_007754155.1. Taxonomy (NCBI): domain Bacteria; kingdom Pseudomonadati; phylum Planctomycetota; class Planctomycetia; order Pirellulales; family Pirellulaceae; genus Stieleria; species Stieleria neptunia. The sequence continues at coordinate 6,997,070 of NZ_CP037423.1, read as the reverse complement.
ATCGCGAAGCGGAACGCCGACACGGATGAGTTGATCGGCGAAAGCCCCGTGATGCTGCGGCTGAAAGAAAAGATTGCTCGCGTCGCCGCGGCCAACGGATGCGTTTTGGTGCGGGGTGAAAGCGGTTGCGGAAAGGAACTGGTCGCCCGCGCCGTCCATCGCAGCAGCAAACGGGCGAAGCGACCGATGTTGACCGTCAACTGTGCGGCGATTCCCGCCGAGCTGATCGAAAGCCAACTGTTCGGACACAAAAAAGGATCCTTCACCGGCGCCGACAGCGACCACGAAGGCTGGTTCCAACAAGCCCACACCGGCACGCTGTTTCTCGATGAGATCGGTGAACTGACGTTGGAAGGACAAGCCAAACTGTTGCGGATCCTCGAAGGCCATCCGTTCTTGCCCGTCGGCGGAACCCAGGAAGTCCACGTCGATGTTCGCGTGATCGCGGCGACCAATCGTGATCTGGCCGAATTCGTTCGCGAGAAACGTTTCCGCGAAGATCTGTTTTATCGATTGAGTGTTTTTGAATTGCTGTTGCCCCCGTTGCGCGAACGTGGCGACGATTTGGATCTGCTGATCGACCATTTTCTGGAACACTTTCGGCTGCAACATGGTCGTGCCCAGCTGAAACTTTCCGACGCCGCTCGCGCGCGGATGCACCAGTACATGTGGCCGGGGAATATCCGACAATTGCGCAACGTCATCGACAGCGCGATCGTGATGGCCGACGACGTCGAAATCCAACCCGACGACCTCGGGCTGCGCGACGCGGGAATCAGCCGCCTGGATACGTTCCGGATCGATGAGTGGGAAAAACGTTTGATCGTCAAAGCGCTCGAACGAACCGCCGGCAGTGTGCCCGAAGCGGCCAAGCTATTGGGGATCAGCCGAGCCACAGCGTATCGCAAGATCACCGAATACGAAATCGACCGCTGAATCCCATTGAACAGCTCCCCCCATCGCCGGCTGGCCATCCTCTCCGCCCCCGGCTCGCGCGGCGATGTCAATCCGATGCTCGCGATCGGGACGGAGCTTAAACGCCGTGGCTACGATGTCGCGATCTCGTTGGCCGAACCGTACGCCGATCTCGCCGAAGCGGCCGGTTTAGAACCGCATCCCTTGATGGATCGCCAAGCGTTCGACACGATGCTCGCCGATCCGGCGATGTGGACGCTGCTGCGTGGCATGCGGCGAGTGATCGGTGGCGTTGCGGCGGCGTATTTGCAGCCACTTTTCGATCTGATCCGATCGCTGCACCGCCCGGGGCGAACGGTGTTGGTCTCGCACCCGCTGGATTTTTCCGCGCGGATCTTTCGTGATCTGGATCCGACGACGCCGCTGGTCGACGTGCACCTGGCACCGGTCATGTTGCGAACGCCCGAGCAACCCGCGCGTTTGACGCCATGGCGATTTGAACCGACGCGCCATCGCCGCACCTTTCGACTGGCCTATTGGTTGGGCGACAAGATCCTCTTGGACCCACTGCTGGCCGGTCCGATCAATCGCATTCGGCGGCAACACGGTCTTGCCCCCGTGCGGCGGATCATGCATCGCTGGTGGCTGTCGCCCGACCGGGTGCTGGCCTGCTATCCGGAATGGTTCGCGCCGTCGACGATCGACGCGATCCCGCAATTGCGCCACGTGGGATTTCCCCTCTCCGATGGACCACTGTCTGATGGGGACCTGTCCGATGGCCCCGATCAACCGCTCGATCTGCCGACGGACCGGCCGCTCGTGTTCACCGCCGGTTCGGCCAACTGGCACACGCGTGAGTTCTTTCTGCGTGCTGGCGAGGCGTGCGTGAAACTCGACCGGCCCGGCTTGTTGCTCGGTGGCAATCCCGATTGTTTTCCCCCATCACTGCCGCCCGGTGTTCGCACGCAAGGCTACGTGCCGTTGGGCAAGTTGTTGCCGCACTGCAGTGCCATCGTGCACCACGGCGGGATCGGCACAACCTCACAGGCCTTGCGCGCCGGGGTGCCGCAAATCATTCGCCCGCTGGCGTTCGACCAGTTCGACAACGCCGATCGGGTGGCAGCACTGGGGTGCGGCGTTTGCTTGCATCGCGATCGTGACCTTGCCGGCAAGCTGGCATTTGTCCTAAACGATGTCGGTACGGCGGAATCGACGCGACGGATTCGAGATCGATTTGGTGGTTCGTCCGCCCCACAGCTTGCGGCGGACGAGATTGATGCCGTCCTGACCGGCAGAATCGCGCAGGTTTGACATCCGCTGTGAGAGTTTGCCGACTGTGACGAAGATGCGACACGAATTCGTGGTCCGGTTGTTCCAGTTCTGCCGTGCAGATGGTCGATAGGACAAAAACCAATTCGACCCGATGGCGGGTTCGTCCGGATGCTGCCGGCATCGCCGGCTGATCGCCACCCTACGCGGCAAACATTGATGACCAGATCCAACGTGCGTACCACGAACACCAAACGTCGACTTTTGCGCAACCTCGTCACCGCGCTGACGATCGCGACGACACTGCCGGCTAGCGTCGGTTGCCACGTCTGGGATCGAATCGGTCCCGGCCCCCATGATACCACCGCCTCGTACCATCGTGGCGTGGGGCTGTCGATCGAGTACCCCGAAGTGGCCGAATGTGCGACCGCGGTGACGGTCGCCGCCGGGGCGGCCAGTGCGCCGCATTCGTTGGAAGACCCGTCGAAGCTCCCCGCGATCGAACTTTCGCTTGAAGAAGCCGTGGCGATGGCCATGCGGGACAGCCCCGTGATTCGGGCGCTTCCGATTGGTGCATCGTTCAGCACCCAGAACGCGACAACGGTCTTCGACCCGGCCCAAATGGCGTCCTCGACCCAGGGCGTCGAAGCGGCATTGGCGCAGTATGATGCGCAATATAGCAACACGCTGAATTGGTCGGGGGCGGACACGCCGCGGAACATTCTGATCAACCCGTTCACACAGGCCTTCCAGCGTCAAGTCGACGAAGGGACGTCCGCCGCCTATGCAAGTTCGCTCAGCAAAAAGTCCGCCTTCGGATCTCAGTTCACCATCCGGCACGTCGTCAATTACACCCGCAACAACAACCCGAACCGCAACTTTTCTAGCGATTTCGTCGGATGGGTCGAAGCGGAGTGGCGGCAGCCCATCCTGCGCGGATCGGGATTGCAGTACAACCGGATCGTCGGATCCAGCCAGACACCGGGCGTCTACAACGGTGTGTTGATTGCGCGAACCAACGAGGACGTCGCGCTGGCTGATTTCGAGGACTCGGTCACCAAACTGGTTGCTGATGTCGAACAAGCCTACTGGGATTTGACAACCGCCTATCGGTTGCTGGAAGCAAACATCAAAGGCCGTGAGTCGGCACTGCGAACGTACCAGTACCAAAAGGTGCGGCTGGATGTCGGTGCGGGACGCCAGGACGAAGAAGCGCAAGCTCAGTCACAGTACTACCAATTCGAAGCAAACGTTCAATCGCAACTCGGTGGATCCACCGGCCTCTACGCGACCGAACAAAAACTGCGCTACCTGCTGGGCATGCCCGCATCGGATGGGAAAATCATCAAACCGACGACCGACCCGCTGGATTCCAAAGTCGTCTTCGATTGGAATTCCGCACTGTCGCAAGCACTCGATCGCCGCGTCGAAATCCGCAGACAGCGATTCCTTGTCAAGCGACGTGAGTTTGAACTCTATGCATCGCGGCTCAATAAACGTCCCCAACTCGACTTCGTAGGACTCTATCGCTACCGAGGCTTGGGCGATCACCTTCTCGGTGACATCGACGATGGACGCTTCGACGGACTCAGTTCATCGATTCTCAACGGCGAATTTCAGGAGTGGCAGGCTGGCATCGAATTCACGCTACCGGTCGGCTTACGTCAAGCCAGCGTCGCGATTGCCAACGCAAATTTACAGTTGCAACGAGAACGAGCGATCCTGGCTGAAGTCGAGCTCAGGGTCAGCCACGACTTGACCGAGGCCGCACGCAACATTGACGTGACCTATCAATTGGTGGAAACCAATTACAACCGCTACCAAGCCGATCTGCGACAGGTCGAGGTCCTTGTCCGTCGCTACTTGGACGGAACCGATAACATTAACTTCTTATTGCAAGCCCAGCGATCAGTGGTCCAAAGTGAAATCGCGTTCTATCAGGCACTTGCCAATTACAATTTGGCCGTCCGAGACTTGCATTGGGAAAAGGGGTCCTTGCTGGCGTACAACCAAATCCAGCTGGCCGAAGATGCCTGGGCGGCCGGTGCCGGGCGCGACGCCTACGAGAAAGGCTTGTTCCTGACGCCACGTCAAGATCCGAGCGACGTCACGATGACGCCACCGGTGACGCGGCAGTCGTTTGACCCGTCGCAAGTCCAGGCGACCGGAGTCGGATTCTCGATGCAAGACGGGGCGACCATCACCGAGCAGGGCCTCGTGCCGAGCGAAGCTCCCGTCCCGGACACCGACGTGTCTCCGCTGATCGATGAAGCCGTGCCGGCGGACGGGCTGCAGTTGAGCGAGTAGGTGGGGCGCCGGCGGAGCCGGCGGGGGTGGCAAGCAGGATGCTTACCCCACTTCCGTTGTTCCACAGCGGAGCGAGGGCCTGCAGAAGTTACGGTTGCTTCACCGTTCGCGTGGTCGGCGTGTGCGGCGTGATCCGGCCCAAGCTGCCGCGTCCGTCTTCCAGACGCGATTGCACGTCCTCGGCAAGTTGTTCGCTGTCGGCATCCCAATAGGCGTGCTTCTGCGCCTCCGTCATCGGCGCCAGCGGCGCGATGATTCGAAATCCCGTCGTTCGGCTTTCTTCAGACGTCATCCACCACGAGCTGCGTGGAAACTCGGGATCGTCGTCCCACCACTCGACCGTCGTCCGAACCATCGATTCCGCCGTGCAGTCTTCCGCGGCGCTGTCACGGTCTCCGCCGCAGGCGACGTGGCCCTCACGCAATCCCGTGACCGCCGTGTCTTCGATCACCAATTCAGCAACGTTGCCGTGAACATCATGCAGCCCCCAGGCGTTCGGTTTCTTGGTGCCCACGCGCAGGGTCAACGCATCGTCCGACGTGTTCTCCAGATAGACGGCAAACTCGCCGAGCCGTTCGACGTCGTCCCCGTAACAGTAACGCGTCCCGCTGCCCGCTCGGCAGGCATGTTGCCATTCGCTCCGCAGCGGCAGGCGATAGGTTTGGCCGGTCAGCAGACTCAGATACTTGGTGTACTGGCGAGCCGCAAATTGACTGACCGTCGGCACGGGTGAATCCGGCGCATCGGAATACTCGAAATTGTATCGGGGGTCATAAATGTCCGTCGGTCCCGTCACGGCGTCGATATCCGTCGGTGAGTTCGCTTGATTGACGCCCTTGGATTCATCCTTCTTCTGCACGTAGTACAGCTGTCGATACGGCAGGTACTGCTCCATCGTGATTTCGTACTTGCCGACCCAGAACGGTCCAAAGGAAACCGTTTGCTCGGTTCCCGCCGGTTGGTCCTTTGCGACCGGTTTTCCGAAGTCATCGAAGTGCTGAAACGGTGGCGGTGGCTGAATCGTTACCGTACCACCGGGAACCGGCAGCATCTCGATCACCACGTTGGAACCGGGGATGGGCTGCTCATAGGGGACCATGAATCCCTGTGCCGTCTTCACGAACCGCCCCTCGGCGGGCTGATTCGGCACCAACCGCGTTTCGGGGCCTCCGGCAAAGGTGCAGGATGCAAACAGGGCCACCGTCAATGCAACGCGAGTTGACAGGTTCATCAAGAACTCTCCTCAGGTATGCCCACCGCGAATCAGCCCTGCCTAGTCAAACCAGCATAGCCGTTCTCGGACTCTGCCGGGGAAGGGTGCTCGAGAGAACAATTTCTCCCTTGTTCCCGGGCTCCGCCTGGGAACACCATGTGACGGAGGCTCCCGCCTCCTGCCGGCCATCGCGTGTGGCGGGAGCCACACCGGTCGTGCGTTCCAAGGCGGAGCCCTGGAACGAGTTGAAAACTCAATGCATTTTCTGAGCTTTTCATTCTCTTATTAGCGTTCATCAGTGTTCATTAGCGGTTTCCACACTCACCACTCCTCGCCAATCCACCCTACCTCGCACTCAGTTCTTTGACGGTTTCGACCAGCGCGATCGCGTTTTCGACCGGCGTCTCTTTGAACACACCGTGACCGAGGTTGAAGATGTGTCCGTTGCGGCCGGCGACGCTGTCCAATAGGTCTGCGGCGCGATCACGAATCACCTCGGGATCCGCCAACAGGACCGCCGGATCGAGATTCCCTTGCACACTCTTGTCGCGGCCGATGCGATCCCAGGCCAGCGGCAGCGGGATCCGCCAGTCCACGCCGACCACCGTCCGGCTGTCGCCGCGAAGCAACGGCAACAACTCGGGATTTCCGGTGGCGAAATTGATCACCGGCACTCCCGGCGCGATTCCCGCAATGATCTGATTCATCCAGGGCAACACGAACTCGGTGTACTCGATCGGCGACAGGCATCCGGCCCAGCTGTCGAACAGTTGCACGCATTGCGCCCCGGCGGCGATTTGATGATTCAAGTAAACCGTGATCGCTTCGGACAACGTGCTCATCAATTCCGCCCAGGCCCCGCCGCCCGATTGGGAACACGACTGGTACATCAACTTCTTCGTGTTCGTGTAAACCTTGCTTCCGCCGCCTTCGATCGCGTAACTGGCCAACGTGAACGGTGATCCGGCGAACCCGATCAAGGGGATCTCGGCGGGCAGATCGGCGCGGGTTTGTCGGACCGTTTCATAGACAAATCCCAGCGACTGGGGATCGTCCAGGCGTTTCAGTCGTGTCAGGTCTTCGCTGCTGCGGATCGGATTGTGGATCACCGGCCCGTCGCCGGCGACAAATTCCAGATCAAACCCGAGCGGTTGCAACAGCGGCAACAGGTCCGAAAAAATGATGGCCGCATCGACGCCCAGTCGGGCCACGGCGGTGCACATCACTTCGCTGCACAGGGCCGGGTTGGCACACAGTTCCAAGAAGCTCTGTTTGGCGCGGACTTCGCGGTATTCGCTCATGTAGCGTCCGGCTTGCCGCATCAACCAGATCGGTGTCCGTTCGGTCGGTTCGCCGCGACAGGCTTTCAAGAACAGGCTGTCGTGGGACGGATGTTTCTCGGTCGTCACCTGTGACTCCGTGACGAACGAAATGGATTGACGAATCTTGTCGTCGGTTTCTTTCAATCGTTTCTTGGCGGCAACCAGTTGCGCCGAACGTCGGGCCGATTCGACGACCAAGTGTCCCATCTTGGGATGCGACGGTTCCAGGTCGGCGTGCAAGTCACATTCGGTCAACATTTGCGACGTCGTCGGGCCGATCGATGCGATGGCGGTGGTTCGCAATCCCGATCGCAATTGATCGGTGATGCCCATCGTTTCGGCCATCCGCATCATGTTGACGATCTGGTGGGCGCTGGTCAGCAACAACAGGTCCCGCTGTCCGTCGGCGATGGCCTGGATGTTTTCGCGCAGCGGATCGGTTTGTTCGGGAAAGTCCCAGCCGTAGACGCGAATCGGTCGGACCGACGCGCCACGGGCCTCCAGTCCGGCGACCAGCGAGGCGTTGGAGATGCCGTACTCCTGCAACCCGATCTCTTGATTGGCGACGGCCAGTTTGTGTTCATCGATGTAACGCAAGATCTCGCGCCAGGTATTCGGTTCGCCGATGCGGTGTGTCGCTTTGACCCCTGCTTCGCGTAGCGCCGCGACGGGTTTGGGGCCGCGGCAAATGGTGGTGATGTCCGAGAGCGAATCGAGGAATCGCTGGGTATTGACGTGTTTTTCGATCGAACGCATCAGGAAGCGAAATCCGACGCCGGTCATGAAAATCACGGTGCTGATTTCGCCGGTCATCACGCGATAGGCAAAATCGATGGCCGCACGGTTCGGTTCAATCGGGACTTCGCGCATCGACGGGCTCACGTGGGGGACGCCTCCGTGCCGCTCGATCAATCGCCGCATGTCGTCGGCGCGGCGGCTTTCCAAGGAAGCGACGTGGAGGCCGGCGAAATCAGCGTCTTTGGGCATGGGTCGTTTTTTGTGCTGTTCAAGTGGAGAAGCGGAGGGCACCGGATCGGTGGCGGCATTGTAGACGTTTTCGCTGTCGTTACGATTACCTCTTGACGGCCAATTGACATCATCCCCCGACGACCGGTTCCGATTTTTCCGATGCCCCGCAGCCCCATTCGCGCCCCGAAACCGACGCTTGACTTGACCGACCATTTGTTCGTTTTCCGCCAGCCCGTCCCAGGCGAATTGGCCTCGGGAAGCGACACCGGATCGGAAATGCCCTTCCCCGAAGTGCCCGAGACGCTCGCCAGTGAAACCGTTTTCGGAAACGATCAGCCGTTGGAAATCGAAGTCGGCAGCGGAAAAGGGCTGTTTTTGACCAACGAGTCCGGCCGCAATCCCGAGCACAATTTCTTGGGCATCGAAATCATCCACAAATACGCCAAACATTCCGCCGCACGGCTGGCCAAAGCCGGCCGCGACAACGCCAAGATGATTTCGGGCAACGCCGAGCCGTTGCTCTCCCAACGGGTGCCCGCCGAATCACTCGAAGCCGTTCACGTTTATTTTCCCGATCCCTGGTGGAAAAAACGGCACCGCAAACGCCGCGTCGTCAATGAACGCAGCGTCAAAAATTTCTTGGCCGCGCTCCGCCCCGGCGGCCGGTTCCATTTTTGGACCGACGTGCTGGACTACTTCGAAGCCACCATCGAGATGATTGCCGAAATCGCCCCGGAATTCGGCGTCCCGATCCCGGAGGAAAAAGCAGCCTCGTCCCACGACCTGGACTACCGCACGCATTTCGAACGCCGTAGCCGGCAAAACCAGATCCCGGTTTACCGGGTCCGGTACGAGAAGCGGTGATGGGGCAAAACAATGGGGGCAAAACAATGATTTGCTCGAATAAAGATCGGGATGGGAGCCACCGGGGCATTCTCGAAACAGGCGTCTCAATCGGGCATTTTATCGTTTTGCCCCCATCGTTTTGCCCCCTCTTACCCCCGGTCCGTCCAATTATCGGAGCGGTGGCAGACTGCTAGAATGACCGCCGATCGAGCCTCAGCCAGCCTACCCACGGAAGAGCCTTTTCGCATGTCGGACAACGTCAGCAGCGACACCATCATCACGCCCGCCAAGCCCTTCGTCCACCTGCATTGTCACAGCCACTACAGCTTGCTGGACGGTGCCGGTGACATCAAACGTCTGGTCAACCGCGCCGTCGACCACGGGATGAACGCGTTGGCGTTGACCGATCACGGCAATCTGCACGGGGCGTTGGAATTCTATCGCGCGGCCAAAGGTGCCGGGATCAACCCGATCATCGGCTACGAAGCCTACATCGCGCCGGGCAGTCGGTTCGACAAGGGCGGCGCCGGACGCAGCAAGGATGCCAGCTATCACCTGACGCTGCTGGCCAAGAACCGCACCGGTTTCAAAAACCTGATCAAGTTGGCCAGTGCGGCGTCGTTGGAAGGATTTTATTTCAAACCGCGAATCGACAAAGAAATCCTGCAGACGTTCAACGAGGGCATCATCTGTCTGTCCGGGTGCGTGAGCAGCGAATTCAGTCGCACGGTGATGAAATCCAGTGACACCGGCGAACACGAAAAGGAAGCGATGGAGATCGCCGGCTGGTTCCACAAGGTGTTCGGCGACCGTTACTTCATCGAAGTGATGAACAACGGCTTGGACATCCAACGGATGCAACTCGAAGGCGCCGTCGACATCGCCAACAAGATGGGATTGCCGGTGGTCACGACCAGTGATTGCCACTACGTCAACCAGGAAGACGCCGAAGCGCAAGACATCATGCTGTGCATCAACACCGGACGTTTCCGAACGGACACGTCGCGGATGAAGATGGAGAACGACCAGTTCTTCCTGCGCAGCCCCGAACAGATGTACGAAAATTTTCCCGGCATGGAAGATTGCGTCGCGCGGAGCCAGGAAATCGCCGACAGCGTCGACATCGATATCGAATTGGGCAAGTACTACTTCCCCAAGTTCGAATGCCCCAACGAGATGAAGCCGATCGACTACTTGCGCGAGCTGTGCATCAAAGGGTTGCTGGAACGCTACGAAGGCGACGATGAACGGATCGTCGACGGCAAGCTGTCCGACGAAGTGATGGCGCGGCTGGATCGGGAACTCGGCGTCATCGAAAAACTGAATTATCCGACGTACTTCCTGATCGTCTGGGACTTCGTCATCCACGCTCGGAAAAAGGGGATCTCGGCGACCGCGCGGGGTAGCGGCGTGGGGGCCATCGTGTGTTACGCCCTGTACATGTCGCACGTGTGTCCGCTCCGCTATGACCTGCTGTTCGAACGGTTCTTGGACGAAAGCCGAACCGAGCCGCCGGATATCGATATCGACTTCGAAAAAGAACGCCGCGTCGAAGTCATTGACTACGTGAAAGAACGTTACGGCAGCGAAAACGTCTGCCAGATCGGAACGTTCGGAACCCTGGCCGCACGGGCCGCGATCAAGGACACCGGGCGGGCGCTGGGGATTCCGCTCTCTCGCGTCAACCAGATCACCGAGATGGTGCCCGATGAGCTGAAGATCACGATCAAGAAAGCGCTGGAAAAAAGCGCGGACATGAAGCAGACCTATGACGGCGATCCGGAGATCCGCGAGCTGTTGGATCTGGCGATGAAGATCGAAGGTCTGGCGCGGAACGTCGGCACGCACGCCGCCGCGGTCGTGATCGCCGACAAACCGCTCTCCGAATACGTTCCGCTGACGCGCGTCCCCGGCAAGCAAGACGTCATCACCCAGTGGTCGATGAACGACGTCGAAGCCAGCGGCTTGCTGAAGATGGACTTCCTGGGGCTCCGCAACCTGACGATGCTCAGCCGTTCGGTGAAGTTCATCAAGCAGACGACGGGCAAAACCGTCGATCCGCTCAAATTCCCGCTCGACGACAAAGCGACCTATGCGCTGTTGCAACGCGGCGAAACCAAGGGCGTGTTCCAACTGGAATCCGGCGGGATTCGCGACCTGCTGACGCGGATGAAGCCCGACTGTTTCCACGACATTATCGCGACCGCCGCACTGTATCGTCCCGGTCCGCTCGAAGGCGGCATGGTCGACGACTATGTGAACATCAAACACGGTCGACAGAGCCCGGAATACAAACACCCGGTCTTGAAAGAGATCCTGGAAGAAACCAACAGCATCATGGTTTACCAGGAACAGGTGATGCGGATCCTGAACCGCCTGGGCGGCGTCCCGCTGGCCAAAGCGTACACGTGCATCAAGGCGATCAGTAAAAAGAAAGAAGCGCTGATCAACCAGAACCAGGAGGTGTTCTTAAAAGGCGCCGTCGAAAGCGGGCTCGCCCAGAAAGACGCCGAAGACATTTGGAATCTGATCGTCAAGTTCGCCGGTTACGGATTCAATAAATGCGTCGTCGGCGAAACAGAAGTGATCGACGCGGTCAGCGGAGAATCGACAACCGTTGAAGAGCTCTTTCAAAGCAAACGGGCATTCACGATCCATGCATTGAACGACCGTCAAAAACTGGTGCCGCGCAAGGTCACCGATGTCGTCTGGAATGGCGTCCGTCAAACATACACCGTCACCACGCGCACCGGACGTCAAATCACAGCCACGGGCAACCACCCGATGAAGACTTTCGACGGCTGGGCGAACATCGACGATCTGAACGTCGGAGACAAGATCGCGGTCGCCAGAACGATCGAACCGATGCAAACCGTCCAGTGGTCCGATCACGAAGTGATCACCCTGGGCTGGCTGATCTCAGAAGGAAATCTTTGCCACCCGACCTGCCTGTACTTCTATTCGAATTCGCAGTCTCAGGTCGACGACTTTGTCTATCATTCGGAACAATTTGACGAGACATCGGCGCGAAGCGATTACCGCAGCGACGGGCGTATCGAAGTTTGTCTGTCGACCGGTCGTGACACGCGACTGGGAAGTCTCGATCATTCAGGGGTTGGAACCGCGGTTGCCGCAAAACGCATCACCGGGCTGCGGAGCGGTGCCTTTACCTGGGCCAGTTCTCTCGGGCTGACAGGAAAGAAAGCCACCGAAAAACACCTCCCAGAAGCGGTGTTCCAATTCGATCAGCGTCAGACGGCATTGCTTCTGGGAAGACTTTGGGCAGGTGATGGATATGTCGAACAACCGTCGCAACAATCCTATTACGCGACGTCGTCGTTACGTCTGGCCAGAGACGTTCAGAGGCTTTTGCAACGTTTGGGAATTGTTTCGCGGGTCACTGAAAAGTCATTCGCCTACGCGGGACGGGCAGACGGAAAGCCAAGGAACGGTTACACGGTTCATCTCATTGGGCACGAATCGCGGCTCAAGTTTCTTCAAACCGTCGGCCCGCAGATCGTTGACAAACAAGCAGCTGTGATGTCAGCGCTTGATCGTATCGACGCGGGCGAAGCAAGAACGACTGGAGACTTGGTGCCAGTCGAGGTGCGCTCGCTCGTTGCGGAGGAACGCGTTCGTCGCCAGATTCCGTGGCGCGACTTGGAGTCACAAAGCGGCGTTTCGATCCGTGAGTTTTGCCGTACGGGGCAATCGTCCAAGCGAGGCTTCCAGCGCTCGACGGTCCAGCGTCTGGCTGATTTTTTTGACTCGGAATCCCTCGCCGATCACGCTCAGAGCGATCTTTACTGGGACGATATCGTTTCGATTGAGCCTGCGGACGTGGTGGACGTTTACGACTTGACGGTCGAGAACGATCACAACTTCGTGGCCAACGGATTGGTCGTCCATAATTCGCACAGTACCGCCTACGCCCTGGTCGCGTTCCAGACCGCGTACTTGAAGGCGCATTATCCGGTGGAGTTCATGGCGTCGTTGTTGTCCAGCGATATCGATGGGCGCAACTTCAAACGCAAGGACGCGCTCGTGGAGCACATGGAGGATTGCGATCGGATGGGCATCGAAGTGGTGCCGCCGAGCGTCAACACCTCCGAGGCGGACTTTAGCGTCGCCGACGGCAAGATCCACTTCGCCATGTCTGCGATCAAAGCCTGTGGCGGCTCGACCGCGATCTCGATCGAAGAAGAACGAAAAAAGAACGGCCCCTTCAAAGACATCTTTGATTTCTGTGAACGCGTCGACCCCCACGCTTGCAACAAGTCCGCGATCGAAACGCTAATCAAAGCCGGCGCGATGGATTGTTTCGGTGCCAAACGCAGCCAACTGGTCGCCGTGATCGAAAAAGCGATGCAGGCCGGTGCCGCCGTCCAAGCGGACAAAAAGAGCGGACAAGCCAGCTTGTTCGGTGCCTTTGAGGAAGAGGAAGAATCCGGCGACGCGCCCGCGGTCGTCCTGCCGGAGATGGACGAATGGCCCGACCGCGAAAAACTGGGCAACGAAAAAGAAGTCCTGGGCTACTACCTGGATTCCCACCCGCTGGCCGAGTATGAGCCGAAACTCGCCACGTTCCGCACGCACACGACCGACTCGCTGTCCGAAATCCAGGACCGTGGCGAAGTGATTTTGGGCGGCATGATCAGCTCGATCAAAATCGCCCACACCAAAAACCCCAAGCCGGGCCAGCCGTCCAAGTACGCCAACTTTGACCTGGAAGACATGCAGGGCGCGATCCGCTGCATCCTGTGGCCGCGCGGCTTTGCCGACCATGGCGAAAAGGTCCTTCCGGACGCGGTGGTGCTGGCCAAAGGGAAAGTCGATCGGCGGGGCGGCGGCGATGAAGCCAATTTAATCATCGACGAACTCATCCCGCTCGATGATTTGGACAACCGCTACACCCACGGGATGCGAATTCGGCTGGACGAAGCGAAACACGACGGGCAGACGATCTCACGTTTGCGTGAGATCGTTCGCGGCTACCCCGGCAATCAAGAGTTGCTGTTCAGTATGAAACTGGCCGAAGGCGAATTGGTGCACCTGAAAGCGGACAAATTCAAAGTCCAGGTGACCCCCGAGATGCGCTCGCGGATCGATGATCTGTTGGGATCTGGAAACTACCGCTTGATGATGAGCAAACCAAGGTAGCGCGCCTGACTCGGCGAGCGGTGCATGAGCCGTCGGGAGCTTAAAACACCCCAGTCCCGATTGGCACGTCCCGATTGGCACGTCCCGAATGGCACGGGCATTAGTAAAACGGGATTCAGCGACCGTTGGTGTCTAGCCTTTAGCCCGGATATTGCATCCGCTGATACGATTCCCCCTATAGCGCGAAAGCCTTAGTTCGTGTATCTATTGGAGTTACGACACTTCACAGAACACGAAACCAAGGCTTTCGGCAATGACAAAGCGTAATCGAAAACGTCCCGCATTGAAACGCCTCCGCAGGCAGGCCGTTGAGGTGGATTTCAACGGCGGATCGCTCACCTCCGACGGAGGCCTCGTCCTGCTTCGTGAAGTCGACAAAAAGCTCAATTTGATCGAGCGGATTGACCAAGCCATCGACGACCCACGTGATCCGTTTCACACCAAGCATTCGCAAGCGGAAATCCTCATCAGTCGAATCTTTGCGATCGCTGCAGGATACGAAGATGCAAACGATCAACAGCATCTTCGCAACGATGCCGCCTTTCAAGTCGCCGCCGGACGGACCCCTCGAATCAATGCCGGGGCGGACGACGATGAAGATCCCACTCTGGCAAGTCCCTCGACGCATTCGCGATTTGAAAATCGAATCGGCAAAAAAGAACTCTTCGAGCTCAGCAAGATCCTCGTTGATATTTTCCTTGACAGCTTCGACACCCCGCCTGGTGAAATCACGCTCGATCTAGACGCAACGGACGACAAGGTACACGGCGAGCAAGAAAGAAGGGCTTTCAATGCCTACTACGACAGTTACTGCTTCCAACCGCTGTACGTATTTTGCGGCGACCAACTTCTCGTCTCTTATCTTCGTGCGGCCAATCTCGGTGATGCACACCACGCACGCGGGATCACAAAATTACTCGTCGCAAGGATCCGCAAACGATGGCCTCAGGTCAAAATTACCCTTCGTGGTGACGGAGGCTTTGCGATCGAACGCCTGATGCGTTGGTGCGACAAAAACGATGTCCACTACATCTTTGGTTTGCCCAAGAATAAGGTTTTAGTCAAGGAAATTGCTTGCGAAATGACACGGGCAAGAATCCTTCGATCACACCGGGGTGGGAAACAAGCCTGCTTCAAATGGTTTCGCTATCGCACCGGCAGGACTTGGGACCGCCATCGCTGGGTGGTCGGCAAAGCAGAGTACACTGGCAAAGGCCCCAATCCTCGCTTCGTCGTAACAAACCGTTTCTCAAGTGATGGCATTGTCGACACGACCTACCATCGACCGATGGTCAACGGCAAAAGGCAACCGTTGCAAGTTAAGACTCCAGGAACATGGTGTTCTGTCGCCTTTGACCCGGAGAAGTTTTATCGAGAGCACTACTGCATGCGTGGCGAGATGGAGAATCGGATCAAAGAACAACAGCTTTGCCTGTTCGCTGATCGCACCAGTTGCACCCGTTTTATTGCCAATCAGTTCCGCGTGATGCTTTCATCATTTGCTTACGTTCTACTCGATGGGGTGCGTCGCCTGGGCCTGAGTGGAACGAAACATAGTCGTCTACGCGTGGACACAATTCGATTGCGTCTATTGAAAATTGCAGCACGCGTGCGTGTGACTTGCCGTCGTGTGATCTTTCATCTCTGCAGCCACTGCCCCTGGGAACCGCTGTTCAATCAGGTGCTGACGCGTCTTTGTCGTAGCGACTAGCTACCCCCATCGCATCGCGATTCATCACCCAGCGACAATTTTGTCCTCTGGGGGTGGGGGGCCTCTGCCCAAAGCCAATCAATTGCAGCGAAAATCGGCCATAATAGGCAACGCCGCCGTAACTCAGTCCAAAATCACAGTCAACCACTCAGCGGATGCAATATCCGGGTTAGGCGATTCCCGGTCGCTGCTACGCAGCGATAATGGGCGGCTAAAGCCTGCACACCAACGCTTATGCCCGTGCCATTTACCCCCGTCCCCTTTTCGCTGAAAAATAGCCCTCCGATCGCTACGTCTCCCGCCCGTCTGCAATCTGCATGAGATGGATGGCTCGCGACGTGTCGAGCGTCGTGTCATGACTGGCGATTTCAATGCTCTTGGTGAGCCAAAGCTTGGCAGAATTAGGTTCGTCGCATTGGAGATACTGCTCTGCGATTTCAACCATGGTCGTGTGACTCTCGAAATCGGATACCCCGTTCGTCGCAAGCAGCTTCGTGTACTCCTCTATACATCGCTTTCGGCTACCAAGCTTGTCGTAAGCCAGGGCGCGAAGTCCAAATAGCTGTCTCTTGGTAAACTCTGAAGCATCGGAAAAGGTAGATTGGTCGAATTCAACAACACCTACGTAATTCTGTTGTTGAAGCATCCGGACCATTCGGCGGAGCGTCTCCGCGCTCTCGTCGCGTTCACTCATTCTCGTTTCACCAGAAATCGATCGTTTGCCCAGGTGTGATCCCGGTTTCTCCTTGTCTCCGAGACACTATTGAGCGGGGGCTCCGGCGGTGAACCCCAAAACGTGGGGAAGAGCCAAGCAGAGTTTTGAAGGTAGGAAAATTTTGGGTAAGAAAAGTGGATGCCGGAAAGCATCGAGACCGGTGAATCAGCCATTGCGGCTGAGATTCTTCCTACCCGTAATTTTCCTACCTCACTCTCGGAACGCCTCGAATCGCGTTGTTCGTTCAGCGACCCGATTCGTTTAAAACCCCTTGTCTCCTTGTCTACTTGTCTACTCTTCTCCCTGCTGCGACTCTCGGTGGCGGCGCAGGTTTTGGCTGACTCGTTGCAGTAACGCGCGGTCTTCGTGGCTGAGGCCTTGGGTGCCGTGCTGGCTGACGATCTGTAACACTTGGTCCAGGCGGGCCGCATCGTTTGCTTCCTCGTGCTCACGTCGCATTGCCGCGCGGACTCGTTTGCGTTTTTGACGCATCCGCACCGAGTCGATCATCTCGCTGATCCAGGGTGTGCGGGTGGTCACGGCGGTCGAGTCGTCGGCGACGTCACCGGCACGTAATTCGGTGACGTCGAAATGCGCCGCGATGGGGTCTGCAGCGGCGAGATGGACGGAGGTGATCCAGTCACGCAGATCGCTTTTTCGGGTCGAGACCCACAGCACGACGGCGAGGAACAACAGGACCGGCCAACGGGGCAGGTTGACGTCGCCGTCCCCGATCAGGGTCGCGATCGCGATCACGACGGTGATCAGCGAAATCAATTGCAGCAATCGGCGCAGCAATTTGAGTTGCAAGTCATCCTTGGCATCGGCGGCGAACAATGCGATCGCCGACGCGATGGCTCCGCGGCCCAGGTTTTTCGGCAGCGGATACGCCTGGCACGCCGCTTGAATCCAAAACAACCAGGCGGCCGTCAAGTAGCAGTTCTCCACGGCATCCAACCCTAAACCCGGCGTGGCCAGCTCTTGCAACCACAGCGTGCCGTCGGCATAACCGGCCGTCCGCGTCAGCATGTGAACGGCCAGACAGGCGGCGCCAAAGATCACCAAAGCGGTCAACGAAAAACACGCCGCCATCAGATTGGCGACCGCGGACCAGGGGTAGCGACGGTACAGCGGATTGGCGGCCTCGACGCCCAATAACCCGATCGTGATCGATTCACTTTTGGCATCCGTCCAGGCATGCAGCCCGAGTTGCACGAGCAGCTGCAGCCCCCATCCGAAGCACCAGATTGCCACGGCGGTCAGGGTGATCAGCGGCAGGTCGCCGTTGCCTTGGCGGCTTTGGACCGTCGCGACCAGCCCCGCCAGGATCGCCAGCGCGACGAACACGGAATACGAGATGTACAGCCGGATGCCGGCAATCGCTCCCAGCGGCATCGACCAGTTGTCAGTCGGCTGGGGTTCAAAGGAGCCGCCCGGGCTCTGCGAATCGACGTCGAATGCGGGCATGGTCCGGACTGGCGAAGCAAGCGTTCCAGGGAGGGACGGGGTAGATTCCGGTGATTATACCGACGAGAAACCGTTTCTTCGCGATGAGATTTGGCAAAGTTCAGTGAAAAAGGGAACGGGGCGAAGGTTTAATCGTGCCCAAGGAAGCCGCGAGAAATTCGCGTGAAACTGATCTTGACGTGAAAACAGCCGATCGTGAAACTCCCCGGGCTCGTATGCGAAGCATCGATCAGGCCCCCTCCTCTCCAGACGGGAGTGATCCCCGTCGGAGTCCGGTGGGGCCCGAGATTTGTTACGCTGCAACGGAGTGCGTGTGATCGAAATTTGCTCGAACGGCTTTCAGGAGAAAGCCTTTGCCGCCCCGCGGGAGAGAAGGGACGCCGTGAAACGGACCCTTGATCCGGCGGACCAGGCACGAGTCGACCGATCCGGATGGTTTCGCCAATCCTGCGCGATTTCGGAATGAATTCGCAGGGACATTTTCAGCGAGTGGCTTTGTCCGCAATGATGGACCTGGACCTCAAAGAGCGAGTGCGTGCCGCCGTCGACCTTGTCGACGTCATCGGTGCGTCGTTGACGCTGGTCCCGAAAGGACGCATGCTGGCCGCCCAGTGCCCCTGGCACGACGACCGCTCGCCTTCGCTGACCGTCAACCGCGAACGCCAGACCTGGAAGTGCTGGGTCTGTGACATCGGTGGAGACGTGTTCAGCTATGTGATGCGCCGCGACGGCGTCGACTTTGTCACCGCGCTGCGATCGTTGGCCGAACAAGCCGGGATCGAATACCAGACCGGGCCCAAGGTGGACGCCGGATCCAAAGACGACAAGTCCACGTTGCTGGCGGCGGTCAAGCTGATTTGCGACGCCTACTTTGATCAACTCGATTCGCCGTCAACCGACGACGCCAAAATCGCTCGCGACTATCTGGCCAGCCGCGGAATCGACGACGAACACCGACATCTGTTTCGCATCGGGTTCGCCCCCGACAGCTGGGACTTCGCCACCGGGCTGCTGAAGCAAAACAAGTTCCGCGCCGAGATCCCGGTCGCCGCCGGCGTCGCACTCAACCGACGCGGCGGGAACGGCAGCTACGATCTGTTCCGCGGCCGATTGATGTTTCCGATTCACGACATGCAGAACCGCCCGATCTCGATGGGCGGCCGGGTGATCCCGGAGATCGCGGCACGGCACGGTGAGAACGCCGGCGGGAAGTACATCAACGGGCCCGAGACCAAACTGTTTCGAAAGTCGGAGCAGCTGTACGGGTTGCAGCTTGCCAGGGAATCGATCCGCAAGGGCGGCCAGGCCCTGGTGATGGAAGGGTACACCGACGTCATCGCGGCCCGGCAATCGGGGATCGAGCCGGTTGTCGCCGTCCTCGGCACCGCGCTCGGTGAAGCCCACGTCCGCACGCTTAAGCGACTGGCCGACCGCGTCGTGCTGGTGCTCGACGGCGATGCGGCCGGCCAACGCCGCGCCGACGAAGTGCTGGAATTGTTCATCAAGGCCGATGCCGACCTGCGTGTCCTGACGCTGCCCGATGCGATGGACCCGGCTGATTACCTGAATCAACACGGCCGCGAAGCGTTGCAGCATTTGGTTGCCGAGGCGCCCGATGCCTTGGAACACAAATTGGGATCCCTGACGGCGGGAATCGACGTCACCCATGACACGCACGCGGTGATGCAGGCGATCGACACGATGACGGGGATTCTGGCCAAAGCCCCGATGCTGGATCCGCTCAAGCAAGACCAGATGATCCTGCGGCTTTCGCGAACCTTCGAGATTTCCCAGGCGCGGCTGGAAGATCGCTTGGAAAAGAAACGTGCGGAAGAGAAGGAGCGGAAACGCAAGGCGGCGCGATTCCGCGCCGCCGCGGACGCTGCCGGCAGGGATTCGCGTCCGAGCGAGACGTCCGCCGGTCCTGGCGCACGAAACGCCGGCCCCGCCACACGGAACACGCCTCCGGCGCCGGCCGGATCGGCAACCGGGCCGATCGACCCGAACCTGTTGCTGGCCGAAGCCGCCGAAATGGAATTGGACGATCCGTGGTCGATGGAGCAATCCGGGGCTGCCGCGGGCCCTGCAGCGGCGACTGCCAAACCGAGCCAGGATCGCGAAGTCCCGCTCAGCGGTTTTGATCGCGAGTTGTTTGAAACGATGATCGAATCGCCCGAGTTGGCCGGCCGAGCGGTCGAGGCGATCGATCCCGAATGGCTGGACACCCTGTCGGCGAAAATGATCTTGGCGGCGTATCAAGAACTGGATCTGCAGGGGCGAGAGCTGACCGTCGAAACCTTGCTGGCATTGATTGAAAACGACTTCTTGAAAAACGAAGTCGTCACGATGCAGTTTCGCCTGGCGCAGCGCGAAGGAAAAATCACGCAAACTCCCGAGCAGCGGTTCCAGTCTTTGCTGGAACAATTTCATCGGCGAGAAAACATCGCAGAAAAGCATCGACAAATTGCAAAACTTGAATCATTGGCCTTGGACGAAAACGAAGAGCTGGATCTACTGAAGCAGCTTTTCGATTCGGAAAAAGATCGTCAGCAAATCGATCACTAGGGAGGAGCTGAACGACCACGACCGAACGACGCCCGCAACGTCAAGCAAACATCAACGCCGCGTCTGGATGAAAGCACCGACGCGGTGAAAAGGAACGACCCGCACGCCCATGATGGGCAACTCAAACATGAGGTTTTGAACAATGCTTTTGATGGATCGAGAACTTGCCGAATTGGTAGAGCGTAGTCACGAGCACGGATGCCTGACCTACGATGACATCAACGCCTACCTTCCCGACGAAGACGGCAGCCCGAAAAAGCTGAACAAGCTGATCGAAGTGATCGAGCGATTCGGGATCAAGCTGGTCGACGGGCACAGCGTGCCCGCTGCAACGACGCGGCGCCCCGAGCCCAACGTCCGCGGACTGCGGGACGTCGCCGATGGCGGTCCTGCGGCGGACGAGGACGACGATCAAATGCCCGGTGCCGCGGCCGCGGAAGAACTGGCAAGCGTGGACATGCCCAGGGCGAGTGACGATCCGATTCGCATGTACCTGAGCCAAATGGCCGAGATCCCGTTGCTGGGCCGCGACCAAGAAATCTCGCTGGCAAAAAAGATCGAAGTCACGCGACGCCAATTCCGACGCTGCCTGCTGGAATCCGACTACGCCTTGCGTCACACCGTCGAAGTCCTGCATCGCGTCCACGAAGGCGAACTGCCCTTCGATCGCACCATCAAGGTCTCGCTGACCGAGCACCTGACCAAAGAACAGATCTCGGCCCGGATGCCCCACAACCTGCGGACGCTCGATCGCCTGATCACTCAAAACCGCGAAGACTTCGAAGCGCTCGCCCGCAAGAGCACCCCGCCACGGTTGAAGGCCGAAGTCCGTCGCCGATTCATCGCCCGTCGCCGAAAGGCATTGGAGCTGGTCGAGGAACTGAGCCTTCGCAGCCGACGCGTCACCCCGATGCTGGCTCGGCTGGAAGAGTTTTCCAAACGCATGAACTACATCCGCGCCCGTCTGGCCGAACTCGGCAAAGACGCGATCAGCCGTGACGAAGCCGCCGATCTGCGTCAAGAACTGCGCGAGTTGATGATGCTGACGCAAGAGACTCCCGAAAGCTTGCACAAACGCGTCACCAAAGCTCGCGAACACTTTGAACGATTCGAAGCCACCAAACGAGAACTCAGCAGCGGCAACCTGCGATTGGTCGTTTCGATCGCCAAGAAATACCGCAACCGCGGATTGTCTTTCCTGGACCTGATCCAAGAAGGCAACACGGGGCTGATGCGCGCGGTCGACAAGTACGAGTATCGACGCGGATTTAAATTCAGCACGTACGCGACGTGGTGGATTCGTCAAGCGATCACCCGGGCGATCGCCGATCAGGCACGCACCATTCGGATCCCCGTTCACATGATCGACGTGTTGAGCAAACTGCGTCAGGCACAGAAGAAGCTGACCCAGCAACTCAAACGAGAACCGTCGTACGAAGAAATTGCCGAGCTGACTGAAGTGCCGTTGGAAGAGGTTCAGCGTGTGATGGACATCGGCCGGCATCCGGTCAGCCTGGATCGTCCCGTCGGCGAAGGCGAAGACAGCAGCTTTGGCGAGTTCGTCGAAGACAACGACAGCCTGAATCCGGTGCACATGGCATCCGGCGGAATCCTGCGTGGCAAAATCGATGAATTGCTCAAGACGTTGACGTATCGGGAACGCGAAATCATTCGTTTGCGTTACGGCCTGGTCGATGGTTACAGCTACACGCTGGAAGAATGCGGCCGGATCTTCAAGGTCACACGTGAACGGGTGCGTCAGATCGAAGCCAAGGCGGTCGCAAAGCTGCAAAGCCCCAGCCGCGCCGATCGACTCGCCTCGTTCATCAAAGTCGCCGCGTAACGGGCGGCTTGGTTGCTCGCAGTGACCGAGAGCCGTTGTACGACGTCCTTTCCAGGTCGTCGGGGCGAGCCCTGGGGGCGACGGCCCGGAAGGGCCATCGTACGTGCGGACGGTTGTACGACGTCCTTTCCAGGTCGTCGGGGCGAGCCCTGGGGACGACGGCCCGGAAGGGCCATCGTACGTGCGGACGGTTGTACGACGTCCTTTCTAGGTCGTCGGGGCGAGCCCTGGGGACGACGGCCCGGAAGGGCCATCGTACATCAGAAAAGCGACCGCCTTAAGCTGAATGGTCTCTGAAGGCTGGACACCAACAGGCGGGCGTTCTCCCCGCACTGGCAACAGCTGACACTTGGGGGTAGCCGATGCGCTACTGTGCGTCAGGTCTTTTCACGCCCCCTCTTGATTCGTGCCATCATGAAATTTCGCCGCCTCTTGTCCTGTTTCTTGGTCTGCTGTTCGTCCCAGATTGTCGCTGCCGATCCGGGCGATTGGAGTCAGTGGCGGGGCGAGAATCGCGACGGCCAACTGGCCGTCGGCGAGCTGCCAGAAAAACTGCAGGGGAACCTGACGCTGGCTTGGGAAAAGCCGCATGCGCCCAGCTACAGTGGACCGGTTGTGTTTGACGGCATGCTGTACACGACCGAGACGGTCGACAAAAAAGACGAGAAAGTCACCGCGTACAACCTGAGTGATGGTCGCGTCGCCTGGACCGCTCAGTGGGAAGGATCGATGGCCGTGCCATTCTTCGCAGCCTCCAACGGAGACTGGATTCGCGCCACGCCGGCGTGCAGCCCCGATGGATTGGTCGTCGTCGGAATGCGCGACGTGATCGTCTGTCTGGATCCGAAAACAGGTGCCGAAACGTGGCGGGTTGATTTTCCCAAGGCGATGGGAACGCCGTTGCCGATGTTCGGTGCGAATTGCTCGCCGTTGATCGACGGGGATGCCGTCTACATGCAAACCGGCGGCGCCACGGTCAAACTTTCGATGAAAGACGGATCGGTGATCTGGCAGACACTGGAAAACGCCACCTCCAGTTCACCCGGTGCCTTCTCCAGCCCGATCATCGCAACGATCGCCGGAAAGCGACAACTGTTGGTACAAACCCGGTTGGAGTTGTGTGGCGTGGAACTGGAAACCGGCCAGCCGCTGTGGAAGCAACCGATCCGAGCGTTTCGTGGGATGAATATCTTGACGCCGCTGCCGATCGGCGATCGCGTTTTCACATCCGCCCACAGCGGCACCGCTCAGCTGTTTGAAGTGTCCCGCGACGGCGACGATTGGACGGTCCAAGAGGTCTGGAGCCAGAAGCAGCAAGCCTACATGTCATCGCCCGTTCTGTTGGATGGGCGGATCTACATGCATCTGAAGAACGAGCGGATGACGGCGCTGGACGCCGAAACCGGCGAAGCCAGTTTCACGACCAGGCCGATCGGAAAGTACGCGAGTCTGATCAGCGACGGAAATCGAATCCTCGCGCTGACCAACAGCGGCACGCTGATGCTGCTCGACGGTTCCACAGCGGATTACAAACTGATCGACGAAATGAAGGTGGCTCAGAATTCTTGGGCGCACGTCGCAGTGGCCGCTGACTACCTGGTCGTGCGAGACCTCGGGACGCTCAAGGTGTACCGCATCAGCTGCTGATCAGCTTGTTGGCGAAATAGGCGAGCAGCAGTCCGCGGGCTGTCCATAAGATCGTGCGGATCCAATTGCTGCCGACGAGCAGTTGGTAGTCGGCTTGGCTGAAACCGTGTTGCGTCAGCCGGTTATGACACGGCACTTGAATGAACGCGGTCGATAACCAGATTGCGACGGCGGCCAGGAATGCCGTCACCAACGCCCAGCGTGGAATCCCGGCCGGCGCAAGCGCGAGCAACATCCCTGCCGTCGCGATTTCGATCAGCATGGGCGGGCCGACGATTGGCGTGATCAGATTGGAATGATCGATTTCGTACTTCACGAACTCCGCTTCGCCGACGCGGTCGAACATCTTGTAATGCACGATTTGAACCATCCAGATCAATCCGACCATGTACCAGGTGGCCACCAGATTGACCAAAAAGACCAGGTTCGCATTCATTCGATCGATTCCAATCGATTGATGCCCAGGTGGTAACGCAACGCTTCGTCGGCTTGGGTGAAGCGAAATTCGTATCCGGTCTTTTGCAGCACCGATGGGATCACGCGCGTACTGGACAGGAGCAACGCGTCGGCCATTTCGCCGAGCGCGAGACGCAGCGCGAACGCGGGAGCCGGGATCAACGCCGGGCGCGAGATCACTCGCCCGAGCGTCTCGGCAAAGTCGCGATTGGTTAGCGCTTCAGGTGCGGTGACATTAAACGGACCGGAGACGCGGTCGTCGCAAATCGCGTGGTAGATGGACCCGATCACGTCATCGATCGATACCCAGCTCCACCACTGATTGCCGCTACCCAATGCGCCGCCGAATAGTTTCGCGGGGGTCAGCATTTTTTCGAGCGCTCCACCGCCCGGGTCCAGGACGACCCCCAGCCGAGCATTGGCGACGCGAATGCCTGCTTGTTCGGCCGGCCGACACGCCTGCTCCCATTCCGATGCAACCTCCGCCAGGAATGTGTCGCCCGGCGCACTTGATTCGAACAACACTTCGTCCCCACGGTCTCCATAGATCCCGATCGCCGAGGCGCAAAGAAAGACCTTGGGCGGATCCGTCAGTCCGGCCAGCGCATCGGCCAAACGATGGGTCAGATCGACACGGCTCTCTCGAATCGCTTGTTTGACGGAGTCGGTCCAGCGCCGGTCCGCGATCGACTTCCCGGCCAGGTGCACGACGGCATCGACGCCGGAAAGCTTAGCCGCCTGTTCGGGCGAGTCCCACGGAGCGATCGCGGCTTGGCCATCTTCGATGCGATCGAGGGAGCGTTCCAGCCGAATCACCTCGTGCCCAAGCAACGTCAGCAACGCGCAGAGCTTTCGTCCGACCAGTCCGGACGAACCCGAGACGGCAATCTTCATCGGGGCGGCTTGGTACTTGGCTGCCAGTTCCAGGTCGTCGCGCGTGACGCGGTGGCGGTAGGCGAACATCGTCTCCAGCTCTTTGCGGGCGAACGAATCGCCGAGCGTTCCGCCGAGTGCACCGAGCGGCAATTGGTACGTGATCGAATCACGCAGCACGCAGCCGTCGGAGGTGGCTGCGTCGAACAAGTGGCGATGTTCCCAGTGGGCGAAGGGACCGGAACGCTGGACGTCGACAAAGCAGTGGGGGGGATCGTACTCGGTGTGCTGCGCGACCCATCGCATCGAGAGCGGGCCGGACTTCAGCCGCAACACGACCACGCTGTTCGGTTTCAGGCTGCCGTCGGACGATTCAACGGAGACCTTCTTCCAGGGTGGGATCAAACGATCGAGGGCGCCCGGTCGTTCGTGGTAGGCAAAGGCCTGCTCCGCATCGACCGGCAACGTCGTTGAAGCCAAATAAGTTTTCACTGCGTCTCCAGTTCCGCAAGGTTGACATCGCCTGCCATCGCACGCAACTTGTCCATCGCCCGACGTTCGAGCTGGCGGACCCGTTCCTTGGAAACACCAAGCCGGTTGGCGAGCGATTGCAGTGTATGAACTTTGCGGTGCGCCCCGAGCGAAAAACGGGCACGGATGATAAATTTCTCGCGACGATCCAAATCATTCAACATCACGCTCAAGCGACTTCGTAATTCGTGCCAGCGTTTTTCGCTGATCGCCGACTCGCGACCTTCATCGGTCAAATCCAGATCCATGTCTTGCAGTCCGCCCACCGTCTTCTGACGTTCTTGTTGTTTCAAGACGACGGTGCGATACGAGTTTCTACGGATGACCTGGGTCGCATAGGTGCTGAAGCGAAATCCGCGGTCGAAGTCAAACTTTTCCACCGCACGGATCAGCGCGACGATTCCGTCGCTGAGCAGATCATCAAAGCTGTTGTTCGGATTGACGAATTTCTTGACGATCGAAAAGACGAGTCGCAAGTTCGCTTCCACGATCCGGTCACGGTGCCACGAGGCCAACGCGATCAAGCGATCGATCAATTCCAGCCGCACGCGCGAGGGTCGCGATGGATTCAGAAGGCTGCGATGGACTGCGGCCTGCTGCAGCAAATAATTCATTCGCTGGAACAGCATTTGTTCCTGTTCGGGGGTCAACAGCGGTGCTTCGCACAACCGCCCCAAATGGATCGGCATGTCGATCCCACTGCGACGGATCGCCGCAATGCCCAACTCCGCTTTCCGGGGAGCCAATTTCAGGGGCTCGGCGAACAGCTTTTTACCCAGGTCGGTGTCGCCGAAATCGGGATTGGAGATGAAATCGATCTCCTCACGGAGTCGACGCTTGGTCCGGCTTTTCAGTTCGTCGCTGGTCGCTGCCGCCAGAGGGACGAGCATGCCGTCCGCTTCGTGGTTCGCATCGTTCAATTCGTCCATGTTCAACCAAGCCGGCCGACGGGCACGGAGTTTCGACGCGCCCGGCTGGGGAGCGGTTTTCTTCGTGGCGGTCGCAGGGGCGGGGGCAAGCTTGGTGGCCATCGGTTGTTCCTTGGAGTAGGTGCCCGAACGAGAAATCGTTCAAAACGTTCAATACGGTATATCGAGAGATTCGTGCAACAACAATGCCCGGATGCAGAAAATGGCGAAATATGTTTGAGATCCGCCAAACTGCTGCGGAAAACACGAAAGTTTTACGATTCCAAGGTTGGCGTGGCGGAGGTTTTCGCTACGATTCAAAAACGTCCACCGTGGACGTTTTTCGGCCAAAACGTTCATGGCTGTTTGGTTGAAGCTGTCCGATCCCATTCCCTTGGGCCATCCGCCTGTGACTGACTCGTTGCCCCAATTTTCTCCGAAACAGATTGCCAGCTCGCTGCATGTCAGCGAATCGTCCGTCAAGCGTTGGTGCGACCAGGGGGTGATCCCGACGGTCCGAACGGTCGGCGGGCACCGTCGAATCACCCTGTCGGGTTTGCGTCAGTTCCTCCAGTCGACCGAGCGAACGATTGTCGACACGAAGGTGTTGGGGATCGATGGCAGCGAGCTGGAGATCGCGTCCAAGCCGGCGTCCCGCCGCACCCCGATCCGCGGCGCCGGCACCGAGCCGACGCAGCAGGAGTTTCGGGCGGCACTGGCCGATGGAGACGAGCGTCATTGCATGGGTCTGCTCGAGGAGCGGATTGGGTTGGGTTGGTCCCGTGCCGAAGCGGCGGAGGATCTGATCACCGACGCGATGCGGGGGCTCGGTGATGCATGGGACTGCGGGGAGCTGGAGGTGTACCAGGAGCGTCGCAGTTGCACGATCTGCACGCGGTTGATCTACAGCCTTCGCGAGGGGCTAGCATCCCTTCCTGTGGAGGCGCCGATAGCGATCGGTGCGGCGCCGGAGTCGGACCCCTACCAATTACCCACCGCGTTGGTGGAGCTGGCGTTGCGAGAAAGCGGCTGGAACGCGGTCAATTTGGGTAACGATTTGCCGCTGGTTTCGTTGATGCAGGCGGTCCAGGATTACCAGCCCAAGATGGTTTGGTTGAGCGTGACGGCGGTCGCCGATCCGGTCCGTTTTGTGCGTGAGCAGAACAAACTGGCCGACTCGCTGGGCGACCGGGTCGGCCTGATCGTCGGGGGGCGTGCGTTGGATGATCAGTTGCGTCCCAAGCTGCGTTACACGGCGCATTGCGACAGCCTTCGGCACCTGATTGAGCTGGCTGACATTCTGAAGCGTTAGTTTTGAAAGCGTTTCTAATTTTGTCTTTTTGACACTGGCTTTCTGTGCTTCAGCGTTGACACATCGTCCGCGCTGTCCCTACGTTTGTAGCGAGCCGTCAGCAGCGTGTTGATGCTTTTTCACTTGCTGAGTCCCGGTTTGCTATGAACCGTTTTGATGCGACCATGATTTGGAATTCCGTTAGCGATCACGTTGCCGACGGAAAGGACAGCGCCCCGCACCCCGTCGACGCACTCGATGCGGAAGAGCACGCCGACGGTACACCGAGCAGTTGGTCCGCGGCGATCCGTTCGCAGACGTTTTTCGTACCGCTGCATTACGAAGCGAACTACCGCTACCCGTTGGTCGTCTGGCTGCACAGCGACGGGTTCAACGAAAATCAAGTTTGCCACGTGATGCCGCATGTCAGCTCGCGGAACTACTTGGCCACCGGCATTCGCGGTCCGATGGCGTCGGATGCGTCGGGCCATCGGTTCGGGTGGAGCAACTCGGCGGCGGCCTTGCAATCGGCGGAGCGCAGCGTGCTCGAAGCGATCGATCGCGCCGCAAGTCAATACAGCGTCCATGCCGAACGCATCGTGTTGGCGGGTTACCAAAGTGGTGGCACAATGGCGACGCGGATCGCGATGCGTCACCCGGAACTGTTTGCCGCCGCGGTTTCACTCGGCGGCGCGTTCAATCTGCCCGCCCATCCGGAACTGGACCGTCAGCGACTGAAGGAACGGCGATTGCCAATGCTGTGGCAGCGATCCATCGAGAGTGAGTTTTATGACCAGGCACGCTTGGTTTCCGAAATTCAAGACGCCAGTTCGATCGGAGCACAACTGGAAATTCGTCAGTACCGTAACGACGATGAAATGAATACCGTCGTTTTGTCGGATCTGGACCGATGGGTCATGAATCATGTGGTGAGCGGTGCTCCAGTTGCTAAACTAAGCCATTGGGATACGAGTCCGACTTCGTTCTCGGACAATTAAACTTCTAGTTTCACCTCCAGGTTCCACTGTATGGCCGACGAAGACTCTGACGATCTCCCCGAAGTGGTTCAAAGCGATCGCGGTGCCAAAATTCTGATCGTCGACGACGATGTAGAAATCATCGAGTCGGTGCGTTATGCGTTGGAAGGTGCCGGGTACGAGGTCGTCGTTGCCCGTGACGGAAACCAGGGGTTGGCGTTGGCCGAGCGCGAATCGCCGGACCTGATCATCTTGGACATGATGATGCCCAAACGCAGCGGATTTCTGGTGCTGGAAAAGTTGCGTCGGATGTCCGAATCCATGGTGCCGGTGATCATGATCACCGGCAATGAAGGCAGCCGCCACAAAGCCTACGCCGAGCTGCTGGGCGTCAGCGAATACATTCGCAAACCCTTTCAGATGGACAAGCTGCTGCGCGCCGTTGACACCCAGCTGACCTCGGCATGACCCCTCCCAATCGATTCCTGCTCGTTGCCGCCGCGATTGCCGGCGCCACGGGCGTGGCCCTGGGGGCCTTTGCGGCGCATGGGCTGGAGGGGTTTCTGCAATCCCAAGGCTTGGAACCCGAACGGGTCGCAAAGCGGGTGGGGCAATTCGAAACCGGATCCAGGTACCACCTCGTTCACGCGGTCGTCTTGTTGGCGCTGAGTGCCTTGGGCACCAACGCCTCGTCGCTGATCGTGAAATCCGGCAGCTTGTTCTTGGCCGGCATCGTGCTGTTCAGCGGCAGCCTGTATCTGCTGGTGTTGACCGAGACAACTTGGATGGGAGCGATCACACCGTTGGGAGGTGTGGCCTGGATCATCGCCTGGGCGATGCTCGCGTTTGCGACATCCAAGCTGTAACGCGGCAAAGCATCGATTCCCTCTGTTTTGCGAGGTGTTAGCGGAACGGCGCGAGCGGGCTGTCGTATTTGTGAGCCGCGCCGCGTAAGCGGCCGGGCACTGCGACGCTGCCCGAGGCCTTACGGCCAGCGGCTCACCATTAACTCAGCAGAACCGGACTAAATCGACAGGCCGCTCGCGCCGTCCCGCTCCAACGGCCGACGGGAAGCCTCTGCCACTTCCTTTCCGCCCGCTCGCGGATTTGCCATCAATTCATTAGGCTAACGTTCCGTCGCCCTTTGGAACAAGAAATCGGCTGGTCACGGAGAAAGGTGGTTGATGAACGTGCCTGATTTGACATCGTTTGCGGAGCGTTGGGATCGTCGGCACTTGTTGGATTTGGAATCCCTGTCGGCCGAAGAAATCACCATTTTGCTGGACGTCGCGAGTCGGTTGAAGGAAGCGACCGAGGGTTGTCGCCGCAAGTTGTCGCTGTTGAGCGGCAAGACGTGTGCGAACCTGTTTTTCGAAAACAGCACGCGGACGCGGAACAGTTTTTCCTTGGCGGCCAAACGCCTCGGCGCGGACACGGTCGAATTCGGCTCGAGCGGTTCCAGCACCGCCAAGGGGGAGACGTTTGCCGACACCGCCAAGACGATCGAAGCGATGGGGGTGGACTGGGTGGTCACCCGTCACGGGACGCCCGGAACCCCGAACCTGCTGGCCCGCGAACTGGGCTGTTGCGTCTTGAACGCCGGGGACGGTCCACACGAACATCCCACCCAGGGGCTGTTGGATCTGTTGACGATTCGCCAGCATCGCGGCAGTCTGGACGGTTTGACCGTTGCACTGGTCGGGGACATCGCACACAGCCGCACCGCGCGGAGCAACATCTGGGGGCTCAAACGCATGGGGGCGCACGTGATCATTTGCGGGCCGCCGACCCTGGTCAGCCCACGCTGGCAGGAGTTGGGTTTCGAAGTGGCCCACCACTTGGACGAAATCCTGCCCCGCTGTGACGTCTTGAATCTGCTGCGGATTCAATTTGAACGCCAGCACGCGCGGCCGTTTCCCAGTGTCCGCGAATACGCGGCGTTGTACGCGATGAACGCCGTGCGAATGCGCCAGGCCAAAGAGAACATCCTGATCATGGCGCCGGGGCCGATCAACCGCGGCGTGGAAATCACCCCGGAGGTCGCCGATGGCCCGCACTCGGTGATCCTGGAACAGGTCACCAACGGAATTGCCGTTCGCATGTCGGCCTTGTACTTGTTGTCCGCGGCCGACGATCGGTACCGCAGCGGCAACCAAGCATCCGCTTAGGAATTTGAAGAGATCGAGCGACTGATGAAGAAGCCCCTGCTGATCGAAAACGGTACTTTGATCGACCCCAGCCAGAACTTGAATCGTGGCGGTCGAATCATGATGGTCGACGGCGTGTTCGCGGCGGTTGATCCGAGTGACGGCGACATCCCACAGGACTGCGATGTGATCGACGCCGGCGGATGCCTAGTCGCGCCGGGTTTGGTCGATTTGGGAGTCGAACTCCGAGAGCCGGGATTCGAGGAAGACGAAACCATCCATAGCGGATCACACGCCGCGCTGGCCGGCGGCTACACGTCGATTTTGGCCGCGTCCAGCACCGATCCGGTGATCGATTCCCACGGCGCGGTCGAATTTGTTCGCCAAAAAGCAACCGCGGCACGAGGCGCGCGGGTTTACGTCGTCGGTTGCCTGAGCAAGGGGCGTTCGGGTAAACAGATGGCCGAACTGGGCCTGTTATCCGAAGCCGGGGCGGTCGCGTTCAGCGATGCACCGCGTGCCGCGCCCAGTGACGCGCTGTTGAAACGGGCGCTTGAATACTGCCGCATGCTCGGCCGTCCGATTTTTGATTCGCCCGAAGTCCCCGAGTTGGCGCTCGGCGGTGTGATGCATGACGGTCAGGTTTCCCTGGTGCTGGGATTAAAAGGATTGCCGACCGAAGCGGAAGATTTGGCCGTCGCGCGCGATGTTCGTCTGGCCGAAGCCACCGACGGGCGACTGCATGTCGGTCCGGTCAGCACGATGGGGGCGGTCGACATGTTCCGGCGCGTCAAGTCGCGCGGCGTTGTCGTGACCGCTTCGGTGTGTCCGCACAATTTGATGTTGAGCGACGCGGCCATGCGTTCTTACGAATCCCGATTCAAGGTTCATCCGCCGCTGCGCAGTCCCCGTCACGTGGCGACGCTCTGCCAGGCGGTCAAAGACAAGACGATCGACGCGATCCAGTCCGGCCACATGCCGCGCAGTCGCGAAAAGATGATGAACGACCTGGATCAATCCCCGTTCGGAATCTCCTCGTTGGAAACCGCCTTGGCGACCGCCGCGACGGCTTTGGTGCGAACCGGCACCCTGGATTGGATCGAATTGATCGACCGCATGTCGACGCGTCCGGCACAGATCGCCGGACTGGACGCCGGCACGCTCGGCATCGGCCGCCCGGCCGACGTCACCATCATCGATCCCAACGCGGGATGGAAAGTCGATCCCGGTCAGTTTCGATCAACCTGTATCAGCACGCCGTTCGCCGGCATGGAACTGATCGGCCGGGTCCGGCACACGATCGTCGGCGGCGAGTTGCGGTTTAGTGGTTGAAGGTAAACTCGGTACTCGTCAACACGCTCCAGGCGACATCTTGCAGCCCGGTCAAACGATCTTCCCGGCCGTATTCTGACAACACGCCCAGCAAGGCATCCCGTTCCGATTCCAGGGGCTCGCGGGAGAGCCCGCGAAGAAACAAGGCGCGGAGGATGGCTTCGTCATCAAGCCCTTGTTCGACCGCTTCGGTGATGACGTTTCGCTTGGCGGTCAGTTTTGGATTCAACGTGTCGCCGTTGGACAAGTGCAACACCTGAACCATGCTCGGTTCGTCACTGCGTTCGCATTCACAGGTGATTTCGCGCGGGTTACGCCCGAAGGTTTTCAGGAAGTACGAATTGACCGACGCGTCAAACAGTTCGATCGCGCGGGTGCCGGTTTCATAAAAATCGGTCTTTTGGCGGTCTGCACCGGGAAACGCCACCTCGTTGAACGTTGTCGAGGTACCCAGGACCTGGTCGATCGAATCCAGCATGACTTCGGCCATCAGACGTTTGGGATAGTATCGACTGTGATACTTTCCTTCGCTGCCGTTTTCGGGTAGCGCAACGCTGCTCCGCTGATACGTTTCGCTCTGCAAAATCGTCCGCATCAGTTGCTTTAAATCAAAGTCCACGTCGACGACGTGATCACTGAGTGCGGTGAGCAACGATTCGTTGGACGCCGGATTGCTGAGGCGTAGATCGTCGACTTGCTCAACCAACCCACGGCCGAAGAAGTTGGCCCAAACACGATTGCTGATCGAGCGGGCGAAGTACGGGTTGTCGGGATCGGTCATCCAAGTCGCCAGAACCTGGCGCCGGTCGTCTGGATTATCGAACGCGATCGGCGGGGCATCCAGCGGGGCGGGCGGTTGGGGGTGACCGCGGTTGGGTTGAATCAATTCACCCGACGTCGAAACGTACAGGGTTCGCAATCCGTCACCGTTGCGGCCGTCGCCGCCCCAGCCCTTGGCGCGGACACGGGCGAACAGATTGGCCATCGCGTAATATTGCTCGTTGGTCCACTTTTCCAGCGGATGGTTGTGACACTTCGCACAGCCGATCGAAAGCCCCAAGAAAGCCTGGCATGCGTTTTCGGTCATGTCTTCGGGCGATTGATGCAGCGCGTAGAAATTGGTGGCGCCGTTTTCATCGCTGCGTCCGGTCGCGGTCAAAATCTCGCGGACGAATTCGTCCCAGGGCTGGTTTTGCCGGACCCGGTCACGCACCCACGCGTAATACGTCTTCACGGCGATCGGCCGCAGGCGTGTGCCGTTGATCAGCAGCATGTCGGACCACTTGTAGGCCCAATACGAAACAAAGTCGTCGCTGGACAGCAGCCGTTCGATCCAATCATCGCGTCGATCGCGGGGGTCGGATGCGAGGAACTGTTGACGTTCCTCCGGCGTGGGCAGACGTCCGATCGTGTCCAGGGTGGAACGTCGCAAGAAGGTTTCGTCGCTGCAGCGCGGCGATGGAAGTAAATTCAGCGTTCGCAACTGCGTCAAGTTCTCTTGATCGATGAAGTTTCGCCGCGGAGCGTCCTGGTAGGATTCCGCCGCAACGCTGTGTTCGTAGGGCACCGTCATCCGGGCCAACACGACCTTGCTTCCGAACCAGACCAGCACCGCCGCTTCGCCGCTTCCGCGCACCCGCGCCAAGCCGTCACCATCGACGCCGGCGACGGCTTCATCGGTGGCGGTGAATTTTGCCCAGTGGGTGACATCGATGACGCGCCCGTCATCGTAGTGGGCGCTGACCAAAACCTGGGACGTGTCTCCCGGCGACAACAGCGCGTTTTCGGGCATCACGCTGATGCGTTCCAGCGTCGGATCGTCATCACGGGGGCCTTCGGCGCCGTCGGCGATCCATCGGCTGATCACCCGATAGTCATGCGAATCCACCTCCAGACGCAGTCCGCCCTTGTGCGGCAGGGCTCCGGTCGGTTTGGCCAGCAACAAGCTTCGCCCCGGGTCGGCCATCTCAATCCGACGGCCGCGCGCCTGACGCGTGATCGACAAGAAATCGCTTTGGCTGTCATAGCCGCGCAGCGAGAGGCGAAACCCGCCCTTGCCGGCCAGCGCGCCGTGGCAAGAACCCATGTTGCATCCGGCCTTTGCCAGCACCGACTGCACGTCATGACGGAAACTCCAACGATGTGTCGTCTCAGTTCCCGAAACGACGACGGGGACATCGATCACCCGTGCGCCGACCCGACACCGCAGCGTCGTTTGCCCATCGGCCACCGCCGTCACGACACCGTCCTGAATGGTGGCGATTGTGGGATCTTCGATGGTGATGGAGTAGGATTCTCGATCGAGCACCGCCGACGGCATCTGATCGCGGAGGCCGACGATCGAAATTCGCTGGCGGGATTCGCGGCCCTGCAACTCGATCGTCGGCGGAAGCACGGCGAAATCGGCTTCGCCGGCTGGTGCGGCGGCCGAAACGATGCAGTCGCCGAGGAACGCAATCACGACAACGAGCAGCAGCGAACGGAATGACTTCAGGCGTGGTCGCATGATGAGAGGTTTCAATGTGGAAGCAATGGACGAGGAAATCATCGGTGGCAGTGGCGTAAGCTTCCAGCTTGCGAACACGAGCAACCGCAAGCTGGAAGCTTACGCCACTGACCTGCTACGCAAACAGCTCTTTGACTTCGCGCATGCCGAAGTCGACCAAGGGGAACGGGCGCCCGCCGGGGCCGGGGATTTCGGCGTGCAAGTCCAACCCCAGGGAGTGAAAGATCGTGGCGATCAACTCGCCCGGTTGAGTCGGTCGCTCGGCCGGCACCGCGCCGATCGGGTCGCTCGCACCGATCGCTCGTCCGCCTTGCACGCCGCCGCCGGCAAACGTGGTGGAGAAGCATTGCGGCCAATGGTCCCTGCCGCCGGCCGGATTGACTTTGGGCGTTCGCCCGAATTCGGCCAATCCACAAACCAGCGTGTCGTCCAACATGCCCCGATCGTCCAAGTCGCTCAGCAGCGCCGAGTAGCCCTGGTCGTACATCGGTGCGACGATGTTCTTCATGCCTTCGATGGTGGTGAATGGTTTGCTGCCGTGGATGTCCCAAGTGACTTCGTTGAACACGGTCAGGAACGTGTTGATGGTGACAAACCGGACGCCCGCTTCGATCAAGCGTCGCGACAACAGGCAGCATTGTCCAAAGCGGTTCATCCCGTAACGCTCGCGAACCGTGGTCGGCTCCTTGGTCAAATCAAACGCCTGGCGAGCTTGTGTGCTGTTCATCAACCGATAAGCGGCTTCGAAATTTTTGTCCAGCATCTTGGCCGACTCGGTGGATTCCAGTTCGTTCATCCGGCCTTCGATCGCCGCCCGCATCCGTCGCCGACGATCGATCCGCACGTCGCCGAGCGTCGGCGGCGGCAGCAGGTCGGGAACTTTGAAATTCTCTTTGCTGGGATCGGCCATCAAGGCAAAGGGATCATAGGTTTTGCCCAAGAACCCGCCGGCTTGGCCGTTGGGCAGGTTGCCGCCGCCGCGTCCCATCGTTTCGGGCAGGACGACGTGGGCGGGCAGATCGCTGCGACGTCCGCGCATGTATTGCAACACGGCCCCGGCGTGCGGGTAATTCACGCCGCCGGTAAATTGGCGTCCGGTTTGAAGCATTTGCCAGCCCGCATCGTGCACGGCCGCCGCGGTGTGATAACAGGACCGAATGATCGAAAACTTGTCGGCGATCTCGGCGTGGCGCGGCAGGATTTCGGAGAGCTGGAAATCACCCTTGGTCGAGATCGCTTGGAACGGTCCGCGGACCTCGGCCGGCGCCTCCGGCTTCATGTCGAACGTGTCCAACTGGCTGGGCGCACCCAGGTTGAAGATCATGATGCAGGAACGCTTGTCCTTGTGCGGATCCACCACGCCGCGCTCGGCGGCGGCAAGGTACTGGGGCAGCCCCAGCCCGAGCGCACCCAAGGTTCCGATTTGCAAGAAGTCGCGTCGGGTCGTGCCGTTGCAGGTGTGGGACGTTCCGCGAGCGGTCAGATTGAGCATGACGAATCCAATGACGGATTGGGAGGGTCGGGGGGGGAGAATCGAGTGAAGATCAGGGTCGGAAGGCTCGATTCCACCGACGGAGGGACCTTCATTCTATTAGATTGAAGCGGCAAACGGAAAATCGAATTTCGAATTCATGGGACGGCAAGGGCATTTTCTTGGACTCGACGCAATTTAATCGCCGTGCATGGGATAAGATCGCGACCAGCCGGCGAAAGTGGTTCACACCGGCGACCGCCGACCAAATCGATGCGGCCCGCCGCGGAGAGTTTTCGATCCGGCTGACGGCGACCAAGCCGATCCCCGCCTCTTGGATGGGCGACGTGCGTGGCCAAGCGATCTTGGCGTTGGCGGCGGGGGGAGGGCACCAGGGGCCGCTGTTGGCCGCCGCCGGAGCGGACGTGACGGTGGTCGATTTTAGCGCCGGCCAACTGGCGATCGATCAACGACTGGCCCGCGAACAGGAACTGGCGATCCAGACGATTCAGGCCGACATGGCGGATCTGGCCCCGCTCGCGGACGGACAGTTTGATCTGGTGATCAATCCCTGTTCGGTCAACTTCGTCCCAGACGTGCGGCCGGTTTGGAAGGAAGCGGCACGGGTGTTGAAACCCGGCGGGGCACTGATCAGCGGCGTGATCCAGCCGGTCAACTTTCTGTTCGACGCGGTCAAACGCGATCGCGGCAAGTTGAAGGTGCGGTTTAAAATCCCCTACAGCGATCTG
Organism: Stieleria neptunia; assembly: GCF_007754155.1. Lineage (NCBI taxonomy): Bacteria > Pseudomonadati > Planctomycetota > Planctomycetia > Pirellulales > Pirellulaceae > Stieleria > Stieleria neptunia. The sequence goes on along the minus strand of NZ_CP037423.1, from coordinate 6,959,880 downwards.
GATTTGCCGCCCGAGGAACTCGACCAAACCATCGGACCGGAACGCCCCATCGATTTCGGACACTCCTTGACGGATTTGCTGGGGGGCCAGCTCGACGCCGGGTTCATGCTGACAGATATAATGGAGGACGGTTGGGGAGGTGAGGATGCGTTGTCCGACCGAATCGCAACTTTCATGGCGACCCGAGCGATGAAACGAAACTGAATCCGCAATGAAATCACAGCTTGCACTCGGAATGCTCTTCGCCTGGGCCATCACCGCGTCGGCGGCCGACCGCTTTCAAGCGGCACGTGATCGATTGGTCGACGAACGCGTGGCGACGGCCGGGGTCACCGACACGCGTGTGCTCGACGCGATTCGCAGGACTCCACGTCACGAGTTTGTCCCCCGCAGCCAATGGCCGCGCGCGTACTTTGACATGGCGCTTCCGATCGGGCATTCGCAAACGATTAGCAGCCCCTTCATCGTGGCGTCGATGACCGAAGCGTTGCAGCCTCAATCGACCGACAAGGTTTTGGAGATCGGCACCGGCAGCGGCTACCAGGCGGCGGTCTTGAGCCCGCTGGTCGAACATGTTTACACGATCGAGATCGTCCGTGAACTCGGCGAGCGTGCCGCCGATACGCTGGCTCGGCTGGACTACGGAAACGTCTCGACCCGCGTCGGGGACGGTTTTTTGGGTTGGCCCGACGCCGCACCCTTCGACAAGATCATCGTCACCTGTAGCCCCGAATCGGTGCCGACGCCGTTGGTCGAACAGTTGCGCGAAGGCGGCGTGATGATCATTCCGGTCGGCCAACGCTACCAGCAGACCCTGTATCGATTGATCAAGACCGATGGCAAATTGATCCGCGAAGCGCTGCGTCCGACACTGTTTGTGCCGATGACGGGCGAAGCGGAAGAAAACCGCCAGACGCTTCCCGATCCGGCCAACCCCGTCGCCATCAATGGCGATTTCGAAGTCGCGGCGTCCGGTGACGAAGCCACGTTGTTGGAGTTTGTCCCCGGCTGGTACTACGGCCGCCAAGTGACACAGCTCGAATCCTCCTCCGGCGATCCGGCGCCCCAGGGCAAGCGTTACGCGAGTTTTCGCAATGAAACGCCCGGCCGCAACTCGCATCTGTTGCAGGGAATCGCGATCGACGGCCGCGAGGTGTCGCAGATCCGGCTGAGCGGGCAGGTCCGCACCGACGGCATCCAAAAGGGGCCCGGCTCCGACGCGATGCCGATGATCGCGATCTCGCTGTATGACGAACTGAGAAGCGACCTGGGCACGTTTTATTTGGGGCCGTTTCGCGGCACACGGGACTGGAGAAGCCACAGCCGGCTGATTCGCGTGCCGATCAAGACTCGTGAAGCGATCCTCCGCGTCGGCCTGTTCGGGGCCACCGGCAAAGCCGACTTCGACGACATCAAACTGGAGACGGTCGACCGCTGATTGGCGGACCTGCGCCGGCGGGCTGCCGGAAAAGCTTCGCCGACCCGGACCACCGGTCGCCAGGATGGTGTCAGAGCTGCATTCTGAGGCCGCTTTGAAGTAGACCCCAGCGGCCGAACCGGCTATTTTTTCGGTTGATTCTTTGGGCGACAGTGAGGGATCGGGGCGCCAGACGCCGCCCCGCCGGAACTCCGCCCCCCCAACACCCAACACCATCGGAAACCCACCCCCCATGCCAAACCCCCAGCAAGACAACGGCCCGACGGAGCGGCCATTGCTGGAGCGCCGGACGCTCTTCGGAGTTTCCTTCGCACTGGTTGTGCTGTTCGGCTTCTTCTTCTTGATGCCGTTCGCGTTTCGCGCCGCGCGGTTGAGCCTGAATAAGAAGGAAAACGACATCAAGGACTGGCTTCCGTCGGATTTCGTCGAGACGGCGGAATTGGAATGGTTTGCCGACCATTTCGCCGGGGAAAGCTTTGTCATCGCCACGTGGCCGGGGTGCACCGAAGACGACCAGCGATTGAAACTGCTCGAATCCAAGCTTCGCCATGAATCCAGCAAAACGGATCCGGGAGCCGGAATCGCGGACCCCGAGCTGGCCGAGGACTATCGAGCGGCCAAGGAATATGGAATCCGGCTGGGATTGTTGCCCGCTTCACGCAAGCTCGACAATTGGGGCGGTGAAAACGAACGGTGGTTCGCGACCGCCGACGGCAAGTGGTATTACATCAAACCGAACGGGCATCTGCATCGTTGGGAAGGGAAATCCAACGGTCCCGCCGCACTGATCCGCGGCATCAAACAGTCGATGGGCAAGCACGAATTGCAGGGCACCTTCGTCGCCGCATTTGGCCCCCAAGACGAGGAGCGTGCCAACCCGTTCCACAACGACCCGTCGTTGCTGTGCGCCCCGATGTTTCGCTCGGTCGAGACCGGCGTGTCGCTGGTCAATGAATTGTCCAAAGAAGGCGGATTGCTGTGGCCGATTGACTTTAGCGATCAAGCAAGGCGTCCGATCATTGCCCGCCGACGCGCCATGGAACGACTGACCGGTTCGCTGTTCGCCCCGGCGGTCCCACAGGACTTTGACTGGACACCGGAAGCGTTTCGCGAGGCCGTGCCCAATGATCGACGCTCGGCCATCCCGGAAAACTTTGAGGAGCTGGTTGAGATCACGCTGCGGACGTTCGCCGAGGAAAACTTCGACGGTGATCGTCAGCGATTGGCGACCGCTAGCACCGAAACACAAACCGACGCTTGGTATGCGGTGTTTGATGCCGCCGGGGTCCAGCCACCACCGCGCCAGACCTGTTTGTTGATCACGCTGACCGACATCGCCCAGGACAACCTGGCGTATGCGCTCGGCCGTGGCGTGTTGGGCGCACCACGCGGCCGGCTGTTGGAACTGGCCAACGACTCGGGGGTTCAACCCGCGGCGCCTCCCTCGATGGCTCCGCCACCGTTCAACCGGACGGAAGTCGAATCGATTGCCGGCGCTCCGCCGCTGCGTCTCGGTGGCCCTCCGGTCGACAACATCGCGATCGACGAGGAAGGCACGGTGACGCTGGTGCGTCTGGTCGGCTACAGCATCCTGGTCGGTGCCTTGCTGTCCTACCTGTGTTTCAGCAGCGTCAAGATCACATTGATGGTGTTTGTGGTCGGCGGCTCGGCGGCGATGCTCAGCATGGCCGTCGTCGGTTGGACCAACGGCAGTGTGGATGCGATTTTGATGAGCATGCCCTCGTTGGTCTACGTGCTGGGACTTTCTGGCGCGATTCACGTGATCAATTACTATCGCGACGAAGTGCGTCAAAAAGGGCGTGGTGGTGCGGCCGGCCGCGCCCTGCAGCACGCGATTTTTCCCTGTTCACTTGCGGCGCTGACTACCGCGATCGGACTCGGTTCGTTGTACACCAGCAATTTGGCACCGATCAGCAATTTTGGGCTGTACTCGGCGATCGGCGTGATCGCGACGCTCGCGATCCTGTTTTCCTACCTGCCCGCGGCGCTGCAAATCTTCATCACCGAATCGCACGCCGAACCGGAAACGCCGACTCCACAGCCAGCGGAAGAAAAAGAATCTTGGCTGTCGGACCGATGGGCAGCCGCCGGCGCGTGGATCTGCAGACGACACCTGTTGGTGACCAGCGGGTGCTTGATCGCGTTGGTCGCCGCCGGGCTGGGGCTTTCCAAAATCAAGACGTCGGTGCTATTGCTGAAGCTGTTCGACGAAAACGCCCGAATCATTCGCGACTATGCCTGGCTGGAGAGCAACTTTGGAAAGCTGGTCCCGATGGAGCTGGTGCTGCGTGTACCGCCCTCGATGCAGTTGGAAACCGTCGCCCAGGCAACCCCCGCGGCGGAACAAGACGGCCCAACCGAATCCGCGGCGCCGGAGTCGGCACTGCCGCTGAACGTCTTGGAACGCGTCGAAGCGGTCGCCCGAATCAACAATGTCGTTCATCGAACCCTCGGCGAACCCGGCCTGGGCATTGTCGGTTCCGCGACGGCCGTCAACACGTTTTTAAAGCCCCTCCCGGGTGTGACCAACAGCTGGAATCCGGTTCGTTCTCAATACATCACCGAGCTGAACGAGGGCCGTGAGGAATTGTTGGCCAACGACTACGTTCGTCTGGAAAAGAATGGCCCTTACGCGGGAAGCGAACTTTGGCGGATCAGTCTTCGCGTCGGTGCGCTGGCGGATGTCGACTATGGCGAGTTCATCAAGACGCTTCGTGTCTCGGTCGAACCGGTGCTCCGTGCCTACGACATGCGTGACGAATTGCTGAATCAAATCGCGGCGGCGTCGCAATCGGGCCAAAGCAAACAGCCGGTCATTGTGATGATGGGCGCCCCACGCCCGAGTCCGTTGTCGGAAACGGAACTGGTGGATCTGGGCGATGACGTCGATCTGGCCAGCGAAGACCGCATCCGAACCCGATCGATTTATTTGTCCGTCCTGGAAGAGTTGCTCCGCGGCGAACGGCTGCGTGAACCGATCTGGGTGGACCACCGCTCGGAAGACAACCCGATTGAAATCGGCGGTGATCTTTGGAACAAAGTCATCGGCAAAGCAGACGTGTTGGTCTGGGTCGGCGACCAGCCGGCGCCCGAAACCGCGCTGGCGAACGCCAAAACCTTGATCGACGCGCAAGCGATCTTCACCAAACCGATCAGCCATGACTTGGTCGGCGACGGCATCCCCGAGGTGACCGGCGCCGGATCGATGCAGGTCGTTTACACGGGTGTGGTCCCGGTCGTTTACAAGGCGCAGCGGACACTGCTGGGCAGCCTGGTGGAATCCATCGCGCTGGCGTTTGTGTTGATCTCCGTGGTGATGATCATCTTGCTCAATCCGGCCCGCACACCGTTGCGGATGTTGGGGCCGGTCAATCTGGGCTCCGGTCTAGGCGCGGGGGCTATTTCGATGATCCCCAACATGTTCCCGGTGCTGTTGGTGTTTGGACTGATGGGGCACTTTGGCCGCCTGGTCGATATCGGAACGATGATGACCGCATCGGTCGCCATGGGTGTGGCGGTCGACGACACGATTCACTTCCTCAGTTGGTTCCGTTCGTATTTGGATCGTGGCTATGATCGCATCAAGGCGGTGGAGTTGACCTACCGTCGCGTCGGTCCGGCGATGACGCAAACCACGATCGTCGGTGGGCTGGGTTTGTTTGTCTTTGCCTTGTCGACGTTCACGCCGACGCAGCGTTTCGGGACGCTGATGTTGGTGCTGTTGGTCGCCGCTTTGGTCGGTGACCTGGTACTGCTACCCGCCCTGCTGGCCGGCCCGTTTGGAAAACTGTTCCGACCGCGTGTCGGTTCTCGCGGTGCAAGCGGAGCAGAGCCGCTCGAAGAACTGGCGGTGCTGCAACCCGACGATGGCGGCCCCGACGGCGGTTCGTCCCAGGTTGACGAACAGGAGGCTGCGGCGACCACGTTGGTGATCGACAAAGAATCGCTGCCGAGCCTGAAAGTGCACTCCCCATCGCGTCGCAGCGATCGCCCCCACCGGATGAAAGGCCGTTAATCTCTTCTGGGATCGAGGTCGGTGGGGTAGCGTTTCGAGGTAGGATTGAACGCTCGACGGACCATTACGCTGCGGCCGTTTTTCGCAGGTACGACGGCCCTTCCGGGCGGTCGTCCGTGGGGCTCGCCCCGACGGGGCTGGAAAGGACGTCGTACAACGATCCGCCGACCGCATCACACCCAATCGACGAAACCGTTGGTTATTGTCACGTTTTGAATCTCTCCTAAGCTGGCCGGTCCCTCGACGCCATCCACCGGGCAAGTGAGCACCGTGTCGACTTCCGCTACACTACCTCACTGGCCGCCAGACCATTCAGCTTCGGGAGACGCAATCGGTGAGTCTAGTCCAACGTGTAGAACATCCACTGATCGACCATCATCTGTGTAGAATTCGCGACGCGGCGACGCCGCCGAGTGAATTCCGTGCCGCGGTCAATCGCCTGTCGATGATCCTGGGGGTCTCGGCCACCGTCGATTTGGCGACTCGCCCGAGAAAGATCACCACGCCGATTTGCGAGACGACGGGATACGAACTGTCGGTCCATGTGGGCATCGTTCCGATCTTGCGCGCCGGGCTGGGGATGGTCGACCCGATTCTGGAACTGCTACCCGACGCGTCGGTCTGGCACCTGGGGCTGTATCGCAACGAGGAGACCGCCGAACCGGTCGGGTACTACGACAAGCTGCCCCACGAGAACGCGCCCAACATCGCGATGGTTGTCGATCCGATGCTGGCGACCGGCGGCAGCATCGACTTGGTGATTCGGCGATTGCAGCGTTGGGGCGTCGATGAAATTCGAGTGCTCAGTCTGATCGCCTCGCAGCCGGGCATCGATCGCGTCAGACGTGACTTTCCGGACGTCAAATTATTCGTCGCGGCGATTGACCCGGAACTGAATGAACGATCCTTTATCGTGCCGGGACTTGGCGATGCAGGGGACCGAATTTTTGACACCCCACAAAACGGCTAGTCCGGATCATGGAACGACTCATCTGCGCCTTGGGACTGGTGGTCTTCATCGGCGTTGCGTGGCTGATCAGCAGTGATCGCAAACGTTTTCCGATTCGAATCGTGATCGGCGGTTTGGCGTTACAAATTCTGCTTGCGTTTTTGGTTTTGGGAACGTCGTGGGGGCAACGTTTTTTTCAGTCCATCGGCGGTGCGTTCACGTTGGTGATGGACTCAGTGACCGCCGGCAGCGGATTTCTGTTTTCCGCCCAGGCGCCGACGATCGGCGATTCGATGTTGGGAACGTTCGCCTTTGGGGTGCTGCCCACGGTGATTTTCTTTTCCGCGCTGATGAGCATTCTGTATCACCTCCGCATCATGCAGTGGGTGGTTTGGGCGATGGCCTGGGTGATGCGTTTCACGTTGAAGACGAGTGGTCCGGAAACCTTGGCCGCGGCGGCCAACGTGTTTGTCGGCCACACCGAAGCGCCACTGGTGGTCCGCCCGTATTTGGCCACGATGACGCGGAGCGAACTCAATGCGATGATGACCGGCGGGTTTGCGACCGTGACTGGCGGATTGCTGGGGGCCTATGCCGGGATGGGAATCGACATTTCCCACCTGTTGACCGCTTCGGTGATCAGCGCCCCGGCGGCCTTGTTGATCGCCAAAGTGATGGAACCGGAAGCGGAGGGTGCCCAAGTGTCTTCGTCGCTGCAGATGAATCACGCGGCGTCCGAAACAGACGGAGACGACGTCGGGCATGTGAATGTCATCGCCGCAGCCGTCGCCGGCGCCAGCGACGGATTGAAATTGGCGCTCAACGTCGGCGCGATGCTGATCGCGTTTCTGGCGATCTTGAAACTGATCGACGTGCTGCTGGGGCTCGGTTGTGAGCAACTCGGCTGGGTCGATCTGACCGGCACACCGTTGATCAGCCTGGGCGTCATCCTCGGCTATGCCTGTTGGCCGATCGCCTGGTTGTTGGGGATTCCGGCGGCCGAGTGCGTCGAGGCGGGCCGATTGATCGGGCTGAAAACGGTCGCCAACGAATTCATCGCGTATCAATCGCTGGGTGAGATGATGCGGTCGAGCGATCCGGCGATTTCTCAGCGGACGGCCGTCATTTTGACCTATGCGTTGGCCGGATTCAGCAATTTTGGCGCGATCGGGATTCAAGTGGGCGGCATCGGCGGCCTGGAACCGTCGCGAAAGCAAGACCTGGCCCGGCTGGGATTGCGGGCCATGTTCGGGGGGCTACTGGCTTGCTGTATGACGGGGGCCGTCGCGGGACTGTTGCTGTAAGCCGTTCCCGTCGGTGACGTTGTGCGTCACGATGGGCCGTGGGAACAATGCTCAGCCGTTTTGAACCAATTCTCATTGGAATCGGGCGGGGGCTTGGGCCAAAATGGTAAACTGAACAGCCCACCTGAACCGAGCGTGTTCGTTTGCGGCTCGTTTTGCCCGGACGATTCGTGCCGGAGACAAACGAGCGGCGCTCCCCTTCCTGCCGCCGCACGCTTCGAACCGTTCGACTGCTGGCCCAATGACCCGCCTCCGGCAACACCACCATGATGCCCCATTCTGAGTCCGTCTTGAAAAAACGCATTCTGATCGCCGCCGCCTTGACCTGTTTGTGGGGACAAGTGACCTTCGCCGCGACAACGGAAATCGACTTTCAAAAACAAATCCAACCGATCCTGGCAAAGAAGTGTTATGCCTGTCACGGACCGGATGTGGCCGAAAGCGGTTTGAAATTCACCAGTCGCGACGCCGCGTTGGCGGAGACCGAGTCGGGCAGCTTTGCGATCGTGCCGGGCGACCTGGACGCGAGCTTGTTGATCGAGCGGATCACGACCGACGATGAATTCGAACGGATGCCACCGGAGGGTGATCCGGTCACCGAGGACGAAGCGGCATTGCTGAGCGCGTGGATCGCCGAGGGCGCCGCATGGCAAAAACATTGGGCGTTTGAACCGCTGTCCAATCCAACGCCGCCGACGGTTGCGTCGGCCGATTGGCAATCCAACCCGATCGACGCCTTCATCTACGATTCGCTTTCCGACGCCGGTTTAAAACCCAACGGTCCGGCGGGCAAACGCGAATTGATCCGGCGCGTCTATTACGACCTGACGGGGTTGCCGCCGACCAAGGCCGAGGTGGATGCGTTCATCGCCGACGAGTCGCCCGAGGCAATCAAGCGGGTGGCCGATCGGCTGCTCGATTCACCGCACTACGGCGAGCGTTGGGGCCGCCATTGGCTGGACCTGGTTCGCTTTGCCGAAACCAATTCGTTCGAACGGGACGGCCCCAAAGACAACGCGTGGAAGTTCCGCGATTATGTGATTCGGTCGTTCAACGAAGACAAGCCGTATGATCAATTCATCCGCGAGCAACTTGCCGGGGACGAGCTGGATGAAGTCACCAAGGAAACGTTGACCGCGACCGGTTACTACCGCTTGGGGATTTGGGATGACGAACCTGCCGATGAGCTGCAGGCCCGTTTTGATGGGCTGGACGACATCATCCTGACGACCGGACAGGTGTTCTTGGGATTGACCATGAATTGTGCGCGTTGCCACGACCACAAGATCGATCCGATCCCGCAGAAAGACTACTACAGCATGCTGTCGTTCTTCGAGGACGTGACCCCCTACGCCCGTCGCGGCGATTTAGCCTCCTTCAGCCAGATTGACGTCAGCTCCGACCAGTTGCGGGCACGCTATGCCGCCAACGACCAACAGCGGCGATCGATCGAGCAGGAAATGCACGACATCGAGCAGGCCGGGATCGCCAAGATGTCGGCTCCCGATCAACGCGCCACCGAAGGGGCCAAACGTGATCGCAATCGCGTGCTGGGCCAAAAACTGAAGGCCAATCTGAGCGACGAGCAGTGGGGCCGATACAAGGAACTGAAATCACAACTGAAACAGAACGCCGAACAGCTCAAGACACTGCCCGAGCGGGAACGCGTGATGGGGCTGGCGACGTATCGCGCGGTAGACGAGCCGACGTACGTGCTGTATCGCGGCAGCCCGCATTCGCCCAGCGACGAAGTCTCACCCGCGTTTCCGACTCTGTTTGAAGACGAACCGCCGGCGTTGCCCCCGACCGAATCGACGTCCAACCAATCTACCGGGCGTCGTCGCGTCCTGGCCGATTGGATCGCCAGTGAGAACAATCGGTTGACCGCCCGAGTGATCGTCAATCGAATCTGGCAATTCCATTTCGGCCGTGGCATCGTCCGCAGCAGCAACAACTTCGGCCAACTCGGCACGCCGCCGACCCATCCCGAGCTGTTGGACTTCCTGGCCAATCGCTTTATCCAAGACGGTTGGAGCCTCAAGTCGATGCACCGGCTGATTCTTTCCAGTCGCGCCTATCAGATGTCATCCCAAGGCAGCGAAACCTCCTTGGCCGCCGACCCCGACAACGATCTGTTTTGGCGATTTGATCCGCGACGATTAAGTGCCGAAGAGGTCCGTGATTCGATCCTGGCCGCAAACGGTTCGCTGAACACCGCGGTTTACGGACCGAGTGTCTACCCGACGCTGTCGCCCGAAGTCCTGGCCGGTCAATCCAGACCGGGCAGCGGTTGGGGAAATTCCAGCGAGAGCGACCAGAATCGACGCAGCGTTTACATCTATGTCAAACGATCCTTGTTGACGCCGATGTTGTCCGCGTTCGACTTTCCGGATCCCGATCAAACCTGCGAAGCGAGGTTCATGACGTTGCAGCCCGCGCAAGCCCTCTCGCTGCTCAACGGAGACTTCGCCGCCGAGCAGGCCGCCAAGCTGGCCGATAGCGTCGATGCCGGGGCAATCGACAATCGCGAATTGGTCCGCCGCGTCGTCGCCGCCGTGCTGGCTCGGCCGGCGAGCGAAGCGGAAATGGATGACGGTGATCGATTGATCGCAAGCCTTCAAAAGAAACATCATCTCGATGCCGGGCAGGCCAAAACGTTGTACTGTCTGAGCGTGATGAATTGGAACGAATTTTTGTTTGTCGACTGACGGAAGTGTTATGAAGAATCAAAAGCGAAACTTTTGCGGCCGCACACGTCGTGAGTTCCTGTGGCAAACCGGTGGCGGCTTCGGCGCCGCGGCGTTGTCATCGATGCTCTCACAAGACGGGTTTCTCTCCGCCGCGGATTCCGTCGGCGACGCCAACCCCTTGGCCGCCAAACTGCCCCACTTTGCCCCGAAAGCGAAGAGCGTGATCTTTTTGTTCATGTACGGCGGGCCGAGCCACATCGATACGTTTGATTACAAACCCAAGATGGTCGGCATGGACGGCAAGACCGTCGACGTGAAAACGTTCGGCCGCGGCGGTCGAAAAAACGGCGGCCGCATCGTCGAACCACGCTGGGAATTTTCACAGCACGGGCAATGCGGCAAGTACGTCAGTACGCTGTTCCCCCATCTGGCCAACCACGTCGACGACATCGCGTTCTTGCATTCGATGACCGCCGATTCGCCGATCCACGGTTCGGCCATGTTGATGATGAACAGCGGCAAAATCCTGTCCGGCAGCCCCGCACTCGGTTCCTGGGCGACCTACGGTCTCGGTTCGGTCAACGAGAACCTGCCCGGTTACGTCGTCATGCTGGACCCCAAAGCCGGACCGATCAGCGGTGCAAAAAACTGGAGCAGCGGTTACATGCCGGCGACCTACGCCGGAACCGTCTTCCGCACCAAAGGCGCACCGATTCTGAACCTGGATCGTCCCGACGGCATGACCGAAGACGTGCAGCGTGAATTGATCGATTCGATTCAACACGCGAACCAACGTCATCTGGAAACCCGCAGCGACAACGACGACTTGGCGTCGCGGATCGCCAGCTACGAACTGGCCTTCAAGATGCAATCGGCCGCCCCCGAAGCGGTCGATCTGTCGACCGAAGATGAACGCACGTTGTCGATGTACGGGATTGATCGCGAGCAGACCAATGACTTTGGCACCCGCTGCCTGATCGCCCGACGTCTGGTCGATCGCGGCGTCCGCTTCGTGCAACTCTACAGTGGCGGGGCGCACAACGATGACAATTGGGACGCCCACGGCGACTTGGAACTCAACCACAATCGCCATGCCGGTCGAACCGATCTTCCGATCGCCGCGCTGCTGACCGACCTGAAACAACGTGGCATGCTGGACGAAACGTTGGTGGTCTGGGGCGGCGAATTCGGTCGCCAGCCGACCGCGGAATACGCCAAGGGGTCCGGCCGCGATCACAATTCCTTCGGCTTTACGATGTGGATGGCCGGCGGCGGCATCAAGGGCGGAGTGTCCTTCGGCACCACCGACGAACTCGGCTCGGCCGCCGTGGAAAACCCGCTGCACGTCAAGAACATGCACGCAACCGTGTTGCACCAGATGGGACTGGACCCCAATCACCTGTCGTACTTCTACGGCGGACTCGATCAAAAACTCGTCGGCGTCGAACACGTCGAACCGATCCACGAAATCATCGGTTAGGACCGTCCAGCATAAGGGGACCGCATTTCGCACGTACGATGGCCCTTCCGGGCTGTCGTCCGTTGGACTCTCCCCGACGACCTGGAAAAGACGTCGTACAACATTCCGCTCACCTTCCCCCTCGGCGACATCCCATGAACCTCACCACTCTCTTCTCGCTCGTCGCCTTGCTCACCTCGCTGGTCGTGGGCACCGTCAACGCCGCACCGCCCAACGTGTTGATCATCTTGGCCGACGACTGCACCTACAACGATTTGCCGTTGTACGGTGGGCAGAACGCAAAGACACCGAACTTGGATCGTTTGGCCAGCCAAGGTCTGACCTTCAACCGCGCGTTTTTGTCCGAAGCGATGTGCCAACCCTGTCGCGCGGAACTTTATTCGGGCCTGTACCCGATGCGAAACGGCTGTGCCTGGAACCACTCCTCCAGCCACAGCGACATCGAAAGTATGCCGCATCATCTGGGAGTCGCGGGGTATCGAGTCGGATTGGCCGGGAAGGTGCACGTTTTGCCCCGACAGGCCTTTCCCTTTGAACCCGTCGGCGGATTCGACAAAAATTGTGTCCGCGACCCGACGCATCCACACCAGATCGATCCCGCGGCCGAATTCATGTCGCGAAGTGATGATCCGTTTTGTTTGGTCGTCGCACTGGTCGAGCCCCATGTGCCGTGGGTGATGGGCGATGCCAGTGCGTATCCTCCCAAGTCGCTGAAGCTGCCACCGAACATCGCCGACACCCCCGAAACGCGACGCGCGTTCGGCGCCTACTTGGCCGAGATCACCTACATGGACTCCCAAGTCGGCCAGTTGCTCGAAACGCTCGAAGCGAGCGGCAAGGCGGACGACACGTTGGTGCTGTTTTCCTCGGAACAAGGGTCACAGTACCCGGGGAACAAGTGGACCAACTACAACACCGGCGTGCACACGGCGTTGATCGCTCGATTCCCCGGCGTGATCGAAGCGGGAAGGCGGACGGATGCGTTGGTCCAGTACGCCGATGTCTTGCCGACCTTGATGGACCTGGCCGGAATTCAGCACGACACGAACCGGTTCGACGGCAACAGCTTTGCGGATGTGCTGCGTGGCCAAACCGAACAGCATCGGCAGTATGTTTACGGTGTTCACAACAATGTTCCCGAAGGCCCGCCGTATCCGATTCGCTCGATCAGCGACGGACGCTACCACTACATCCGAAACCTGCAGAACCAGAATCTGTACATCGAAAAGCACTTGATGGGCGTCAAGGGCAACGGGAAATTGAACAATCACTATTGGCAAACGTGGGTCTTCGAGTCGTTTGATAATCCGAAAGCGTTGCGATTGATTCAACGCTACCAGTTGCGGCCGGCGGAAGAACTTTTTGATCTGGAGAATGATCCTTACGAGATGAACAATCTGGCCGGCAGCGCGAGCGTCGCGGCGATCCAATCCGAGCTGGGCGATGAACTCGATCGCTGGCTCGCCGCACAAGCCGATCCGGGGATCGAGCAAGACACCGTCCGAACGCACCAAGCCGCCAAGCAGGGCCGGCATCGATTCCGCCCGAAGTGACGGTGACGCCCGCGACCGTCCATCCGCCGGGCGACCGTTCCGATGTGCTGCGTAGGGCATGCTGTGCATGCCAACGTGCCGTCAGGCACAGCCTGACTTACTGGCCTCGGCGAGTCAGGGATGGCAGAACGATGGAGTGGCAGAATGATAGGGTAGCCGTATGATTCTGCCCCGTCTCATTCTGCCACTTCTAAATCACGGGTTCCTCAGTCCGACAGCGCGACGACCCAGGCCATCGACACGATCACGATGGTGGCCAGTCCGGCCAGCCACTGGACTTTTTCGTCGGCCAGCCAGTGCGTCGGCAGACGACTGCTGATGGCACCCAACAGCAGTCCTGCCAAAAAACCGGTCACGTGAGCGGTGACATCGGTTCGTTCGCCGCCAACGCCGATCAGGCCGAGCAACATCAAACCGCCGACCAGCGGTCGCCAGCGGCGCAACAAACTTTCGTGGCTGGACACTCTCGGCCGCAAGGCATTGGCGACCAGCAATCCGAGCGCGGCGAAGACGGCGGTCGAAGCGCCCACCGACGTGTGTTCGGGTTGCTGGACGAGCGCGTTGAGCAGATTGCCCAGGGCTCCCGCCAACACGATCGTAAGCCAGCCGACGCCGCCACCGACGGCACGACCGGCGAGGAACCCGAACAGGATCCCGAACAGCAGGTTCGAGGCCACGTGTCCTTCGTCCACGTGCAGGGTCAGCGCCGTCACCGTCCGCCACCCGTCGCCCGCCAGCACCTTGCCGGTCTGCATTTCACCCGGCGTGAACAGGTCGAGTGCCAACCCCCACGGCAGCGTCGCCAGGGCGATCAGCGTGACCAAGGCCGCGTACGCGATCACTCCCACGGTCGCACCCGCATAGACCGGCGCGACCGGAATTGCCGCGGTGGAACGCGACTCGTTTTCGCGGCGGTAGGCGTCCAGTTCCGCTTCCGCCTCGGACAAATCCCCGGCTCCGACGATCAGAAACCATTGCCCGTGCTGCCGCTCCGCTCGGGCCGCGATCCCGGCGGCCTCGAGCACGAAACGCAACTCCATGCATTCCGCTCGATCGGTCGATTGGAACGCCACCGCAGGGTCTTGATGTAATCCATTCACGCTATTTTCGGCGTCCCGTTCCAGTCGACCATCGGATTGTCATTTCTGCTTCATTTCGTACGTCAAGACGAAGGACTTCACCCAATCGTCCGTTGCGTCATCTTTTTTGTACATCGTCATCGTCGAGGGCTCGCCAGGGACATCCGTCAAGACGGACTTCATCTTCTCCGGCTGGTTGGTTGCCGGATCGATGTCGTCGAAGATCATCGTTAATTCGTGCTTCGATTCATCGTACGTCCCCTCCATCACGGCCAGATAGGGCGACATATTGTTCGCCCAGGTTCCGATGTATTTCTTCTTGATGGGATCGTATCCGCTCATCCCACGTCCCTTGTAGGGCCCCGCCTGAAACTCGGACTGCACCCAGTTGCCACCGAGAATCACGGTGTTGGTTTCGGTGAACGGGAATTCCATCGCGTTGCCGGCGGGCCCCTGTGGCCAAACTTTCATCGTGCCGCCACGCGCGCCAGCAATTTTCGCCAAGTAGGCATGCTCTTTCGAGGGAGTCGGCGCCTCCTGCGCCAGAACTGTGGGGCTGGTCATGCAAATCAACGCTACAAAAACGAGAGATCTCATCGCTTGCTCCGGGATCGGTTGAGGGTTGTGCATCACGCACCTGAGAAATCTGTGGTATCACAAAACCTTGTCCAGATCGATCGCCACGCGGCGAAAATGAAGAAAAGATCGAATGGGACGCCGGAAATGCGTTTCGCCGATCCGGCGGATTTCTTGGCACTGTCTCGATGGGCGGCGACTCAATCGCCAAGGATTGACAGTGACCATCGAATCCCCGATCAATACGAGTTCCATGCCACGGGACCGGTCATTTCCCGCGGCAGTCGTTTCCCCGCATGCCGGAGCCGTTCAGCTTGATCGCCTTCCTGCAGGATCACACGGTTGCCTTGGCCTGGATCGCCGCAGTTTCCGGCGTGCTGTTCGTCGGCTGCTTGTTAGTTGCGCCGTGGTTGGTCCTGAAAATACCGGCGGACTACTTCGTCGGCGATCATCGGCCCCGAACACTGTTTGCCGATCGGCACCCCGTGCTGCGATGGACGGGATTGCTGGCCAAGAATCTTGTCGGGGGGATCCTGATCCTCGCGGGTCTGGTGATGCTGGTCCTGCCCGGGCAGGGGCTGTTGACCATTCTGGTCGGCATTTTGATGCTCGATTTTCCCGGCAAGCATCACCTGGAGAAAAAACTGGCCGGCATGCCCCCCGTTTTTAAATCGATCAACTGGATCCGGCATCGTTGGAACGTTGCCCCGATCGTGTTGACGCGACAACCGCTCGACGCCGATCGCGAAAAAGGGGTCAGGTCTCTTTGATGCCTCACGGGCAGATCTACCAACAAAGAGACCTGACCCCTTTTGTTCCTCGCGGTGCCCGCCGCTGCGCCACTCGCCTCGCTGTGGTGTTTTGGGCATGGAACAAACCGATATCGTAACCCGAAGCGAGAACCCGGGAGGGAGCACGAAGCGATGACCCCCGACGGACGCGTCGACAGGCCGCAAGTGGGGGCTGTCGAATGAGTCGGGATCTTCTAAGTCCATGGTGAGCCGCTGGCCGTAAGGCCTCGGGCGGGCGTCGCCGTGCCCGGCCGCTTACGCGTCGCGGCTCACGATGACGACAGGCCGCAAGTGGGGTGTTGATCGGCCGGGACGCGGGGCAAGCATCGTCGAAGAAACGAAAAAAGCCCGTGAAACACGGGCTTTTCTCGAATGCGGCCGAGAGGACTCGAACCTCCACGGGATTATCTCCCACTAGGCCCTCAACCTAGCGCGTCTGCCAGTTCCGCCACGGCCGCGTCAAACTGGGAGCGGCAGTTTCCGAGAATCTTTGCCCCTCGTCAAGCTCCCCCCAACGTTTCCGCCGGAACTTCCGCAGTTCCTGAAAGGGCGGGGTCCGATCATGCCGCTTCGATCGTTGCAGTGCCGTGTGGAGGTCGTGCGGTCTGCGTTGACACGGAGCCCGCCGGCTTTCTACTGTCCGCCCAGCTGCGCGAATGTTGTGCCCCTCTCGCCCCCACCGCTTCGACTGACAGGATGTTGTTCGAACCCACTTCCGCTCCGTTTGGCCGACCGCGATCCGAATCCGATGCCGATGCGACCACGCGTCACGCTGCAACCTGCGGTGCTGCGCCGGTCCCTGGGACATGGGAATTCGAACCGGCGGGTGCAGGCGTGGCGGCGTCGGTGGTTTTGAAACGGGGCCGCCAGCTGGTGGGGCTGCTGCTGCTGCTGTGCCTATCCAGCGGCTGCTCGACCGCTCGGTACCTGACGGCTCGGTCGGTTCGCGACAATCCCTTGGCCGCCCAGCTGCGGCTGATGACCCGTCAAGGCCCCCAAATCAGCGAGCGGACGTGGAACACGCTGCGTCGCTACGGACTTCGCGACGGTTATGACCAAGACGCCCACGTTTGTCTGCGGAAAATCCAAACGACGCTGCGGGACAATCGTGACCCCGAGCTGATTCACGCACTCGCCGAATTGTCTTATGTCGAAGGCAAGAAAGCGGAAGCCAAGGGCGACCAGAGCGACGCGCTCGGCTACTTCGGCGTCGCGCTGACCAACAGCTACGACTACCTGTTCGACGAAGACCTGTCGGAAACGCGAAATCAATACGATCCGCAGTTTCGTGCGACGTGTGATTTGTACAACGAATCGCTGGAAGACACGCTTCGCCTGCTGTGCGAAGAGCATCACATCAAACCGGGCCAAACCTACCGGGTCAAAACCCCCGACCGCGAGTTCGTCATCCAGACTCAACTGCGCGGAAATTGGAAACCTGACGAATTTGATCACTATGAATTTGTCAGTGACTACGAGATCGCGACGCTGCGGAGCAAGCACACGACGTTCGGATTGGGCGTCCCGATGATCGCGGTTCGCAAGAGCGACGAACACGCCGATCCGCGCGAAAAATACTATCCCGACGGGCTCAGCTACAGCGTCACCGCGATGATGCGCTGCGCCAAACCAGAGCACGGCGAATACGGTGACGCCAACACCTGTGTCCTCGAGTTCTTTGACCCGCTGTCGGCCAACCAAGTCAAGCTGGCCGACCACTGGGTGCCGTTGGAAACCGATCTGACCACGCCGTTGGCATTCTTTCTCGACACGCCGCGATTCCGAGAACAAAACCAGGAAACCGAAGGTTTACTGAACCCCGCCGATGCCGCCAAAAACCGCGGCTTGTACATGCTGGAACCGTATGATCCCAACCGGATCCCGGTGCTGATGGTGCACGGTCTGTGGTCCAGCCCCCGAACATGGATGGACATGTTCAATGACCTGCGCAGTTTTCCAGAGATTCGCCAACGCTACCAGTTCTGGTTCTATCTGTATCCGTCCGGCCAGCCGTTTTGGTTGAGTGCGACGCAATTGCGCTCGGACCTTCACGATCTGCGCCAGACGTTTGATCCGACACACAACGATGCACCGATGGACCAGATGGTGTTGGTCGGCCACAGCATGGGCGGATTGATCAGCCGCATGCAGACGATCGATAGCGGTGATGATTTCTGGAGAATCGTCAGCGACCAACCGAGAGAAAAACTTCGTGGCGAAGCGGAAGAACGCAACAAGCTGGTCAGCACGTTGTTCTTCAAATCCAATCAATCGGTCAGCCGGGTGATCACCATCGGTACGCCCCACCGCGGCAGCCAGTTCGCCAATGAACTGACCCGCTGGTTGGCCCGGAAATTCATCAAGCTGCCGAAATTGAACAAGACCGTGGGGGAGAATCTGGTCAAAAACAATCCCGACCTGTTTCGTGATACCGAACTGTTGACCATGGCCAACGCGATCGATTCGCTGGCCCCCGATTCGCCGATCTTTCCCGTCATGCAGCGGGCCAAATACTCACCGGCGGTCAAGTACCACAACATCATCGGTGTCCTGCAAGACCCGACGCTGCTGCAAAAGAAAGCCGGCCGCGGCGATGGCATTGTCGCCTACGAAAGTGCCAAGATGGACGACACCGAAAGCGAACTGATCGTCGATGCCGAACACACCAAAATCCACATGACCGGTCAAGCGATCTTCGAAGTCCGACGTATCCTGCTCGAACATCTCCGCGAGATCGATTCAGCCGACCGCGTCGCGACGATGCCCCACAGCGGGCCCAAGTCGCCGGTTGGAACCACTTCGGTTCGAAAGGTCGGGTTTGAGGAATAGGCGGTCAGCTCGGTGAGACACTTCGGATTTGATATTTCAGATTTCAGATTTCGGGTGGGACAGGGAATCGGGCCGCGAGTCCATTCGCGGGGCGGGGAGGTGTTGAACGGCCCGGGCCTACGACGCCGAAACGAAACTCGCCAAGGGAGCCGACTTGCCGTTCCGCGATGACGAATCGCTCACCAGTTTGACCTTGCCGCCGTCGGCGGTGACGGATCCGGAGAAGACCTGGGGCTGGGCGGAATCACCTGTCCGCGACCGGGTCGACCGGATTCGATCCGATGCGTTTTGGTGGGCGAAGGCGAATTCTCGCTCGGAAAGCTCGAACTCGACCTCCCCGTTGACCGCTTGTTCGGCGTCCAATTCACCGCGCAGGATGCGGACGTCGCGGGGCGCGCTGATTCCGATTCGAACTCGGTTTCCTTCCACGCGGACCACGGTCACCGTGACGTCGTCGCCAATCTTGATCTGCTGATCGACTTTTCGTGAGAGAACTAACATGGCAGTTTCCTTTGCCGATACCGGCGAGAGAGGGTGAGAAACTCGTCAAGGCTGTCACATCCTTGTACGTGGCAGGGGAGTGATGCAGTAACCGTGCCAATCGCCGCATGAAAATCCACCTGTTTTCCGCAACCTGTTTTCAAACAAGCGGTTACGGCACATGGCGGATCTGGACGCCGGCGCTTGTCGTCTCCAGAATTGGAAGACTTTACACCGATTTGAAAGATTGACGCGCAGCACAGAATCATTAAACTCCTCTGTTGTTGAGAATCAATTTCAACACCGCGCAGTTTTTGACGTCCCTCCTTCATCCGCGTCACGCATTCAGGTTCCTGATGAATTCGACGATTCTGAACGTCTTCCCGAGCGATTCCGGCGACCAGCGGCTGGTGCTTGCAAGCGAAAGCGATGCCGAGGGCTCGAGCACGCTGGTGCTCCGCCAAGAAAGTCGTTCTCCGCACGTCGGCTGGTTTGTGCAAAGCCGTATCGCGATCGAGCCGAATCAGGTTGCGGCGTTGAAGATGACGCTGACCAGCAATCTGGTGAAGGAAGCGTTGCCGGCCGACGAGACGCCCGCGGTGTTGAGTTTCCGCTCCGCCATGGCCGGTTAGTGCTTCGGCCGGGTTTCAACGTTTACGTTGCGGTTGTCGACCTAGAAATCGGGGCAGGCGGTGACTTGTGGAGCGATGAAATAGCCACTGAACCCGCGGATAGCAGCGCGAACCCGCGGATTGTTGGCACCCTGTCATCCGTGGGTTCGCGCTGCCATCCGTGGGAGAATTTGTTCGATGGTTTATTCCTTGAGTTGCGACTCGAGCTGTTGCAGTTGGTCGCGAAGTCGCTGAATCTCGGCTTGCACCGAGTCCGATTCGCCTGACGGGGCAGTTTGCGTCTCGCTTTCCTGCTGCGGCTCCTTTGCCGCGGGAAGCAATTCCGGCTCAGCGGCCTGTTTCGCCTGATCAGCTTTCGGATCCGTCGTGTTGGAGGGTGTTTGGGATGATGGGGCGGTCTGGCCGAACATGCCGCCGAGGACCGAACCGAGGCCGCCGACCAATGACTCGCTGGGGGCGGGCGTGGAGCCGGTGGCGTCCGTCGCTTGACCCGCGACC
Source organism: Stieleria neptunia (assembly GCF_007754155.1). Taxonomy (NCBI): domain Bacteria; kingdom Pseudomonadati; phylum Planctomycetota; class Planctomycetia; order Pirellulales; family Pirellulaceae; genus Stieleria; species Stieleria neptunia. The sequence goes on along the minus strand of NZ_CP037423.1, from coordinate 6,939,545 downwards.
GCTGGTCCGTCATCGGATCCCAGCGACAGCGTGGCGTTGACCAGACGATTGTCTCGGATCAATTGCAGGTCCACCGGCGCGTTCGTCGAAGCCAGCGTCAGCAGGTCGAACAGACGCTGGGTGTCTGAAACCATTTTGCTGTCAATCGCTACGATGCGGTCTTCGACTTTCAGCCCGGCCTTGTCTGCCGGCGATCCGGGTTGGATTTCCAACACGCGGACGCCACGTCGGCCGGGCACATCGCGGACTTCCGCACCGATCTTTGGCCGTGCGACAGTCTCGGTGGGGACGGCGACTGGATTGACGGCCCGTGGTGACTGGGCGACCCGCGGTGGCTGGGCGGTGAGCGGTGGTGTCGCACCAATCGTTGGGCCTGGGTTGGTGCCGGGTTTGGCAACCAACGTGATGTCTAGATCACTGACTTGTCCTCCCCGCCCGATCCGCAAGCGAACTTGGTCGCCGGGCTGACGAGCGGAAACTTGATCGACCAAAGCGGCCACCGATGGCGTGGGCACCCCGTCGATGGCAAAGATGAAGTCGCCGACGCGCAACCCGTCTCGGTCGGCCCGGGAGTGGCTGGCGAATTCGGTGATTTGAACGCCGGGGTAGCCCGGATCGGCGTCGATCGCCTTGATGCCGATTGATGCTTCGGTGCCGGCGGAGGCCGATGTCGGCCCGGTTTCGTCGTCAAAGTCCAGCGGGGAGAGAATCGATCGACCGAACGAATTGGATCGCGGGGTTGCTGGAGAGCCGGCGTCGGAACGCGGCTGCGTCTCGGCACCCGCCTGTCGAACTCCGCTCGGCCCGATTGCCGGCGTCGGACTGACAGCCGCAGCAACCGGCGGCGTGACGGCCGGAATGCGGCTGACTCCGCCGGCCCCGGGACGAGCCAGGGAGCGATAGCGGGCGCGCGGATTCGTCCGGCCGGCGGCAGCATCCGGGGCCGCTTCGTTTGCCGGATCGCCGGCAGCGGGCTGATTGCCTGAGCCGGGCAGTGGGCGCGCCGGCAGGGCGTTGTTGGCAGCTTCACCGTCTCGCGGTTCCAATTGATCTTGAATCAGCGGCGCGATCCGACTTCGCAGCCGTTGCAGCAGTCCTTGCCCGCGGGCATCGTCGGCGAAACAGGTGGCGGAGACCACGAGCGTGGTGATGGACAGTAGGAGTGGCAGTGAACGCATGGAAAGTACGAATTTTTTGTGGGGCAGAGAGTGTTGCAGTCAAAAACGCAGCGAGCGGAAAAGGGGTCAGGTCTCAAAAATGCGAAGCACCCGTTGGGCCATTTGGTTTTGGGTACCTGACCCCTTTTCCGCGGCACCCGAAATCGAATCGTTGACAAAGCACTCGTGCCATCATACGCCCGATCGGCAAAAAATCGAGGCGTCCGAGGGGACGCCGCCCCCTGCTTGTCGCTCGGGGCTGCATTTTGTCGGGCCGATCCGCCTTGCGACCACCGACGGGAAAAGACTATGCCGGTCCATTGTGGAGAACGACTTGAGTCATTCCGGTGATTTTCCCCTGGTTTTAATCAGGTGAGGTCCGTCGCCGGCGTCGATGGCGTGTCGCACCCCGCGGGTCGTCATAATCATTTGAACATTCGATAAATGCGGAGGCCACGATGGCCAAAGGATGGATGGAACCGGAACAGTGCAGGAACCTCTTGGTTCTTGTCGAGACTGTGACCGCACCGTTATTGATCCAACACCAGGCTCCGGTGTGTTTGGAATTGGACATCGACTTGGAAATCCCCATCCCCTGCGACCACCAACGCACGGCGGATCTGATCACGGCGCTCAGCAAGCAGGCGTTGGAGGCGATGCCTGATGGTGGCGATCTAATGATCACCGCTTGCCAGAGCGACACGGGATTGGAGTTGGAGATCGCCGACAGCGGGACCGACGCGACCAAACGCGAGCGTCACCTGCCGATCGCGGCGGCCGCCATCAACGCGGAGCTGCAGTGGCAGAACTGCCCCCAGGGCGGAGTGGCTGTGACCATTGTGTTTCCCTCGCAATCATCCCGTAGTCGATTGGCAGCCTAAGCGTGTTGCGTCAGCGGACCGAACGATTCAAGTCCCACCTGGACACCGTCCCGCCTCTTTCCGGGGCGTCGGCGTTGTCACGAGCCGTCGCTTGTGTGATCGCGGGGCTGCTGATTCTCGGCGGGATCTATTACGTCACCCCTGCCGGCTCGACGGAATCCATGGAGCCACTCTTCGGCGGGAAGGTGCTCCGAGAGATGGAGCTCAGTCAACTCGAGTTCGCGTTCAGCCGAGCGGGCTTGAGCGATTGGCGACGTGAAGACGGACGGATGTTGATCCCGCGTGAGACCCGGCACGAATACCTGGCGGCGCTCGAGCAAGCCTCCGCGCTGCCCTACGCGTTGCAGAGCAGCGTCGAAGAGGCGCTTGTTGAGGCGCCCTATTTCGAATCGGAATCGGCCCGGCGGACCCGTCACCAATATGCCAAGGCGCGCGATCTGGGGAAAAAGATTGCGGCCTTTGACGACATCCTCTGGGCCAGTGTCGACTATGACGAGCAATCTGCCGGCGGATTTGACGAGCGCAGGATCCGATCTGCCAGCGTGCTGCTGGTCTCGGACAGTGGCAAGCCGATCGCGCCGGGGCGGATCAGCATGATTCAAAACCTCGTCGCCGGTGCCTACGCCGGCATGGACGCGGACCAAGTGACGGTGACGGACACGTCGGCGCGGAAAACGTACAACGGTTCGGACGATCCATTGACCCGCCAGCAGCGTCAAGCGGAGTACGAACTGGAGCAACGCCTGACCGAGCTGCTGGGCGGCTATCGCGGGCTGCACATCGCCGCGCGGTCGGTGTACCGCGAGTCCGGTGACGGAAAACCGATCGCGTTGTCCAAGTCGATTCAGAAAGAATCGACACCCGGTGAGTTTCTGATCCGCGTTTCGGTCGGTGTGCCCGAAAGCCAGTTCCACGCCCAATGGGTCAACGATCATCGCTCCCAACATCCCGAGAGCGCTTTGCCGCTGGCACCGACCCAAGAACAATTGGACGGCGTCCGCGTGAAAGTCATGGACAATATCCGTGATGCGGTCAAACCGTTGGTGGCGACCGCTGCCGACACGGACGAACAAACGGTTCGCGTCTGGAGCTTTCCAGATCCCGACAAGACGCCCAAGTATCCATCACCGGTCGATCGGGTCGGCCAGTGGGCCGGCGTGGTCGGACCGTTTCAAGCCAACCCGGTGCTGGCGATTTCCCTGGGATGCCTGTTGTTGGTCGCCAGCGTCTTCGCGCTCGCCGCCATGCGACTGCGACTGCGAAACCCTGCGATGACGACATCCTCGGTCGCAGAGATGCCAACCCCCGAACCAGCACCGCGACAAACCGATCGGTCTGCCAAGACCATGTCCAACGCCGCGGATACCACCATGCGAGACGACTTGGCCGAGTTGGTCGAATCCAACCCGGAACTGGCCGCACAGATCGTCCACAGTTGGATCGCCGACGCTGCCTGAGAACGTTGGGTGTCCGCCAACGGTGTCCGATCGTTTCAATGACCTGACCCATCCATCACGTCCATGATCACCCCGACCGAAACCCACACCGGCACTCACGACGATCGCGGCGATACGATCCGCCAGATCGCTATCCTGCTGCACACCCTGCCACGACGAACCCACCGTGTCTTGCTGGGACAGCTGGGTAATGATGACAAACAACGCATCGCCCGAGAGATGTCGGCGATGGGTGAAGTCGATGCCATGGAACAGGTCCATGTGATGAAGCGGATGCGCGACGAGCTGCAGACCGAAACCAGCCGTGTCGAAAAAGTGGAATCGGAGATTCAGGACGAAATTCAAATCGGTCGCGCCAGGGTCTCCCCCAAACGCTCCAAATCGATCTACCGAGGTACCGATTCGGTCGCCGACGCCGCGGCGGATTTTCAACGCGAAAGCGGCCACCGCCAAACGCCCCCGACGGAATCGGCCGCGGTCGAAGTGCCGACGGCTGAACACGCCCGGCCAACCGACGCCGATGCCACAACGGCCCCGGCCCCGATGCCGGCCGCGATGCCGGCCGCGATGCCGCCGAACCGCGAAACGGTGGAGAGCATGTTTGCCCAATTTCACCAGACACAAGCCGCCGGCGTGTTGCCGTCGGCGCTGCTCCAACAGGAAGCCCGGCAACCGCACGACGACGGGTCGGACCAGTCTCCCGTGGTGTTGCCCATTGACCAGCACCGAGATGCAGCGGCGCGTCGACAGGGGAGTGATGAACCCTGTGTGGACCAAGCACTGTGTCACCCGGCGGAATTGGCCGAACGCGTTGATCGTTTTCTGACGCAACTTCCGCCCCAGGATCTTTGCCGTGCCCTGGGGATGGTGTCAACCAAACAAGCGTTCCTGGTTTTGTGCGGTCTGCCCAACGAGACCGCGGAAACCGTGCTCGACATGTTGCCGCGACGGCAATCACGCAAAGTACGCAGCGACATGCGGCGGATGGGACAACTGCAGCTTTCCGAGATCGACGCCGCAAAACAAATTGTCGCGCAAATCGCGATCGGATTCACTCCACAGCCGACGTCATTCGCGGCATAGACGTGGGGTAAGCTTCCAGCTTGTCGATCGCAACTTGGAAGCTTACTCTCAATGCCGCTTCGCTTGACGCCAAGCGGAGTGTTGTTGTTAGCGGTAGGGCGCGTGCCCTCCGGTCTTTCGCGGTGTTTTTGAAGCGCGACCGGACGGCTCGCGCCGTTCCGCTAACACCTCAAGAGCCAAAGGTGTTGACATTGAGCTTAGGCGACTGGTTGCAGGGGGATTCAGGTTTTGGAACACCAAGCGTCGAAATTCGGTAGACGAATCGTGGTTTCAACGTTGATGTTGGGGCTTTCGATTTTCTTGGGTTGGTACCAGTACCGCGGGCCGACGCCATTGGGGCCAGACGCCCCGGCCGATCAGCCGTCGGCGGCGCGGATGCGCGCGACGCTGGTTGAATTGTTGGGCGATCCTGCACTGAAACACACGACCGGTACCGCGGCCGGCGAAGCGTTTTTGCAACGCCTGGAACAAAAGCTTCGCGGCTTCGGTGTCTCACCCCAGAGAATCGAAATCCCGTTCGACCCCGAGCGTCAGAATCGACATCCGCGGGGGCGCATTGATTTATTGCCGCCCGACACCGTGCTGAAGAACCTGTGGGTCACGATCCAAGGCTCGGATCCTTCGTTGGCCCCGATTCTGGTTGCCACCCATCATGATTCCTGTCGCTGGGGCCCCGGCGCCGGGGACGCCGGATCGGCGGTCGTCGCGCTGGTCGAACACATCCGCTTTCTGGCGACGACGCCGCCGGTCCGCACCACCCATTACCTGTTTACCGACGGAGAGGAATTCGGGTTGTTGGGTGCCTATGCGATCGCGGCCCAGCAATCGCTGCCGTTCGCCCGACCGGTGTTCGTGTTGAACTTCGATGCCCGCGGCAGCCGTGGCGGCATCCCGATGTTCGAAACACACTCCGGCAACCATGCTTGGGTCAGCGCGTTGATCGACGACATGGCCCGGCCCAAGATCACGTCCTCGCTGGCCGTCACTGTCTATCGGATGCTCCCCAACGCGACCGACTTCAACGCTTGGCATGGCGAACTCGGTCTACCCGGATTCAATTATGCGGTCATCGGAGGCGCCCATCGCTATCACCGGCCGGACGATACGCCGGCCAACCTGAGCGATCGAACGTTGCAACACATGGGGGCGCATCTGTTCTCGATGCACCACGCCATCGATCGCCTGCCCGCCGACGCGGTGCAACGCGTGCAGCAGGAATCCACCCGACCGGCCGGCAGCGCCGTGTTCTTTGATCTATACGGTTTGACCGTGATTCACTTCAGCGAGCGGGTGCAAACGGTGTTGGCGTTGATCGCGGTCGCCTTGATCGGCTGGACTTGTCTGCGTCAACGGTCGCGGCATCGTTGGCGACGTTTGCCCCGCCATGGGCTGAACACGTTGTTGGCGGCGCTGGTCGGTCTGGCCGTCGGACTGGTAATCCATTTCGCCTTGCTGATCACGCCGTGGAACGCGCTGAAATACACGCCGATCGATTTGCCGGCGGGGTTATTCACGATCGCCGCCTCGTTTCTGGCCGCGACGTTGCTGCTGGAGTGGCTGGAATCGCGATCCTCAGCGGAGGAATCGAACGCCCTGAGCGATTGGATTTGGATGGTGACCGCCGCGCTGGGCACTGCGTTGGCCTTGGGGTTGCCCGGTGGCGGCTACTTGTTGGTCCTGCCCAGTCTCGTCTACGGCTTGATTCGCGGCGTGACGGCCAACGTCCGTTTGGCGGCCTGGTCGGGCTGGACGGTAGCCATCATCTTGGATGGCCCGTTGCTGGTCTTGCTGGTCCAATCACTGGGGCCGTGGCGACAACCGCTCTACGCCGTACTGGCCAGTTTGCTGGCGGTCCTGGCGATGACAACCTGGTCGACGCGGAAACGAAAAAAGGCGAGGCCGATTCCGAAGAACCGACCCCGCCTCGCACGGGGGGACGCTTAATATCTCGTTGTTGTGCTTGCTGCGTGTCGCGTCCCTCGCACACCTAGACAGTAGTCCGATTCCGGCGGGTTCCACACAAAAGCTTCAGGAAAAGTGCCGTTTTGACCTTTCCGGTCCCGGAAACGCGTCCGGTTGTTCCGGACGCAACGGTCCTAGCGGTTGTTGGCATCGTTGAAACGCAGGGCGCCGCGGAAAAGGGGTCAGGTACCAAAAATGCGAAGCACCCTTCGGGCCATTTGGTTTTTGGTACCTGACCCCTTTTCCGCTCGGATGAAACGCTAGCGGTTGTTGTCAGACGCCGAGTGCGTTGCGCATCCGATCCAGGGCCGCTGGAATGTGGGCGTAGGGGTTTTCGTCTTCGTATTCCAAGACCACAAACCCCTGATAGCCGCTGTCGCGCAGGATCCCGGCGATCCGATCCATGTCGGCCGGATACTCCGTGCCATCGGGTTTCTTCATGTTGACTTTGACTTGAACGTTGACGGCGAAGGGCACGCATTTCTCCAAATCGCCATAGGGATCGTCGCTGTAGAAATTGCCCGTGTCCAAGTTGATGCCGACCCAAGGATGGTCGACGGCATGGATGATCGGCAGCAGCTGGTCGGGCCGGAGATTGCCGTGGTTTTCGATGCCCAAGAAGACACCCTGCTCGCCCGCCCGCATGGCGCAGCGTTTCATCGCGGCAACCGCCTCGTTCATGCGTTCGGGATGATCATCCAATTCCTTCCCTTTGCCAGCGAAGAACCGGATGTGCGGAGCCCCCATCACGGCGGCTTTGTCGATCCACTCGATCGCCGTTTCAATCTCCCGCTCCATTTTGTCGCCCGCGCCTTGGGTGAAGTTGTTGCCGATGGCGGTGCCGGAAATGGTCACGCCACGCAGGAACGCCTGGCGTTTCAGCTCCAAAAAATACGCGTCGTCGGCATCCGGCGGGAAAAAGTAACTCGTCAATTCAGCCGCTTCCAAACCTTGCGCGACGCAGTAATCCAGGAAGCCCACCATGTCGATCGCCTTGCCCCCGTCGGCGGGTTCCTTTCGCTTGCCCTTCATGAGCGAAAAGTAGCTGCGTAGCGAATAGGCGGCCAACCCGACGCGAAAGCGTGCGCCACCGCTGCGGGCAAACGGTTCCGCAGCCGCGACGGTGGCCGGGGCAAGGCCATCGCCGGATGACGCACAGGCGGCGACGCAAGTCGCGCCGGCGACGGCGATGAATTGACGGCGACTGGATGGATTGGAGACGCGGTCGGATGGCGTGGGACGTGTCAGCACCGGTGTGTACCTTGGGATGTGGGGGACGAGGGGGGATGTGGAACGGATGCAACGTTTTGTCGACCGATTTTAGCGTCTCGCGGCGCGCTGCATCACGAATCATCGACGCGTACTGTGTTGCCTGCGGCCAGGGCTAACGAAATATCGAAAGTGTTGGCGGAACGGCGCGAGCGGGCTGTCGTTTTTGTCGGGATTTGCTGAGTCAATGGTGAGCCGCTGGCCGTAAGGCCCCGGACAGCGTCGGAATGCCCGGCCGCTTAGGTGTCGCGGCTCACAAAATCGACAGCCCGCGAGCCGTCCGGTGGCAGATCGCAAACAGCTGCAAGACCGGAGGGCTCGCGCCCTGCCGCTAACAAACAACGCCCCGGTTGGTGTCAAAGGCGGTGGCATGGGGCTTGCGCAAACGGTTAGAAACGTCAATTGTATAAGTGGCGGATTTGATCGTCGCGGAAGGCGCTAAGACGTTCGCAGCGCCGGCCCTCTCTGGCGTTTGCTTGCTGCGCAAACGCCGTCTCTCCCAGAGGGAGAGAATCTAAATGGGTTGCAAAATCCTGCAGCAAAAGAATCGACGTTCCGACCATGGCTCACCGGCCGGCTTCGATCAGCGGTCTGGCTCCCCGGTCGATCAGCATCTCGGCGACCTGCCGCCCCAACGCGATGGCCGTGGTTTGCCAATCGTCAGATGCCAAATCCAGGGGCGTGTCGGCTTCGGATTCCAAGCAGACCTTGCCATCGAGCGACAACACGCGGGCGACCAAATGCAGGACCGACACGGTTTGCCCGTCCGCGGCGACTTCGGAAACCGTTCCCAACGCGGCGATGGGGGCTAAACAGCCGCCGTGAAGCTGCGACAGCAACGTCCGTTCGGCCAGCGTGCAAGCGGCCGAACGGGGAACATTGATCTGCGAGACCACCGCGACGGCATCGCTATCGTCGCCACGGACTTCGATCGCCAAGGCGCCTTGTCCGGGAGCGGGCAACATGCAATCCAGCGGCAGCACCGCGCGGGGCAAATCATGCATCTCCAACCGCTCGATGCCTGCCGCGGCGAGAACGATCGCGTCGTAGTCGCCGTCGTGCATTTTTTGCAGCCGTGTCTGGACGTTGCCCCGAATCGGTTGCACGTCCAGGTCGGGACGGAGCTTCAGCAATTGTGCCGCGCGGCGGCGGCTGCCGGTGCCGATCCGGGCGGCTTTGGGCAACGCGTCTAGTTCCACCCCCTTCGGCGAGACCAGGCAGTCGGCCACCGTTTCTCGCGCCGGCGAGGCGACCATGCGAAGGCTCGGGTGGGCTTCGGTCGGCAGATCCTTCATCGAATGCACCGCCACGTCCCCCTCGTCGTCCAGCAGGGCCTGCTGGATCCGTTTGGTGAAGACGCCGACGGAGCGTTTGCCGTCGATCGGCCGCATGTCGACATCGCCGCTGCTGACCATCGGCACGATCCGCGGCGCAACGGTATGCGTGGCCAGCAGTTGGGCGACGTGCTGTGCCTGCCAAAGGGCCAGTGGGCTTTCTCGGGTTGCAATCCGAAGGACGCGGGGATCCGACGCGCCCGCCGGTTGATCGCAGGGCTCGCGGTTGGATATTGACGATTGATCCGGTGCTGGCAAGATAATGGGCCGAGTTCGTGTGAAGGCTAACGGACGAGTCGGCCGACAACCCGCCGACTTCGTATTCCGACGTCTTAGAGTAACGTGCCTGATCCAACTCCGACAACTCCACCGGTATTTCGATATATTGGAAAGGGGGCGATCGGGTGGACGGATCTCACTCGACCATCACCTGACCCCCGTCCCTCCTGCGACGACCAACAATTTGTCCCGCCCCATCCCAGATAGCGATGATTTGACGCCCGATTCGCTTTCCAGCGAGTTCGAAGGCCGCCTCGTCGATTCGACGGAACTTGGCAGTGCGCCGACGTATAGCGAAGCGGTCGCCGCCGATCCCGCGACCTGCGAACTCGGCGACCTTTCCGAGCCGGAAATCGAACTCAGCGTGGCCTCCGATCAGCCCATCGAAGCGGTGCAGGCCGCCGCCGTCAGCATGCCGGGAAAACGCTCGGCGAGCTCCGAAGCCACCGTCCCCAAGCAGATCGGCGAGTATCGCATCACGGGGCTGATCGGTTCGGGCGGCATGGGGCAGGTGTTTTCCGCCGAACATGTGCGGATGCAGCGCAAGGTCGCGCTCAAGGTGTTGCGGAGCGATCGGATCTCGGACGAGGCGTCGGTGGAGCGGTTTTATGACGAAGTCCGTGCCGCGTCCCGCGTCATGCACCCGAACATTGTCACCGCCTTTGACGCCGGCGAATTTGGCGGGATCCACTATTTGGTGATGGAGTATGTCGACGGTTTGACGTTGACGAAACTGGTTTCCAAAAACGGTCCGCTGTCACCCGGAATGGCCGCCGCGATCGTGCGACAAGCCGCTCTGGGGCTGTTGCACGCGCATCGCGCCGGCATCGTGCATCGCGATGTCAAACCCGGCAACCTGATCCGCGCCGTCGACGGGACGATCAAGGTCTTGGATTTGGGGCTGGCTCAAATCAGCAACGTCCTGTGGTCCGAAGACGGCCGTGAATTGGGCCGCGTGCAAGACCCCGATTCCCATCACAAACGCAAGGGACGGCTGATCGGGACGTTGGCCTACATGTCTCCCGAACAGCTCGAATCGCCCGACGACGCGGACCCCAGGAGTGACATTTATTCCTTGGGGGCGGTGCTGTTCTTTCTGTTGACCGCCAAGCCGCCGTTTCAGGGGGAATACCTGGACCAGGTCTATGGCCATCGTCACGGCGAGATCCCCGATCTGATGCAACTCCGCAGCGACGTCGACCTGGGGCTGTCCAATCTGCTGCGTCGGATGATGGCCAAACGGCTCAGTGAACGCTACGCGTCATTGGACGAAGTCGTGGAAGATCTGGGAGCCTATGCCGAGGAATCGCATAGTCCCGCCTGGTTGGCGGAATTCGTCAATCGACAATCCAGCGTCAACGATTCCACGATGTCCGGCGGCTCCACGGCGATCGCCAATCAACCCGTGTTCGGAATCGACATGGGGATGTCCTACGCCGCGGCGGCGGAATCTGTGCAAGGGGTCGGCATCCACAACTTGGTCGCCGGCGCCGAGGACCAGCCTTTGTTCCGGATGGTGATCGCCAACGATCAGGGGCGACTGTTGTTTGACATGGACGCCAACCAGATGCGCCGGGTCGCGCCGAAGAACGTCGTGCACTGTCTGCCGATGTACATCGGCAAAGACGTGGTCCGCCGCGAGATTGCCGGAAGCCATTGTCCGCCGGAAGTGCTGTTGGCGTTGGCGATCCGACGAATCGTCTCCAACGCCTGGCCGGGACGCGCCATGCCCAAGTTGACGTCGATGGTGGTCCCGGCGTGTTACGACCAATTTCATCGACGCAGCATCAAGCAAGCCTGTCGTATCGCGGGGCTCGAATCCGTTCGTCTGGTCGACCGAAACGTCGCAGCCATCCAGTCGCTGTTGTTGGATATCGATGGCGTGGTGTCCAGCGAGAATAAGCCGATCGACATCAATTCGGCTGAAACGATGCTGTTCATCGGATTGTCGGGGCAAGCCACCGAGGTCGCCTTGGTGCAACGCGACGGCATGCAGTTGAAACAACTGGCCAACGCCGGCCATTGGCATACCAGCATGTTGAGCTGGCAACACCGATTGGTCACGCTCGCCGCCGAGGGGTTTCGAAAGCGCCATGGTTTCGACCCGACCGAAAACACGATCCAGGCGTCGCGGTTGCAGATGGCTTGCGAGCACGCAATGAACTCGTTGCTCATGCTGTCGGAGGTGACCATCAGCATTGAAAAAGACGAGCGCGCCCATTCGATCACGGTATCGCGAAAAACGTGGCTGGAACGATGTGCCGATCTGATCCACGGCATCCGCCGCGACATGCACGCGGTTTGTCAGCAAGCGGGAGTGCATCCCAAGAAAATTGATTCAGCCGTGATCCACGGGCCGCTGTTGCGGATCGATGAATTGCAGACCCGTTTGTTCAAGAAACTCTCGCCCGATCTGGACGTCCGTGTCGTCGATCACAGTGACATCGCCCGCGGTGCGGCCGCCTGTCTGGCCGCCGAACTGCCGCAACGCAGCGATCTGCTGTTGCCGCCGCGATGCGTTTCCAGTCAAACGATCGGAATCGTGATCGAAGACAGTCGCGGGCGGCGGCGGATCTTGCCGATCATCCCGCGGGGCGAAAAATTGCCGGCACGCACCAACCGAAAGTTGACGATCGCCAAAAATCGCTTCTCCATGACCCTGTCGGTCGTCGAATCCTCCGGCGTCCAAGGCGACAAATGGCACTCGCTGGGACGCTACGAATTTCAGGTCGACAAGGATTCCAACAATCAACTCAAACGAACACGATCGATCGGTTTCGAATTGAACGTCGATGGATTGCTGACCGTCCGAGCCCAGACGCCGGGCACGCCCGAAAGCAAGCGCCTGCCCATCATTCCCGAACCGCTGTTGGATCCCCTGGACGAACCCGATTGGGCCCGCTGGGTGGCCGGATTGGATCTGTGATCAATCGCAAACGGAAATCACCGCCTTGATGACCCCGGTTTCCGGCTTCGTGTAGGATTCAAAATCCGACAGGACGCGGTCCATGTCGGTTCGGTGGGTGATCCAAGCATCGGTGTTGATCATCCCCATTTCGATCAATTGAATGATCCGGGTGAAATCGCCCGGCAGCGCGTTTCGTGATGCCAGGATTGAAGCTTCCGGCTTGTGCATGGTCGGGTGTCGAAACGTGATTTCGTCGGTCGTGATGCCGACGTAGACCAACGATCCGGTGCTGGCCAAATAATTCAGCGCGCCGCCCATCGAATGGCGGTTTCCCGTCGCGTCGACGATCGATTGATACAGATCGCCGCCGGTCAGCTCACGCATCCGCTCCAATTCGCTGCCATCCCCTTTGAACTCGATGGTGTTTTCGACCCCGTAATTCTGTCGGACGAACTCCAGCCGATCGGGATTCATGTCCATCACGCTGATTTTCGCGCCGGTGAATTTTGCAAACTCCAACGTCGCCAATCCGATCGGCCCCATCCCGATGATCATCGCATGATCGGCCGGTTGTGGATTGGCACGGTCATTGGCGTGACAACCGATCGCCAGTGTCTCCACGAGCGCGAGTTGGTCGAACGTGAGTTTCTTGGACGGGTGCAGTTTGTCGGCGCGAACCAAAAAGGATTCGCACAGCCCGCCGTCCATCATCACCCCGATGACTTTCAGGTTTTGACAACAGTTCGTCGCGCCGCGGCGACAGGGGTAACACGTCCCACAGTTCATGTAGGGCTCCACACTGCAACGGTCCCCGGCGACAACATTCGTCACGCCTTCACCGACCGAAACGACCTCCACGCCCAACTCGTGGCCGGGGATGCGGGGGAAATCAAAAAACGGAAACTTCCCCAGGTAGCAACTGATGTCGGTTCCACAAACGCCCATCCGGTGCGTTCGCACCAGGGCTTGTCCGGGCCCGGGGGCGGCCGGCGGGTCGATTTCGATCGGCTTTAGCGTTTGGACTTCACTGATTTGTATCGCGCGCATGTTCGAATTTACTCCAAGTGATAAATGCGTTTGGCGGTACCGCCAAAAAACTGTTTTTGTTCGTCGCTGGACAGTTCGCCGGTCAAGGACCGGACCGCCTCCAGCCATCGTTCGTAGGTTGATTTCAACAGGCAGACGGGCCAATCGCTTCCATACATCAATCGATCGGGGCCAAACGCGTCGAGGACGACTTCCCAATAGGGCCGAATCGTTTCAACGTCCCAGCAGGTGTCGCGGACTTCCGTGACCACGCCGGAAAATTTGCAGGAAAGATTCGGCAAGGCAGCGATCTGGCGGATTTGTGATGCCCACTGACGATCGAGCTCGCCGTCCCGGATCGTCGGTTTGGCGATGTGATCGAGCACCATCGGGATGTCGGCGTGTGACCGCACGAACTCGATGGAGCTTTCCAATTGCCGTGCGAAGATCAAGACGTCGTAGACCAGCCCGCGTCCGGCCAGTTTGCGGATGCCCGAATTAAAGTCCGCGCCCAGAATGAATCGATCGTCCGGTTCATCCTGAACGACGTGCCGCAACCCCTTCAGTTTGTCGTTGTCGGCGAATCGATCCAGTTGGTCGCTGATTTGATCGGACGCAAAATCGACCCAGCCGACCACGCCTTTGATCAATGGTTGTGAATCGGCAAGCGAGAGCAACGTCTCGGTTTCTTCCAACGATTGCCTGGCCTGGACGGTGACGAAACCTTCGACCCCGTGTTCGTCGGACAGCCTGTTCAAGTCGTCGGACCAAAAATCATTTCGCAGCACCGACATCTTGTCACTGATCCACGGATACTGCTCGGCGGAGTATTTCCAAAGGTGATGGTGGGAGTCGATCAACATGTCGGGAAAACAACCGTGCGGGGAGTCAGTTTCGGTTCCGGGGACCGACAAAGTAAACGGCATTGGTTGACCGACGACAAGCCACCTTCGCGCCGCTCGGGCTTCCCAGCCGCGTTTTGTGAACAATCGGAAGGACCGGAACAATCGCCAACGCTGGCAAACCCGTGACCGATTCACTGGAATTGCAGTTTCGCCGACCTGGGATCCGATGCTGTCCTTACGGCATCCCCGAATGCCGGCTGCCAGCTGCTCACGTACCTCTCTCCGGCAGTCGCCCGTCAGCGGTGACCACCGGCGCACGTCCGCGGTGGCGGTGGTCGCACCGATTCAACCTACCAAAAATTCTCATGTCTGAATTCGTCGCCCCCTCAGTTGATCCGGATCTCGCTGATGTCAAGAAAACTCGCAAGGTGAGTCGCAGGACCGATGCGGCGCAGTCACCGCTGGAGACCTATCTGCGTGAGATCAACGAGACGGCATTGTTGACCGCCAAAGAAGAGCTGGAACTGGCCGCCCAGATCGAACAAGGCGATGTCGAAGCACGCGATCGGATGGTCCGCGCCAATTTGCGTCTGGTCGTCAACATCTCCCGCGGCTACACCGGCAAAGGCCTCAGCCTGCAGGACCTGATCGAAGAAGGAAACCTGGGGCTGTTGCGGGCCGTCGAAGGTTTTGATCCCACCGTCGGGACCCGGTTCAGCACCTACGCCAGTTACTGGATCAAACAGTCGATCAAACGGGCGTTGATCAACAGCGCCAAAACGATCCGAATCCCGGCCTACATGGTCGAATTGCTCAGCAAGTGGCGTCGTGCGACCGCCCGGTTGAGCGAAGAGCTCGGCCGCACCCCGACCAACGAAGAAGTCGCACGGGTGTTGGGATTGCCCAAGAAGAAGCTGCCGATCATTCGCAAAGCGATCCGAATCAGCAACAGCACGCCGCAAAGCGACCAGAGCGAATCGGGATGGTCGCTCGGTGAGATGGTCATGGACGAGCGTTTAAAAGCTCCCGACGAGATGATGCTCGATCACGACATCTTGCGTCACGCCATGGAACTGCTGGGCGATTTGGAAGAACGCGAAGCGATGGTGTTGAAACTACGCTTCGGCCTGGACGGCAGCGAGCCGAAGACGCTCAAAGAAATCGGCGCCGAACTCGGCCTGACCCGCGAACGCGTCCGACAGATCGAAACCGAAGCCCTGCGGCGGCTTGCCGACGGATTGACCGATCCACGCGAACGTTTCGGCGTTTAAACAATCAACTCAAGGTGTTAGCGGAACGGCGCGAGCCGTCCGGTGTCAGCGTGAAAGCACCTTGCAAGACCGGAGGGCTCGCGCCCTGCCGCTAACAAAAAGCCTGTTCACCCGACGCTCCGCTAGCGGAGGACCACGGAGTTGGACACCGAATTGCCCAGGTGCTCAAAATCGGTGAACGACCAGACGACGTTCTTCTTTCGATCGATTTCGATGATTTGCGGTTGGCCTTCGCCGGCGTGACAGTTGCCGACGATGATGTTCCCGTTGTCGAGTACCTGCAACGTCGTCACCCAGGCCAGCGTGATGTCTTTTAAATCGTGCTGGTCGACTTGCCACACGATTTGTTTTTCCGGCGTGACCTCCAGGATGCTGTGTCCGTTTCCGGTCGCGATCAACGTGTTTCCATTCTGCAGACGCAGGGCGCTGAAGACGGAATCCCCAAACGCTTCCGGTCCGTGTCCGCCTTTGGGCTGCTTGCCGAACAGCGGCACGTCATACTCCCAGACGATCTTGCCGTCACGATTGTACTCGCGGACAAATCCGTCGCCCTCTTGAGCGACCAAATACGTCCATCGGTCGCCGTCGATGATCGGGCGGACCAGACGCGTGTCACGGTGGGGATGGGGGCGATCGCGTTGGAGGTCGAACTGCTTGTGAATGTTTCCGTCGCGGTCGATCTCATAGATCTTTCCTTCGCCGCTGAGCGCCACCATCACCTGACCGTTGGGCAACAGCGCGATCGAGTGCAATTCGACTTTCTTGGCAGTCGCCAACGAACGCGCGTCGAATCTCCAGACGATCTCGCGTGACTGCGCATCCAATTCGACGATTTCGGTTCCCTGGTGCGTCAGCACGTTGCCGTTCTCGAGCACGTGAATGTCATGGGGTGCCCCCTTTAGCTCCACCTTCGCCGTCACCTTCCCTTCGGCATCAAACCAGAACAGCAGGTTGCGTTCATTGGCCACCAGCGGAGAACCGGCGGCAAGCGGGGCGGCAAACAGCAACGCCAGGGACAGGCAAAGGATCGATCGCATGGATGGAAATGGGGGGGAGCGAGGGGAGGGGGCTGACTGAAGTGGGGCATCATCCGTGTCGATGGAACACGGCGTGGGTGCGGTGGATTGTAACGGATTCGTGCCCGAGGCGGTCCGACGGGGACACGCGAGCTACACCGCCAGGGGAACATCGCTGTCAAAATGGGGCTCGATCTCCGCGAGGCTCGGCAGACCGGATCGTGAGAGCAACTGATCGAGTTGTTGTCGGCGTTGTTGGGGATCCAGCGGTCCGGCGGCGGCCGGTTCGTTCTCGTCAGGCATCGCCGGGTCGCGATGGACCTCGGACAGCGTGGCGGCAAAACCACGCCGAAATTTTCGCTCGATCAGTTTGAACGTGATCACCACCAATGCCACGATCACGCCGATCGTGATTCCCCCCGCTTTCCAATTCCCGGAGATCAAGGCAAAGATCACGAAGGGCAGGCAAATCAGCACCGTGACCACGGTCACCAGTTTCGCCATCAAGCCCTTGAAGGATTTCCCGAGTTCGCCGAGCATCGTCGAGGGATCGAAGTTTTCGGTCATCAGCAGCATCGGGACCAGCGTTCCGAGCGCCTCTGCGGCCGTCATCGGTGTTCCGGTCGGGCCGCTGAAACGGCACTGATGCTCGTACCCGTCGGTTTCGAGACACTGCACGTCCCAGCCCGGCCAATGGAGTGCCATTTCACCGGCGGCGGCACGAATGTCGCGGCCTCCCCAGATTTCGATTCGTCGCTCGGGCTCGTCGACGATGATCGCTTCGATGACGTTCTGTTCGGCGGGCACGTCATAGGCGGGAAGTGATTTCAATCGCGACAACGGGTCGTCTTCGTTTCGAATCACGTCCGAGGTGATCTCTCCGATCAATCGATGGTGGATCAACTGGTCTGCATCCAGGATCGTCACCCAGGCGAAACGCTCCTCTTCGTCATCGAGATCAAACTGTTCGCAATGCGGAGACTCCTCGTCGAGCGTCTCACTGCGAAATTCCAGCGGATCGACGCTCTCGTCGATGACTTTCAACCGTTGCTGGCTGGCGTGGCTGATCGAATCGCCGGCGGCAATCTGCAGATCGCACATTCCGTCGGCGTACAAGATCTCGAATCCCTGCCAGGCTTCGGCGATCAACGTGTCGAGCAACTGCATCGTTCGCGGCTGATCCACCGGCTCCTCTTCGCTGTACCAAAGCAACGCTTGGGCATCAAAATCGATCACCGCGCCGGCTTCACAATCGGTGTCGAATTGATGGACCGGTTCGCGTCCGGCGAGCCATCGTTCCAATGCATCTTGGCCCCAGATCAATTGACGCGCGAAACACACCGATCCGAACGGATCAATGTAAATCGTTGTTTCCCCGTCGCGAATCAACGCAATCAGTGCGGGCTGGATCATCGAAGTCGGCCTGCGAGTTTACGGTTGCCAAGCGACACGTCCGCCGCGCTGGATGTGTGCCTGAAGCGAACGCTTCAGCTGGCCGACGATTTTCGGATTCGTTTCAATCACGTTGTGCTCTTCGTACGGGTCGGCTTCCAGATCATACAGTTCCAGCGGCGAGAACGGGTCGTTCTGCATCAATTTCCATTTCCCCCGGATGAGGGCGTGATACGCGCCACCCACGTAGCGTTGGTTGCCTTCGCGTCGCACAAAATAGAGTTCACGGGACTCGTCCGGCATTGGATCGCCTTGCAAAATCGGCCCCAGACTGACCGCGTCCGATTCTGCGTCCCGCGGGGCGCCGGCCAAGTCCAAGAATGTCGCCGTCAGGTCAAAGGTCAACCCAGCATAGTCTGATTTGGTTCCGGCAAAGCGTCTGTAGAGCGGCCGAATGATGAACGGGACCTTTAACCCGCCATCATAATGGCTCTGTTTTCCGTCGCGCCAGGGTAGATTCCGCTGTCCGTGCGGGAGCGATCCGCCGTTGTCAGACGTGAAGGCGACCAAGGTGTTATCGCGAAAACCGAGACTGTCCAGGTGCGTGAGGA
This sequence comes from Stieleria neptunia, assembly GCF_007754155.1. Lineage (NCBI taxonomy): Bacteria > Pseudomonadati > Planctomycetota > Planctomycetia > Pirellulales > Pirellulaceae > Stieleria > Stieleria neptunia. Next base: position 6,921,054 of record NZ_CP037423.1, on the reverse strand, counting down.
ATCTGCCCAAGTTGTAATCGAGGTGTTCGACGAACGCCACGTTGCGGGCCCGTTTGTCCTCCATGTCCGGGTATCGGGCCTTCGTTCGGTCCAGCCACTCTTGGGGCGGCTGGATCGGAAAGTGCGGCGCGTTGTAGGGCAGGTACAGAAAGAAAGGCTGCTTGGGTGATTTGCTGCGACGCGTCAAGTAATCGATCGCCCACTGCGTGAACAACTCCGTCGCGTGGCCTTGCGGATCGATCTCCTGCGCATTGCGACGCATGAAGTTGATGCCGCCACGACGGTGGTTGTAGTAGTCATCCATCATGTCGCCCAGAAAACCGTGGAACAGATCAAATCCACGTTCGTTCGGCGTGTTGGGCGAAGCCAATCCCAAATGCCACTTGCCGATGATCGCGGTGTGATACCCGACATCGCCCAGTCGATCGGCGATCGTCGGCACGTCGGGGGAGAGGTGCCCCCACGAGTTGGCCGGCGTGGTCCGGATGACTCCCGGCACACCGACACGATCGGCGTAACGTCCGGTCATGATCGCGGCGCGGGTCGGAGAGCAAACGGTGCAATTGGCCCGCATGCCGGTGAACGTGATGCCCTCGGCGGCCAATCGATCCAGGTTGGGCGTTTTGACATCCGGCGCGCCCTGATAACTGACGTCGCCGTAACCCAAATCATCGGCCAGAATCAAAACGAGGTTGGGAAGCGTTACCGGTTCGGCCTGCAAAACCGTCGGCGAAAGAACGGACGCGGTCAGTGCCGCGGCGATTCCCAACGCCAGTGCAGCGAGTCTGCGTCGCACATCGACAGGGAATGACCGGCGGCAAGGGGCCCGCATCGAGGCAAGGAAGTGGAGCATGTTGAATCCCATTCATTGTAGTGCGGACGCCGGGCGGTCGTCTCGAACCCGACGGATGCCATTGCGGGTGACCTCCGCGCACAAAAAAACCAGAGGATCGCTGTCTGAAAACCGCGTGGTGATCCCCTGGCGGCAAGAAACCGGGTACGTTTCCTTCCCCTAGTTTCTTCTTTCCAGTCGCCCAAGTCAAATCCGACCGGCGGTGCGCCATGGACGTCTGGCGGATCCCGGGGGTTGACGCGGTCCATCAAGATCGATGTGTGTTGCACGCGATCGAGCTTCGTGGCGATCCGCTGTCAGCAACCTGCTCAGGCCTTCTGCTTGGGATAGGGCCTTAATCCGAGCAGCATCTCCGCTCTCTCGGTGAGCGGTTTGGCCACAAACTCTTTGTCGGTGTGCTCAGCCAGATGGCTGACGACTTCGTCATAAACCGCTTGGCGACTTTGGCTCGTGTCGATCTCAACACACTTGCCTTGGCTTTTGAACAATTCAACGGTCGGCAGCGTCTGCGCCTTGAACGTATCAAATCGCTTCTTCAAACTCTCCACATTGTCATCGCGTCTGCCGGTGTACTTCGCTCGGCCCAGAATACGCTGCCGCAAAACATCGTAAGGGCACTCGAAGTACAGCATCTTTGGCAACTCCGCATCTCGACCGAAGCTGTCGTACCAGCCTTCGAGGTTGCCCAACGAGCGGGGAAAGCCGTCCAACAGAAAATTCTTCTTGCCGGTCGTTCGAGTAATCGTCTCCATCGATTTCTTCAGCAGACTGACGATGATTTCATCCGGCGCCAACTTTCCGTCGCGAATGACCTCGTTGATGATCGCAGCGGTCGGGCCGCCCGCTTCACGCTCGGCGCGAAGCAGGTCGCCGGCGGATAAGTGGTGCCAGCCGAGTTGCGACTCGGCGAGCTCGCACATCGTTCCTTTTCCCGCGCCCGGTCCTCCCAGAACGAAAACAATATTGGCCTTGGGGCAGGGGAGTCGTGGGTCGCTGTGGTGCACCACGACCTTGGGAGCCGGAGCGACGCCTTTCTTGTAGACGTGCCATTGCCGATCGGTCGGCGGCAGTTCATCGTCACAGGTCATGTCGTAGGCAAGATGACCGTCCAGTCGACAAATTCGCCAGGACTTGTAACTGTTGGAATAGGACAGAGCCGGGCTTCGAGCACTTTTGCCATCGGCGCGATCCCACGCCATCTTGCCGTTCCAGTAACCGAGGCTCGAAACGGTACCCGATTCGGACTCGGTCGGCGGAGCCGTCGAGGGAACGAACAGACCATCCACTTCAGGAAGACCTGCACCCGAAACTTCGATAAACAGAGTGTTCGGCTTCAGCTCGTGGGATTGGACCATGACATCTTTGACGGAGGATTGGCAATTTCGAAGTTTTCTGTTTTGGAGATCTTACCCCATCGACACAAGAACTTAAGGGGAAGGGGGCGTTATTCGGGGCGTCGTCCCGACAGGTCAATGAAACACGGCGACGGAGCGCTTGGTGAAACCCGTTTCTGCTGTTCGCTCCAGCGCGCTTGGGTTCGATATCATGGGGAAATGACGTCGCCGCGTCGTCACTTTGGTGGTTCTCGAAAGCTCCAGACATCAAACGGCGAGACATTTCCGTTTCCCAGGTTGACGTGAACTGCGAGTGCATTTCCGTCTTCGGAATAGGCCAAACGGGTCGAGAAACCTCTCGGTATCTCCTTGGTCCAAACCGGTTCCATGGTTGCAAGGTCGTAAACGGCAACCACTTTCTGACCGCTGATGGCCATGCGACTTCCGTACTTTCCGTACATCGCATGGTTCGCGTTCATGAATTTCGGTAAGTTGCTTGAGCTGACGAAGTTCCCGAAATGAACATTGAACGTGTCGACATAACTTTCGACGATTGGGATACCGTTGCTCTGCAACTTGTTGATCTTCTTCAGATAAACATAGCCCGCTTTTGCATCAACCATGATGGTCGGCATCGTGTCGCACGGGATTTCCCAAACCGTCTCGCCCGTCAATCCGTTGAACCGGATCACGGCCTTCGAAGAATAACCAATCAGGTCCTTCGATTTTGGAACTCTGCGCAACGACAACACGCCCTCGTCACGAATCTTGATCTTTCTGACGGACTTGAGTTGCTCGCCCCGGACGCCATCAACCCAGAAGCGATCCGTCCAAATGGCGTTCGCGTCCCAGGCCTCCAGACGTTCCTGAAACGAGAGATAGAGTATTCGTTCTTCATCGGAGAAAACCGCTGACCGCACGTGGGGCATTTCGACGCGCTTTACACGGAAGGCATCCTTGCTCGATTCACCGAACACCACTTCCTCACGCCCTACATGCACCCAGCGGCCCGATTCGCGACAGACTGCCAAGTCGAGCGCAGATGGAAATTGGTTCGGGCTTTGGGTGATTTTCGTCTGCGTCGTTCCAACTTGACTGAGTCGTTGCCACGTCGTTTCCTTTTTGGATCCATGACTCATGATCAACAGTTCTGGGATGCCGTTCACGTTTACCAAGCCGATCCCGCCGACAGATCCACGCGCGAACGATGATGGCATCGTGTCTCGACTATGCAGTTGCGTCGCAATCACGGGAGATTTTCGAGGGTAAGACGCACGCAAACCTAAGTCTTTGCGCACCTGGTCGATCCATCGATCTGAATACGTGAGCAGAGTCTCGACGGTCGGCTTTGCCGATTCAGGCCCCGCGTTCGCTTGAAGTTCGGGCGTACGGGCCAACACCGAAGTGTAGTGTGTTGACATCAGCGGGTGGTCGTCTGGAGATTGAAAACCGACGGCACGCGGCAACCCCAACCGCTTGAGATCGAGGCTGGAAATCGCTTTGGCCCAAAACGCAGCGTGAAGCTGCGGTTCGAGAGGTTGAGTCAATTCCACGTCATCGAGCACCGAATCGACGGTGATCGATTCACTTCGCCAAACGTCAGCAGCATTCTCGGCAGGGGGCTTCGGTCGAATCTGGACCGTCGCCGTGACTTTGCCCTGAAACGACGGACTTTGTCGGAGAAAACCGCTGGACAGCCCCGATTGTTTCATCTGCGGCAGTTCTTCTCCAAAGAGGCGTAGTCGCGCTGTCGCTCGCAATCGTGCCGGTGGATCGTCCCAACGAACACGTTGCAAGGTCAACAAGATTGGGGAGTTTTCGTCGCCGAGCGATAAGCCCTGTTTCTCAAGCAATCGTGTTGCATACGGTTTGAGCTGACTTTGAGACGATCGATTGAAAGAATCCGCGATCGTAACGTCAACCGTCACATTCCGGTCATCCATTGCGGCCAGCTTGCGAATCAGCTCGATTGGGATTTCGTGGACCACGCGCTCGCCAAGTTGATTGGCCGTCGTGATCCAACGGTCGTGCACCGCCATCGATTGAATCTTGGTGAGTTCCACATCCAGGTTCAGACGCGCGATCAGAGTTCCATCGGCGCGATCGACGACGAACGTACGATTGAGAATCAAAAAACGATCGTTGTCCAGCCAATCCACCGTGATGCATTGCGGGGCGACACGTCGAGTGAGTTTCACCTCACCCGTTTGCAAGTCTCTGACCGTCAGCAACTCATTTGCGACCGCAGCCAATTCGAGCCCGCTTGTTGACACGGCAATCCCTGAATGTTCTAGATCGAGGTCAAATCGATGTCCGGACTTGGCATCACGCGCGACCCACGTCCGGGTATGGGCATCGATATGGAAGAAATACTGGCCGCCGGGAGTCACGGGAACTGGACCATTGATGTAGATCCGCATGCCTCGTTCAATCCACGTGTCAGTCTCCGTGTTAAGCAGCATTGCAACCTTAGCGCCAGGCCCCGCTTGCCTCTGGGCGCGGAGTTGAGGATTGCTTCCGGCATCTTTCCAGACCAGTAGATCCGAAGCGTTGAGGAACTGGCAATTGTCGTGGTCCATCATCGTCTTGACCAAGCTACCGCCATCGGTTCGATGCACGGAGACCCAGTACACGTTCGGCTCGGTGGGATGTAACGCGGCACGATTGCGAACTGCGAACAAGCGTCCATCCTTGGAAAGCGAAGCAAACTGCGATTCGCATTCAACAGACGGAGTAATGGGTCTCGGAAAAGCATTTTTGTATCGATATTGCTTTTTCCCATCGACGCTGAGAATGGCGAATCCCGGGGTTCCAAATTCACCAGCGACTGCCCAATACGGATTGTCTGGTAGCACTCGAACGTTTCTGAATTCGTCGCGTTCGATCAGCCGAGAGACGATCCATCGCCAATCGGCGATCGCGGGGCCCGGATCGGCAAGTGAGTTCCAACCCTGAACGACTGGAATTTGCCTTGGTAATGAGTCACCGGCGAGAGGAGGTCCAGGAGTCGTATCGATCAATCTGTCGATTTGTTGGCCGGCAAGATTGGTCGGCGCTTTTGCAACACTGGGGCGTTGTGTTTGGCGTGGCTGGGATTGAAGACTGTCAAAGAACGAGAGCGCTCTCGGAATCGACGGTTCAAACGCGGTAAAGTGATCGGCATTGGGGATTTCGATCGACTCAACGCGTTTGTTTTCGCGCTCGGCGCTCGATCTCATGCGCTCGGACAATTGGATGAGCGCTGATTCCTGGCTTCCGTATGCCAATAGGAGCGGGCACTTTAGGTCCTTCACAAAACTCAGCGGCGAGCGTACGACATTTTCCCTGTTGTCGGATGTGTCGTAGGGATACTTTTCTTGGATCGTCGGATCGTGTCGGGCGAAAACCTCGAGAGACATCACGGCGCCGCAGGCCATTGCGCCTCTCGGTTTCGGGGACACCTCGGCGGTCAGAACCGCCAGCAAACCTCCAATGCTGTGACCGAGAAGAAAAATCTGATCTTCATCAACGCTGGGCAGACGCTCGACGAAGTCGATTGCCGCAATCATGTCGTCGACTTCACCGTAGCACATCTCATGCGCTCCGGCGTTCCCGTTTTCCCCACGCCAAGTCGGTGCGAAAACGGCATAACCGTGCTCGACCAGTTGATTGGCAACCTCGATATCCTCGCTCCCGAGCAGGAATCCTCCATGAGCAAACACGATCGTGGGGTGGGGACCGTTTCCCGACGGTTCGTTGTAGTATCCGTATAGCAATCTTGCGTCAGACGGGAACTCGAACCATCGCCCGGCCGCAAGGCTGGAGATCTGGCGATGTCCGGAAACCGGTTCACGGCGCACCAATCGCGTTTCGTGATCGGTCCTCATCTCCGCCAGCGTTTCAGTCGGCTGGGTGTGACGCAGTTCGTCAAACGCCGGGGAGATGAATAAGCGAAGTGAAACCGTTGCGACGACCCCAACGACAATCGTCGCGAACGCGACCAACCTGCGCTGCCTTGTTCTAGGACTAGCCATGGTTCATTGAGTTACGATTCGGGGACATCAGTCTATGACAAACGCGGAATCTGAATTTTTGCCGCGTCTGACAGATCGATCGGGGCATCGATGCGGGCCTCCACGGAGGCTACCGGTGATCAGCGACCAGCCATTTTACGCTGCTTGCGGAACTGGTGGGGGTTGGTCGCTTGGCCGGTGACTTCGTAGAGAAATTGGCTGGGGATCGTTGGGCGTGGCTTACCCCATTTTCGCCGCGTCAGCGCCATCGACAGTGTCAGTTGTTCTTGGGCACGCGTGATGCCGACGTAGCACAACCGTCGCTCTTCGGCGATGTCTTCTTCGCGTCCCGATTTGACGCTCCGCGAGTGTGGCAACAAGCCTTCTTCCATGCCGACCATGTAGACGACCGGGAACTCCAGCCCCTTGGCCGCGTGCAGGGTGAGCAACCAAACGGCGTTTTGCATCGCCAGCTTGTCTTTTTCATTTCCCATCTCACGGCCCGACAGCGCGATGTCGGCCAGGAAACCGGTCAGGTCGGCGTCCTCGCGATTGTCTTCAAACGCTCCGATCGCGTTGGCCACTTCGCCGAGTGATGCCATCCGATTTTGACGGTCTTCCGGTTCGTCATACAGTCGGTTGATCTCATCGGCATAGGCCGTCCGCGTCAGCAGCGTTTCCATGGCTGCCGTCAACGAATCGCTCTTGGTCCGCGCGGTGACGTCGGCATGGACCGATTGCAGGTCGGCGACCCCGCGTTGGGCGGCCGGGGACAGGTCCGCGACGATCTCTCGCCGCTGCATCACCTGCCAGATCGAAACGCCGTCGGCCACGGCGTGTTCCATCAACGTCTTGACGCTCTTGGGGCTCATCCCACGCGACGGGGTGTTGATGATGCGAAGCAACGAGACTTCGTCGTCGGGTTGGTCGATCCATTTCAGGTACGCCACCATGTCGCGGACTTCGCGTCGATCAAAAAACGACTGACTTCCCAGCATCACGTAGGGGACATCGGCCTTGCGCAGCTCGGTTTCGAACAGACGGGGCTGTTCGTTGGTGCGGAACAGGATCGCGATGTCGCGTGGCTGGATGTGTTGGTTTTCGATCAGGTGTTTGATTTCGCCGACGACCGATTGCGATTCTTTCGTTTCGTCCTTGTGCTGTGCGATCCGCGGCCGCATGCCGTCGGGACGCGAGGGACGCAAGACCTTGTCGTGACGCGTGGCGTTGAACTTGATCAGCCGGTTAGCCATTTCCAGGATCGAACCGCAACTTCGATAGTTCGCTTCCAGGCAAACGATCTTCGCATCGGGCCAGTCATTCTTGAAATTCAAAATGTGGGTCACATCGGCCCCACGCCAGGCATAGATGGACTGGTCATCGTCACCGACGACGCACAGGTTGCGGTGTTTGCCGGCCAGGTGTTTGGTGATCCGGTACTGGCTGCCGTTGGTGTCTTGGTATTCGTCGACCAGCACGTGATCAAACCTAGACGCCTCGGCGTCACGGATCTCGGGATGTTCGTCGAACAGGACTTCGGTCTGCAACAACAGGTCATCAAAGTCCATCGCGCCGCGCGTCTTGAGGCCTTCCTGGTAGCGGCGGTAGCCTGCCGCGGCGAGGTGCTCTTTGTCGGTCGCGGCAACCAGGGGCGCTTGGTCGGGGTGGACGGAATCGTTTTTCCAGTTGCTGATGATCCCCAGCAAGTCGCCGGGTTTGAGCGCCGTACCGGGAAGCCGCAGTTGCCTGAGGATTTCGCGCGCCAGCGATTCCTGGTCGCTGCGATCGTAGATCGAAAACTTGGCCGGATAACCGAGTGCCGTGGCGTGTCGCCGAAGCACGCGGACGCAGTGGGCGTGGAACGTGCTGATGGTCGGTTCGGGGCGTTTTTCGCCCCGCTTTTTTCGTTTGCCGGCATAGCCCAGCAGCTCGCCGACGCGTTCCTTCATTTCGCCGGCGGCTTTGTTGGTAAACGTGACCGCCAGGATCCGGTCGGGTGCCGTTCCGTGGCGGATCAGGTTGGCGATGCGAAACGTCACCACCCGCGTTTTTCCGGTCCCGGCGCCGGCCAAGACCAGCAGGGGACCCGAAAGTGTCTCGACGGCGTCTGCTTGCGCCGGGTTCAATCCGTGAGCCAATGAAAGTCCTTTTGGGGTATCGAGCCAGGGAACGTCTAGCGAATCGCGTCGCGGTCCACGACCGGGTCCGCACTGCCGGTTGCCAGCAAGACCAAGTTGCCTTGTTGCGGTTTGTTGGCGTTCATCATCGTGCGATTGAAGGGGATGTAATAACAAGCGTAGATCCCGGTGGTCGTGTTCAGGACATAGACCACCGAGGAGGCTAACGGATTGTTGTTGCTGCTGGGCATATCGACCATTCCGGTCATCATCATGTACTCGGCGCCTTTTCCCGTTCCCAGGGCGTCGTGGACGTTGACGACGAACAGGCCCAGGAATTGACCGAGACGGGGATACATGACCGAGCATTGCAGCAAGCCGGAGTTGTGGTCCAGGACGAACAAGCCCTCGGCCCGGTCACTGACGAATCCGGTGGCCATCGAAAATTTTTCGCTGGACGCCGATGCGGTCGCCTCCAGGGTCGGCAATTTCCATCCCGGGGGAAGCGTCGGACTGCTGGGAGAACTCAGGTCGCTGGGAGAACCCGCGGTGGACGCGTTTAAATTTGCCTGTCGCAACGCGTGCGTCTGGCCGGCGAAATACGCCGCCACGAAAACGGACGCCAACGTCGCGGCCGCCAGCAGGGGGACCGCCCGACGACGAACGAACGATCGAGGATCAGCTTGTTGGGGTTGGTCAACCATGGAATTCTGCTCCGTGCGGCGAGGATTTGGCGACAGACGCGGGACGTTCAGTTTAATCAAACAGCAACAGCGCCGCCGCCGGACAACGAACCGGCACGACGCCTGGACGGGGAATTGTAGGGTAGCCGGCGGGTCTTTACGATTGCGGGCCACGCGAGAAATCAACAACCTGTTCAAATTGTCTCCCTTCGCATCATCGAGGTCAATCAATCAACTATGGGCATGAACGAACCCCTGAATCGAAAACTCCGCATGGCACTGGTCGGTGGCGGACAAGGCTCGTTCATCGGTCGAGTCCATTCGATTGCCGCCTGCCTGGACAATCGCGCGGTTTTGACCGCCGGGGCACTTTCGAGCAACCCCGAACGGGCCAAAGCATCGGCACCGGATTACGGGATCGAGGACACTCGGGCCTACACCAGCTATCAGGAAATGCTGGAAGCGGAATTGAAATTGCCCGCCGACGAGCGAATCGATTTCGTCAGCATCGCCACCCCCAATCACGTTCATTTCGAAGTCGCCGAGGCGGCCGTCAAAGCGGGATTCAACGTCGTCTGTGACAAGCCGATGACCTACGATCTTGCCCAAGCCGAACAGCTTCTCGAAACCGTCCAATCCAGCGACGTCGTGTTCGCGCTTTCGCACAACTACACCGGCTACCCGATGATCCGCCAGGCCCGCGAGATGATTCTCAGCGGTGAACTCGGTGAAATCAACGCGATCCGGTCCCAGTACATCCAGGGCTGGCTTGTCGAAGCGATGGAGCACCAGGAGAGCAAGCAAGCGGCTTGGCGGACCGACCCCAGCAAGAGCGGCGCCGCCGGTGCCTTCGGTGACATCGCCACCCACGCCTACAACCTCGGTCGCTTCATGACCGGCTTGTTGCCCGACCAGGTCAGCTGTCACCTCAAAACCTTTGTCGACGGTCGACGCCTGGATGACTACGGAACGGCGATCATCACTTACGAAAACGGGGCGCTCGGTTCGGTCACCGCCTCGCAAATCACCCATGGCCGCGAAAACGATTTTGAAATCGAAATCGACGGCACCAAGGGATCCTTGAAATGGAGACAAGAAAACCCCAACGAGATGATCGTGCGGCACAACGGCAAGCCGCACCAAATCTACACCCGTGATCCCAAAGCGGCGCACATCAACGCCATGGGCCGAGCCGCATGCCGGATCCCGGCCGGGCATCCCGAGGCGTTTTTCGAAGCGTTCGCCAACGTTTACAATGCCGCCTTTGATGACATGGCCAAACGCGCCTGCGGGGAGACCTTCGAGCGACGCGATTCGGTGTACACCAATTGCTATGACGGCGTCGAAGGCATGTTCTTCATCCAGCAGTGCGTCGCCAGCAGCCAAGAGAACGCGGCCTGGGTGCCACTGCGACACGAAGCGGCGCGGAAGTAGGTGCCACGAAGAAGGGTACCTGACCCGAATGACGCGGGCGTTGGTGTGCAGGTTTTAGCCGCCCCTTTCGCTGCGTCGCAGCGAAAGGGAATCGCCTAAAGGCTAAACACCAACGGTGGCTGAATACCGTTTTCCGCTCGACAAACGCAGGCTCGAAAATTGAACGCCGACAAGGCACTCGCCAATTCCTCTTGCGTGACGCAGGCTTGTATGTCCTCCTCTCCAAAAAACGTCGCGGTGATCCTGCCGGCCGCGGGCAGTGGTCGTCGATTCGGACAGGACGAAAACAAGCTGTTCGCGCTGCTGGCCGGCCGACCCATTTGGCTGGTCGCCGCGGAGCGGTTGCGGGCCCATCGGCGGGTCGCGCGGATCGTGATGCCGATTTCGGATCAGGACCGGCCGCGATTCGAAGGCGAGTTTGCCTCGCAAGTCGACGCGCTGGGCATCGAACTGGCGTGCGGCGGTGCCGAGCGAACCGACAGTGTCCGCGCCGGTGTCGATCGGGTCGCCGGCGATGCGGCGGTCCAACTGATCGCCATTCACGATGCGGCGCGGCCGTTGGTGCGCAGCGCCGATCTGGACGCCGTGTTTGCCAAAGCGGACCACACCGGAGCGGCGATCCTGGCCACACCGGTCACCGCGACGGTCAAGCAATCGCTGGACGCGGGGGCGTCGTGTCGGACGATCGATCGCAGTACGCTTTGGCTGGCCCAGACGCCCCAGGTATTTGCGCTCGATGTGCTGCAACGCGCCTACGCCAAACACCGCGGCCGACCGGCGACCGACGATGCCGAACTTGTCGGCCGCATCGGTGTCCATGTGGCGTTGGTCCCGGGATCGCCCGACAACCTCAAAATCACCCACCCCAACGACTTGATCGTCGCCGAGGCGATCCTGAAAACTCAACACGAATCCAACCATGCCTGAGAACGACCTGATCCAAGAGCTGCGTTGGCGCGGCTTGATCCACCAAGTCACCGACGAACAGGGATTGCAAAAGCTGCTCGATTCGCAGCCCCAAACGGTCTACATCGGCTTTGACCCCACCGCCACTTCGCTGCATGTCGGTTCGATGATGCAGTTGATGTTGCTGCGGCGGTTTCAACAGGCCGGCCACCGACCGATCGCCCTGGTCGGCGGCGCGACCGGCATGATCGGTGACCCGACCGGCAAAAGCGAAGAACGTAACCTGCTGTCGACCGAACAACTGCAACGCAACATCGCCGGCATCGAAACGCAGATGCGACGGTTCCTTTCCTTCGAAGGCGACAACGCGGCGATCCTGTTGAACAATTTCGACTGGATGAAGGGCTACAGCTACCTGGAATTCCTCCGCGACGTCGGAAAGAATTTCCCCGTCGGCGTGATGATGGGCAAAGAGTCCGTCCGGGCCCGATTGGGCAGCGAAGCCGGACTGAGCTACACCGAGTTCAGTTACATGCTGCTGCAAGCCTACGATTTTGTGCACCTGTGTCGCGAACACGGCTGCCTGATCCAAGCCGGCGGCAGCGACCAGTGGGGCAACGTGACCGCGGGCATCGACCTGGCCCGCCGCATGCTGGGCAAACAGGTCTTCGGCATGACCGCCCCGTTGCTGACGACCAGCGACGGCCGCAAGATGGGGAAAACCGAAAGCGGAGCGGTCTGGCTGGATCGCCAGCGGACCAGCCCCTACGCGTTCTACCAATACTGGTTGAACGTCGGCGACGAGGATGTCATGCGATGCATCGCCTACCTGACGGAAATCGATCGGGAAGAATACGACTCGCTGGCCGAAGTGACCGCGTCGGACCCGGGACGCAACACGGCCCAGAAACGCTTGGCCCAGTGGATGACGCAGTTCGTGCACGGCGAAGAAGGCTTGAACGCGGCGCTGAAGGCCAGCAAGACGCTGTTCGGCGGCGAGATCGAAGCGATGGACGATGCCATGCTCAACGAAATCTTTGCCGATGTCCCCAGCCAAGAACTCGCCCGCGACGTGCTCGCCGGGGACGGGTTGTGGGTCGTCGAGGCGCTGCAGCAAGCCGGTCTGGCCAAGAGCGGCGGCGAAGCCCGCCGGACGATCAAGGAGGGCGGGGCGTACATCAACAATCAACGGGTGACCGACATGGACCGTCGCCTGGGCGAATCCGATTTGGCCAGCGAGACCGTGATGGTGCTCCGCAAGGGCCGCAAGAACTACGCCCTGCTGCGGTTTACTCCGTAGCGATTCAACCGGAGGGCTGGCGCCCTGCCGCTAACAATCAACTTCCAGCGTGTTAGCGGAACGGCGCGAGCCGTCCGGTCGCGCTTCAAAAACACCGTGAAAGACCGGAGGGCTGGCGCCCTACCGCTAACAAAAACAGATTTTCCGCCCATTCTTAGGCGAATCGGCCCGGATTGGCTACACTGACGGAACCTTTGCCCCCGCCCGAGGTTCCATCGATATGAACACTCTAAAAACAACGATTTTCGCGGTCTTTTGTGTTTTCGTTCTCGGCGAACCGATGTCCGCGCTGGCTCAGCGTGGCGGCGGAGATCGCGGGGGAGACGGCGGAGGGGGCTTCCGAGGGGGCGGAGGCCCTGGCGGCGGTGGCTTTCGTGGCGGCGGCGGAGGCCCTGGCGGCGGTGGGGGCCCTGGCGGCGGAGGCTTTCGTGGCGGCGGCGGCGGTCCCGGCGGCGGCAGTCCTTTTGGTGGCGGTGGCGGTGATCGTGGTGCACGCGGCGGAGGCTCACGTGGCGGCCCGGGCGGCGGGTTTGACCCCAGCAGCTTTCTCAGCCGGCTCGATCGCAACGGAAATGGGACCATCGACCCCGACGAGCAACAGGGGCCGGCTCAGTTTTTGATCCAACGCATGCAGTCGTCCGACCCCAGCATCAAACCCGGCCAGCCGATTTCGATCAAACGGGTCAGCGAGTCGTTCAAGAAGATGCAGGAACAACGCGGCAATGACTCGTCCCGCAACCGCGGTTCGTCCGATGACGATTCATTGACGCCCGAATTACTGGTGCCTGGGTTTGGCACCGACGCACCTCCGCCCATTCTGGCCGGATTCGGCCCGGCGGCGGAAATGATGGATGTGATCGTGACCGATGAAGATCGCAAGCAAGCCCTGGAAGCGATCCGACGTTACGACCGCAACCGCGACGGCGTGTTGAAAAAGGACGAGCTGTCCAGTCGGTTCTCCGGCAACCCGATGGATTTTGACCGCAACAAAGACGGACGCTTGACCGAAGGTGAACTCGCCGTCCGCTACGCCCGTCGCCGTCAGTCGTCCGAACAAGCACGTGACGACGATCGAAACCGGCGCCGCGAGAGTGACCGCAGCGGCGATGTCGAACCGCCGGACGTCTACGGCGGGCGGAAATCCTACCGAGTTAGCGGCGAAAAACGGCAACCCGAAGGTCTGCCGGGGTTCTTCACCGACAAGGATGCCAATCAGGATGGACAGGTCGAAATGGCCGAATTCGCCAGCAAATGGGACGACAATGCCGTCAATGAGTTCTTCCAATCGGATCTCAATCGCGATGGCGTGATCACCGCCGAGGAAGCCATCCAGGCGGTCGAACGGGGGGCCAGCGCGCCCACGGCCACCACCATGGCCTCCACCTCTTCCGCACCCGAGAGCGCCTCCGCCAGCAGCGGCCCGGTAGGGACGCCCGATGAAAAAATGGTCAGTTACGCCGAGCGGATCATCGGCCGTTACGATGCCAACGGGGACAAGAAGCTGGTCGCCAGCGAATGGAAGAAGATGCTGATGAGTCCCGCCGATGCCGATGCCGATCGAGACGGCACGATCACCGTCAACGAGTACGCTTGGTGGATGCAGTCTCGTTCCAAACGCTAGTCCGGTCATTGTGGGAGAGGCTTCCAGCCTGTCTCTTCGCGCCGACAGGCTGGAAGCCTATCCCACACCTCTTGCACTCGTCCCGCCTGTGCCTCAGCTCCGGATCGGTCGCTTCGTCAGCCGGGTGACTTCGTTGATGAAGTCGTCGGCCGAATGGAACTCCTGATAGACGCTAGCAAATCGGATGTAGGCCACTTCGTCCAGTCGCGCCAAGTGTGCCATGACGATCTCGCCGACCTCCTTGGCCGGGATCTCTGTCTCGTATTCTTGGTAGATGTGCGTCTCGATGCTCTGCACGACCTGTTCGATTTTGTCGCTCGGGACGGAGCGTTTGGAGCAAGCCCGTTCGATGCCGCGGCGGATTTTCTCGCGTTCGAGGGGTTCCCGGGTTTGGTCGCGTTTGACGACGCGCAACGTCAACTGCTCGATTTTTTCGACCGTCCCGAATCGACGGTTACAATTGGTGCAGACCCGTTTTCGGCGAATCATGTAACCGCCTTCGGCGGTCCTGGTGTCCAGGACACGGTCTTCGTCGAGGTGGCAAAATGGACAGCGCATGGGCGACCGGTTGGTGCAGGGCGAGAAATTCGGCGTGTCATTATCTCGCCAAACGCAGCGAAAACGCAAGGCCTTGCGTTTTTTGCTGCCTGCCGCGTGATTCTGCTAAACTGGAACATCAGTCAAGAGACGACGCTGGCGATGTGCTTTTGATCGGCACAGTGCTTTTAAACGGCACAGTGCTTTTAAACGGCACAGCGAACTGGGACTTTCAAGGGAGCGAATCGAACCGTGACGGCTTGGTTTTTACAGCGAATGGAAGGCAACGTTCAGACGGAAGTGGGACCGTTGCGTCCGAGCGAATTATTGTCGATGGTCCGCAAGGGTGAAATCAAACCCGAGACACGTTTGCGCAAGAACGACTCGGCGTGGTTCCCCGCCAGTGACGTCGGCGGCCTGTTTGAAGCGGCGGTCCGCCAGGAGGTTCAGTATTACTGTCCCTCGTGCGGGATCCGAATCAGCCAACCGCCCCGCACCTGCCCACGATGTTTGCGGGATATCGGGCGAGGCGAAGCACGCGAGATCAAGCCGGAGAAATTGGCCGCCGACGTCGCCTTGTCGTCCGAGCCAGAAGAGCAAAAGGAATCCAAGCAGAGCGTGCAGAACTGGCTGCAGAAAAAAGTCGCGGGGAAGCAAAAAAAATAGCCGCGAGATCCCCCCCCGATTTCGAATGTTGCTCGAAGTGGAGAGAACCGGGCGGCTACTGGGTGAATCGTTGATCGAAGCTGGAAGCCTATCCGACTTATTTTCCCTGCGTTGTTTAGAACCGCAGTTCGACGCCGAAGGATCCGCCGTAGAACAGCAGGCCGTCGTTCATGTCGATGCGGGTTCCCAGTGCGTTGGTGACGTTCGCTTTGACTTGGCCGGGCACCAAGGCGGTGTTGGTGATGTAGAGCAATTCTCCGCCGCCGCGGATCGACAGCATCTCTCCCAACTGGTAGCGAAGCCCCAGCCCGATGTCAAACACGCCCGAGAAGTCGTCGTCGTCGCGACTATTGCTGAGCACCGTGACGCCTTGGTTGCGGAGCCGCACGTCGGAGTCGGCAAAGTTGTAGTAAACGCCACCCCGCAGTCGCACGTCGGTGTAGACATGCTGTGTGACCGGGTAGAGCAGGTCGAGTCCGAGTTGCAGCCCGGCCATCGTGTTCTGCGTGCTGGCGGTCAGATCCGAGTTGGACCCGAAGACATCTTTTCGGGACGCGTAGCCGTAATCTTCTTCGACGCGAATCACACGGCCACCGAACAGCGCTTTGGCGACATCCCAGCCGACGAGTGTCTTGTTCAATTCCGCACTCCAGTACTCGCTGTTGTAGTACTGGGTTTGCAGGTTGGCGTTTTCGAACGGATCCAGAAACGTGCCGTCAAAATTTTGCGGGTGCGGATTGGCCACGGTCGCGGGGCCGTCACCGTCGAACAGGTTCGAATCGATGTTGCCGGGAATGTTCGTGTCGACGACCCGCAGGTTGCGGTTCCATTCGGTCGGTCCGACAAAGGTGAATTCATAACCGTTGACACAGTTCGGCAGGGTTCCGAGCGTGATCCGGGGAACCCATTCGAATCCGAAGTCGTCCATCCGGGCGTTGCGGGTCAAGCTGAATCCGTCCTCGCCGTTGCGTTCCATGTACATGGCTTCCACGATCACGTAATAGTAGGGATCGCAAGGGATGCCGCACGCCATCGATTGACCACCGTAGCCGGACATCCCATAGCCGTTGCATGATCCGTTGCAGGAGCCTTGCTGACAGCTTTGGCAGCCGAAGCCGACTTGGGCGACGCGGCCGGCGTTGACCGATCCTGCCGGCCCCGAGTGGGTGGCGATGGCTTGTGAGATCGATCCTGGTGCGAGCCCGCGGGGGCTGACGTCGGCCGCGGTGCGGACGTCGGCTGCAGAAACGACCTTGGTTTCCGGACCGAACATCGCGGCGCCCGTCGAAGCCGACTGTGGGGCTCCACCGAGTGCGCCCACCAATCCGGTTTGCGCCCAAGCCACGCAGCCGCTACCGGCGATCATGGCGGCCGCGGCGAACGCCAGAACCCTTGCGGCGTGACGCCGGATGACGGAGTGGATCAGAGGGATGTTCATGTCGAACCTCGTTGACGTAATCGGTGCGGAACAGTTCCGCAAAGGATCAGTGGTTAGTGTGACGTATCTGAATCAAGTTGAATCGCGATGGGCGTGTCGGCCCCGTCCCAGGGCAGCTGAGCATCCCGTCCCGCTTCGATCATCGAACTTTCAAGTTGTCTTGGACGGGGACGAGGCAACTCTTGCGGACCATCCGGACGATTTGCTTCGCCGTGTCTTCGTCGTCGCAATGACCGGTGACGATCAGCTCGCCGCCACGAAGGGACACGACAACGCTGGCCGTCGGAAAGGCTTGGTCGATCGAATCGTTCAGCAGCTCGGTGTGCCCCGCGACCTTGTCTCCGATCGCATCGACGCCTTCGCCGACCTCGATTTGAAAGGTCTGTTTGCGTGTCGGCTCGCCGTCGGCGACATCCGCCCAGATCGTCAATTGGGTCTGCCCCGTGCCGGTCCCGATCAATTTGATCTGGTTGGCACTGGAAGCGAATGCCTGACAAACGTCCTTGTTTTCGATGGTGAATCGCCGCACCCGACCGCCGATCGTCATCGATCGCACTTGGGCACGCTTGAGTTGCAGAACGACCGCCGGGCGTTTGCCTTCGCCGCCTTGTGTTGGAGCCCCCGGCGACGGAGACGCGTTCGGATCGGGAACCGTCACGTCGATTCGTTTCTGATCCGGTTCGATCGATCGGCGCTCGATGCGATGGCGAGACGACGCGAGCTGTGCGCGGACGCTGGACGGTGTGGTCCGGTTGGGCGGATGAACGGTCGCGGTGTGGGCCGCGGCTGCACGCGACGGATTGACGGCGACCGGTGCCGCGATCAACGGAGCTTCATCGGTGCCGATCTGTTCGATGCCGGGGGCCACCGAGGTCACGATCGAATGCCCCGTGGCCTGCGGCGGCAACGGGAGCGGTTCGGGCTGACTGGCAGTGGGCTGACTGACAGTGGGCTGACTCAGCGGAGTTCGATGGGCAACGGGATCGCGTCTGGCAAGTTTCTCCATCGCGTCGCGGTCCGGTTCGGCGATCGTGCCGACCGGAGCAGATTCCGGGACGGTTTTCGAGTGATGCTCCAAGCTGATCGCGACGGCTGCTTTCGGGATCAACGCCGGCTCCGCATCATCAGTGGATCCTGCGTTCCCCGCGTTGTTCGCGGCCGTGGTGGGCCGATCCGCTGCTCGCTCGTCCTGGCTTGCCGCTGGCGCCGCTGCAAAGCGGATCGGGTCGATCGCCGACTGCACCACCGCGTTGTCGTCTTCGGCAAATTGCAGTTCGATCGGCGGAGTCGCGATCGCGATCGTCTTGCGCTGCAGCAGGAGCGGGACGTGCGAGTCCGCTTTCGCTGCGACGTGCTGTTCGGCGTTCAAGACACGCGACTTGGTCGTCGGTGGAACGCGTGCTCGGTTGCTGACCACCAATTCGTCGATTCCGGTGTCGTCGGTCGGGTCCGCATCGACATCGGTTCGGTCCAACGTCTTGGCACCGTCGTCCAGATTGTCGTGGAGGGGCGCCAAGACTTCCGCCGCAAAATTCACCGCCGGAGCGAGTTTCACCGGGGTCTGGGCGGCAACCGATGGTGTAGCGGGCTGCGAAGATTTCGGCTGCGAAGATTCGGGCTCGGATGTCTCGGGAACCGTTTCCGGATCTGTCTGGACTGGCGGCTCGGCTGGCAATTTGGCTGGCGACTGGACGCTGGCTGTCGATTCATCATCGGGACCGACCGCGGTCTTCGCCACCGGCTCAACCGGACTGGTGGATTCGGTAACGTGG
The DNA here is from genome assembly GCF_007754155.1 of Stieleria neptunia. Classification (NCBI taxonomy): domain Bacteria; kingdom Pseudomonadati; phylum Planctomycetota; class Planctomycetia; order Pirellulales; family Pirellulaceae; genus Stieleria; species Stieleria neptunia. The sequence continues at coordinate 6,902,401 of NZ_CP037423.1, read as the reverse complement.
TCCGCCGTTGGGGTTGCCGCGACCGAACCGCGGGGTGCCGCCGTCTCGGCGTCGGATTCGGCTTGGAACTCGCTGGTAAACGCATCGCCGGCTTCGGCCGTGTCATCGGACAGGGTGAAGAAGATCGGTTGCGTTTCCTGGATCGGCGACTGGGCGTCGCGGGCGTCGGTCACCGGAATGACACGCGAGTCCTGTTCGGCGGCGACTCCGATCGGAGCGGTGTGTCCGGCGGTCAGCCGAGACGCGGCATTGGATGACATAGCGGACCGGATCGGCGCGGCCGCACCGGTCGGGATCGCCAGCGGCGCCGGAGACTTCACGGAGGCGGTTTTCTCCGCCCAAGTCAGTTGCCCTGGGTCGGCTGGGCTGGGCTGGGCGAATGCATTGGCGGGAGCTGGTCGATTGGCGGGGGCTGGCCCGAATCGGTCAAACGCCTCGACTTGAGTGGCGGAGGCAACCGCGTTGGATCCCAGCGCGATCAGCGGCTGGTCGCTGACGCCGGTCGCTGCGGCGGCATGGAATTGTGGGTTTTGCCGCACGCGTCCCACCGGGGACGCGGCCATCGACACATGGCCGCCGGCCATTGTCGGTGACTGATTCGGCCCGTTGGTGGGGGTTGCCGAGGCCTGCCCGGGCGCCACAAAGGGGTTGGACTGCACCGCGCCCACGGGCATCGGGGCTGCGACCTGTGCGCCGCCGCGGACGATCCCGGGCGCAGCGTTGTTTTGGTGAAAGAAACGCGATTGAATCATCCCGCCCTGCGGTTGTTGACCGCCGGCGGTTGAGCCGGACGCGACCAACACCGCCAACAGGACCGCGCGTTTTGCGATTCGTTTGGAATGGTCGCCGTGTTGGCTTGTCAGTTTCGCGTTGTTCACACGCATGCCGCGTTCCTAGGTCCCGGTGATATCGGCCCCAATGAACCGGGTTCGGTTCATCGAATGGATGTGCCCCCCTCGGCACACCGACGGCACACAGTGATTGCGCACTGGATGTCCGTTGGTTTACGTATCGGATGCGTGTTGGCGCGACATTAACGATTCTCGGGGCTCTAGCACCTGTAACGCTGGAATCGTTTGTCGCGGCCGTGCGGCCTTTGATCGCCCCCACGGGTCACACAAGCAGCCACGAATCGATAGGATTGGACCAGACGTGTCACGACCGAACACGACAACAACGCCGCAGGCTTAAAAACGGATTTTCACCAGGGGGGCTGCTTCGCCGTGTCATTTGATCTTTTTCCCGAATTGCTGTGCCGACGCGAGTTTCTCGGCTGGGATCGGCCCTTGCTGCCCGGGGTGGTCCGCCATTTCATCGATCAGGCGGGCGAAAACGGCCGTTTGGACTTGGGCGATTGGATTTTCGTCTTGCCGACGGCCCAATCGATGCTGCGTTTCGGCCGGCTGTTGCAATCGGCTGCCGATGCCCAGGGATTCGACTATGTCGCGCCCCGCATCACGACGTCGGGAGACTTGGCCGAACATCTCTACCAACCCGAGAAACCGATCGCGATCGAGTTCGAGCAGACGCTGGCTTGGGCCCGCGTGTTGCGTCATCGCGACGCCGACTCGCTGCGGCCGCTGCTGCCCGTGCTGCCGGAATCCGAAGCGATCGGTCCCTGGCTGGAACTCGCCGGGACGCTGCGGCGATTGACGGCCGATCTGGCTGCCCACGACGTCGGTTTCGAGGATGTGGTTGCGGTCGCCGACAGCGACACCGAACAAGCCCGCTGGGAACTGCTGCAAGAACTGTTTGAACTGTACCTCGGCGAACTCGCCACGGCCGGGCGGAGCGACCCACACCAGCAGCGACGGCGTGCGATCAAGCGAAAGACGATTCGTTCCGGACGCGCGATCGCGCTGGTCGGCACCAGTGATTTGAATCCGTCGGTTGCCAAGGTGATCGCAAACGTCGAACGCGACGTCGTCGCCTTCATCGCCGCGCCCCAGGAAAAACAAGCTTGCTTTGATTGGCTCGGCTGCCTCAAACCGGACGCCTTTGCCGATTTTCAATTGCCGCTGATCGATGACCATCTGGTGCCGGCCGCCGACATCGCCGATCAAGCGACCGCGGTCAGCGAGGCGGTGACGCAATTCGCGACGCGCTATCAACCATCGGAGATTGCCGTCGGCGTGACCGATGATTCACACGTCGCCGCGACCGAAATGCAACTCGACGGATGCGGATTTCCAACCTACCGCCACGTCGGCTGGACCGTCGCGTCGACCGCAGTGGGACGACTGCTTTCCCTCACCGCCACCGTGGTGGCACGGCCGACCTGGCGATCGCTCGCGGCACTGGTGCGGCACGGTGATGTCCATCGTTTCCTGCACGCACAACTCAACACGACCCAGCGCGACACGGCGCCGCAGGACTACCTGGTCCCGCTCGACCAGATGCTCGCCAATCATCTGCCGGTGCGATTGGCCGATCCGCTGCCGCCGGCTGCGCTGAAACACTATCCCGCCGCCGAACAACTGCGCTGCACCGTCCTGGCCTGGCTCTCGCCCCTGGTTCCCGAGCATCTGTCCGACGGACCGCGAGCGACGAAACCGATCGCCGACTGGTGCGAGAGCCTGCTTCAATGGCTGGATTCGATTTATACCGGCGTCGAAACGGCCGATGCGTCTCGGCCCGAGCGCCGGTTGACGGTCGAAGCGGTCGCGAAAGTCCGAGACCTTTTGACACGCTTCACCCAACTCAGCCGCCACCTGGACGCGCCCGTCACCGCCGCGTCCGCGTTGGAAATGATCGCCTCCCGTCTGGCCGATCTGCGTGTCGGACAAGACCAGGACGCCGATGACATTCAAATTCACGGTTGGCTGGATTTGGCACTGGATGATTCGCCGGCCATGGTCGTGGTCGGTTTCAATCATCCCTTCGTGCCTTCGGCGGTCACCAGCGATCCGTTTCTGCCCGGATCGCTGCGTTCACGACTGGGAATCGCCGATAACGAACGCCGCTACGCCCGTGATCTGTATGCGACCCAGTTGCTGTTGTCGACACGCCGAGACATCCGTTTGATCGTGGGCAAGCGTTCTGCCGACGCAGCGCCCACGCCGCCCAGCCGACTGTTGGCTGCGTCGTCGCCCCCGGACGTGGCGCGACGGATTCGGATGCTGTTGGCCGGAACCCGCGACAAGGTCAACATCGCGCACCGTTGGGACAGCGATCGTCAAACGACCGAGCTTCCCATTCCAGAATTCCATCCCGACGCGTGTCCCGTCAAGACGATGAGCGTGACGGCGTTCAAGGCCTACCTTGAATGTCCCTATCGTTTCTACCTGCGGCATGTGCTGAATCTGAAACCCGTCGACGATTTGGCCCGCGAACTGGCGGCCAACCAGTTCGGCGACTTGGTCCATGGTGCGGTCGAGCACTTTGGGGAGTCCGCCGAGAAAGACGAAGCCGACGAAAAGCGAATCTTCGAATCGTTACGCCATCATTTGCACCAGTACGCGGCCGACCAATACGGCGATCACGCCGAAAGCGCCGTTCGTCTGCAAGTCCGTCAAGCCGAGCGGCGCCTGCACTTCGTCGCCGCCGAGCAAGCCCAACGCATCCAGCAGGGATGGAGAATTCACGCCACCGAAGCCAGCGTCGAAGAATCCAAAGGCGCTTCGATCACCGTCGACGGAAAAAAGATGGGATTGCGAGGGCGTTTCGATCGGATCGACCGCAACGTGCAAACCGGACAATGGGCGATCTTGGACTACAAAACCCACGGCCACAAACCGGAGAAAAAACACCTTCGCAAAAACCGCGACACCGGCCAATTCGAATGGATCGATTTGCAATTGCCGCTGTACCGAATGATGGTGCCCTTTCTCGGCATCGAAGCGCCGCCGCAAGAGGTCCAGCTGGGCTATTTTAATGTCAGCGACAAAGCGGAAGAAACCAAAATCAACATCGCCGAGTTCGGCGAACCGCTGATGGACCAAGCCAAGGATCTGATTCATCAATGCGTCCGTCGAATTTTTGCCTGTGATTTCGCACCCAGCGAGCAAGGCGTGATGTACGACGATTACGAAATGATTCTCCAAACCGGTGTCGCCAGTCGAATGCTGGCCGGTGCGGCGATCGCGGAAGGAGACAACGACCAATGAGCACCGAAGTCACATCCCGCGACCGTTCCCCCGGCGACGTGTTCCTGGACGGTAACCTGCCGCCCGTGTTGGTGCGGGCGTCGGCCGGCACGGGAAAAACGTATCGTTTGACCGCACGACTGTTGCAGATTCTGTTTCAAGGGGCGGCCCCCGAATCGATTCTCGCGACCACGTTCACACGCAAAGCAGCGGGCGAGATTCTGGAGCGGATCCTGTTGACGCTGGCCGAAGCGGCCGATCCGGAAAACGATTCGGCGCTGGAGGAGTTGCGTCGGCAGGTCGGTCTGGAAACGTTGCCACGCAGCATGTGTTTGCAACTGTTGCAGCGACTGGTCGCAAACATTCACCGCATCCGAATCTGTACCTTGGACAGCTTGTTCACCCAGCTGGCCAAATCGTTTCCGTTTGAATTGCAACTGCCACCGGTTTGGCGATTGACCGACGAGATCGAAGAAGCGTGGTTGCGTGAACGCGCGATCGATTCGATGGTTTCGATGCTCCAGCCCGGCGAATTGGCGACCCTGTTGGCGATGCTCAGCAAAGGTGAAACGAAACGTTCGATCGTTCGTGAGCTGATCCAAATCGTCTCGGGCGCGTACACCAAAGCACGTCAGACGACCCCCGATGCGTGGACCAATTTGGACGCGCCCACCGCGCCCGACGATGCCGCATTGACCTCCGCCGCCGGTTCCTTTCGGATGGCGGAGCCGCCCCAGAAAACGGTGCGCGCCAAACTGGATGCGATGGCTGAACTCCTTGAGACGCGTCAATTCGATTCGCTGGCGACCGAAACGCTGATCAAGAACTATGCCAAGGCGAAGCGGAACGGAGAACCGACCAAGCTGGGCCGATCCGCGCTTCCCGATGGCCTGGATGACGCGCTCGGGGCACTGTACGCCGCCGCACGCTCCAACACCCTGTCGCTGTTGGCCGCACAAAACGACGCCACCGGCCAAGTCTTGGCACTGTACGATGGCCAAGTCGCGCAGCTGAAACAATCCTTGCGAACGCTCGGTTTTGATGACATCGCCGTAAGGTTGGCCAAGCAGTTTTCCAAGGTCGATCACCGCTCGATCAGCCGTCGCTTGGACGGCGCGATCGACCACGTCTTGTTGGACGAATTCCAAGACACCTCGCCGGCCCAGTGGCAAGTCCTTCGGCCGCTGGCGTCTCGATCCGCCGATGCGGCAATCGACCCGGATCCCGATCCCGAAGCGGCGGTCAAACGTTCGTTTTTCTGTGTCGGGGACACCAAACAAGCGATCTATGGCTGGCGCGGCGGTGTGGCGGAGATCTTCGACGCGGTCAGTGCCGAAATCGACGGCGTCGAATCGGTCGAACAGAATACGAGTTTCCGCAGCAGCCCGGTGATCATGGATCTGATCAATCGCGTTTTCCAGCACCTCTCGCGACACAGAATCGCCGACGCCGCCTCCGACGGACACGACGCCGACAAAGCGACCTACGAAGCCCGCGCCGTCACCCAGTTCGCCAAACGGTTCCCGCAACACGTGGCGTTCAAAGCATCGCTGCCCGGTTACGCCCGCATGGAAACGTGCGAAAAGATCGACAGCCGCGACGGCGCGGAAAAGACCCAGGCCTGTTACCAGCTGGCTGCCCGACGCATCGCCGAACTTTCGCGCGCCGCTCCGGATCGTTCGATCGGTGTTTTGACGCGAACCAACAAAGGCGTCGCCCATCTGATCTTCCTGCTGGAACAACTTGGCGTCGACGTCAGCCAAGAAGGGGGAAACCCGTTGGTGGATTCCGCCGCAGTCGACTTGATCCTTTCGGCATTCATGATGGCCGAACATCCGGCCGACGGGCGCTGGAAATTCCATGTCGACCATTCGCCGCTGGGGCAGGTCGACGGCATGTCCGCCGACTACGTCAGGGACTTGGTCACCGAAGTCGGGATCGCACGTGCGGTTCAGCATCTGGCCGCCGTCCTGGCACCGGTCTGCGGTCCCCGTGATACCACGCGTCTAAAGCAATTGGTCCAGTTGGCGGTTGCCTATGAACCCAACGCGACCGATCGCTTGCGAGATTTTGTACGGATGGTGCGTGAGAAACGCGTCGAACGACCGCAATCGGCTGCCGTGCGAGTGATGACGGTTCATCAATCCAAGGGCTTGGAATTCGACGCGGTGTTCTTGCCAGAGCTGGACGGCAATCTGACCGGCCAACCACCGCTGTGCATCGCGGACTCGCGGAATCTGACCGAACCGCCAGTCGGGCTCTCACGGTTTTTGACCAGCGAGGCCTGGCACTTTCTGGATACCCGCTGGCGCAAAGCATTCGGACGTGATGCGGCCGGGAAAATGACCGAAGCGCTGTGCCTGTTGTACGTCGCGATGACACGTCCCCGCCAGGCGCTTTACATGATTGTTCAACCCTGTAAGCCTGACGACAAAAAACCGGCGGCGCTGATCCACGCGGCGCTCGGCGTGGACACGAATCCCAGTGAAGGAGACACGTTATTGTATGAAGACGGAGATTCGAATTGGTATGAACAGTGACGATCACCTTCCCCGGAGGTCGTGCAGCTTTTAAAGTCACCCTCCTGGCAGGAGGGTCGAGCGAAGCGAGGGGAGGTCGAACGGTGAATCGCGGTGTTCACTTCATTTTTGATGGGCGCCCCCAAGCACCAACGCAAACCCTCTCCTCGCTACGCTCGACTCTCCCAGGGGGAGAGTGACCAAACTCCTTTCTTTTCAACGCCTGAACACTGCGCAAACTCGCCAGGGCGGGTGCCTTCAAACCTTGCGTCTTGTTTTCCCCATCCCCGACATTGCCTTGACCACACGAAAGATTCTTCACGCGGCTGACATTCATCTGGACAGTCCGCTCAAAAAACTCGACCGCTACGACAGTGCGCCGTCCCAGCGGATTCGTCGCGCGTCACGTCGTGCGTTGGAAAACATGACGGCATTGGCGATCGATGAAGACGTCGATTTGGTCGTGATCGCCGGCGATTTATACGACGGGGACTGGCCGGACCAAAACACCGGGCTGGCCTTCGTCAAAGAAGCCGCCAAATTGGTCACCGCCGGTATCCCCGTGCTGGTCATTCGCGGCAACCACGACGCGGCAAACCAGATGACGGCGTCCCTGCCGCTGCCCAAGAACCCCGACGGCAGCGACATCTTTTTGCAAACGGGAAAGGCGGAATCGAGGTTCTTGGAAGACATCGGCGTCGCCGTTCATGGACAATCCTTTCGCAGCCGTGCGGAAAAATCGAACCTGGCGGCAAAGTATCCCGACGCGGTCGCAGGAATGTTCAATTTGGGCATGCTGCACACCGGGCTTGAAGGCGCCACCTCCCACGCCCACTACGCACCTTGCACGCCGGCCGGGTTGACCGAGAAGGGGTACGACTACTGGGCGCTCGGCCACATCCACGTCCGCGGCGACCACCAAATCGAAGGCGGACCGCCGATCGTGTTCAGCGGCAACTTGCAAGGCCGACACATCGGCGAACAAGGTCCCAAGGGCTGCGTGCTGATCGAAGTCGATGCCAGGAATCGTTGTCGCTACGACTTTCACCCGCTGGACGTGTTACGGTGGCACGAATGCGTGATCGATGCCGGCCCGATGCAGGATCGCGACGAAATTCTGGATGCCTACCAAAGCTGGCTTGCCGAACAAATCGATGCCTGTGACGGCCGGTTGCTGGTCGCGCGGGTTCGCCTGACCGGGCAATCGTCCCTACACGCGGCGCTTCATCAAAACACCGAATGGATTCGTGCCGAATTGCAAGCGATCAGCGTCGCCGCGGGCAACGAGCAGGTTTGGTTAGAAGACGTCAAGATTCGAACCGTGATGCCGACCGACCAAAAGATCTCACTCGATTTTGACGGGCCGCTCGAAAGTCTGGAATCGGTTCTAAACGCTCTCCGTAACGACCCCTCGCTCGCCTCCCTGGTCGAACAAGAACTGTCCGGGCTGTCGAAAAAACTTCCCAAGGAATTGAAGGGCGACGAGGACCAGGCGGCCTTTCCGTTCGGCGATCACCAGTGGGTTGCGGGGCTGGTCGAATCCGCCGCGGCCGACGTCGTCGGGCGGCTTCAACACGATGAATCGACCGCCGCTGCGACAGGAGCCAAGAAATGATTCTGGAACGACTCGATCTCAAAGCGTACGGCTTGTTCAGCGATGAGTCCCTGGACTTGTCCGCGGGGCCCCGTCGCTTCCATCTGGTTTATGGTCCCAACGAATCGGGAAAGTCGACGTGCTTGCGTGCGATCAGCGCGCTGCTGTTCGGCATCCCGACGCGGACGACGGATAGTTTTCTGCATTCCAACGCAAAACTGCGGGTCGGCGCGACGTTGCTCGGTCCCGACGGAAATCGTCTTACGGTGATTCGGCGCAAGAACGGCAAGACAAAGCTGCACGCCGAGGACGACAAGACACCGATCGACCCGATGGAGTTGGAGCAAATGCTCGGTGGCATCGACGAAGCCGCTTTTCATCATCGCTTCGGGCTTTCCCACGAGCAGTTGGTTGCCGGTGGACAAGCCGTCTTGGACAGCAAGGGCGAACTCGGCGAAATCCTGTTTGCCGCCGGTGCGGGCGTCGGCCGGCTGAAAGCGATTCAGACCGAACTGGAAAACGAAAGCAAAGAACTGTTTCTCGAACGCGGCAAGAAACGAATCAACGGCTTGCTGAGTGAACTGGACGAAAAACGCAAGATCGTGCGTGAACTCCAGACGCCGCCGGCCGAATACCAATTGTTGAAACGCCAGTTGGCCGAAGCCGAACAGCAATCGCAAGCGTTAGCCGATGAGCGAACACGGTTGGCCCAGTCGCTGGCCAGACAAAAGGCGGTGCGTGAAGCCCACGCGATCGTCCCGGTCTGGCGACGGCACAAGGCCCAATTGGAAACGCTCTCATCGGTGCCTACGCTCGACGAAGACTTTGCCGCACGCCGCCGGGAAGCATCCGCCAACCGTCAAACGTATCAGCGATTGGTCGATCAATTACGACGCGAAATCGAGGCCACGGAAAAGAAAATTGATTCGTGCTTGATCGATCCGGCGACGATCGAACATGAATCCGAAATCGTCGCCTTGTTCCAAGGCATCGCCGCGCGGGAGGCGGCATCGAAAGATCAAGCCAACCTGCACCGCGTCGTCAAAAACCGGAACCGCCACCTGCGAGAATTGCTGCGTGATCTGGAAATCGACATCGCCGACGACGCCCCCGACGACAACGTCGATCGGGTTGTCGACAAGTTGCACGTCAGCGACGCGGCGCAAATTCGAATCAACGAATTGGCCGGTGACTGCGAAATGCTGCGGCAACAGGAACGTGATTCCCTGGAATCGCTCCAAACGCTGCGCAAACAGCTTGCCGAACTGGACGATGAACTGGAACGCCACCCGGACATCGCGGACCCCGCGATGATCGAGTCGGTGCTTGCCGAAATCGGTCCGCCGGCAACCCTGTTGGACCAGGCCGATCAGGAACGGTCCAGCTGCCGTGAACTCGAGTCACAGTGCGAACGATTGATGCGCGAGCTTCGCCTCGGCCAAACCGATCTCGACGACGCGGCACACGTGCAACCGCCGACGGCGGCGGAAATCGATGACCATGATCAAACACTCCACGATCGCTCGCGGGCCGTTCAGGATGCCCGGAAAGCGGTGGCGACGCTGCGGCAACAGCTTCACGACGCCGGTGAAAAATTGACCCGCCTGCAAGCCGATCAACCGCTTCCGACCGAGCAGGAACTTGCACAGTCACGCGAAACACGCGACCAATGGGTCGATCGACTCGCTTCGGCACGCGCCGATGAAGAAAACTTTCAAACCTCGACACGCCAGGTGCGGCAATCGATTCGTACCGCCGACGACGTGGTCGACACGATTCGATCGCACCAAAAACAGGTCACCGAACGGGCGGCGGTCACGCAGGAAATGGCCCGACTGAAAGACGCGATCACCGCGGCGGAAGAAGCGGTCGATCAGGCAGAACGCCTGGCCGCCGAGGCGTCTCAGCAATGGAATCAGCTCTGGGAAAGCTGCGGGATCGCCGCCGGCAAGGTCCGCGAGATGCGGAACTGGGTCGCCAAGCATCAAACGTTTGTCGAAAAGTTCCGGACGCTGGAAAAGGAACGTACACGTTTGGATTCGACCCAGACCCGCATTGCTCGTCATGCGACGCGACTGGCCCACGCCTTGCAAAACGCCTGGTCCGCCCGACCGGTCTCTGTCGGCCACGACGAGACGTCGGCCGCGCCGGATGATCCGATGAATCTGGAATCCTTGCATGACCGAGCGACCGTGCTGCGGAATGAACTCGTTGCCGCGGCGTCGCAACTGGAACAAATCCGCCGCAAACGAAACGAAATCCACGCGGCGCTTCCCGCGGCCGAAGCCAAATACGAATCCAACGCGGCCAAACGCAAACAATGGGATAGCGACTGGAAGCAGGCGATTGCATCATTCGCCTCCGATCAAGATGTCAGCCCGAGCGTGATCAGCATGCGGTTAAAGAAGATCGCCAAACTGTTTGAAGAGACTCGTGAACGCGACATCATCCTCGGACGAATTCGCTCCATCGACGACGACGGACGGTCCTTCGCCGAGCGTGCAACGGTGGTCGCAAGAATCGTCGGTTTAGAATGCAAACCGGATCAGCAAAGTGTGGAGATCGCACAAGCCTTGTACGAACGGTTGCAAGCGGCCAAAAACGCGGCCAACCAAGCCGAGCGTTTCAAAGCCGATCTGACCGCCGCGAAAGCCAGACTGGTCGATGACAATCAGGTGCTCGAAGCGGCCGTCGGTCAATTGGCCCAACTCTGTCGCGAAGCCGGCGTCGACCATGCCGACGAATTGCCCGGGGTGGAACAGAATGCGGCCGAAAAACGTACCGCCCTCCAGGCCTGTGCCCGTGCCGAAGAACAATTGGCGCTGATCGCCGGCGGTGTCGCGGTCGAACAATTTGCCCGGCAAGTGGAATCGCATGATCGGGTCGAACTAGAGCATGAAATCGACAAACTCGAAGAATCGTTGCAAACGCTCAACGAACGTTGGTCCACCGTCGAACAGCGAGTCGGGGCGTTTAAGAAGGAACTGTCCAGGATCGACGGCGGAGATCGCGCGGCGGAACTGAACCAGGAACTGCAACTGCTTTATGGAACCATCCAGCGGGAGTCGCAGCAGTACGCCAAACTGCGAATCGCGTCGATGATTCTGCAACAATCGATCGAGCACTACCGCAGCGAGAACGAGAGTCCGGTCTTGAAAATCGCCTGCCAAGCCTTCGAAGAATTGACGTGCGGTCGTTATGCCGGATTGAAACCCGAATTCGACGACAAGGGGCGTTCAAAATTGTTCGGCATCGCCGCGTCTCCCGCGGGAGAAGAAAACTTGGTGCCCGTCGACGCGATGAGCTTGGGGACCGCCGACGCGCTGTATCTGGCCATGCGGCTCGCATCGCTCGAACACCAACTGTCTGCCGGACACGCGATTCCCGTCGTGATCGACGACTGTTTGATCCAACTGGACGACCAACGCACCATCGCGGCGATGAAGCGGTTTTCAAAATTGTCCGAGCGAACGCAGGTCATTCTGTTCACCCACCATCAACACCTGATCGATTTGGCCCAGTCCGCACTCGAGCCCGAGCAGTTTCATCTGCATCGTCTGGCGCGCTGACAGAGAATCCACGCTTCTGTCAATCGCGATGCCCACACCGACAACAAGCACACGTGAAGAGCATGTTGGGATTTGTTGAAGATACGGTTGAGAAGTTGACTCGACCGGTCAAGACGCATGCATCAGCCGTTACCATTTCGATTCAAGTGAATGGACGTGTCAACGCGCTGGCAGCGTGGACGAAATGCGAGTGAAAAATGGCGCGATTAGATAGACAACTGGACAAGATTTCCGGCGAGAAAGTCGTCCGACTCCATTGGGCCGACGACGACTCCACGGACATCGAAATGCTGCGATCTGACATCGTTCGCGAAATCAATTCGCACGAACACCGGATCCCTCTGGACCTGCGCGGTGTCAAAGGTGCTCCGTCCGAACTGGTCGACTTGCTCGTGGACATGGACCGTTATGCACGATCCAAGACCAAAATCTTGTCGATGACGTGGATGCTACCGCCGCTCCGTGAGGCACTCGACCAGCGTTTGGGACGCCAACGCAAATCCAATTCCAACGGTGAAACGGACGCCGCCAGCAAAACGGCATGTGATCTGTTAAAGCACGCCGAAGAAAAGAAAGAGTATGATCTTTCGAAAGCCGAAAAACTTGAGCGAAAGAAGCGTTCCCCAAAGTCAAAAGCGGGGAAACGAAATTACCTGAAACTCGTCGCATTCATCCTGGTCGGGGCGATCGTCGTCGGCGTGGTCGAAGGAATCATCGTCATGCAACAAGACGAATCGTTGATCATTCCTGAAAAAGGGTTTGAATAAAAGGCACGGGCGTACGTGTTGCTGTGCAGGGTTTAGAGACCGTCCAGCTTAGGGCTAGCGCGAAACGCGACAAATCTGAATGATCTGCCGAATGGGTGAGAGGTGGTCGGCGGAGGGGTGTACGACGTCCTTTCTAGGTCGTCGCACAGAGCCCCACGGGCGACGGCCCGGAAGGGCCATCGTACATCCGAAAAGCGATCGTCTTAAGCTGGGCGCCTAAAGGCTCAACCCCAACGGTTGCACGCGATAGCAGCGACACGCCATCATCGGGTGGATTCGATCTGCGGAGTGATGCAGCACCAGTGTCTGTCTTGCCAACGCGGCATCTAAATCAACCAATCGTCGATTCGGCAATCCCGTTTGCCAACGGAAAAAACGGTGCATCAGCCACTGATACGCTGCGGCCTGTCGTCGCCGCCAGCCCGGCGGCGGCCAGACAAAATCGACGAAATAGAAAATCCCTCCGTCACGGAGGCCGGCCAGGAAACGGGGCAACTCATCGTCCAGTTCCCGCTCGGTGAAACAATCCAAAAAGAACGCGGCCACCAGAAGGTCGTACTGGTCGACCGGCACGCTGTACGATCGGGCATCCGTTTGAACAAACTCAACGCGTTCCAGGGCCCCGATCCGTTCGACCCGTCGTTGTTGGTGATTCAGCATTTGACGGCTCTGGTCGACCGTCGTGATCCGGCAATCCGGTTGAGTGATGCAGAGTTGTTCGAGCAATTGCCCGGTTCCATCACCCAAAACCAACGCCCGCTCGGCACGAGGGAGTTGGTCCAGCAGGGCGAGACGTGCCCGGTGAAGTGCATTGCCGAACAAGCAGATTTCCAGTCCACGATAGACCGTCGCCAGTCGATCGTATCCCCGCATCAATTTTGCGTTGTCTTTCATGAGAACGATTTTACCAGCGGGACGCGTCACAGCTTGTCGATTAAATTGGGATCTGCGGAGTCAATGGTGAGCCGCTGGCCGTCAGGCCTCGGGCGGGCGCCTGGATGCCCGGCCGCTTACGCGTCGCGGCTCACCAAGTCGACAGCCCGGTCAGCGAGCGGCGCGTGTTGTATACATGCTCACTGCGCGCCACTGGCTGACGCCACGTGCTGAGCTGCGATTCATCCTACCGCAATTCTGGAAATGCTCTCGACGACCGAACGGGCGGCCCAAAACACAATCGGCGGTACCACCAACGCAACATCCGCCAAGGCAACCAACCGTCCCGTGGAAACAAACCCCGCCCGATCCGCAGACCTTTGCGTCACGTTCGCTGAGCCCGCGACTCCCAACCCCCACAGCAACACATCACAGCCGATCAAACAGAATCCGATCCCCGGCGAAATCGAATCGATCGCAACCAACACCGCGGCGGTCAAGGCATGCAGGATCAGCATAGCCGGCAGAGCATTCGCGGTGCCCGGCGCCCGCAATACCCATGAGTCAAACGCTTGGATCCGATCCAAATCACGCTCCAACATCGCGATCGTCAAACAGTTCGCGGTGAACAACATCGCAGCCATCAAAACCGCAACCAGCAGCGAACCTGAATCGCCGGATGACCCTTCGGACCAGGCATTCAGACTGACCCCAAACGCAAACACCAGCCCGGCCTGCAATTCCTTGGGCAGCCATCGCGCCGAGTTTCGCGGGAACTGCACGCTGGCCACGTACGCGACGACGATGGCGATCGCGGCACACCCCCAACGCAATTGATCATCGGACGCAAACGCGACCACCAGGGCGGTGTCCAAACTCAACGCCAGAAACCATCCCAGGCAAAGTGGTTTTCGGTACCGGAAGTGAAAATGATGGCGAATCGAGTGCCCTCGGCGGGTGTCCAGTCGGATCGAATCGAACAGCCGATCGGCGGTGTAGACCAGCCAGATCGACAACCCGATGATCGCGAATTCGTACCACAACGGCTGTCGCCCGCAATACGCGTCGGTGAACACCAGCAACCAAACCAATCCGACGGCCACCGAATCGAGCGACAGGACGTTTGACCATGCCCACGGGGGAATGATCGCGGAGTCATCCTCCGCATGGTTTTTGGTCACATTCCACACCCAAGACGTTGCTGTCTAGAATATCACTGCCTTCCCGGTCTGCAACACGCTCCACACACCGATTTCGTCTATCGGCGCTCCAGCGTTGCGATCCTCCGCATCAGACACGAACCGCATTAAACCGATGCCACCGTCAAAACGGAAGTCCGGCGCCGCCCATGGGAACGAAACGAACGCAAGAAAGTTCGTCCGTAATATCTGCCTCACGCTGTACGCGTTGGTGCTTGTCGCATCGGCGTTTTCGGTCACGCGGTGGCAGGGCGTGGAAAATCATTGGTTGCTCCTGGTCGGATTTGTGCTCAGTCAGTGCTCGATGGTCGCCCTTTGGGCAGCTGATTTTCGTGGTCACGCCGCAGTGTCCTGTGCCGCGTTGACGTTCGTTTCGATTTTGTGCTGGTGGATCATCACGCCGTTTCGGTTCGTCGGCTTTGGCGACGCCTCTGAAGTCTGTTGGGTGATTGTCGTCACGACGCAAGCCTTGGCGACGATGACGGGTGCGACCTGCCTGGACACATTTTCGAAATCGTCGCGACGAAAACACAGCAATCGTGTCGTCCACGGCGTCCGACTGAGAAAATTTTCGTTCAGCATCGGGAATCTGATCTTGTGGACGACCTTCGTTGCAGTCGGACTGCTGATCGTGCAACAAATCTTGCTTTCCAATGGCTGGACCTCGGATTCGCCCGGCGCGACTCAAGTGTGCCTCGCCTTACTGATGGGGCTTGCTGGTGCAGCCCTTGCCGTGATGTGGCTGGCTATTTTCCGGGGGGCCCTTTGGCCGGTCGTCGCACAACGCTTGATCATGTGGTTGCCGGTGTGTCTGTACGGTACTTTTTTCTTTCACATCTTGATGGCTTACCTGCAAGGAGCGCTTTTCATCCCGTCGATCAAGACGGTGACGCCGCTGGTCGCGCAATATCTCTTTGACGGCTTGACGCTTTTGGCGACGCTCAACCATACCCGCCGCTAAAAACGGGTCCCGATCTGAATCAGCAACGCGTCTTGAATTTCGAAATCGCTGCGATCGCTTTCGAACTCGAACCGCCGGCCGAATGCGTATCCCACTTCAGCCGAAAGTTTGCGTCCCAGCGCGAACGGCATTCCGGATTCGCGACGAGGGGTTGATTCCCAGCCGAGCACCAATCGCCAATCGCGATAGGTCAGTTGATCGTCTGTGCCGTCGTTCCGCTGATACCCCCAGGTTCCTCCCTCCAGGCCGGCGCCGATGTAGCCCCACTGTTGGCGAATTCCATTGTCGGCCAACAACAGCGACGCGCGGGGTCGAGGAAACGAAGCGTCGAATCGCAGGCAGGGATTGGGCTGGTAGATGAACCCGATGGCCGGCACGACGGGAATGTCATTACGACCGAGTGCGATCGCGCCGAACGTCCACGTCCAACGCTCGTTGGGTTGGTAGATGGCAAACCCGCCGCCGCGAAACTGCCACGCGTCACTGGATTGGTTGTCGCCGTCGGTCGCGTTGGCGGCACCCAGCATCCAGCGGAACGACCAGCGATCGTTGCGACGCCGCATCCATGACAACCCGATCGACGTCTCGTACAGTTCGCCCGCCAGATCGAAGACCGCCGCTGCGCTTAAGTCGGTGTATTCAAATCCCAGGCTGAACATCGGCGGAGGGGGGCCGAAGATCGGATACAACGGCATCGTGACCCTGGCGTCGTAGGTTGAAAGTTCAACGTCGTCGGCTTCGGCCAGCCACTGAAATCCCAGCCGGAAACTCGGACGCATCAGCTGCCGAAGTCGCTCCGATGTCATGCCTGCCGGTTGCGAAGACGCAGTCGTCAAGACGGACGCGTGAGCGACGGGCTCCGCAGCCACCGAACGCGACGCCAGCTGCGCAGCGACAGGACGCGTGATGATCAACGGCATCACGACGATCGATAGCACTGCGGCCAGGAACGTCTTCGCTCTCAAATCTCCGGTCCATCCGTGCGTCGGTGGCGTGAAACATCATGTTCCACGCGATTGGGTCGATTGAACCCGGTGGATCTCTGGACTCTAGCAATCGATCAAGCCAGAGCGAAATACGGGATCCGGCGGCAAGCCTTCGCTGCCGACGTCCGGCTCGATGAATTGGGCCTCACGGAAACTGGGAAACCTAAAAGAAGATGGCAGAAAAATGGGGGGGCAGAAAAATAGGTTGCCGGAGGTGAGACAAGAAAATGGGTGGCAAGAAAATGGGTGGAGACGGCAAGAGTGAGCTTATTCTCCGATCACTCGTTTCCTATTTTTCTGCCCCCCATTTTTCTGCCATTCCACCACGCTCCGGCGGTTCTTTCACCCCAGACCTAGCTGACCCCCTACAATCTGTAGAAAGCCATCAAGAGAGGTCATCAGGTGTCCGGCAAGTTCCCGTTTTCGATTCTATCGTTCGCCACCGTGTTCGTCTTTGCGACGCTCGGCTGCAACCGCATTCCCGACGACGGGATTCGATTTGCGGAGGTGACCGAGTCGCAGCCGATCACGATCGAGGACTTTTCGGGCTTGCGATTCACCGACAAAGACGGCAAGGAAGTCGCGTTGTCCGAGGTCATGACACGTGATTATCTGGTGCTGGTGATCACCCGCGGCTGGTACGGCGGCGTGTGTTTTTACTGCGCGTCGCAGACTTCACGTTGGGCGCGGCGGTTTGAGGAACTGGAACCCTACGACGCGCAGCTCGTCGTCATCTTTCCGACCGAAACGGAAGAAGAGGCTCCGAAGTTGAGCGAGTTGACCAAGCGGATCAAGGGAGGCGAAATTCCCAACGAAGACGTTCCGTATCCGATCCTGTTGGACATCAATTTGATGGGCGTCGATCAGTTGGGGATCCGGGCGGAGCTTGCCAAGCCGTCCACCTACATCATCGATCGGCAGGGGCGTGTTCGATTTGCCTACGTGGGCGAATCGATCGCCGACCGTCCCACCGTCGACTCCGTGCTTCGGCAACTCGATCAATTGACCCCCTAGACACTCGACGGACAACCGAGTCGAACATGCCGAGCGAGGACCATGAGAGGAAATTCATCGAGACCTGTCTTGAGCTACGGCTGCTCAACGAGACCGACGCGAAATCGTTATGTGAAAACCTTGACTCATCGGCTCGGGACATTTCGCAGGCGGCCCTTCAACGAGGGCTGCTGACGGCCGCGGATGTCGACATCGTCCATTCACTGCAACATCCGCAGGACGTCGCACCGGGGTACCAAATTTTGAATCTGGTCGGTCGCGGTGCAATGGGGGCGGTGTATCGCGCGATGCAGATCGACTTGGAGCGAATCGTGGCGCTCAAGATCATCTTGATCAGCAACGTCGCCCAGCCCAATGCCGCAGCCCGTTTCGAACGTGAGGCCAAGGCGCTCGCCAGGCTCCAACACCCCAACATTGTCCAGGCCCTCAACTTCGGCAAGCACGATGGACGCTACTACTTTGCGATGGAGTTTGTCCCCGGACGCACCTGCGAAGAATTGGTGCGTGAAAGTGGGATCATGCCGCCGCAGGCCGCCTGGTCGATCGTGCGTCAAGTCGCGTCGGGGTTGTTTCATGCCGCCGGCCAGAATCTGATTCACCGCGACATCAAACCGGCCAATTTGATCCTGCTGCCTCCGCCGGAAGGGGCTGCGACGAAAACCGAGGTTGTCAAAATCGCGGACTTCGGCTTGGCCATGTTTGCCGATCCAAGCGCCGAACAACTGAAACTCACGACCGGCGACAAGGTGATGGGAAGCCCCGCCTACATGTCACCCGAGCAGTTCGGTGGGCGAGACGTCGACTTTCGCAGCGACATGTATTCGTTGGGCGCGACCGCCTGGCACTTGCTGTTCGGCAAACCGCCGCATCAAGGGCGCAGCATCGCCGCCTTGTATCAACAGAAATCAGAACGACTGATGCCCCACCCGGACGACCTGGCGGTCCGATTGCCGGAGGATCAAATGTCGTTGCTGTTGGGCTTGCTCGATCCAGATCCGGATTCACGTCCCCCAAGCTACGGAACGCTGATCGATGCGATCGACGCCCTGGGGGTCAACGCTGCGGCGCCAACCACCACGCCGGTCGCAGTGCCGATCGGGGCATCGGTCGGTGCGCCCACGAGCATCGTTTCCGAAGCATCGCATCGCGAATTCATCAGTCAACATCCGACCCTCGAGCGTGCCCCGCCCGAGCCGAAAGCTGACACGGCCACGTTGAATCCGGTCAATGTGGCGGACGATACCGTCACGCAAACCGTCGAACTCTCAAAATCGAGTTCGCATCCACGTTTGCCCCGTTCTCGATGGCTGGCCGCCATCGCGATTCTCGCCCTGGCAGCCGTGTCGATCGGATTGTTCGAGTCCTACCGACATCGCCGCGGCGTTCGATTGCCGACGCAAGTGATCGGCAACATCCCGTTGTTTGATGGCGTGACGCTCAGCGGATGGGACGTAGGCGGGTCGATGGTCGGGGCCTGGCAAACCGTCCAGGCCCCAGATGCATCGACCGCGATCGCTTGCATCACGCGTCAGGGGGCATTGACCCGGCGGTTTTCGACGACCGCCATTCCGCGGGTCAGCCTGTTCGTTTGGCTGCAGAAAGACAGCGGCCCCGTGGACATCGACTTTGCCGTCGACCCCGCCAATCCGTCCGCCAAACGGGGATGCGTAAGATTGCAGGGGGATCAGAATCAACTGGGCATCAAGGCGTCCGATTTCGGCGACGTCGATGTGTCCTTCCGTTC
Organism: Stieleria neptunia; assembly: GCF_007754155.1. Classification (NCBI taxonomy): domain Bacteria; kingdom Pseudomonadati; phylum Planctomycetota; class Planctomycetia; order Pirellulales; family Pirellulaceae; genus Stieleria; species Stieleria neptunia. The sequence continues at coordinate 6,883,090 of NZ_CP037423.1, read as the reverse complement.
CGATGCACTCCCTTCGGTATTCGACCGCTTTCACGTGATCGACATCGAACGCCAGCCGACGGACTGGTTTGTGTTCCTGGAAGAAAAATTCCTCGGGTCCATCCCGATCAAAGACATCGGCGCCGGCGACGCCATTCGATTGGTCATCCATGACAATCCATCAAGCGACGAAGCCGGACCACAAGTTTTCTTTGCCGACGTCCAACTCGATGAATTGGGGCTCAAGGAAACCGCAGAGTTGAAATAAAGGTGGCAGAAATATGAGGGGCAGAAAAATCGCAGGCCGGAGGTGAGACAAGAAAATGGGTGACAAGAAAATGTGAGTCCTCGGCTGAGTCGATCTCAATTTAAACCGAGCCGTCCGTTTTCATTTTTCTGCCCCCCATTTTTCTGCCATCTCTCGTCTCTCCCCCAACCATTTTCTTGTCACCCATTTTCCTGTCTACTTCTCCCCAGCCTTCGAATCCAGCCTCCGGTCGATCGTGAACGCGGATGCCGGAATCTCGATCAACCCCAAGTCGTTCACGCCCGCTTCCAACACTCGTTCGAACCGACTGCCGTCCCATGTTTCGGCCATTCCATTAACGACGACCTCGCTCAATTTTGCACTTTCATGGAACGCTCGGAAAACGATTTTTTGGCCGACCGGCAACCCCGTGATCTCCAGCTTACCGTCGCCGTCGCTGATTCCGGCCAGACGATGATCTAAGACGAGAAGGTAGGCGTTCATCCAAGGATGGATGTTGCAGCGAACCGGAATCGGTGCGGGTTCGGATTCGTCTAGCGATCGCTGCCAGGGCGCCCCGACCGGACGTGTGATCCCGAGTGGGGCATTGTTGAAAAATTGAAAATTTGCATTGTGGCCGACCGGGTCGTGATCTTCGACGCGCAGGGTGTCTCCTTTTTGAGCGAGCAGAATGTGGGGCTTGAACCGGCAATGTTTGATTTGCAGCAGCTTGGTTTCGGACCGACGTTTCGGATTCGGCAACACCGTGCCTCGCCGTCCGGTGTACACGTACAGCACGACGTTCTTGAGCCCGTGGTTGTCGCCATGGACGATCAGCCGCTCATCGGGAATCGGCACGCTCCCGCAAAACTGCCGATCGAGGTGGGGCTTGATGGGTTGGACCGCAGGAGGTTGCCCCAGGAAACGAAACGTTGCTTTCAGTGTCGCCGTTTCCTCGGCGGTCACATTGCCCACCAGCAGCAGCGTCATGAAAGTCGCGAGTGTTCGACCGATTCGATTCATGGGAGGGTTCCACCGACTCCAAACAAGTGGCGTAAGCTTCCAGCTTGCGAATTCAGGGCGATCGCAAGCTGGAAGCTTACGCCACTTGAATCCGGTTCGACGCGCCGCCCGAGGGCAGGGGCAGCGTGTATAGTAGGCGAATGCCTCGATTGATTCCCCCCGTTTCTTTGTCATGATCATGCCTTTTAGATTCTTTCACGCTTTCGTGCTGCTCGGTTGTCTGGTCGCCAATGCGTCGCATGCCCCCCGCGTCTCGGCGGACGATCGACCCAATATTTTATTCATTTTCAGCGACGATCACGCGCCCCATGCGATCGGTGCGTACGACGGTTGGCTCAAGAGCGTCGATCCGACGCCGAACATCGACCAACTCGCCAAACAGGGAATCGTCTTTCGAAACAGTTTCTGTACCAATTCGATTTGCGGTCCCAGCCGAGCGGTGATTCAAACCGGGAAACACAGCCATAAAAATGGCTTCATGAACAACGGGAACTCGTTCGACTGGAACCAGCAAACGTTTCCCAAACTGTTGCAAAAAGCGGGCTACACGACGGCGATCTATGGCAAATCGCACCTCAAGGGCGAGCCGCAAGGCTATGACGATTGGAAAGTCCTGCCCGGCCAGGGGCTGTACTACAACCCGGACATGATCACGCCGGAAGGCCGCAAACGGATCGAGGGGCATTGCACCGACGTGGTGACGGACCTGGCCGTCGAGTGGCTCAAGCAAGGACGGACCGAGGACAAACCGTTCATGTTGATGGTCCAGCACAAGGCCCCGCACCGAAACTGGATGCCGGCGCCCCGGCACTTGGATCTGTATGCCGACATCGATCTGCCCGAACCCAACACGCTGTTCGACAAATGGCACGACAACGCTCCTCCGGCGCGACACCAAGAGTTGGAAATCGATCGCCACATGCATCTCAATTTTGATTTGTTCGTCGACTTGACCCCCGATTTCAAGGGCAACGAATTGGTCGGCCGCTACGACAAATCGGCTTGGCGCAACATGCAACGGATGACACCGGAGCAACTGAAAACCTGGTTCGCCGCCTACCGCCCGCGCGACAAGGCGTTTCACGAAGCCGACTTGACCGCCGACGCCCTGGTTCGCTGGAAATACCAGCGCTACGCCAAGAATTATCTGCGCTGCGTCAAAGGTGTCGACGAAAGTGTCGGCACGCTGATGGAAACACTCGACGAACTCGGGCTTTCCGACAACACCGTCGTCATCTACTCCTCCGATCAAGGTTTCTATATCGGCGACCATGGCTGGTACGACAAACGATGGATGTACGAGGAATCGCTCAAGATGCCTTTGATCGTCAAATGGCCCGGCGTGACGAAGCCCGGTTCGACCGACGAGCACCTGGTCCAGAACTTGGATTACGCCGAAACGTTCCTCGAGATGGCCGGCGCCGACGTCCCCGATGACATGCAGGGCGAATCACTGGTCCCACTGCTCAAAGGTGACAGTCCCGACGATTGGCGACGCAGCATCTACTATCACTATTACGAATACCCCAGCGTGCACATGGTGCCCCGGCAATACGGTGTCCGCAACCATCGCTACAAGCTGATTCGGTTCTACCAGTTCGACGAATGGGAGTTTTACGACCTGAAGAACGATCCCGATGAATTGACCAACCAATACAACAACCCGGAATACGCCAATCAGATTTCAGACATGAAACAGGAACTGGATCGTTTGAGAAAACACTATCAAGACGACAGCGACGTGTCGGTACTGCCCGAGGAAAAACAAATCGAATTGCGAACACCGCAAGCGGCAGGCTAACCCAGAGCGGAAATGATGTGGGATAGGCTTCCAGCCTGTCGATCGGTCACAGTCTGGAACCGTCAACGAGTCAGCGTGATATGAGTGATTTGCCAGAACCGTCCACCGCGCCACTTCCCGAGCTGACGCCCCGCGTGATCGTTCTGGGGCTGATCCTGTCGGTCGTCATGGGTGCGGCGAACGTGTACGTCGGATTAAAGGCCGGGATGACCGTCTCGGCCTCGATCCCCGCGGCCGTGATGGCGATGCTGTTGTTCCGATTGCTGTTCAAAAAGTCCAGCATCTTGGAAGCCAACCAGGTCCAGACGTGCGCTTCGGCGGGCGAGTCGCTGGCGGCGGGTATCATTTTCACGATGCCGGCGATGATCCTGATCGGCCACTGGCAATCGTTCGACTTCTGGACCGTCACGCTGGTGGCACTGACCGGCGGGCTGTTGGGGATTCTGTTCATGATCCCGATGCGCCGCGTGTTTGTCGCCGACAACGAGGATCTGCCGTTTCCCGAGGGTGTCGCCTGTGCGGCGGTCTTGGAAGCCGGGGAAGAAGGCGACCATCAACGCTCTGCCGCGACCAGCTTGTTGATCGGCGGCGCGCTTGGGGCGGTGTTCAAGATCGCTGCCGGATTCTTGGGGTTGGTCAGCGATACGCTGCAGGTTGCCAGGGCGACCGGCGAGCGAATCTTTTACTTCGGCGGTGACCTGTCGCCGATGTTGGTCGCCGTCGGCTTTATCGTGCGACTGAACGTGGCGGTGTTGATCTTTATCGGCGGCGCGATCGGCTGGTTGATCGGCATCCCGTTGATGGGCGGAGCGTCCCAGTATGATGATCCGATCAGCGGCGCCTGGTCGATCTGGAGCAGCGAGATCCGATACGTCGGCGTGGGGGCGATGGTCGTCGGCGGGATCGGGTCGCTGATCGCCGTTCGCCACGGCCTGCTGTCTGCCGTCACCGAACTGTGGCACGGGTTGCGCGGCCGACGGATCGCCCTGGATCACGGCCAACGGGACATTCCGTCGGGACTGATTTTGGCGCTCGGATTAGGTTGCACTGCGATGCTCGGCGCGGTGAATTTTCGTTTCACCGACGACATCGGTGTGTCGGTCTTGTCGACCGTCGTGATGCTCGCGATGGGGTTCTTCTTTACCGCGGTGGCCAGCTACATCGTCGGGCTGGTGGGCAATTCCAACAGCCCCGTGTCCGGCATGACGATCACCGCCGTTCTGGCGGCCGGCGGACTGTTGTGGCTGTTCAACTATTCGGGAACCCAAGGCATGGTGGCGACGCTGGGCATCGCCGCGATCGTGTGTTGTGTCGCCTGCACCAGCGGCGATGTCTGCAACGACCTCAAGACCGGCTCGTTGGTCGGCGCGGCGCCGTTTCGACAACAGATCATGCAGATCGCCGGTGTGTTCGTCGCCGCCTTCGTCATGGCTCCCGTCCTGACGCTGTTGCACAACAACACTCCGGGCGGGATTGGAGGTCAACAACTGTCCGCGCCCCAAGCCAGCTTGTTTGCAAGTTTGGCACGTGGGTTCGCGGGCGAAGGCGAGCTTCCCTGGAGCCTGATCGGGCTGGGCGCCGGCATCGGTGTGCTGATTTTGGGGATCGACGAAGTGCTCAAACGCAACACGAAGCATCGTGCCCACCTGATGCCGATCGCGGTCGGCATGTATTTGCCGTTCGGATTGGCGACGCCCATTTTGATCGGCGGGGTGATCGCTTGGTTTTGCACCAAGGGGACCCGACGCGAAACGCACGACCGGGTGTTGCATCGTGGCATCCTGTTTTCATCCGGCGTGATCGCCGGTGAAGCGTTGACGGCCGTCGGTTTGGCGGGGTTGGCGGCGCTGGGAATCACGGCGCTGGATTTGGGATTGTCGCCGCTCGCCAAGAACCTCATTTCGATCACCGTCGCGGCGGGAATCATCGTGGCGTTCGCGGTGATGACCAAACCCAAAGCGTCCTGAGCGAGCGGCGCGTTGGCCGCCGATTTCGATCACGCGCCACTGGCTGACGCCACGTGCTGGGGTGCGGACTTCAGCGGGACGCGTCAGCGAGCGGCGCGTTGCAAGATCGACTATCATCAGGACCCGCCGGCTGACGCCACGTGCCGACGTCCGGCTTGCTTTCCGTCCACGATTTCCCTCCAACCGATGAGTCCACTTTCGATGCCACACCGCTCTTTCAGTCGCCTTGCCGCTTTGCTCTTGGCCGCCTCCGTCTGCTTGGGGCCACTCGCAGTTGCCCACGACGGCCTGCACGCGATCTTCGACGGAAAGTCGCTCGACGGCTGGGAAGTCCGCCCCGAAAAAGACACCGAAGCGCATTGGTCGGTTCAAGACGGAAAAATCGTTTGCGAAAACGTGAACAAGAAAGGCTCCGTCTTGTGGACCTCCAAAGACTACAAAGACTACGAGATCGAACTCGACTACCAAACGTCGTCGGATTACTACGACACCGGAGTGATGTTGCGGGGTGACGGACACCAAGTCCAACTCGGAATCTCCGGCAGCTTGAAAAAAGACATGTCAGCCTGTGTCTACGCGCCCAAAGACAAACGGGGCAGCTACCCCGGAGTCTCAGAGAAAGGAACCGAAGTCTTGAAGCTCGGTGAGTGGAATCACTTGCGAGTGATCTTGACCGGGAAACGAATTCAAACCTTTCACAACGGCGAGCCCTGCGTCGATTACACCGGGATTGCGATCAATGACGAAGGTCCAATCGGCTTGCAATTGCACGGCGGACACCACATGAAGATTCAGTTCAAAAACGTCAAAGTGAAAGAACTGTAAACGAAGAACCGCCGCGCCTGCTACCACCACCAGCGTTGGCCCGCTGCTTGGCCCGCTGCTTGGCCCGCCCCCTGCACCGCTCGGGCGCGACTCGCCGCGATGCCGTCGTCGGTCTCGGTCTGGCCGACGACGGACCAGGCATCGATCGAGACGCCACCGGAAACGCTCACGATCCAACCTTTTCGACCCCGGATCGTGGACGCGACCGACGGAATCGACGTGGGCACTCGATAGCGAGGCCCCTGTAACCGGCTGGCGTCGCTGAGCACGTTGAACTGACAATCGGCACGCACGGCCAATCCTTCGGCGGCCATCAACGCCCCGAACACGGCCAAGTCGAAACAGTTGCTCAACTCTGCGAAAATCGGTAGTGCGGTGGAGAGTTCGTCAAAGCCCTCGGTCATCGCGTCGGCCCACTGTTGTGCCAACTCGTTTTCCTGGGCCAGGGTTTTGCGTGCCCCATCAGCGGTCAACAAACTGTCCTGGGTCAGCGTGCGAATTCGTCGGCCACGAATTTGCCATGCGAGTCGGTCCGACGTGCACCGCAGCGGTTCGTAGTCGGACGCCATCCACCAGCGCGGCGACGAAAGTTGATTGCGGTCGTTGTGTCGCTGAAGCAATCGCAAATAGCTGGGCAAGGAATCGATCGGCGCCGCTTCGAACCCCATGGCAAGACGCTTCATCGCATAGTCGGCCGAAAGCAGCACCTGGGCGAAATGGCTGTCGACGTCGATCCCGCGGATCAGCACCTGTTGCGGTCCGATCGCGGTTTCCATCGCGTCGACGGCTTGGCGGTTGAAGCGGCGCAGCCGGGCTTGAACACGAGCAAATTGCCGAAGCCCCTCGGCGGTCGGTTCGATGGAGCAACTGATCTGGCGATCGTTGACATCGGCGTCGTTTCGCAGTGCGCCTCGACGCAGCGCGTCCATCAAGTCATCGAGCCGGAGCACGGCGCGGCCGTCGGCGACCCCGACGACTTCACCGGCTTCGTTGGCCTTCCACGGCCCGCCGGGACCGGCAATGAACACATCGCCGTGTGGTGTCGAGCCGTCTGGGGGGACGGCAAAGACGTACTCGACGCGACGCAGCCCCGCCAAAAAAGCCATCGAGGGCGTGATCGGTTTTCCGTTTTCGAGTCGTTCGGTCAGTGCTCGATCCAGCCCGGCCAACGAAATCACACGGAATTCCGTCTCGACATTCGCGGCCCCATCGCTGGAATCGGAGAGCTGATTCCAGCGATCGCGAAGCTGATCGAGTTCGGCTGGTTGCACGCGACCGACCACGCCATCGGCGTCGACCAGGACACCTCCGACGGCACCGCGAGACCCGATGATGGGCGTGATCCCGGTGACAAACGGCGTGCTGGAGACGTTTTGGATCGCCGCGATGCCCTGCGCGACGGCAGCCTCCGGCAGAACGCAGAACAGCACCACGAGCGCAGCCGCCGGGCGAATGGATTGCAGAACGTTGGAACCAGCAGAAGGTGAGACAAGCACGACGAGACCCCCAATTCAATTGCAGACGGGTTTCTCTCAAGGTACGCGTTGAACGTACGATGTCAAATCAGGCATCCCCCTGCCCCTCGCTTCGACGCAGGTCGTGTAGTTCTTGAATTCACCCTCCTGGCAGGAGGGTCGAGCGAAGCGAGGGGAGGTCGATCGGTGGATCGCGGCGCTCGTTTGAAGATTGATCGGCACGCCCCAAACAGCAACCCAACTCCTCCCTTGATCACGAATGAACCACTGCACGCCCCGAAGCGCCCTCTGTGACACAGGCTGGGCAATTCCAATCGACCGGCGCGTGGTACTACACACCCGACGTCGCTCGGCCAGTTATGATTGCTGCGTGAATGTCAGTCTTACCTGCTGCCAAGTCAACTTCCTGCCGGAGTCCTGCCATGCGTGTTTGCTTGTTATTGCTCGTCGTCGCAATCTCTTTTCCCGCCCCTGATCGACTGTTTGCCCAGGACGGCTCGGAGCCACTGAAGATCATTTGTTTCGGCGCCCATCCCGATGACGCGGAATACAAGAGTGGCGGGACGGCGGCCTTGTGGGCCGCGCAAGGTCACCAGGTCAAACTGGTTTCGGTGACCAACGGTGATATCGGTCACTGGAGCATGGCGGGCGGCCCGTTGGCGAAACGCCGCGCCGCCGAATCGGCCAAAGTCGCCGAACGGCTGGGCGTGACCAGCGAGGTCTTGGACATCCACGACGGCGAGCTGGAACCGACACTGGAAAACCGACGCAAGATCACGATCCTGATCCGCGAATGGGATGCGGACATCGTGATCTCTCACCGGCCCTGGGACTACCACCCCGACCACCGCTACACCGGCGTGCTTGTGCAAGACGCCGCGTACATGGTCGCCGTCCCGTTCTTTTGCCCGACGACTCCGCCGCTAAAAAAGAATCCCGTCTTTCTGTATTCCAGCGACCGCTTCCAAAAACCGTATCCCTTCGAAGCTGACATCGTTGTGGATGTCGACAGCGTGTTTGAAAAGAAAGTCGATGCACTGACCGCGCTGGTTTCGCAGACGTTCGAAGGCGGCGCGCTCGGCAGTGCGGACAAGATGGCGGCGGCTCCGCCGGAATCTCGCCCGGAACTTCGTCGCGAGTGGCTGCGCGACAAATGGATCGGTCGCCAATCCGCCGAAGCCAAACGGTTTCGCAGCGGTTTGATCAAATGGTACGGCGAGGAGCACGCCCAACAGGTGCAGTACGCCGAAGCGTTCGAAATCTGCGAGTACGGACGCCAACCCACCGACGACGAGATCCGACAACTGTTCCCGTTCTTGCCGGCCAAGAGCGAGTAGGGATCCCCAGCCGATCGCCGACAAAGGTTAAACTTGCTCCCATCCACCACACAACCTCCTCACACTCACACGGATTTCGACATGCGCCACCGATTCCTCTTTGCAGTCCTGATCGGCGTGATCTCCCTCCCGGCAATCCGCTGCTTGGCCGAAAAACCCAATCTGCTGATCGTGACCGTTGACGACATGAGTTGTGATTCGGTCGGCGCCTTCGGTTGCGAGCTTCCCGACACCACGCCGAACATCGACGCGTTGGCCGCCGCGGGTTTGCGCTACCATCATGCGCACGTGCAGGTCGGCAACTGCTACCCCTCACGCAACGTCATGTTTTCGGGCCGCTACCCGCACAACACGGGCGTAGAGGGGTTCTACCAGGTAAACGATCCCGACTACCCGCACATGGTCGATCTGATGAAACAGGCCGGCTATTTTGTCGGCATTCGCGGCAAGGTGTCTCATTCGACGCCCTACCAACCCTACGCGTGGGACGCCGACCTGACGATCCTGGACGGTGAAAAGCAGGACATGAAAAACGCCGAATCCTATTACAACTCGACTCGACGGGGAATCGAGATGGCAACGGACGCCGGGAAACCCTTTTGCCTGAACATCAACATCTCCGATCCCCACAAACCCTTCTACGCGATGGGGAAAAGTGGAGCGGTCGTCGACGACAAGAATGTGCCCACCCGCGTGTTTACGCCTGATGAGGTTCCGATCCCCGGATTCCTGTTCGATCATCCCGACGTGCGATTGGAACTATCGCACTATTATTCGTCGGTGCGTCGCGCCGACGACTGTTTCGCCGCCGTCATGAAAGCGCTCCGCGAGTCGGGGCAGGACGAAGAGACCGTCGTCGTCTTTCTCTCCGATCACGGCATGCCCTTGCCGTTCGCCAAAACCGCACTGTGGAACCACAGCACGCGGACGCCATGGATCGTGCGGTGGCCGGGCGTGACAAAACCGGGGACCGTCGACACGACCCACATGATCTCCGCCGTCGATCTGTTGCCGACCCTGTTGGACATCGCGGGGATCCGTCATCCCGATGGTTTTGACGGCCACTCCTTTCTGCCGACACTACGCGGCCAGCAGCAGCCCGGTCGCAACATGGTCTACAAGGTCTACAACGAGAACTCCGGCGGAAATCGCAGCCCGATGCGGAGCGTCCAATCCAAGCGGTTCGGTTACCTGTTCAATCCCTGGTCCGACGGCAAACGCATTTTCCGAACTGCGACAACGGGAACGTTGTCCTATCGCGCGATGGTCAAACTGGCACCGACCAACCCGCAGATCGCTGCCCGTTTGGAATTGTTTCAGCACGGGGTACTCGAAGAGTTTTACGACTATGAAAACGATCCCGACGCACTGATCAATCTGATCGACCATCCCGAGTACGCCGACGAAATCGCCAAACACCGCGCGGCGATGCGCCAATTCATGGTCGATTCCAATGACCATGCCCTTGCCGCGTTCGACCATCGTGATGACAAACAACGGGTCAGTGCGTACGTCGACAAGGTGCAAGCCGAAGCGGACGCGCGTCGGGCCAAAAAACGCCGCGGAAACGTCAAGGGAAATGCAAAAACGAAGCCGAATCCCAAGCTGTTTCAAATGCAGGTTCCCGACCGGGCCACATCCGGCGCCCCGTTCACCGTCTCCATCACCCACCGGATTCCCTCATCGTTGGGCGAACAGAAATTTCACGTCACGATCAAAGATGCGGGTGGGAAGCGGATCGAGCGAATCATTCGGGCGGCTTCCGGCGACGGAGAGTTGAAAGTGACCTTCACGATTCCCGAAAACCTGTCGGGGAAATCAATTTCAGTCGCGGCATTCGTCGGCGAAGCGTTTGCGAACAACCTGATGTACCGAACCGCCAGCAGGATTCGTCTCGGTCCCGCAAGCTAGAAGCTTACGCCACTTTTGCTACAGCAGGTCCCCGAGAAATCGATTCGCGTGTCTTGCGTTGACCGCGCGGGCCAAATTCCAGATCGTGCTGACCGTGCCGATGTGTTGGACCAGGCTGGGGCTGGGGAACAGAATCGGGATCTCGTTGGCCACGGCGACGTGGCCGATCGCGACATCGATTCTGGACAGCCCCTTGGCGCCCGGCAGCGCGCGATGCTGATAAACGAGCGGTGATGCCAGAAACAGCCGGAGCGCTGCAGGAGAAAACACAAATGCCACCGCGCCCCACACCCAGCGGTCGGGAAACGTGTGCCACCCCGTCGACGCTTGCGTGTATTGTTTGCTGCAATACAGCGATGCAATCCAAGCCCCATCACCCGGCCACAGCACAGTTTGCAAATACTCACGCATCGCCGGAGTCCCCAACAACAACGCGTCGTCTTGGATCATCAGGTAGGCATCCGCGTGCGGGTCTCGCATGAACAGTTCGCCCAGTGACAGAACGTAGTTCGGGAACGCGCCCACGGCTGGAGTTCGGCGGCACGTCGCGAGCGTCCCCAAGGACGCTGGAACGTCAACATCACCATCAACAAACAACACCGGGTCGTGCCAACCGGAATCCAGGACCGATCGGACAGAACGTTCCAAGGTCGGTAATCGCCGTGGCGCGGTGGTGACGCCCACGGACCACGTTGCGACCTTTCCTGCCGATCGAGATTCGGAGACTTGCGGCCGGGGAAGATAGTTTGCGATTTCGTCTGCGGTGACTCCGGCAAGGTGGTCGTACGACTTGCCCGCGATATCCAGACCATCGTCTTCGTCGGGGGCGACCGCGGGCAACGAGCGTTCGGCCCAGCGATTCAGCGTCTTTGCCGTTTCAACGTTGCAATCGGGAACGCCGTTTCCATCGACGACTTGCTCGGTCAGTTCGAACAGCAACGACGCAACGATCGGATTCAAATCCTTTTCCGACGGCGGATACGATTGGCAACAGGCGCGACACGCATCGCCGGCAACCTGCAATCCGGGGTGGCTCTCGATGCCAGAGATCTTCTTCAACAGGCCACAGACGGCGGTTTCACCGTCTGGTTCGCGATAGAGACAAGTCTCCGGTGTTCGAGAACTCATACCCCATGACCTATTGCGGACCGATGTACGACGTCCTTTCCAGGTCGTCGTCGGGAGTCCAGCGGACGACGGCCCGGAAGGGCCATCGTACTCGAAAAACCGGTTGCCCTAAGCTGGACTGTCCCTAAAAGTCAACTAAACGCTAGCCGGCAACGCACGCGGTCGCTCGCAACTGCCCGGCAAATTTCCCCGGAACCGTGGGTGGTGGGCCGACTGCGGCGCCGTCGAGCGCACAGTTCTTTTTCAGTTGCCACTGGACACCATCGAATCTCCAGAGCGCGTATCCAAGGCCCTCGGCGCCACTGGAATGGGGTGGTGCCGACGAATCTTCTCTGTTGACCGGTGAGACAATCGCAGTCTGCATCATCTTCAGTTCCTTGCGTTGGAATCGCTCTGAATAGGCGGACATCGAAACACCCGACGTCCGAAACCATTAGCATAGGCGAGTTGACACTCGCCGATCACGACCGTCGGGTCTATTCACGCAATGTTTCAATGAATTCCGAAAACCTGAACTGCCCTTTTCGCTTCAATCTGCGACGTGCCGAATCAACCGAAGTCGCGACCTGTGGGTTGATTCAGCAACTGCTGCAAATCGGCTCGCACGACAAACCCAGCAATCTATGCGATGTGACGCGCGATGCCTGCCAGGCCTGCGTCGGATCCACTCCGGTTGCCAGTAGTTTTGTCAACAGCGTCTTGCCATCCCTGCTCAGCGAAGCGGCTGCGAAGGTCTTGGAAAACGAGCCTTCGGGTGATCGACGGCGGACAGAACGCGCCCAGGCATTGCTGCGGATCAGCGAGGAAGCCGTCGTCGGCGAACTGGCAGTCCAGCGTCCGGGGCTGGCGACGTGTGATGTTTTCCTGTGTTGTCGTGACGCTTCCGAAGCGACGCGGCGATCGATTGAAAGCGTGCTCGAACAGCAAAACGCATTGGTCAATCTTCATCTGATCACCGCTGGTCCCGACGCACAGACGCTGGCCGATGACTACCAGACACGCTGGAACGTGCACGTGCACCGCATTGCCGCCTCGAAACGCTGGTTTGACACCGTTCATGAACTGGCGCCGACGGCGCGGAGCGAGTTTATCGCGTTGCAGCACCCCGCCGCGTTGTCCCTGCCCAACCGAATCGCCAGTGCGGTTGGCGAATTGCGTCGCACCGGAGCGGACTTCATCGGATCGCCCATGCTGACCCCGGCGGGCGAAGTGATGGCGAGGGCTCCGACGGATGCGTTTGAGTCGACGATTCCGTGGCCGACCCTGGTGATCCGACGCAGCTGCTTGATCGATCTGGGCGGGTTTGCCGATCGAAAGACCGATCAAGATGCCGAACTGATCGCCCGCGCCAAACGCTCCGGCGCGAAGATTCAAGTGATGCCGTTGCCTTCGGTGCAGCTGCATCGTGCTTGGCAACCTCCGCTCTTGGGCCCGGCTCCGGTGTACCACGAACGGCTGGGCTCTTTTCGTCATCAGGCGATCGGATACCCCCAGTCGTCGGTCCCGTGTGACGTCGTGCTCCCTGTCTACGGCCAGCTCGAATACGTCGCACAGGCAATCGAAAGCATCTTCAATCAGCAGGGCGCCGAAGTCATCCTCCACTTGATCGATGACGCCAGCCCGGAAAACGTGGACACGCTGTTTCGCTATTGGGGCTCGTTTCCGAACGTGCGGATTTACCGAAATTCCAGGAACGTGGGCCAATACGTTTCGTTCAACAACGTGTCGCCGTATTTCGAAACGGATTTGGTTGCGGTGCAAGACGGTGATGATGTCAGTTTGCCCCATCGTCTGCACACCGCCGGTAATCTTTTGCGGTTGTCTGACGCAGACTATTTTGCCGCGACGATGGAGCAATTCACCGAAGCAGACATGGAAGACGCCGGGTCGACAATCAAACGGTTCCGGCGTTCCTACCATCCTTACGGAAACTACATTCGTTATTTCGCCATGAATCCGACGGCGTGTTTCCGCGTGTCACTGTTTCGCCGTTTAGGGGGATACACCGACTTCGGCGGCCGCGATCGCAACCGCGCCGGTCTGGATTCCGAATTCATGATCCGGGCGTATTTCTCGGCCGCGCGATTCGCCGTTTCGACTTCCGTTGTTTCGCGTCACCGAATCCATCGACAGGCCGCGACGCGAAACCCCGAAACCGGCTTCGGATCGATGACGCGAGCGTTTGCCTTGGAAGAATGCCGTCGACGCATCGCCTTGTACCAAAACGCGGCATTCGATCCGCGTGCATTCGGCGCCCTCGGCAGAGATCGCAACGTCACGCAGCGAGTGGGAAATTAATGTCATAGCGACGCTCGCAAGGGCGCGGACGGCGACAGGGACAAGCGGGGGTTGCAGAACGATGAAGTGGCAGAATGATGAGGTGGCAGAATGATGGGGTGGCAGAATGATGGGGTGGCAGAATGATGGGGTGGCAGAATGATGGGGTGGCAGAATGATGGGGGCTCCGCGATCGGAGCGGTCTGAACATCATTCTGCCCCGTATCATTCTGCCACTTCAAATCCTTCGTTCATTCCGCCGCTGTCGGCCTGGATCGAAAGACACGCAACCCATAGAAGGAGGGTTGTGAGTGGGGCTGCGACCATCCCAGATAGCGAGGCTGGACGCCTGACATTCCCAGGTGAAACCGATAATCAAATCCGCAAACCTGAAGACGCGTTGCATTTCCCTGATCGATGTCGCTTGTCCATTCACGTACATTGGAATAGGTGTCAAAGATGCCAAACCCGTTGGGCCGCGCCAGCCCGACAGCCCAACTCCCGTTCCCGTCGGTCGGCTTGGCCGGGCTGTACCCCTCGGAAATCCGATCCGTCGACAGCAGGTACGAGGGCTGTTCACAACTGCCAAAGGAATAGTCGGTGATCGCGCCGCCGGTGCACATGAAAAACCACTCCTCCGCCATCGGCAGCCGATACCCGGTTCGCTGTTTGTAGTCCGGGTACAGCAAGACCGGTTCAATCGAGTCGTCGGTGCGATCGGGATAGCAAAGCTGATCCTCCTGGAGGCCGGTTTCGCGCGACAGCCAATTACAGTAGGCGACCGCATCGTGGTAAGTCACGCTGCCGACGGCCGCATCATCCGACGGTGCCTTCCATCCCCTGGACTCCACGCCGTCGGGCATCGAGCGTCTCATTTGCCCCAGCGTCACTTCTGCCATCGCGACCTCGATGCGATACGAATCTTCGGGTTCGTGCGGAGGCAATTGAATCATCGTGTGCCCCTCGGAATTGACGTACCAATTTCGCTTGGACGGCTGTTCGGGTTTGACCAGGTACAATCGACCTCGGACCCAGTCCGCCTCCTTCCACTGCCGCAGAAACCACAGGGAATTGGCACGCAATCTGGCGTCGCTGGCGGTGGTAAACCATCCTTGGGCCAACGTGATCACCCGATCGCGAAGGTCTGCGTTGACCTGTTCTCGCGGGTATTCTCCCAAGGCTTGCATCAGCCCGCACTGGGTCGGCACGTCTGACTCGACCAGCAAGCGTTGGGCGATCGGGTCGGGATCAACACCGAAGGCGCGGATCCGCTGGACCAATCGGGTTCGTGCGTTGGGGATCGCGGTTCTGCCGAAGGTGATTTGACGATAGCGCGAGATCAACTCCTCGCGGTCAGCGGACCCCAATGCCTCATATTCCTTTGCGGCGAGCAATCGCTGCAACTCACTGCGCACCCAATCATCCGATTCGAGCGTCTTTGCAAGACCCTCTGTCGGCATTTGATCCGGTTGAAAGGTTGACCAGATGTCCGAGTTCGATGCGCCGTGCCGCAACAAGATCGCCGCGGCGGTCGCCTTGCGTTTGGCATCACGTTTCCAGTCGGGGTCACGCAGATCAAGCTGCTTGGCGACCGCAGCATTGAGCAGCGGGCGAACGGCGTTGCGGTGTTTGTCGATCAAGTCGATGGAGAATAAGATCTGCGCGACGTCGGCGTGCAACAGCTGATGGGTCAATTCCGGGACGTCGTCTTCGAGCAGGTTGATCAGCAGGTTTTGCGCGGCCGATCGACGCAGTTCTGTCTCTTCGCCATCGGGATCGGTCATGACTTCGGCGAGCGGGCCGACCAGTACCGGAGTCGCGGGCCGAATCAAGTCCACCATGGAGCGAAAGTAGCGACGATCGATGTTGGCAAAATGAATCAGTTCATCGGCAAATGGGTCCGCCACGGCGTTCCATCGGTTGCGGCTGGCCGGTGTTTGGCCGGGCGGATCGAAATTGGCCAGGACCAACGCCGCATTGAAACGCGGGCTGACCAGGCGACCTTTCTCGTCCGATTTTGGCGCAACCGATTCGTCCTCCGCCCGCTCCCACAGGTGCCCGGCCAGTCGACTGCCGTGACGACGAAGTTCCTGGCACAACAGGGCCAACGTTTCTGGATCCGAACGGAGCAGAGCCGGTTTGATGTTCTCCAGTTCGTCGCTCCCCGAACGCAACAGCGCCAACGAGGCAAACAGATGCGTGGGGGACCCGGGCTGACTGGCTTGTTGAATGTCGATCAATCGGTCCGTCGTCCAGCGTTCGCGCCCCTCCAATTGATCGAGCAGTCCGCTGACCTCGCCGACCTTGGCGATCGCGAGTTGACCGGTCAACGCCTTCGCTCGATTCCATGATGAATACTGCAGCACGCCCCAGCCGACCAGCAACAGGAACATCGACGCGATCGCGATGCCCGACACGTGCCGCCGCGTCGCCGATTTCATCATCCGCTGCTGGGCGTCATCCCAGTGATCTCGCCGCGTGAACGCCAAGATCGAAACCCATTCGGGCAATGTCGGCAGGTGCCGCGAATCCGGCCTGGCATCCCAAACTTCGGTGCGTTGGGCCAAACGAATCTCCGCGCGACCCTTGCGGGTCCCACGCTGCATTCGGGCTTGCCAATCGCGGATCGCCGGAACCAGATAATCGTGTGCCAGGTGATAATAAACCGATTGCGAAAGGCTGCCGGATTGGACTCCCGATCGGTTTCCCGATTGCAGATCCGAGTGAATTCCCGATCGGCTCACCGACAGGTCTCCGCGGCCTTCGGGATCGGTCCGCGTGATCAGATGCAATTCGGTATCGAGCGCCCGCATCAGGGACTGAAATTGTTTGGGCTGGTCAGAATAGCCGGACAATTCAAGCAACTCTTCGCGAGACCGCATGTGGCCTTTCAGGTTCGTCCCCGGTTGCGGCAACAGAGCCCCTAACGTCGCGTAGACCGCGTTGAGATGAATGCGATAGCTGGCGGGGGCGTTTTCGGAGGAGAAATTCTCGTCCAAGAACATCACGCCCACGCCGGCGGTGCCGCCGATTTTGCGCAAGGTAGCTGTCGTCCACGGCTTGTTCTTGACCATTTCAGCAAACAACGCCAATCGAACCGGCGTGATTTTTCCATGCTCGGCCAATCCCTCGATCGCTTGGGCCACGAACGACCGAGCGTCGCGGCTCAGTTCGGCACTGTGTTCGGGCAATCGACCAAAGGCGCGGCCGAACTCCGTCAGCACCCGTCGCGCGTGCTGCGGATCAAACAGATCGATCAATGCCATGTTCTTGTTTTGCATCAGATCGACTTCCAGGTGATCCATGAATCGGCTGAATGCCAACCAGAAATCGTCCCTGACCATCAAGATGCATTGCACATGTTCGCCGTCGCATTGCCGCAGGGCTTTGGCCAAGACGGAGTGCTCGGGCTGTTCGACCGAATACAGCCACTGTTCGAATTGATCGATCACGAGCAACACTTTTTTGCCCTGGCCCATCACGTGACCGCGGCGGAGCGTTGCGATCGATTCGGGCAGCCCCAACTCGGTATCCAGGTAAGGGCAACTGCGGCGGAGACGATTCAGCAAACGTGTTTCGGTCGCATCCGGTGCCGCCTCGATGACCACCGGGATGACGTCTGACGAGAGCGTCGGAACCAACCCCGCTTTGACGAACGAACTTTTGCCGCATCCCGACGGCCCGTAGATCAAACCGATGCGAAAGCTGTTTTCGGGATCCCGTTCTTCGATCCGGCGTTTCCAAAATAAAATCGATTCCGGCGTCCCGTCGCGGTCGTACGGCCCGGGCAGTAGGCCCATGAAAAAGTGAGCGTCTTGCGGTCCAAACGAACGCAGCCCCCTGGGGACGATCCCCAGGGCCCGACGGCTCGAACGAGAACGCTCGCCGGAACGCCCTTGCTCATGAGGGATCAGCGTGCTGCTGATCAAATCCAAGTTTTCACCGTGGGCGAGGAAGTGACGCAGGTCCTCGCTAAAATCGAGCGCCGTTTGATGTCGAGCGGTCGCACGTTTGGAGAGTGCCTTCATGCAGATCCGCTCGATTTCCGCCGGCACGTCCCGGTTGAGGTCACGCAACGGGCTGGCCTCTTGCTCTTGAATCAATTGCGTCACCGATTGACCCGGTTCGGCGACAAACGGCCGCCGTCCTGCCAGCAATTGATAGAGCACGACCCCCAGACTGAATATATCCGAGGTGGCTTTGACCAGGTGATTCTCCCCGCGCGCCTGCTCGGGACTCATGTATGCAGGTGTGCCCGCGACCGCCTTGGACCCGATGCCGTCGTCTTCCAACAGCGCCAGCCCGAAATCCGCCAGGTAGGCCGTGCCGCGTTTGTCCAACAGAATGTTGCTCGGTTTGATGTCGCGATGAATGACACCCTGGTGATGGACGTAATGCAACGCCTCGGCAATCGTTGCGACCAGCTCGACCGATTCCCCGATCGACAACGGAGACGTCCGCATCCGGCCTACCAAATCGCTGCCGTCGATGTATCTGGAAACGATAAAGCACTGCCCTTCGGGCGTGGTACCGACGTCGTGCACGGGCACGACATTGGGGTGCTCCAACTTGGCAAGCGTCCGCGCCTCGGTCAGAAACGCATTGACGTCCTTGGAACTCTTGATGCGGTGCGTGTGCGGCACTTTGATCGTGACGTTTCGCTGCAATTCATCATCAAAGGCCAGATAGACCGATCCGAATCCGCCCTTGCCGAGCATCGACTCGATGCGGTAGCGACCGATCGCCGCGGGTAATTCCTCCTCTTCTCTTTCGGGTCGATTGTCCGGATTGGTAACCGAAGCACTATCGATCGTTTCGCCGATCGGATCATCCCCGCCGTCGTGTGAAAATCCGGAGGGTTCGCTGGTGAGCTGCGTACGCGTTTCGCGGCCGTCGTCGCGCAGGTCGTTGTCGTTCTCGGGATCGGTCATGGAAGATGGTTTCAGTGCCGATGTGCCTGCGGGGCGCAATGGTTGCAACAGCGGCAATCATTGCACGCTGGAGGCTGCAATCCGTTATTTCACGCCCCCCAAACAACGATGATACCCGAGACAAGCGTTCACGTGCCAGAGTGGGCGCCAGTCACCTTGGCAAAACGAACGACGCGCGTGTCTTGTTCAATTCCGGTCCGCTCGGCGAGTGGGCCGTAGAGTTCGGGCCGCCGGGACTTGAGCCAGCGACGGCCGGTGCTGGTGGCTTGGATCGATGGATCAAGCTGAGCGACCACGATGTCGTCATCGGCCTTCCATGTTTCCGCCAACGTCTCACCGTAGGGCCCCAAGATCATCGAATTGCCGGTCCGCACTTCATCATCGTCCACGCCGACGCCGTTGCTGAAGATCACGAACAGACCGTTGTCGTGCGCCCGGGCGGGTAACCAACGGCGGATCCATTCACGTCCCTTGGGACCGCGAAACTCCGCTTCGATCGCTTCGGGATTGGTCTCTCGCTGCTGCCAAAGTTTCGGATCAATCACGCCCATGCAATGGGGACTGGGCGAATTGCAGCCGCCGGTTTGATGTGGCGCGAGCAGGATTTCCGCCCCCAATAGCGCGTTCATCCGAACGTTTTCGCCGATGTTGTTGTCGTAACAGATCAACACGCCCACGGTTGCCCCTTGGGGTATCTCGAACACCGTGTAGTCCTCGCCAGAATCGAGGTGTTCGCTGATGAAACAGTGAAGTTTTCGATGCACGGCGACCTGGCCGTCGGGCATCGCGACGACGTAACTGTTGAACAGTCGCCCATCCTCGGCCAGTTCAATCAGCCCGGCGCCGATCGTCATCTCATGTCGAGCGGCAAGTGCCAACAACGCGTCGGTGGATCGCCCCCCACGAATCGGTTCGGCAAGTTCACGGCACTGGTCAGCCGACAGGTTTCTCACGTGCCAATAGCCGGTCAGACACATTTCGGGGAACGCGACCAAATCCGCTCCTCTCGCCTTGGCCTCCGCCGTCATCGACTCGACACGACCAAGGTTGAACGCTTTGTCACCTGGGCGATGATTGAACTGGACGGCAGCGACGGTGATGGGATTCATTTGCAAGATCGTTGAAAAGGTTTGGAGTTCGAACCATGATGCTCGGTCGACTGTCGTCGCATTGTAGCGAACGACGATCGACTCGAGCCACAATTAACCATCACTTCAAATTCAACGTACCAAATGGGTCATCATCCGGGGCATCCATCTCGGGAGACTCGGGCACTCCAAACGGTGACTCGGGCACTCCGAACGGTGACTCCGGCACTCCGAACGGTGACTCCGGGACTCCGAACGGTGACTCCGGGACTCCGAACGGTGATTCATCGGCGTCCGTCTCTGGCACGAAGTACTCGACACCCGGTTCTGCCGTCGCACGCTGGCGTGATTCCTGCTGACGCAGTGCGATGTAGGAACCCGACATCATCCGATCCTCTTTGCCTTCGCCCGCTTCGATGATGATCGCCGACTCGCCTAACAAACCTCTTTCCTTGACGTTGATCGCGTGGCAACGTGTCTGGCAAAGTCCACATCCCACGCACTGATCGGCCAGCACGACTGGCGCCGAATAGCCGGTGCCTTCGATCGGGACACCATTGTCGTCCACTTCCGTTCCGACCCGCTTGAACTCGATCGCATGGTACCCCGCCGCGTTGCATTCCTGGACACAAAGATCGCATTCTTCTTGACCGGCAAACGGCAGACAGGTCTTCTCGTTGACGATCGCCAAGCCCATTCGTGCGACTTTCTTCTCGGCCAATGGCAGCGCACGAATGGCACCGGTCGGACAGACTTGTCCGCATGCGTTGCAGCTTGATTCACATCCCGCCCAATCGGCGTTGACCAGCGGCGACCACAATCCCTCCAAACCCTGCTGAAACCCCTCCGGCTGCAACACGTCGTTCGGACAGGCCTTGAAACACTCGCCGCAGCGAATGCACATTTCCAAAAACTCTTGCTCGGGCACGCTGCCCGGTGGACGGACGGGCAGGAACGCATCGGGATCGTCCAGGCGTGCACCAAAGGCTTTTGTCGCCAGCGAAACTCCGGCGCTGCCCGCCACCGCCGCCGCCGTGCCTCCGGCGAGTGACAAGAAACCGCGTCGGCCCAACGCCGTCTCGTGCGTCGGCGGATCGTTCTCGACCTTCAACTCGACCACATTCCAGCGTTCGACGAACTTGATCGCGTGCGTCGGGCACACACCGCCACAGGACTGACACAGCGTGCAGTCGGTGGTCCGCGTTGTGAAGTCCGGTTTAATCGCGTCGAACGGGCAGATTTCGACGCACTTGTTGCAGTTGATGCAAGACGACTCGACCTTTCGCTCGGTGATTCGAAACAGATTCCCAAGCGAAAACACCGCTCCACTTGGACAGACGTACTTGCACCAAAACCGCGGCCGAAAGAACCCCAAACTCAACACGCCCAAAAACATCGCGATCGAAATCACGTGGCCGACGTTCATCGCGGGAACCAAATGCCAACCCCGCAGCGTTCCGGTCTGGATCGGATCAAACAGAAACAGCATGCCTCGCGTGATCACCGGAATCGCCGAAACGAATCCCGAGACCAACACCCCGAATACCGAACACAGCAGCGTCCCGGCGAGCAAATAGTATTTGATGTGAACCCACCAACCGTCACCGGGAACACGAAACCGTTTGACCCGTTTTCCGATCGCCCAATCAAACAGGTCAATCGTCGTGCCCAATGGACACAGGTAGCCGCAAAAGCCGCGCGGAATCAGCACGCAAACGATCAAAATCGCTGCCGCCGACACCAGCGACCAGACCCAGCTACGTGACGCGACCGCGGTCGACAAACTGACCAACGGGTCAATCATCAAGAACGTCTCGGCCGGGATGATCTCCTTTGCCGCCAAGTTATCGCTGTAGTGCGACGGCCATTGCTCGACGGCGGCGATTTCTGGGTTGGGACTCTCCGCCGCCGGCCGTGCATCGTAAGGCCAACAAACGTAGAAGAAGAGAACGACGAACGTGACCAAGCAGATCGTTTGGACGATCCGTCGGACCGGTGACGCCAGCCAGGACAATCCGAATCGCCGCAACGTCTTTCGCAACAAGCCTCGCTGTTTCGACATGCGGTCGGACTGCAGCCCCTCGGGCACCAGCCAGCGCAGCAACCGCCCCGTCAATGAATGGGAGGCGTATTGATCCGGCTTGAGTCGCCGGAGGGCGGGTGAAAACCAGTCCAATCGCAGCACCGCGCGGCTGCCGAGATCAAAACTGGTCAGCAACACCAAGAGGGCGGCGGCCAACCCGACGCACGCGATCGTGACCGCAAGCGATGGCGGAATGCCCAAGCGAACCGCAATCCAGTGGTTTTGCGCGACGGCCACCAGGACTGCGGCGGCCAACAGGGCGACGGCCAGCGCCAAACCGCGTCGTCTCATCGGGTCCCCTGGGCCAGCGCCTTGGCAGTCGCGTTGACGATGGCTTGGGCCGTGATCGTGGCACTGCTGGTTCCATCAATGCCTTGCACGCTTTGACGGGCGATCAATTGCGCCGGCGTGTCGGTCAACGACGAATAAAATTGTTTCTCTTTGTGGTCGGTGATTTTGACCGCTTCCAATCTGCCGCCCGATACCGTGACTGCGACGGAAAGTTTACCGTTGTAACCCGTGCTGCTGTCGCGGTAGGTTCCGTCGGCGACGCGACTGACGTCCGCCTGGTCATACAAGCGAATCGTATCGATACTCTCCTGGGCACGAGCTTTGAAACGTTTCTCGTACTCGTCGTTTCGAAACCGCTTGGATGCGATGACGCGTTGGTAATAGTCGATCGCCTCGTCGGGGCGTCCGGCCAGCCGCAGCGCGTCGGCGGCCAGAATATTGGCCTGGTAATCGTTGCCCGATTTCACGAAGGCGGCCGTCAGACTGAGCGCCCGGTCGATCTCGCCCATGTCGCCGTACAGTTTGATCGCGCCAAGGTTGAGACGCCGTCCGCGTAGCATTTGCAGGGCCATGCTGCGGTTTCCTAAACGCCAATAGCACTCGGCCAATCGAATGCCATGCACCTTGTCGACGTTCGCCTTGCCTTGCTGGAACCAGAACGCGGCCCGTGGGTAGTCCTGCAACAACCGAAAGTAGGCGTCTCCGAGTGCGTTCATGTCGCGCTGCAGCAAGACCCGGTCGTCTTTGTGCAACGACACGCAGTGGTGAAGCAGTTTGATGCCCGAGTGCCATCGGCCAGGGTTTTCGTTGATGACCGACCAGATGTACTGGCCCATGTTCTTATGGCTTTGCCACGGCCCCTTGGGCGGCTTGATCGGCCAGGAAAGGTCGAGCGTTTTGGGATAGTTCAGCGGCGTGGATTCGAACCAGTCGGGCGGCGTTTTCCCGGCAGCCTTGATCAGGGCCAAGACCTCCGCCTTGGAACGTGTCACTGTCCCGGAATCGCCCCCGGCAGCGCTATCCGTGGGCGTCGGTTCCGCTTTCGGCGTCAAAACGAACCACTTGCCTTGGTAGGAGACCCGATAGACTTCATCGAACCGATATTCCGATTTTGCAGATTGAGAGTCATCACTGGGTTTGAAATCAAACTCCTTTTCCGCTTTCCGGATCGAGGTGATGGTGCCGGAGAGTTTCGCCCCGTCGGCAAACTCAATCACGTCGGCCCCCGTCGCGCCGCCGCCCGCCAAAACCATCATCAGTAGAACCAAATACTTCATCACGTTTCCTCGAGATTTTCCGCCAACCATACGCCTCGGCCCGATCAAACGTACAGGATACTAAATCGCCCGCGCGACGGCACGCACTCTGCGAAACTTGGCGGGGCAGAATCCGAAATCTGCTCAGTCTAACGGAATCGATGTATGTCATCGTCTTTTATCGCAAAACGCTGATTCACCCTCCCACACAGAGCTGGAGCAGTTTTAAAGTCACCCTCCTGGCAGGAGGGTCGAGCGAAGCGAGGGGAGGTCGAACGGTTGCAACGGAGTGATTTCGAGCCACAGCGAACCCTCCCCGGTCGCTCGTACCTCGCGTCCGACCTTCCCCAACGGACGTCAATTCTATAAGTGACAGATTTGATCGAGGCGGAAGGCGCCAAGGCTTTTGCAGCGTGGGCCCTCTCTGGCGTTTGCTTGCTGCGCAAACGCCGTCTCTCCCAGAGGGAGAGAATCTAAATTGTTTCCCAAAAGCTGCCGTTAGACAATCGATATCCCACACGGGAGTGTGACGTGAATTGAAATTCAATACATCGAAAACGTTCGAGTCAGGAAATCTGAAACCCGCCCGCAAATCGGTCAGAATGAGGTTCCTCGACATGCCCCTTCCCGCGTGGCAGCGTGAAGCACTCGGTGTATGGCGGAATCGCCCGCGCTGCTCCAGCGGACACGACGATTGATGACCCCCGAATGCTTCCTCAAGTGTATCGCCGGGCCTGCCGTGGTTGCGTTTCCATTTTGGTTTCTGGGCTGGTATCCTTGGCGGTCGTCTCGGCAAGGTTGCAGGGCACGCGATCGCGTGGTTCTCAGCGGCGGTCGCGGCGGGGAGTTTTCAAACCACGACGGCAATCCATACTCGCCTCCCAAATCAATGCAGTCGAATTCAATTTCCTCTGGTTTTGTGGAAGACGGCTACGAACGAGCCATCAATGGAATGGAGGTCGAGATTCGAACTGCAGTTGAAGCGGAATATGCTGATCAATGGAACGCTTCAGGGCTCCTCCGACGATGGTTTTTGCTGCGACGAATCGAGCGTGAGGTTTCCGAACGCGTCGCTGAACGATCCAAACACATTTCGCCAGACTCGCTGTTCTAGCCACCGACGATGCGTCGTCGGGCATGAGAGGTCAAACTTTCGAGATCGATCCGACCGGAGTCGTTTCCCGCGGCGATTCCGATCGCGTACATTGAATGGGTGATCATGGACCTCCTTCTCATCATTGCGATGGCCTGCCTCGGCGCCCTGCTCGGGTGTGGGATCGGGGTTTTGATTCCCGGCGCATCCGTGTCGCTTGTGATTTTGACATCCTGCGCGTATGCGGTGTTGGGCCTTGCCGCTGCGTACGGGCTGCTCATGATTTCGAAATCACACTCGAAGAAGACTCGGCGGCCGAGATCCAAGCCGGCCCGCAAAACGAGACCGCCACAAACACGTCGTCGATTTGAAGAGCGTCTCGCCAGTTTCGTCCATCAAACCGGCGCACGAGAGGTGCGGAGTCGTGAACCGCGAAGGTCGACGATGCCGTTTTGGACATCGGTCACCCAGTTCGCCAGGATTCCGCCGAGGTCGTCGTTGTCCATTCGCCAAATCCTGTGGAACATTCGACGTATCCTTCGCCGCTGAGTGTGGGCACCATTGACGTCCGTCTGGAGCCCCATACCGCGATTTTTCATGGCGTTCACGCCCAGCCGCCACGATGTTGCTCGGCCAAGTTAGGATATCCAGTGGCAGTATTCTTTCTTACCGAGTGTCCTTGCGGGAAGTGATCGATGACGACGAAGCTAAGTGTGATGATCGTGTTGGGGTGCAGCATGCTGTGGAGCACCCAAGGTTGGGCTGAACTCGTTTTCCTAAACAATAGCAATGCGTCGGTTGCGTTGGGGGCAAGCATGGATGCGGAGCCGTTTGCGAATCGGTCAACGGCAGATTCGCTGGCTAGCATGATGGACCTGCCGACTGCCGATGCGACGGAATTTCACAATCAGTCGACGCATGTTTGGGTTTCCGGCGGAATGCTGGAAGTCGATTTCGATCTTGGCGTTGAATACGATCTCACTTCATTCCACCTTTGGAATTACGTGACGGAGACCTATGACGTCGATCGTGTGGACCTCCGTTTCTTGAACGCCTCGGCGACTCAGGTCGGGGACTTTTCGGTCATCAACCCGGCCTTTGGCAACACTCAGGGTTCGGAAGCGTTTCCGATCGTCGGCGAGACAATCGCGATCGGGGACCCAAAGAACGTCCGATTCGTCAACGCGGTGTTTTCTGGCACGAACAATCAAGTCGATTTCAACAACGTCGGATTCACGGGGCAATTGTCGGCGGTGCCCGAACCGGGAACTGTTGCCATGCTCGCCGCCGTGACGGGGCTATTTTTTACCGCTCGTCGACGACGATCGATCCGCACCTCTTTGACTGCGAATCAGGCGTCGGTTTGACTCATGGACGTTGACGCCTATCTGGAACAACTCTATCGCGAAGGCTGTCGCAATGACGAGGCGGCGGTGTCTCGCGACGGCATGATGTTGAACATCACGCCCTCGACGGGAAAATTTCTCGACGTGCTCGTCCGCGATGCGCAACCGACGCGGATCCTTGAGCTGGGCACGTCAAACGGCTACTCGACCCTCTGGCTCGCGCGGGCTGCTGCAGCGGTCGGCGCGACGGTGGACAGTGTCGACGCGTCGCGTTCAAAAGTGCAGAGCGCCGAAGCAAATCTCGCGGCGTGCAGTCTGACCGAAACGGTGACACTGCATCATGGCGACGGTGGCGATTTTCTCCGGCAATCTGACGATGATCGCTATGACTTTGTGTTTCTGGATTCCGACCGCTCGCGCTATCAGGATTGGTCGTCGGACCTGATCGGTGTGCTTCGATTCGGACTGCTGGTTGTCGACAACGCCGTCTCCCACGCCGGCGAGATGGTCGAATTCCGACGAACCCTGTCGCAAGAGTTCGGTCTCTCCGTCGTCGTCCTTCCGATCGGAAAGGGGCAGATGGTGGTTCAAGATGCCGCGAGCGCTGGGCAGCGAACCACGTGAATCCCAGTGATCGTCGGCAAATGGAAAGCAATTGTTAGCGGCAGGGCGCGAGCCCTCCGGTCTTTCAAGCTGGAACCGGAGGGCTCGCGCCCAATACCGCTAAATCGAGATTCGACTTACCCCAAAATGGCTCCCCTCTCCCCCGAACAAGCCTCTTCGTTGATTCTGATTGATCATGGGCACCGAGTGATTTTAGAATGCCAATATGTTGCAATGACGAGAGGCTTGTTTGGGGGAGAGGGGCTGGGGGTGAGGGGGAATCCACATGACGAAACGACGATGCAATCACAAGGTCACCGAGTTTGTTCGTGATCAGCGCGGCCGAGCGAATGAATTCGAAAACTCGGTTTAGCAGATGATGAGCAATCGTGGTTGCGCCGGAGAAAAGTTTGGACGTGAGTATCCGATGGGGCGATACTCTGCTGATTTCTGCTGTGTCGCCATGTCCAACCGGGGTTCGAGAGCATATCGTCGCCGCAATCCAGCAACGGCGCACAGTATAAATTCCCACTTATCCCCCTCACCCCCAGCCCCTCTCCCCCGATTTCTGACTCGCTTAGGCTCGCCAGGAATCGGGGGAGAGGGGAGCCAGGGTGATTCATGTTCCCTTCTCGATCTAGCGGTATTGGGCTTGCGCCCTGCCGCTAAAAGCTTGTAAACACGGGTTACACCGCGGCAATGTCCCAGCCGTCGCGGTAGTCTCGGCGCAGCCAGGCGTTGGCCGAATCGTCGTTGGTGAATTGCATCGCTTTGCCGTTCCACGTCAGCTTGGTCCCGCGATAACGCACCGCGACGTTGCCCAACAGCACCGCTTCGGTGAGCGGACCGCCGTAGTCAAACCCGTCGCTGGGCTGTTGGCCGCTGATGATTCCGTCGACCCAACCGTGATAGTGGTTCAAGCCTTCAACCTTGTCCAAAAGGACACCGTTGGAGACGAAGGGTGCCCCGACGTGCGGCAAAACCAACGTGGCGTTTTCGCCGACGAACAGCGAACCGCTTTTCGGCAACGCTTGATTCGATGGAAAGTCCGTGCCACGCAGACTCGGCAACCGACCGCCGTCATACCACGTGATCGGCAGCTTGCCACCGACCGTCCATTCGGTCCCCGGGAACACATACTTGACGGTCGTTTGGGCCGGCCAGACTTCATCGTTCAGCCCCGTGTGATCGGCAGTCAATTCCAACGGTGCTCCGTTGATTTTCAGCGCCGTGAAAACCGGGTCCAGGATGTGGCAGCCGAAGTCACCGAGCGCGCCGTTGCCGAAGTCTTGCCAATCGCGCCAACCCCAGGGGTGATAGATCTTCCATCCGCCGTAGGGTCGTTCCGGTGCGACACCCAGCCACAGATTCCAGGCCAACGTCTTGGGGACGTCTTCGAGCGTCTTGGGGCGACTGATGTGAAACGATTTGCCGTGGCCGGTCGCCGCACACCAGCTACGCACTTCCTTGACCTTCCCGATCACGCCGGACTGAATCGCAGCCACGGCGGTCCGGTAAAATTCGTGCGAATGGATTTGATTGCCAAGTCGCGTGATGACGCCCGACTTTTTGGCTTGCAACGCCATCTGTCTCGCTTCCCAGACGTTGTGCGTCAGCGGCTTTTGACAGTACACGTGCTTGCCCTGACGCATCGCGTCCAGGCCGATGAAGGCGTGCATGTGATCGGGGGTCGAAACGGTCACCGCGTCGATCGCGTCACCGTGCTTGGCCAACATTTCACGAAAATCTTGGAAGACCGGCGCCTGCGGGGTGAGCTTTTTGACCTTCTCGGTGCGAGAGAGATCGACGTCGCAATACGCCACCATCTCGGTCGAGTCGTGGGAGTGCATTTCGCTGATGTCCGACCAGCCCTTGCCGTCGCATCCGATTCCGGCGATCTGGACGCGAGAGTTCAGGTTTTGGCCGCGGACAAAGGCGGGGGCGGCGGCAAGTCCGGCGGCGGTACCGGCGATGAATTGACGACGATGAAGCATGGTGGGACCCTTCATACAAAAAGGAGGGGAGGCTGATTGGTGGGGAGCCGACCAGTCTACTCGATCTGAAATCCTGGTGAGGGTCGCAATAGTCAAGTCACTCAGTACACTGGGTGAAATTGATGGAAGGCGTGGAGTTGTCCATCCGCTCCGATCGCAAGCTGGAAGCTTACGCCACATCCCCCCAACCACCTTGAGCCATGATTCCTATTGACCGTTGGTCCCTGATCGCTGTCCTGTTGTTCTGTCTTGTCGGGCAATCCCGCGGCGCAGAAATCATCTGCCGATACTGCGCCGATGGCCGTTCCCACGCGATGCTTCCGCTGGGTCTGGAACTCGACGGTCGCTACCAATACGCGCCCGATCGTCAAGTCGACGTGCTGCATCTCAAGCTGGACGTGACGCCCGACTTCGACGCGAGAACGGTCGCCGGCACGGTCTCCATCACCGCCCAACCGATCGCCAAACCGGTCGAAATCTTGAGTTTGGATGCGGTCGACATCAGCGTCCAGGAAGTGCGTTGTCAGGAAGCGACCGTTGACGATTTCATTTCCACTCGCGACGGTCTGCAGATTGCGTTCGCCGAACCGATTCCGGTCGGGAAAGAGTTCACCGTCGAAATCGACTATTCCGCCCAGCCCATCGCGGGGCTGTATTTTCGCACGGCCGAAATGGGCTACCCCGAGCAAGACACGCACATCTGGACGCAGGGGGAAACGCACGAGGCGCGGCACTGGTTCCCGTGTTTCGACTATCCCAACGAACGTTCCTCGACCGAAGTGATCTGCCACGTCCCGAAGACCATGCGTGTGCTGAGCAACGGAAAACGGATGGGGGAAACGATAGATGCGGCGGGATTGAAAGCGGTCCGTTGGCTGCAAGAGAAACCGCATGCGAACTACTTGATCTGCCTGGTCGCCGGGAACTTGGAAAAGCTTGAAAAACGTCATCGTGACATCGCACTCGGTTTCTACACGCAACCGACGCTCGCCGAACATGCCGCCAACTCCTTTCGCGACACGCCCGACATCATGGCGTTCTTTGAACAGGAAATCGGCGTGCCCTTTCCATGGCACAAATACGATCAAGTGACGATTCGTGACTTCACCGCCGGCGGCATGGAGAACACGTCGCTGACCACGTTGACGCACACGACGATCTTTTCCGAGGCGACCGAAAACATTCGCACGACGCGGCGACTGGATGCTCACGAAATGGCACACCAGTGGTTCGGTGACTACGTGACCTGCAAAGATTGGAGTCACCTGTGGTTGAACGAAGGCTTCGCGACCTATTACACCCATCTGTTCGAAGGCCACAAATTCGGACGCGATGCGATGCTGTATGGGCTCTACAGCGACGCAACCGGCCGGGTGTTGACTCAAGACAAAGACACCAAGCCGATCGTGTACAACGGCTACAAAAACGCGATGCAGCAGTTTGACTATCGGTCCTATCCCAAGGGCAGTTGGGTGCTGCACATGCTGCGAAGCCAACTGGGCGAAGATCTGTATCGCCAATGCGTCAAGGAATACCTGCAACGCCACGCCTTGACCAGCGTCGTGTCGGATGACTTGCGGCAGGTGATCGAGGAATTGAGCGGTCGCCCCATGGATCGCTTCTTCGATCAATGGCTCTACCACCCGCGGCACCCCGATCTGAAGATCAGCTACAAATGGATGCCTAAAGAGAAACTGGCCAAGGTCAACATCAAGCAGACACAAAAGCTGAGCGAGGATGTCTTGCTGTATCACTTTCCGACGAAGCTTCGTTTCATTGTCGATGGAAAACCCGTCGACCACGAAATCGTTGTCAGCGAGGTCGACGAGGATTTTTACGTCCCCCTGGCGGCGAAACCCTCGATCGTCCGTTTTGATCCCGAGTACACCGTGCTGGCAACCGTGTCGTTCGACAAGTCAAATGACCTGTTGAAACCGCAAATCGAAAACGCCGACGACATGATGGGACGATTGCTTGCCTGTGTCGCGCTTGCCGATCGTAAAACCGATGCGTCGGTCAAATTGCTGGCCGAGCGGCTCAATTCCGATCCGTTTTTTGGTGTTCGAATCGAAGCGGCCAAGGCGCTCGGCAAACATGGATCGGATGAAGCATTGGACGCATTGCAATCGAGCTGGGAGAGTCAGTCGGACGCTCGTGTACGGCAAGCTGTCGTGCAACGATTGTTCGGACGGTTCACCCCGGAAACCCTGGAGTTGGCGTTGGAGGTACTGGAAAAGGAGTCCAATCCCGCGATCCAGGTGGCGGCGATCGGGGCGTTGGGTAAGTTTCATGGGGACGCGTCGAAACAGAAACTGACGGAGTTGCTGGAATCCGATTCGTTCGGCAATGAGGTGGCTGACGCGGCGATTGCGGCGATCGGCAAAATGAATGACCCCGAGTTGGTCCCCGCCTTGCTGACCGTGCTCCAAAAGCGTCAAAGCGAACTGGACGCACGCGATTTCGGACGCGGACTTGGGGCACTGGCCAAGACTGCCCGACCGCTTGAAGACAAGGACCAGGTCTTTCAATTCATCCGCTCACACGTGGAGCATCCCAAGTCGACGGTCCGCACGGCGGCGCTCAGTGCCCTCGGACAACTCGGTGACCGGCGCGCCGTCGCGGTGATCGAATCGTACAGTGATTCGGGCGACAGCCGGATCGCCGGCGCCGCGAAACGCGCCCTCGGCGAACTCAACGCGTCACGTCCACTGGTCCCGACCGAGATCATCGAGCTTCGCAAGACGATGACCGAACTGAAACGGGAAACGGAAAAGCTGAAAGCCGAGCTGAAAGATCTTAAGGCACAAGAGGCGGCCAGTGATGACTGACGGGGCTGTGAAGAGCGTTGGGCGACGTCCTTTCTAGGTCGTCGGGGCGAGCCCTCCCGACGACGGCCCGGAAGGGCCGTCGTACTTGAAAAGCGATCGCCTGAAGGCTAGACACCAACGGTTGCTGAATGCCGTTTTACTGATGTCCGTGCCATTCGTGCCTGTCCGCTTTTTCGCTCGACGGCCTGTTGTTTCAGCCTCGTCGAACGTGAAAGCTTCTGCCACCTGTTATCCGCTGCTGGTTCAGTTCGCCAGGCCGACACGCACGTCGTGCACGATTTGCTTGGCGATGGCGTCCAGGTCCAAGTCGGGGGCGGCCAGATGCAGTCCCTTGGTGTAGGACTTGTTCATGAATCGATAGTCGATTTCGAAGTCCACCGCATTGTCGGCTAGGACGGCCGACAACGTGCCCTCGAAGGAGATCTGGTCGATCATGAACAGGTCGTCATGGTGTTCGGCGAGAAACGCCAACGCTCCGACCGCACCGGTTGAAACGTTCTCGGCCGCCTGGACCGCCAGCTGGGCGACGTCCAATGCGGCATTCTTGATGGCGAGTTCCGCGTTGATTCGGATCACGTCCGGGTGCGCCTCGGGGCCGGCGGCATCGAGAATCCATCCGGCCGAAGCACGGACGGCCGACATGGTCGCATTGGCGACATTCAATGACCCCTGGGCGGCCAACCGAACCCCCTTGGCCGACGCGTAGCGTGCGTACGTTGCGACCTCGTACGCTCTGCGCTGGGCATAGTTGTACCATTTTGCTTGCTTTCGGCTGCGAACGGCCTTGCGCCATGTCGAGTAGCGGGCGCTTTCGGTTTTGCGGAGCGACGTGACCTTGGAGGAGAGTGACGCGACCGCTTTTTCGGCGACGGCCAGATTCGATTTGATCTCGTCAAAATCGCGTTGCGCTTCCTTGATCGCAGCGTCACGTTCGCCGATCAGCTTGTCGACCTCCCGCTGGGCCGCGTCGAGTCCGGCTTGGGCTTTGTCAAAATCTTTGTGAGCCTGGTCGATCCAATCGTTCAGACCGCCGGCGACTTTGCCCTCCAACGTCGCACTCAAGTCGTTGCGAACGACCGCGCGGTACGTCCAGAACGGAACGCCGACGGACGAGGCTTCGAATTCATAATCCACCATGCCCAAACCGTCGACTTCCGTCGTGATGTTGTAATACATGCGGCGTGGCGTGATGTGAATGTCGACATCGTGGGAAACGCCCAGCATCTCGACACCACCGCTGACGATAAAGTGATCGTGCTTGCTCTCGGACATCAGGATGTCGATGTTGACATCGGAGACCGAGAGGGCGCCCAAGTCGAACGCTCGGGTCCAGGCCTTCAGTCGCACGACCGGCGTGAGTCCCGTGCGATCGATCAAGCCGTCGACTCGACCGGCCAACGAGCCTTTGATGTACAGTTCGCCCTTAACGCCGATGCCGTCTTCGATGCCCAATTCGACGTCGCCGCCGAGCGGCGCGATGTTGATGACGACGTCACGAATCTCAAATGCCGCCGTCTCGTTCGGGTCGGTGGAGACTTCTCCCAACCCCGTCAAACGCTTGGCAAAATTCATCAGTTCGGTGCTGGACAATGATTCCAGTTCGCCCCGCAGTGCGATCTTGATCGGCGTTCCGGCCGCCAGACTGAAGTCGACTTTGCCGGCAATCGACACGTGGCGTCCCCCGATGTCCATGTCCGCCAGCACGCCGACGCTGACCGAAGGCACGGCAGTCGGTCCGACTTGATCGGCGGCCGTTTCGCCTGGGGCGGGTGCTTTGACGGTGTTCAAGCTGATCAGAAGAATGACTTCGTCCAGGTCCAGCCCCGTCACGCCGAACGCGTTGTTGATGCCGCGAGCGGTGGCCGACAGGCGGAACTGGTTCCCCGTCGGTGTTTCGGCGATGCCCACGCGTCCGGACAACTCGACCACCGAACCGTCGGTCTGCGCCATCGCCAAATCAACACTGACGTACAGCTGGTCCTGGTCCGTACCGGGCGATTGCCACACCAAAAACGCATTGCCGACGCTTAGGTTGGACGGCAGGTCGTTGATGACGATCTGGGGCAACGTCGCCCGCAGCATCACGTCTTCACGCAACTCTTCCCAGAAACCCGTGTCTTTGGGCTCCGATTGCCATTGTTGCACGACGTCGTTGGAGAACTCGCTGAACAACACGCCCTCGATTTGAATCTCAGGAATGTCCAACCCGACTCGATCGAGCAATTCGGCCGGAATCGAATCCTGGGCAATCGTTGCGGTCGTCAGCACATTGACGCCACGCTGCAACCGGATCGTGAACTCCTCTGACGCGTACAGATCGCCGTAGAAGGTTTGGGCCTGTGTCGACATCACCGATGACTCGATCTCACCGACGGCTGCGGAAAAGACGACGATCGGTGATTTGAATTCCAGCGGTGATTCGATCAGGTCGTTGCTCTGCGCCAGTGCGCCAAGATCGGTCTTCACGGCCAAGACCCAATTTCCCAGAGCATGGTTCCCCAGTGCGCCGCCGACGTATTGGAACAAGACGGGGGCGTCGGATTGACCGAACGTCGTCGTGCCCGTGACCGAACCGTCGCTGCCAAACGTCGGTGCTTCGATCACGATCCCCGCGAACGAGGCGAATTGGTCGATCTGATCCAGCGCGAGCCGTCCGGTTTGGTCGGCGATCGCCTTCATCGCGTCGACCGTCTCGCGGGCCGCGGTCGACAGTGCAAACGCTTGCGAATCCGCGCCGCGCGTCTGCTGGTCTGTCTGCTGGCCCGACTCCACCGTCGCGACCAGCGCCGTGGTCTGATCGCTGACCGCCAGATCCAACAGCGACACCGGTGTCGCATCGGCGGCCATCAATTGTCGCGCTTCGAGTGTTTCCAACGGCCGCGTGATGCGACGCGCTGTAGAACGCCGTTTCGTCGGATTCTTTTTGACTCGACTTGAACGTTTTCGACCGAACGTGAACTTTTCCGGGAACATAGCGGCGACCCTGTGGACCAGATGTAAAAGAGTGGGGTGGCGAACCGGAGTGTTCCCGATTCACCATCCCCTGCGTGGTCCGGTCAAGGTTCCCTTAAGTGTCCGGCAGAAAAAGTGGGATAGGCTTCCAGCCTGTCGACGCGGCGATGACAGGCTGGAAGCCTCTAAAGCTCGCTCAGCACCCGAGCCTGCGTGCACAGGATTTTGCGATGCGTGCTGAGGATTGCATCAACGGCAAAAGCGATGTGACCGGCCAATGCATCCCCGAATCCAACCCGATCACGATGCTTTGAAACGGAAGACGCTCGGCATAGAGGCTATTGATCAGTTCATTGTTCGGGTCGGTGCATGAATCGCTTACGGTACATCCGGTTTCGTGCAGCCAATGAACGTTCTGGATCTCCAACAGAAAGCCGGGGGAATACTCGGCGAACCGCTCATCGTACGTCGTTTTGTATCCGCTGACGTGATCGCCGCTGTGCAGGTCGACGAGCATGGCGACCGGAGCGCCATCAAGCGTCAAGCGACCGAATCGGATCGAGTCCTGTTGGCCGAAGCGATCGACCATCTCCAGAAAGAAGGCGAGCGATTCGCTTTGACAGGCCAACGCAGTTCCTTCGCGGCCCTTCCAGCCGCTCGCCTCCAGGTCGACGAACTGGTGTGCCCAATGGTGAAGCTCATCGGCGTCGCCGGAATGTTCAAACGTCACGTCGCCGACTTGCTGCAGCTTGGCGAGCAGTTTTCTGGCTTTCTTGCGACGGTTCTTTGACATCGACTGACGGAGGTACGCTTCGGCGTCCCCGTCGGGCTCCAGGGCGGCCCTCGAAAATCGGTCGCGAGTAAAAATGGAAAGTTGGTTTTCTGTCACCGTCTTGCGAACGTGTTGATCGAATTTGGGGGAGGCCGAGACGGTGTCAAAGGCCAGCAACCGCGCGTTCTGCCGGGACAGTGACGTGAACATCGCCGTGAGTGTTGCCTCCACGTCATCGGCGTCGATCAACGGGGTCGAATCGAACGCTTCGTCCGGCCGCCAAGCGTGAACGCACTGGATCGGTAACCGGTAAAAGGGCATCGTCACCAGCGGCATCACCCCATAAAGCTCGGGCGTGTCGCCGTTTGTCGGCGTCCCTTCGACCACCAGCAGACGTGCCGATGCTTCCCGGCGGTGCTTAATCAGCGGAATCAAGAACTCCGGTTCGTAGCAGGGATTTCGCCATGCACATCGTCCGACCAACCGTCGCCAGGCCGGGACCAACGACTCCATTTCGCAGCAATCGGTCACCAATCGCCCACGAAGCAAGGGCGTGGTTGATTCGCATTTGGCAACGGGACTGGGTGACGGCAACGTGATCATGGCAACAACAGCGAGGCAGAGGGCTCCGAACTGCTAATCCTACGTCGCAAACTTGGATGGAAGCCCCGGCCACAACCCACGATTTGATTTCGCTGCTTCAGCTCCAAATCATCCCCGGTCGATCACACCGCTGGTACGGATCGCGCCGGGGATTCCAATTTTCCTATCCCACCAAAAAGGTGTCCGACACCTTTTTGGTGGGATAGGTAGTTTGGCGGGCAAGAGACCAAGAGTGTGCGGTTTTTTGTGCCCGCCATTTTTACCGTGAGTGAATCTCGATACCAGCACGACGTTGAAGCGTGTACGGGCCTCGATACATTCGCCTACGCTGCGTGCGCAAGATCGTCGTGGCGGCGTGACCGGCTAGCCAATTTCAGGATACGTCCAGGGCTCGCGGTACGTTCGTCGCAGCATGCCGTTGGCTTCGTCGTCACCGATGATCTGGCCTGCGCCGGCGTCCCAGCGGACGCTGCGGCCGAGTTTCATCGACAGCATGCCCAGCAATGCAAGCGTGGTGGCTTGGTGTCCGACGGTGATGTCCGCAGCCGGGCGGTTGCCGGTTTCGATGGAGCGGAGGAAATCGGCGTAGAGCAGTTTCAGGTTGTGGCCGTCGGGTTCTTGTAGTTCGGCATCTTGGTGGATCACTTGCTTCTTGCTGTCGGCCGGGTAGAACGTCCAGCCATCGCGCCATCCGATGTGAAAGGTTCCCTGGGTGCCGAAGAAGTAACAGCCGATGCTGGTCTGCTCGGGGCCTTGCCCGGCAAACTTGCGATGCTCCCAGGTTGCGGTGAAGGAATCGAATTCGTAGGTGGCGGTCTGGTGATCGGGGGCGTCGGTCGTTTGTTCGTCGTCATTCAGCACGGCCGCACCGGCGATCGGTCGCCCGCCGGTGGAGTGCACGCTCGTCGGTGATTGCTGGTCGCTCCACCACAGCATCTGGTCCAGCCAATGCACGCCCCAATCGCCGAGGGTTCCGTTGGCGAAGTCCAAAAAGTGCCGAAAACCGCCCGGATGAATCCGACGGCAATAGGGACGCAGCGGAGCGGGGCCACAGTACATGTCCCAATCGAGATTTTCCGGCGGTTCGCTGTTTCGCGTCGGCTTTTCTGCGCCGCCTCTGCTGTGCACGAACATTCGAACCAACCCGATGTCGCCGGCACCACCGTCTTTCAGGAATTTCATGCCAGAGACATGGTGGGGGCCGATCCGTCGATGTAGGCCGACTTGAACGATGCGATCGGCGGCACGTGAAGCCGCCAGAACGGCTTGGCTTTCGCCGATCGTGTGCCCCGTCGGTTTTTCAATGAAGACGTGGGCTCCGGCTTCGATCGCCGCCAACGCATTGAGCGCGTGCCAGTGATCCGGTGTGGCGATGATCGCGACGTCGACGTCTTCTTTTTCGAACAGCTCGCGATAGTCGCGGTAGGTTCGTGGGGTGTCGCCGGACAGATCGCTGACTTCTTCGGCGTTGATCTCCAGCCGGTCGGAATCGACATCGCACAGCGCGACCACTTTGGTTTGCCCGCCGGCCATCGCTTCACGCAGAATATTCATGCCCCACCAACCGGCGCCGATCAGTGCCGTGCGGTACTGCTTGTCCTTGGATGCCGCGTGAATTTTCGGAGCCGAGGTGAGGGTGGCCGCGGCGGCGGTGCCGGCGAGGAAGGTGCGACGTTGGATGGGCATGGGGCAGGGATGTTGGCGGGGTGCGGTGGGGAGGTCAGGATTCGACAGGCTGGAAGCCTATCCCACTTGGGAATTGACAGGCTGGAAGCCTATCCCACTGTTATTCTAGTCACGGCAGTCGACGCAGACGAGTTGGCCTCGGATGCTTCGGCAAAAGATGCGGCCGCCGGAGAGGACGGGGGAGGTCCAGGTTTTTCCGTCCAGGACCTTGCTGCGGGCAATCGGCTCCCAGCCATCACGTGTTGCCGGTGCGATGATCAAATCGCCCGGTTCGGTCAGCAACAACAGTTTACCATCGGCCATCGCCAGACCACCGGGACGCAGATCGTCGACCGACCAACGGATGTCGCCGGTCGACCAGTCCATGCACCGCAATCGCGCGCCGGTTTCCATGTCGCCATCGATGCCGTACAGGTGCCCCTGATACAAAATCGACGTGTGGATCTGATTCTTCATCTCTTTGGACTTCCAAATTAGATCCGGCGTCTCGCCACTGATATCGAACAGTGCCGAGCCGCGATTGTATCCCGAGGAGAGAAACATCTTGCCGTCGTGAAAGATCGGATCGGCGGCGTTGCAGTTAAAACTGGTCAGCCAACGCTCGGCCCAAAGTTGTTCGCCCGATTGGACGTCCACTCCCACGTAGGCTTTTCCGGATGCGATCACGGCCGCCGTCGGTTCGGAGTTGGGGATCAACACGGGCGACGCGTACCCGCATTCACGGTCGTCGGAGCTCCACAACAGATCACCGCTGTGTTTGTCGACCGCGACACCGGATTCGCCGACGTTCAACAGCAGGGTGTCGCCGATGACCAACGGAGCCGCAGAAAATCCCCAACCGGGCAACCGCACCTCGGTCTCGTCGGCAATGTTTTTCCCCCACAACTTTGTTCCATCGGAAATCTGCAGACAGAACAGCTCACCGGCACGTCCCATCACATACAGTCGATCGCCATCGACGGTCGGCGTCGAAATCGGGCCGCCTTCGAAGTCTCGGTCGTCGAGCTCCGCCGGATAGCCGAACGTCCAAACGGTCTGTCCGTCAGCAACGTTGATGCAGTAGACGATGTCCTGGCCGTCGACATGCCCGAGCGTGAACGCGCGTCCGTCTTTGACCACCACGGACGAAAACCCTGTGCCGACCGACCGAGACCAGGCGATCTCCGCCTGTCCGTCAGTCCAATCACATTTCCAATCGGTTTCGCGAGAGATTCCGTCCCCGCTGGGGCCACGCCAGCGATACCAGTCCTCGGCGATGCATTGCGAAAAGCTCGCGAGAAAAACGACGACGAATAATCCGTGCACAGAAAATCGGTACAAAGGCATGCTTGTCATCAGACCAGTCAAGACGATGTCGTAGGGGGGGGACAACTTAGCGTAAACAGATCCGATTCGCAAAACCTGGGGAGCGCCCCCGGTTCAGCCCTCCAAGAGTTTGCCCAGCAGCCCCAACAGGAATCCAAACACCGCACCCAGGGGTGGGAAACTGCTGTTCTTCAAAGTCGCTTGAGGTGCGATATCTTCAAAGACCAGATAGAGGATGCCTGAGGCCGCGAAGACTTGCATCCAGCCGAGCACCCTCGGTTCGTCGGCGAGGAAATGGTACCCTAAAAAACCGAGTAGCGGGCCGAGTATCGCTGCGATCGTGAACCAAAACAAGATCTTCCGAGACGCCATCCCGCCGCTGCGTAGCTCTCGATGAGCGTTGAAACCTTCGGGCAGATTTTGCAACGTGATGATCACCGCCAGCAGAATCGCTCCGCTTTTTCCACCGGAGATGACCGCGCCCAGGGCGATGACTTCAGGGATAAAATCAGACAACATGGCGACAAGCTGCGACGCCGACGATTGACTACGGTCGAGCAGAATCTGCAATCCCCAGAAACACAACCCGCCGGCGGCAAATGCGATCACGGTTTCCCACGTCGCAATCAGTTCGACGCCATGGGGAATCAACACCAACGCAACCGCTGAAAGAAGGGCACCGCCCCCAAATGCGATCACGGTGTGACGGAATTCCTGCTCGAGCCAACGCGGTCGTATGTGTTCGAACGATGCAATGACGCCTCCGAGCGGGATCGCGCCGCCCGCAATGGCGGTCGAGAGAATCAATTGAGTGATGGGATCCATTGGCAAATGATCAGTTGTGGGGGCGATCAAAGTTTAACCGAAGTCACGCTGGATTTACGAGAGGTCCCCTACAGCCTGCACACCAACACCCATGCCCGCGCAAATCGTACCTTCCCCAAATGGCACGGGCATACACACTACCGCCCAAATGTCATCCATCGAGTCGGTCGATTTCGCAACAGATCGGCCGATGGTATTCTGGGCATCCGAAGCGAGGAACTTCTTTGTTTTTAATCGGGCAGGAAATGACGACGATGGAGCGATTGAAACTGGCTGAATTCAGGAGACGCGTTGTCGCGGGAGCCTTCCCCGATTTTCAACGATTGTCTGATGCGATCAGCGCGATGCAATTCGTCCAGGCGGATCCGATTCGATCGCCGGCACGGGCTCAAGACTTGATGCTTCGGCAGCGTGTTGCCGGGTATCTCGCCGGCGAATTGGAAGAAACCTACCCCGAATTGAATGCGGAGGAAGGCTACCTGTTCGCTTATGGGTTCATGACGCCCGAGGTCTGGAGAAACCTGCGTCTGCGTCCGCATCGGAAACTGAAAAAGCTGGAACGTGACGTACTCGACGCGGTGGCAGAATTGGGTGAAGTGCATCCGCGTGGGCTGGATGAGCGGTTTGGTCGCAAGTCGGTGAAAAACTATTGGGGCGGCAAGTCCCAGCAAACGAAGCGAACGTTGGACCATCTGCACCACCACGGGTACTTGCGTGTCGTTCGTCGGGAAAAGGGAATTCGTGTCTACCAAGTTCCCGAACAGATCGACGGAACAGCGGCGGATCCGGCCGAGCGGTATCGTCGGCTGGTCTTGACCACCGCAGGCGTGTTCGGCGCGGCGACGAAACCGACGTTGGTTTCGGAACTGCGCAGCCACAACCATCTGCTGCCGTCCCGGCGCGATCGCATCGCGGCGGTCGACTCCTTGGTCGAAGCGGAAGAACTGCGGGAAGTCGACGTGGCGGGCATCACCTATCTGTTCAGACGCGAGAATCGATTGACCGACGAGGTTCCCGAGCGGGTTCGGATTCTGGCGCCCTTTGACCCGCTGGTGCGAGATCGGGCCCGATTCCAGCAACTGTGGGGATGGGACTATCGTTTCGAAGCCTACGTCCCGGCGGCAAAACGGGTTCGCGGCTACTACGCCATGCCCGTTCTGTGGCGCGATCAAGTGGTCGGCTGGGCCAACGCAAATGTGGTCGATGATCACTTGCAGGTAGAATTCGGATACGCCGACAAACGCCCCCGCCCCAAAGCGTTTCGTTTGCAGACGGAAATCGAAGTGGAGGCGATGGCTATGTTCTTAGGCCTGCCGAGCGGTGCGTGGGAACTCGCGTTGTAGCG
The DNA here is from genome assembly GCF_007754155.1 of Stieleria neptunia. Classification (NCBI taxonomy): domain Bacteria; kingdom Pseudomonadati; phylum Planctomycetota; class Planctomycetia; order Pirellulales; family Pirellulaceae; genus Stieleria; species Stieleria neptunia. The sequence goes on along the minus strand of NZ_CP037423.1, from coordinate 6,842,119 downwards.
TGACCGTCATGGCCGGCAACAAAACCAGCACTTTTCGAACGCGGCTTTAAAATCATTTTCCATTGAGTTTGATTGCTGGACATCGAAGCTCCGAACGAATCGGCTACGAATCAGAAAGATGCAGTGTCGGACCGGTAGGCAAAATTTCCACCCAGCTACGACGCTCCATCAATTCAATCTGGTCGTGTTCGATCGCATCGATCAGTTCAATCATGGATTCGTCCGAATCGTCAAATCGCGACAGATCCAAGAGGCGGGTCCAGGTTCCTGAATTCAAGTACACGTGGTTTGCAGACTGATCGATTCGTCGCGCCGCATGGGTGTGGCCCGCAACGACGGCGTTCGGGCCATTTGACATTGCGAATCCCGAGTTCATGATTTCGCGATCCATGCCGCTGGCTTTCGCGGTATCAAAAAACGTTGTCGATGTCGTACGCTCGGCGCGCAGCCAGGCACGAAGAAATGTTTTTTCAAAACCGCCGTGACTTGCGAGTAGACCGATCGGTTGATCCGACTCAGGTTCGATCGGGGACTGTTTCAGGCATTGTTCCAGCTTGTACATCGTTGCGACATTCGCCTTCCGATCAGATTCATCAATCGACTCCCAGACGTGCTGGGCCATCATCTGCCCCATTTGCTCGGCGATGGCGTCACTGACGTTTGACGCGTCTGCCACCGCCAAACCCGCTCCTCCGAAAAGCTGTCCGCGAATCTGCTTCATCAAGACCCGCAGGAGTGGTCTCAATTGGTCCGGAAGGTTCTTTCTGACAAGCCCTGCATCCAAGTACAGCAACAACAACAAAACCCCGGGAAACTCGGGTTTGACCGAATCGAGGAAGGGGAATCGTCGTCGGCCACTGATCGGGTCCATCGCCCGTTTGAACACGTTGATCGGCCCCAGAACCAATTCGCTGCCGGCGGGCATGCGGAGATCGGATTGACCATCGGCCAAGGCTTGATGCACAACATGAGGGTCGATGTCGTTGACCGGATCGGCACGATGTCCGTGCGCCACAACCACATCCCATCGTCCGACCTTTGCCAGCCACGGCTTGGCGTGCCGCCAGATCTCAATGCGATCGTCTTCTGATGCCTGTGCATCACTACCGGCAATCCAGCGACGAAGGATGGTTGTGGTGTCCGGGTGCAACCACTCTGGGTCATGGTTTCCCGACAAGAGGACGATTCGGTTGTCGAGTGCCAACCACGCCCGCAATCCGGCCCTCCAATCCGAGGCCCATGGCATCTGTTTGGCGATCCGATCGAGCGTCGTTGCGACCAGTGCGGGGGCGGTGGAAAGTTCGAAACGAGCGGGCCGGGACTCCAACAGCAAAAAATCGACGATGTCCCCGTTGAGTACCAGGATTTGGTTCTTCGGTTCGTCGGCGAGCAGTCGCTTCGCCCACCGGACCAGTGATCCGCCAGCATCAAAATTCCCCATCCGTGCGGCTGGAGTGATGTGCAGGTCTGAAATCACAACCACGCGATCCGCTGTGGGAATGGTCGTCTCCATCACGTCATCTCCATTTGCCCGGTTTCTTCATCGTCCTCGTCTCGCCGCCCTTGTTTAGTGTCACCTTCAACGGCGTCCTGTTCATTTGCCGGTTCGGCCGGAGGGATGTCGGGCACCTTCGCCCCTGGGGGTGAAACGACATCAATCGATGCTTGTTCGAACGCATCCAGGTACCGTTTTGCAATTCTCGCCATTGCAGCGATACAGGACGATCTCAGTACTTCGTCCACCCGCGTGAGATCGATTCCCGGGATCGTTGATTGCAGCATTTCTTCAAGTTGCTCCACCGAATCGTCGTTCAACTCGAACGCCGTGGCCCAGGCGAGATACCTCGCGTTCGCCGCGGCTTCTAACTCATCGGCAGTCTCCAGGGCGAAGATTAGATCCTGCATCGAGAGCAGTTGACCGTACCGATCGTCCAGCTCGCGAAGATTGGTCCAGGCCAGCAACCCAAGAACGATCGCTCTGGCAGAATCATCGGCAGCCAGCGCGATGCGAGCAAGGTAGCCCAATCGCCCCGCGACTCCCAGGGTGTCATCTACCGACTGGGACAGGGCCAAAGCGGTGGCCTCCAAACGAAATGCTTCAACCGTGTCTCCTTGCGCCAAAAATAACCCAGACATCCCAGACAGTGTATTGGCTTCGCCTAGTCGCTCTTCGATCTGTTGGTAGATCGGGAGCGCCGCGGCGTAGCTCTGCTCGGCTTCGGTCAATCGGTTGGTTCGGACCTGAAGGTCCCCCAAAGCCTGAAGCGTATTGGCTTCGCCCAGCCGATCTCTGATCTGTTGGTAGATTGGGAACGCCGCGGCGTAGCTCTGCTCGGCTTCGGTCAATCGGGTGGTTCGGACCTGAAGGTCCCCCAACGCCTTCAGCGTGTTGGCTTCGCCCAGTCGATCTCTGATCTGTTGGTAGATCGGGAGCGCCGCGGCGTATCTCTGCTTGGCTTCGGTCAATTGGGAGGTTCGGACCTGAAGGTCCCCCAACGCCCTCTGCGTGTTGGCTTCGCCCAGTCGATCTTCGATCTGTTGGTAGATCGGGAGCGCCGCGGCGTATCTCTGCTCGGCTTCGGTCAATCGGTCGGTTCGGACCTGAAGGTCCCCCAACGCCAGTTGCGTGTTGGCTTCGCCCAGTCGCTCTTCGATCTGTTGGTAGATCGGGAGCGCCGCGGCGTAGCTCTGCTCGGCTTCGGTCAATCGGTCGGTTCGGACCTGCAGGTCCCCCAACGCCAGCTGCGTGTTGGCTTCGCCCAGTCGATCTTCGATCTGTTGGTAGATCGGGAGCGCCGCGGCGTAGCTCTGCTCGGCTTCGGTCAATCGGTCGGTTCGGACCTGAAGGTCCCCCAACGCCCGTAGCGTATTGGCTTCGCCCAGTCGAGCTTCGATCTGTTGGTAGATCGGGAGCGCCGCGGCGTAGCTCTGCTCGGCTTCGGTCAATCGGTCGGTTCGGACCTGAAGGTCCCCCAACGCCCGTAGCGTATTGGCTTCGCCCAGTCGATCTTCGATCTGTTGGTAGATCGGGAGCGCCGCGGCGTAGCTCTGCTCGGCTTCGGTCAATCGGCCGGTTCGGACCTGAAGGTCCCCCAGCACACGGTAGATCGACGCCAATGCGGCGGGTCGTTCAAAGATAGACATCAAGCCAACTTTCGAGGACCACCTCAATAGATGCTCGGAAGGCGTCGCAAACATTCGGATATTAAGCCAAACTTGTACGAGCAAGGCTAATCGTTGTTCCGTATCCGTGTCTCGATTTTCACTCTGCCAATCCAACAGTGATTCGACATTTTCCGTTTCTTCCAACGAAACGCGTGATGCAATGCGAGTTTTTCCTTTGCGATGGTTCTCGTTGTATTGAAAAGAGATCCAACTTTGAAACGCGAAAACGATTGCCGCGAATACCCTGCTTGACTCTTCCTCGTCCAATTCCTGAAGTCGCCGCGAGGCGTACCAGCGGAGCGGGGCGGGGAGTCGGAGACGTCGTTCCGGCCCCGCGATCTCGACCAGACTGTGACGCTGCAGGACCACCAGTCGTTCTTCTGCTCGATCGCCGAAAATGCTTTGCAGCAACACCGATGGCAAACCCGACGGAAGGAGCCCCAGCCAGCAAAACAATTCCGCTGCCTCGGCCGACTCGTTCTGCAAGGCGTTGAACGAGAGATTCAGGCTGCTGGCGAGGCGTTTGGTCCTTAGCTGGGCGTCCGGGTCTTCGCCAGGATCCCAGCCGACCAATTCGTGTGCCGTGACGGCATCAACGTCGTCGGCTTCGATTCGTTTCAGCAGTGTTTGCAGCCCCATCCCACGCCCCACTTGCCCGGCGATCAAACCGATCGACCGCGGATGGCCTGCCAACGACCGGACCAGCGACCGCAACGTCGTCAAATCACGATCCGCGTCGCTTAGCCGTGCTCCGGCTGCTGAAACGAAGGCTTCGTAGTCGTAAGGCTGTTCGAGTAAGTCAACTCGTTGCACCTGTTCAACCAGGGCGGCGGATGGATCGCCAAGTTGCTGTCGGGTCGTTGTCAGGATCCGCGGCAACGTGTCGGGGGGCAGCAAGTCGCGGATCAGTGATTGAACCCCAACGCGATCCGAGCTGATAACGTCTTCCAAATTATCGAAAACCAGCAGAACACGCTGGTCCGAGATGGCTTGCGACAATTGCCGGTTGTCTTCGATCTGATCCAGATCAAACGTGACGGCGATTCGATCACGCAATTCGATTGCCGATTGCGTTCCGTCCAGGCTGAACCAAATCGCCCGCTCGAAGACCCGAGTTTCATGTTCGGTAGAGTGTTGCAAGAACGCCAATGCGAGTTCGCTTTTCCCGCTTCCGGGCATCCCGGTCAGGGAAACGAGACGATTCGTCGCCACATTATCCGTCAGGCGGACAATTTCAGATTGCCGACCGCAGAAGTGTGGTGTCGGTGCAGGAGCATTTTCAATCGTGATCGGCCCGGCAACGCGCGCGACCGGTGACGAAGGCTTCCAAAACGCGGATTCAAAATGCAACGGCCTGGCAAAATACAACGGTGCAGCCCACTGCAGATCCTCCGCCGGAATTTTCCTGCGGGCGTTGCCGACGGCACGATCGAAGTAGCCGTTGGCCGTGGTGGCAAGTTCGGTAAACAATTTCTTTGCCAGATCAGGCGTCCGGTCTGCCACCAATGCCGCATGGCTTCCAACCACCGCGACCAACTTTCCCCGACTCAGCAAGTTCTCGGCCAGACTACCCAGCACATTGTCTCCCTGGGCACCATAGCAGCTCCAGATCAACCCCACCTTTACACCCGCGTTGAGCAAACGATCGGCGATTTCGGAGACGATCACAGGTTGTCCAGGATCGTTGGGGTATTCATCGTGCTCGGCATGAAGATGAAGCCGGCCGGGACTGCCGTGGGCGACGATCGATAGGAGCGTCGGACCAGACTGGCGATCAGACAACTGTTTCAACAAGTCGGCACTGGCATGCCGAGCGAGAAACGGGTCTTGAAAACCGAATTGCTTGACCACATCCTCGATGACCTTTTCATGACGTTCAAACACGGATTCCGGCAACCGCGTTCCTAAGTGATCCGGTGTGCGGCACCAGAACAGACCAACCGACGAGTCCGAATCGATTTCGATGACCTCGCCGCGCATGCCTTCAAAGCAGCGGACGAGGCACCAACCAGATCGTCGGAAATAGAACGAGCCTGCGCGTCCCAGCAATTCAAAGGGCAAATGGGGCAAGAGCCACGGACGGGTGTCCTGGTTGACCAGCGTCGGCGGCATCGTCAACTGAACTCGAAGCGGGCGGGCGGAGTTGGCTTCGTTGAGCAATTGGTCCCAACGGCGTCGCGCGTCATTAGGTAAGCCAGCCGCACTCTTCGATGGCAGCAAGAACTCTTCTAACCACGCCCCGAACTTCAGTCCCTCTTCAACCGAGAGGCTTCCCGGTTTGGAAAATTCTCGAACGAATTCCCGCGGTGATAGCTCGAAATCGGAAACACGTTCGTCACAACGTAGACGGATCGATTCATCCGTGTAGGGACGCGGTGACGACTCGGTAAAATCCATCAGGGTGATGTCATAAACTTCCTCACCGGGCACGCTTTGGTCGTCAAGCGGCGAAATAATCAATCCAACATCAATCGACGTTTGCGTCATGCGAGCCGGCCCCGAAGTCTGGATCCAGAAATGGCGTGTCTGTGCAACTTCACTCGTTCGGTCGCATGTTTCCACCAAACGATCGTGGAGTTGATCCTCCGCTGAGGGATTATAGCTGACGCAGGGGGTGCACGTATAGTGCTACGGCGGATCCGCTGTCAGGGCAGGGAGCGGAGAGGCTGTGGGATAGGCGTCCAGGCTCATCGACGTGGATTTCCGGGTAAGGATCGTGGGCGAAGTGGGGAGCACTTCTCCACCGCAAAGAGGTCGTGCAGTTTCTAAGTCGATGATTTCAGAGGGTTTTCGTCACTCTCCCTCGGGACTTCGATTCTTTTACTGCAGGATTTAGCAACCGATTTAGATTCTCTCGCTCTGGGTGAGACGGCGTTTGCGCAGCAAGCAAACGCCAGAGAGGGCCGGCGGCTCGCGAAAGCTTTGACGACTTCCGCGACGATCAACTCCGCCACTTATACAATCGACCTCCCCTCGCTTCGCTCGACCCTCCTGCCAGGAGGGTGACTTTAAAACTGTACGACCACCAAAGCCGGGGGAGAAGGGAGCCATCGTAAGTGATGTAGACCACGATGTATGCCAGAAGAATTGAGTCGAATCCCGTACGACGTTTGCCGAGGGTGGGCGGCGTCGTGATGCAATCCAGAAACGTTCAATGGAGCCAACGATGTATCGAGACAGCGACGTTCAGTCGAGCCGGTTGACAGTGATCCTCGCGTGCCTGCTGTTGACGGTGGCACCGATCGGGCTCGGCAGAGTTCTGGCGCAAGAGATGAATGTGATCGCGTCGCCGCAGCCCGATTCGGTGATTGCGATCGTTGGGGGAAATCTGATCGATGGAAATGGTGGGCCACCGCTTAAGGATTCCTGTATCCTGGTCCGTGGCGAGAAAATCGTCAAAGTCGGCAAACGCATCGACAGTTCGATTCCGCAAGGAACCGAAGTGCTTGATGTGAGTGGCAAGTCGGTATTGCCCGGGCTGTTTGATTCGCACTTCCACTCGCGTGATTCGGTCGAGCAGCCGGTCGAATTCGAGTTGCACAACGGCATCACCTCATTTCGTGATCCCGGACACCCGTTCAAGTACTACAGAACATTGCTGTCGAGTGACGCGACGATTCCACGAGTCTTTTTGTGCGGCGGCCATCTCGATGCTCCGCCGGTCGTCTGGCCCGATCAGGCTGCCGTCATCACGACGACCGAAGAATCCAGACAGGCGGTCTTTGACCACGTCGATCGGGGCGCTTCGGCGATCAAAGTCTACTTTCGATTGCCGCTGGAACACATTCGTGCGGCATGCAACGCGGCCGACGAACGACACGTCCCGGTCACGGCTCACTTGGAGTTGGTCGACGCCGATGATGCGATCAACGCGGGCGTGATCGGCATCGAGCACATCACCAGCTTCGGCACGACGATCGCAACACAAGATCAAGTCGAACAGTTCAAATCCTTGGTGACCGCAGACTCCGCCGCGCGAGGCGAGTGGCGCTACCGCCTCTGGGCGCAAGTGCAGATCGACGGAAACCCACGAGTCGACGAATTGATCGATCTGATCGTCGAACGAGGCGTCTACGTTTCGCCAACCCTGGCCGTCTTTGAACGACGAGCCGGAAAAGAGGATGCGACGCCAGTGGAGGCAGCCGGGTTCAAGAACATGCTCTCCTTTTTCCGCCGCTGTCACCAAGCCGGTGCCAACGTGGTGGTCGGCTCGCACACCTGGGCACCGCTGGCGGGCCCCGGTAAAGCCTATTTGCGAGAGTTGGAGTTGTTGGTCGAGGCGGGGATGACGCCATTGGAAGTGTTGACGTCCGCGACCAAAACGGGAGCTGAATTCTTTGGCGTCGCGGATCGATTGGGAACGATCGAGGCGGGGAAGCTCGCGGATCTGATTGTCGTCGAAGGCGATCCATCGAAAACGGTAGGTGAATTAGATCGCGTGAGCCAAGTCATGCTGAACGGCCGGTGGGTGGGGCTTGATGATTGATCGCGGAATCGGAATTCGCCAAGAGTTTCGGTTGCCTCCGCGAATCCCGAAAGTCTTGGCGGTGGTTGAGTCGCTGGCGAGAAAACGGATTCAGACGCTGCCCATTTTATCGGGTAACGCGTCACCGCGGCGGCAAACCAGAAAGATGCTGGCGCACAGATCGGGATAGATCTGCCCGAGTTGATAACAGCCTTCCAGATAGTCGTCGGAGATGATGTCGGTTTGCAGCAACCGGTCCCACTGGAAATTCGCCAAGGCCTTGAAGAAAATGCCTGTTCGATAGACGACGTCCAGCCCGGCTGCGCGGGCATCGCGTTCCAGTGTGTCCAGGGAGTAGGTGATCCGGTGGCCGTGCTCGCGCTCGGCGGCGGTGACCGCGCTGTGATGGGAAATCAGCCCCATTTTCACGGCGATTTGCCGCGACGGCGCGTTCGCATTGGGACACACCAACAACAACCTGCCCTCATCGCTGAGCCATTCCCGGTTGATGCGCTCGAGAACCAAGACGGGGTCATCGAGGTGTTCGAGGACATGGGTCAAGACGATGTTGTCGTATCGAGTCGGCAACGTCACCTCTTCGAAGGTCCCGTGGATGCTTTTGACTTTGCCGGCGAGTGTCTCGTTCATCGTGGCGATTGCCGCATCGGACGCTTCGACACAGGTCAAGTCCTCAAAATGCTTGAGCAATCGTTTGGTGAAGCTGCCGTGAAAGCTGCCCAATTCCAAGCAGTTCCCCGATCGAAAAAACGGCTCAAACGCCCTGATCATGAAGCGATGCATCACGTCCAGGTCAAAGTTGTAGGCGTATTTGTGCTCGGGCGTATCTCGCAATTCGGCGTTGTAGTCGCGCGGTTCGTTCGATCCAGTCATCCGTCGATCCCCAAGTTAAGTTGCATCACCACGTTGGCGCCATCTTTGTCAAATCGGAGGTATCCAAGTTTTGAGTACAGTCCGATCGCCGGCACGTTCTCCGCCGAAACGTCCAACGCGATCGTTTGGACACCGCGCTGCTTGACGTCGTCGTGACAGCGGCACATCAAACGGCGAGCAATCCCCTGCGAACGGTACTCCGTCATCACACTGACGTTGGAAACAAACGCGCTGGGCGGCTGAGTCTGTTGATTGACGTAAGACGCCACCAATCCGATCAGTTTGCTCGCGTGCCAGGCCTCGAACGTCACCGAATGGTTGAACAGCTTTTCCGCGTACGTCGGCAGATCGACGCGCTCGGCAAGCGGCGGACGAAACTGTCCCGAACAGGCTTGTAAATGCTCCAGGATGTCTGCACCAGTCGCTTGCGAGATCGTGTATCGGATCGATTGGGGTGCCCGACTGGATTCCATGCATCAATCCTCCGCCACCGCGAGTCCGAAACCGCGCCGCCCGAACTCGTTTCCGTTGTACAGCAGATAAGCATTTTGGTTGTGATGAAAAACGTGGGGATAGCACATCATCTGGCTGTCCCACACCTCCGCGGACGCAGAACGTTCGATCCCGACCTGACGATCATCGCGGACCCAATGTTGCAGATCATCCGACGACGCATAGCCGATTCGATAGCCACGATCGGGATTGGTTCGAAAGTCGTTGGGGTAACGGTAACAGAAATACATGTGAAACCGTCCGCCGCGTTCAATGACGGTCGGCAACGCCTGGCATTCTCCATCGCCGATCGCGTCTGCGACAATCTGGTCTCCGCCGTCCTTTGTCCAATGGACGCCGTCGGGTGAGGTCGCGTGGGCGATCTTGTAAATTCGGTCCGGTTCGGATTGACCGGGAAACTGTTGCCAAGGATGACCAAAGATGTACCACATGTGAAAGACATCACCGAAACGCTGCACGAAACCATCGCCGACCAGGCAGGGCTCGTGCCGGGTCGCCGACAGGATTGGGCCGTCTCCGATTCGCCGGAACGTTATTCCGCCGTCATCGCTGATTGCTAGGCCAATCCCCGTTTCGACGGACACCCCCACCCGTCGACTCCAACCACACGTGTAAGCGAACACTCTGTCGCCGACGCGAATCGGATTGAACGGAAAGATGCCGTGCTCGTCAAAGCAGCCAAGTCCGCCCAGCGGGAGGGCGGGCTGTTCGGTGACTCGCAGAACCTTTTGCAGTTCCCAGTCAAAGTCCACGTACAGGACATGGCTGCGAAATTTGCCGGTGTCGGCGTCGCGCTGGCGCGAGGAAAAGTAGATGCGCACGAAACCGTCGCACACCAAGGCCTGGGGGGACTGAGCGAACTCGACGCAATCGGCGGGTAAGTCGTAGTCGGTTGGATCGAAAAGGCGACCCCGTTTTCGCCATCGTGGCGCGTGCTTGGTCACAATTCGCCCTCCAACACCGCGACGCCGAATCCGTGTCGGCCGACGTGATTGCCGAGATAGAACAGGTAGGTGTGTCCCTGGTGCTGGAGCAGATGCGGATAGCTGACCATTTCACTGTCCCAGCCACTTTCGGAAACCGTGATGCCCGCTCGGTCGTCGTCGCGTGTCCAATGCAACAGGTCTTCGGAGTGGGCATAGCCGATCCGATAGCCGCCGCTTTTGCCGCGATAGTTTCGGCTGCGACGGTAGCAGAAGAACATGTGGTATTTGCCACCCGAAAAGATCACATCGGGGCTGGCCTGGGCTTCGTCGGGTTCAATGCGGCTGTCCAACAGGTCTTCACCGTGCTTGTGCCAGTTGAGGCCGTCATCGGAAGTCGCCATGCGGATCTTGTAGACCGGTTCGGCGCGGCCGTTGTCGACGATCCACTTTCTGCCCGCGATGTAGAACAGGTACCAGCGGTCATTGAATCGGCGGATCTTGGGGCCGCTGATCACAAAGGGCTCGTCCGGTGTATACGGAATCACCGGACCGGGGCCGAGCTTCGTAAACGTTCGGCCGCCGTCAACACTTTCCGCCACACCGATCGCCGTATTGAACGGAACGGATTCACATCGCGTCCATCCCGCGTAGTAGGCGCGATACACGTCGTTGTCGCGGATCACCGAAATGGGATAGATGCCGAATTGGTCGAACATGCCCATCTCGCCCAGCGGCAGCACGGGGCGATCGCTGACGTGGAGCACCTTTTGCAGGTCGGATCGGTCGAGATCTAGATACGTGGAATAACTCGTGTACTGGCCGTCGGAATCGGGCACCGGACGGCACGAAAAATAGACGCGTAAAAAGTCATCGTGCGGTACGACGCATGGCGCCTGAGCGAATTCATCAATCCAGCTCGCCCCGGGACAGGTTGACTCGGTCGGGTCAAACACCTTGCCCAGTTTCTTCCAACGATAGCGCTCCGTCATGACACCGGCACGGGATTGGCAACCAGTGTGTATCCATTTTCCACCCACTCGCGAACCGTTTCTGTCGTGTTAAACATCAACACATCGAGGATGGAAAGCCAAGCGACAAAGGGATGATTGAACTGTTGATAAGACCGGTTCTCCGATTGAATGAACCTCAAATCAAGGCCCTGCGAGTTGAATTCCGCATGGTCATACAACGCCGCGCCGCCGATCGCGTTGACATACGTCGTCGCGCCAAGGGCGTGGCAGATCGCCAAGACTTTGTCTTGACCACGGGCGGAGTGGTCGATCGGAACGCTGGATGAATCGATGATCGAAGTCTGGATCCCAATGTGCTCACAAAGCAATTGAATTGAGTGTTTGATGAAGCGAAACAAATTCGAATCGGGGTATTCGATCGCCGTCATGAACAGCCCCATCGCGGCGGTGAAGTTCGGGGCCTTTTGGTAGGCGGCTCGAACTCGATTCAACAGTTTGCGTCGATCAAAGTCCGGGGAAACCTCTCGCTGTTCGATCGTGCTGTAGTCGGACGCCTTGCGCAGCGGAATTGAAAACATCACATCGCTGCCATCGAGCAGCATCCGGTTGCGATTGATCCAGCCTTTCTTGGTGTACTGCAGATTGTCGTAGAGCACCAATGCGTCGGCCGCGTGCAGCAGGTGAAAGTAGCCGACGTAGGGAAAGAAGTACGGCTGCATGATGGCGATCCGCTTCTCCCCCATTGCAATGCCCCGTTGTAGAAGTCGTCGGAAATCCAGAATCGATTGAATGCGCCGCGCGCGGCATCACCCACGTCTTTGGATATCGTCATCGCTTGAGCGAACCTTGAATCGGCCGATGACGACGCTCATGCGATTGCTAGCAACTTGTGATCGCTCGGATTGGTTTCGAGGCTGGCAGGCACACGACGTGTGACTGAGAAGAGAAGAAGGTCAAAAAATGGGTTGGTCAAAAAATGTGGCGACCCGTGTAGACCAACCCGCCTCAGCCGCTTCCATTTTTTGACCACCCAATCTTTTGACCAACCCCCAAGCGAACCGCAAGGTTTGGGTCTGTCCCCGGTCTGCGACCGATTCGTCGCTCTATCCGCCCTTGGTCAGATTGGCTCCGACCCAGTAGCCCCAACTGCCTCGCGCCAACACGCGTCTCCCCTGGTAGCCCTGGTCGGCGATGTGCATCCCATCGATAGTGGATCCGGACAACGAATAGCGGAGGAAGATGAAGGAGTGTCCGATTCCGCGGGGCCGTTTGTTCTCTCGGACAAGTTCGTAATTCGACTTGGTGCTCCAGGTTTGAATCACGGCACCCGGTTTCAGATGCCCGGCCCAGATTCCGTTTTGCTCGACGAGCGTTCCAAGCTTCGCGTACGCCATCGCTCCCGCAGCGCCTTTGCCGCGGTATTTTGCAGGAAGACGAAACCAAGTGTTTGTCTTGGTGTTGATGAAAGAGCCCCAGAGTCGACCGAAGGACGTGCGACTGGACAGCGACGGAAGCGCAACACCCACCTCGATCGCAGCAGCCTTCACCCGGTTGTATGCGATTTGATAGCACAACCCGCCGGGGTACTTTTCGCTTTCGCTCAGGTTGTTGTACAGCTCGGCCACCTTGTTTCCGAACCGGTTTCCTTGTGGCTGTGGAGCGCCGGTGGGCAGAAAGATCATCCCGCTCTTGTTCGCCGGATCGTATTTTGCCCCGCGAAAATGAACGTACTTTTGTCCACGCGGGGGTCGGGGGCATTGGACGTAGTTCACCAAGTACCAATTGATCTCGGCGGATTTCAGCGTGCCAAAATTGAATCGGATCAGTTCCTTGGCATCCAGGCCATGATCTTTTGCAATCGAGACGAAGGTCTCGCCATCTTTCTGGCCCACCTTGTAGGGAACCGGCTGTTGGTCGGTCGTTGGAGTGGGTGGCCACGGTGCCTTTCTGGCAGGTTCTTGAATCGTTGCCATTGTCGTCTCGTCCCTTGGGTTTGCGTGGAATTCAGAGGTGGACCAACCGCGTGAGTCGACCTGCTGGTGATCGGGCCTTGCAAATTGGGGCGAAGTCACCTCGTTCAGATTTCCAAGCGAACAATCAACGTTTTTGTTGCAACAAACTTGATGCCTCCGAGAGATTTTTTGCGTCTCCGAGCAGAGCCCGGGGCGCTGTGGAGCATTTTTTAGCGGCAGGGCGCGAGCCCTCCGGTGTTTTGGCAAAGAGGAAGAACCGGAGGGCTTGCGGGCTGTCGATTGAGTCGGGATCTGCTGAGTCAATGGTGAGCCGCTGGCCGTAAGGCCCCGGGCAGCGTCGCAGTGCCCGGCCGCTTACGCGCCCGCGGCTCACCAAACCGACAGCCCGCTTGCACCCTACCGCTATAACCTCCAGAAACACATGGGAAAAATGCTTCCTAGCGTTAAGAGCCCGGGGGCGAAATCGAAAGCATCCGTCAGTCGAAAGGGCCGACAGCGACACGGCGCGGATCCGAGGTCCGCACGCACGTTGTGGTACGGGAGAAGAGATGGGGGTCAAGAAATGCAGCCAGCTTTACAGGCAAATCCTCCCAGTCCCTGCCATTTTTTGACCACCCAATCTTTTGATCCACCCCAAAGCGAGTGAGCCAACCGCCCGGGGTCTGTCCGCAGTTGGTGCGCATTTTTCTTCGTTTTTCGCACGACCAGTCGTACCAAGTGCGAAAAACCTTCACCCATCGCGGCGTCCGAGCTATCCCGGAGGGATCACAGCGAGTAGCCGGAGGTCAGCGCAGCGCCACCTCCGGACCACGCCCCCAATCCTGCCCCCGACCCCGGACGGGGTCGCAGCAAATCCCGACACCCCGCGTGTTCAGCCTCCCGCTCAATGGAAACCCCAGAGTCCGACCGGAAAATCTGTCGCGATCACTGTCGGCAAGCCGTTGTTCCGAGCCCACAGAACGCAGCAGGAAGGTAGGAAAATTTCGGGTAGGAAAACGGATGCCCGAAAAACTTCACACCCGGCAAACCCGAATCCAAATCAAAATGCCCAGGACGAAGACCGCGATGCCGAACCAGCCGAATGCGTCCATTTCGGCGCGTGTCGCCGTCCCGAACGACCATCCGAAACAGAACACCGACAACACTCCCCACAGCAACCCCGGGTGGTCGTTGTCTTGAGTGGCGATCGGAGCGCGATAAGGATTCATGGCGTCGGTGTGTGGAGAGATGTCTTCATGGGATAGCAAGCAGTATAATTCAAGCACCGTCATCACAGATGAACATTCGAATGTAGGATCGCGTTCTACGAAAGCATCGGATTTTGCGAAGATGATGGGGGCCGTTTTGGGAAACGATTGATTGATGATTGAGGAGGGCAAGTTTTGAATACGCCGATGGTCTACAAAATTCTCGCGAAAACCGACTGGGACGACGCCCAAGCCGCGGGTGTCTTCGCCGGCTGCGGCATCGATTTGACCGACGGCTTTATCCACCTGTCCGGTCACAACCAGGTCGAGACGACGGCGAAGCTATACTTTGCCGGGCGAGAAGATTTACTGCTGCTGACAATCGAAGCGAGCAAACTGGGCGAATCGCTGCGGTGGGAAGCATCGCGTGACGGAGCTCTGTTCCCGCATGTCTATGGTGACATTCCACTCGACGCGGTGATTTCCGTCGATCCGTTGCCAGTCAATGATGACGGAAGTCATCGGTTTCCAGATTCGTTTGAACGGCTCGACCAAGAGACGGGGTGATTGGGTAATCTGGTTGGCAGCCTATTCGGTAGGGCATGCTGTGCATGCCATTTGTCATGCGCAGCATGACCTACCCTATCTGCCATTTGTCATGCGCAGCATGACCTACCCTATCTGCCATTCGTCATGCGCAGCATGACCTACCCTATCAGGCGAATGTCTGGTCGCCTTCGTAGGTTCCCGCGGGGACGGTTGCGGGTGCTTCACCGCCGACCAGACTCGCGGTGCCTCGGATGGTGATGCCTGCGGAGAGTTTCAGGTTTCCGCTGACCTTCAGCGTCTCGCAATCACTCAGCGACGGCGTGTCTTCAAACCGCTGATCGAGATCGCCGATTTTTTTGAAGTAGCGATCGTCCAGGGCGACGTGCGGCGGAACGCCGTTTCGACTGGCGATCAAGCCTACCGAAAAATCCTCGCGGACTTCATAGGCATCCGAACGCACGGCGATCAGATCGCCGGTCGTTTTGACCGGGGCGAACCGAGATCGGGGGACGCGGATGGCATCGGTATTGGGCAGCACTTCGATCGCGGCGCCCATCGCGGTTTCCAACTGGTAGACCGCGGTCGAGGAAGCGTCTTTGGGGTCAACCGTTTTTCGGTTCGTGATCGTCGGCAGCGAGACGACGCCATCGTTGGAATCAAGGAACTCGGACAGGGCGACCAAGTCGATCCACAAGTTGTTGGTGTTGAAGTAGCGATGCGTGGTGATGTCTTGAAACTGTGCTTCTTCGTCGCCGTGGCATTGGGCTTTTTCACGTAGCAACAGTTGCCCGTCGGCACGACGTGCCAAGTGACCACCTTTGCGGTCCGCCGGCGTGCGGTCGGCGACTTCCATCAAAAACGATTTCCCGCTTTCGATGAAGTGCCCCAAAATGCTCAGGTCCAGCGTCGCGCCGAGATTGTCGGCGTTGGAAACAAATAAATAACGCCGGCCGTCTTGGAGTAATCGTTCGAGCGTTCCGCTGGTCACCAACGCTGCGTAAATGTCGCCGTGACCGGGAGGGCACCATTGCATCGACGGATCGGCCGGCCACACGGCGGGTTCGAGCGTCGTTGCATCGATCTTGGGGACCTGGTGTTGCAGGAACGAGATCACCTCGACATCAACGTCTCCCATCGCCGAAATCGCCTCGTCGGTTTGCGTTGCCGTTGAGAAGCTGTTCATCAGCACCAACGGCACCGACAGCAATTCGGCTTGGCGAAGGATGAAACTGAGAAATGAATCTTCGCCCCGCACGCTCAACAACGACTTGGGGCCTTCCAATCCCATCGATGTTCCCAGCCCACCGTTGAGTTTCAAGACGGCAACGGAATCGAGTTTTGCCCGACCGGTTTCTTGCATCGCCGGCGGCAGCGTTTCGGCATCGGTCACATCCGACGCGGGCTGGATGTCCGCTTCGCGGATAAAGCTTTCGGTTCCCGAGCAGAGTTTTTCGTAGTGCTGCCGGAACAAGCCTTTGACGATTTCGGGGACCTCGGCTTGGTCGAGAACGGCTTGGACGGCGGGCCAGTTGGAAGACATGGTTGCACGCGTTGACAGGGGAAAGATCTGATCCGTGGGTTTATAGGTGTAAGGCCAGTGTGGGATCAGATCAAGTACGTCTGGGGGAGGAGACCGACATCACGCCTTTTTCAGCGCGACCGGCTTTTTTCGATTCGGGTAAAGATCGCGACAAAGGTCGCACTTCGTTCCGTCACAGCCCCGCGCGGTACAGAACTCTCGCCCGTAAAAAATGATCTGCAGATGCAGCTTGTTCCACGATTCACGTGGAAACAATTTCTTCAGATCCGCTTCGGTCTGCGCCACGCTTTTCCCGTTGGAGAGGCCCCACCGCTGGGCGAGGCGGTGAATGTGGGTGTCGACGGGGAACGCGGGGACGCCGAACGCCTGGGCCATGACCACACTGGCCGTCTTGTGGCCGACACCGGGCAACGCCTCCAGCTCCTCAAACGACTGCGGAACCTGGGCTGCATGTTTTTCGATCAGGATCTTGGACAGCCCGTCCAGGCTTTTCGCCTTTTGTTTGGACAGTCCGAGGGGACGAATGATTTCCAGGATCTTTTCTTGGCCCAGCGCCGCCATTTTCTGCGGCGTCCCGGCGACACGAAACAGTTCCGGAGTGACCTCGTTGACTTTCTTGTCGGTGCACTGGGCACTCAACAAGACGGCGACGAGTAACGTGAACGCATCGGAATGATCGAGCGGAATCGGCGTTTCGGGGTAGAGTTCGTCCAGTCGCCGCTGGACCAGCGCGGCACGTTCTTTTTTCAGCATGGTTGGCAAGATCGCAAGCTGGAAGCTTACGCCACTTAGACGGCGGGGGGCGGCATTTTCATGTGCTCGAATGCCTTGCTGGTCGCCATTCTTCCACGCCGCGTTCGAACGATCAACTCGCTGCGCAACAAGAAAGGTTCGACTTCGTCCTCCAGCGTGTCGCTGCTGACGTTCATCGTGTGGGCGATCGCTTCGAGTCCGCTGGGACCGCCGCCGAAGACGCGGATTAAGGTTTCAAGATAATTGCGGTCCTGTTTGTCCAGACCGAGTTTGTCGATCCCGATCATGTCCAACGAATCGCGGGCGACACCGATCGTGACGGACCCCTTGGCTTTGATTTGGGCGTAGTCGCGAACCCAGTGCAGTCGATTGTTGGCCAAACGCGGTGTCCGACGACTTCGCCGAGCGATCTCTCCGGCGGCCGGTTGATCGATCTCGACGGCCAGCTTTTTGGCGTTTCGAATCACCAGTTCACAAAGCTGGTCGTCGCTGTACCAGCCGAGGTGTTCGCGGATCTGGAATCGGTCACGCAGCGGCGCACTCAGCATGCCGGCTCGGGTGGTCGCGCCGATCAAGGTGAAGGGTTGCAGTTCAAAGTTCAACGTTCGAGCGTTGACCCCTTCACCAAGCACGATGTCGATCCGAAAATCCTCCATCGCCGTATACAAGTACTCTTCGACCGCCTTGGGTACGCGGTGGATTTCATCGATGAACAGCACCGACTTTTCCGAGACATTGGTCAGGTAGGGGAGCAGATCTTTGGGGGCACTCAGTCCGGCCCCGTTGGCCATCTGCACGGTCGTGCCCATTTCGGCGGGGATGACGGTGGCGAAGGTCGTTTTGCCAAGCCCAGGAGGGCCGTCAAACAAGATGTGCCCGAGCGGTTCGCCCCGCCCGGTGGCGGCATCGATGGCAATCTTCAGCCGCTCGATCACGTCCCGCTGGCCGACCATTTCGTCCAGCCGGCGCGGCCGCAGCTTTCGCTCCTGATCGTCCGGACCCTCGGCACTGGCCGACGCGACGACCGGCGGATCACCCGGAGGCAGATCACCCGGGACGGCCGGTTCGGATTGTTGGTAGACTGCTTCTCGCGCCATTGGGTACTCATCCGTGTGGAAACACATTTGCGAAGATTTCTTTGCAGTGACTGTTTTAACCGAATTTGGCTTTCAAGTCGGCGCGAGATTTGTCCGGTGCCCGACGATTCTCCGCCGCGACAGCTCTACGGCCCTGCCGACCCCCCGGCACCGCCCACGCAAGGAATTTTCAATGTCTGAATCCCTCCCTTCCTCTCGGCCCATCGACGTGTCCGACCCCGCAATCGTCGCCCAATACGAGCCTTATCTGCGGATGCTGGCCCGGACGCGGATGCGGCGGGCCTACCAGGCCAAAATCGGTGCCTCCGACATGGTGCAGCAGGCGATGATGCAGGCCGTGCAGGGATTCGAGGGGTTTCGCGGGTCCACCGAAGGCGAATTGCTGGCCTGGCTGAGGCAGATCCTGGCGCATCACCTGTGCCACCTGGACCGGGATCTGCACCGCGACAAACGCGACATCCGCCGAGAACAATCGATGGAGCAGAAACTGGCCGCCTCGTCGATGCGGCTGGAAGGATTGCTCGCCGGCGATTCCCCGACGCCCAGCCAGAATGTCGCGTTCGGCGAGAGCGTGATTCAGATCAGCCAGGCGATTGCCCAACTTCCCGATGCCCAGGCCGATGCCGTTCGGTTGCATTACCTGGAAGGCATGAAGCTAAGCGAGGTGGCTGCCGAACTGGGGAAATCCACCGGCGCCGTCGCGGGGTTGTTGCATCGGGGCATGAAGGCGCTGCGGAAGCAACTTGGGGATTGATGGCGTGCCTGTTGGTGTCTCGCCTTGAGAGACCATCCAGCTTGGGACGTACGATGGCCCTTCCGGGCCGTCGTCCGTAGGACTCCCGACGACGACCTGGAAAGGACGTCGTACAACTCTGCTCGACGGCCCCTTTGCTGCGAGGGACTTCGATTCTTTTGCTGCAGCGTTTGGCAACCCATTTAGTTTCTCTCCCTCTGGGAGAGACGGCGTTTGCGCAGCAAGCAAACGCCAGAGAGGGCTCGCGCTGCAAAAGTCTTGGCGACTACCGCTACGATCAAATCCGTCACTTCTACAATCGACGTCCCGAGCAGCGAGATCGGCGGCTGAAGCCTGCACACCAGCCTCTGTTGGTGTGATGTGCTTAGTTTTTTGCGAACGCTTCGAATCGCTTGCGTGTTGCTCCATCGACGGGGCGGTGCAATAGCAGGACGTATTGAGCCCGCTTGCGCGATTGTTCCTGGTCGCCGATTTCAGCCAGCCACTCGATCGCTTGCAGCTTTGCCTGGTACCAGTCCTCATTCCCGATCTTCATCGTCGCGGCCAGGCGATCGGCCAACTCGATCGCCGACCGCTTGGCGGCTTTGGAATCGCTGCCGGCCAGCAATCGCATGCCGCGTCGCAACGATTGGGGCTTCGCGTCGCCCGAGAGCGCCAGCCGCACGATCCCCTTGACGGACGTGTCGTCCGGCGCACTCCAAAACTGCGCCGTTGCCGTTTGCCATTCGGATGCATCGGGCCAGCCCAGCAGAACAGACCCGATTGCCGGTTGCGTCGCCGCGTCGAGCATGGCGTCGCGTTGCAGTCGCCATCGCGCCCGCAACAGAATCGTGTCGTCGACAGCGTCGGTTGCAATCGCTTCCCCGCCACCTCCACCGCTGGCCCGGAATCGTTCCAACCGTCTTAAGAACTCCGTTGACGGATCCGCGCCGGTTAATGTTGTTGCATCGAATGCCATTTGCGGACGATCAAAAAACAGAATCGCCGCTCGATGAACCGGGGCCGCGAAGGCATCGTTTTCGGCGGCGAGTTCACCGAGCGTGGCGGCGAGCGAGTTGAGTTCGTTGGTGACTTGGTCCAGTTCAAGTTTCGACAGGTAGTCAAACCACAACGTCAGGGTGGGTTCGAATTGATCGACGCGTTGCCCGAGCGTCAGCAGTTCCAATGCGTCGCGAGCGGCCTGTTCCCGGCGTCCGGATTGCACCAAGATCCGACACAGCCACTCGTTCGCCTTGAGCGCCGCTTCGCTGCTCGGCCAGGTTTGCGAAACTTCTTTCAGCAGGTCTTCCAGCAGCGTCAGGCGTCGTTTCGGATCGTCGGCCCCGGCAAACGGTTTGGACGCCAACAGCGCCGCCTGCATCGTCAATTGGGTCGCGTTGTCGTCAATCGCATGTTTTCGAGCGGTTTGCCGCAGCACCTCAATCGCCTGCTGCGAATCCTTGGCTGCGATCGCCGCCGCGGCGCTCTTGGCTGCGTATTGAAACGCCGCCTCGGGGACCGGTTCGGCCAGCGCGGCTTCCCGCAACAACCCCGCCGCCTGTCGCGGGTCCTTGCGTCGCAACCAGTCTTCGCCCTGGGCCGCGATCAACGCGGGGCTCAGCCGACGGCGGTCGGCCATCCCGTCCGGCGAGGCGGTGGATCGAAGCAGGGCGATCGCGATCGATTCCGCTCTTCGGCGTGCAAACGCGCCGCCACGACGCTCGATCCGATCGATCCACCGGGCCACCTGGCCATCGTCTTTCGCGTCCGCCAACAGCACATCCAATTTCGCAAAATCCACCTCCAGGTTCTGCGGTTGGGCATCCGCTGAACCCGATGATCGGTAATAGGCATCGCAAATCGCGCGGGCGGATGCAGAGTCGCCCTTGGCGAGTGCTAAACGGATCCGCAACGCGGTCCAACGCGGTGAATCGTTGGCAGCGGACGGGCCCCCCGCAGCGGCGATGATTTCGCCGGCGGCCGCAACATCACCGCTTCGCAACAGCGACTCGGCTCGCAAGGCCCTGGCGACACGCTTGGCTTCGGATCCGTCGGGTAGCGTCAGGATCGCCTCCTCCGCCACCACCGCTGCATCGGCGGCCGCGGCTCGATAGTCATCGGAACCTCTGGGGAACAGTTCGCTTTGCAGCAGCGCGATCGAAACGCGCTGCAGCGACAACTCTTGCAACAATCGCTGGTATTGATCCGCGGCAATCCGGCCCGGCGACTTCGCCCCACGGGTGGTTTCGGCGGTTCGTGCGCTCCACTCTCGGCGTGCCGTTTCCTGCAGTTCGTTGACGTCGTACTGCAGACGCGAAAACTTGCTCAGCAACTCGTCGGTCAGGCTTGGGTCGGGGGGCGAGACCGATGCGGCGACAATCGCCGCCCTCAAGATGCGTTGGCGAATGGCCAATCGAGTGGCGTGCAGGAAAACGACCGACGGCGACTCGGGGTAACTGGATAACAGCAACACGAGGGGCTGGCACGCCGAATCGATCGCGGGATCAATGCGTTGGGAAAGGTCGGAAACCTTCCCGTCAAAGATCGTTGTGGTATTCCGTTCGGCGAGCACCTGGGCCAACCGCGCCGACCATTTGGCGTGCGGCAGCAAGCCTTCGGGATGCCGGCGCAGCTGGTTTCGGCAAACCCACTCGGCATCGTCCAAGCGGCCGGACGCCGTCAAGGACTGGACCAGATCGTTGGCGGTATCGTCGGTCGTGCGAACGCCGGCCCAACCGAACGGTGACGTGATGCCGAACAGGAGCACGCAAATCGCCAGCCGCCAGTCGCAACGTGGCCGGTCGCAACGTAGCCAATCGCGACGTGCATGGATTGTCCATCGAGCACGCGAGGTGGGCGGCGCGATCACGTTCGGGTGGTGCGGTCGTGGTCGCGGGGGAGCGAGCATGGTGATGATGCAGATAATGAAGTCGAAATATTTTTTTACTTTTTTGACGTCGCCGGGTTCCAAACCCATGTGGTTTGCGACGTCGGGCACCGACCTAGCGTAGCGGGTAGGTGGCGGATTTTCACCTCACCGAAGAATGTGATGATTCGGTCATTTTTTAGACGCACGCCATGCGCTTGATCCTTTCTTGACCGCGTGGCGATGGAAAGTAGGATTCGCGGTTGTTTCTTTTTATGATCACCCTTTCTCTGCCCTGATTGCTTGAATGCTGAATTTCTTCCGTGCCGGAACCGCGAACGCTAAAGACGATCTTCTTTCCGGCTTGACCGTCGCGTTGGCGTTGGTCCCTGAGGCAGTCGCGTTTGCCTTTGTCGCCGGTGTTTCCCCCCTGATCGGATTGTATTCGGCATTTTTCATCGGCCTGATCACGGCCGCCTTTGGTGGGCGCCCCGGCATGATCTCCGGTGCCACCGGCGCGATGGCTGTTGTCGTGGTGGCTTTGGTCGCGATGCATGGCGTGGAATATCTGTTTCCCGCGGTCATCTTGTGCGGCATCTTTCAAATCACCGTCGGCGTCGCCCGGCTGGGAAAATTGATTCGAATGGTTCCCCACTCGGTGATGCTGGGGTTCGTCAACGGTCTGGCGATCGTGATCGGAATGGCTCAATTGGGCAGCTTCAAAACGCTCGATCTATCGACGGGAAATCTGGTGTATCTGACGGGGCCCCGGCTGTACGTCATGCTGGGGCTGGTTGCGATCACGATGCTGATCATCTATCTGCTGCCCAAACTGACGCGTGCTTTGCCGGCGTCGTTGGTGGCGATTTTGTCGGTCACCTTTTTGTCGGTGGCGATCAATCGAAGCGGCGTCATTTCGGGCGATGAAATCACGCCTAACGCGGTCGCCACGGTCGGCGACATGCTGAAGACCAATTTCAAGGCCAGCCAAATCACCGAGGCCCGGCAGAACGATCCGACCAACGTGGCTTCCGATGAGCTGTTGGCCGAGTTCCGCCGCGTCAGTTACCAAAATGATGAAGTCGTCGGCCCGGTGTTACGCGATCCTGCGACCGACGCTGCGGAAGTCGAACCCGCCGGTGGCGACGAAGAGTCGTCGATCAGCGGCGGACTGCCGATGCCGTTCTTTCTGCAATACACCGTTCCGCCGATGACGATGGAAACGCTGTGGATCATCCTGCCGTTCTCGCTGACTTTGGCGGGGGTCGGGCTGATCGAATCCCTGATGACGTTGACGTTGATCGATGAGATCACGGAAACGCGAGGCCGCGGGAACCGCGAATGCGTCGGCCAAGGTGCTGCGAATATTCTTTGTGGACTGTTCGGCGGGATGGGCGGTTGTGCGATGATCGGCCAATCGTTGATCAACGTGAATTCCGGCGGACGCGGCCGATTGAGTGGGATCACCGCGGCGGTCTGCTTGCTGGCGTTCATTCTGTTTCTCGCGCCGTGGATCGAACAGATCCCGATGGCCGCCCTCGTCGGCGTGATGTTCATGGTCGTCATCGGAACGTTCGAGTGGGCGTCACTGAAGATGGTTCGCCGTGTTCCGCGGGCCGATTTCGCGGTCATGCTTTTGGTCGCCGGCTACACCGTCATCATGCACGATTTGGCCACCGCCGTCATCTTGGGCGTGATCGTATCGGCCTGTGTGTTCACTTGGACGCACGCCACCCACCTGGGTGCAGAAACCCAGATCAACGAGTACGGCAGCAAGATCTACCAGCTGCACGGCCCCCTGTTCTTCGCTTCGGCAACTTCCTTCAAAGAGTTGTTCGATGTCCACAAGGACCCCGACGATGTCGTGATCGATTTTTATTATACCCGCGTCTATGACCAATCCGGTCTGGAAGCAATCAACGTGCTGGCCGAAAAGTATGAATCGGCGGGCAAGCGTTTGCATCTGACCCATCTCAGCGACGAATGCCGCGGATTGCTGGACAAGGCGGGCGATTTGGTCGAAGTCAACCTCTCGGAAGATCCCCAATACCACGTCGCAACCGATCGGTTGGGGTGAGGGATCCACTCGTTCCAGGGCTCCGCCTTGGAACGCGAGGTCGGTGTGGCTACGGCCACACGCGGTTGATGCTCAGGAGGCGGGAGCCTCCATGACAGGGTGTTCCCAGGCGGAGCCCGGGAACAAGGGAAAGTTAGTAGGTGATGCTGTGCATCACCTCCCGCACGCACAGCGTGCCCTACAGATGATCGACAGGCTGGAAGCCAATCCCACACCCGCTAGGCGATGCGTCGATTGTACAACCACCATTCGACGGCCAGGACCACCAGAACCGCACCCAACAGCCAGCGCCAATACTCCTGGCGGGTCTCGATCATCCCGGCGGTTTCGATGGTTTCGTAGCCGAGTTCAAACGTCTCACGCGGCTGGATTTGGCTTTCCAGTCGGCTGAACAGGTTGATGCTGAACAGATCCACCAGCTTGTCTCCCGCGGTGACCCGGTAAGACCCAGGCATCTCGGAATCGACGAATTCCACGCTGCCGGAGTTCCCGGTTCGAACCGATTCCGGGGTCCCACTGCCACGCGCGATCTCGACCGAATCGATCTGGCTTTCCACTCTTAGCCGGACCGTGTCGCCGGGCAAGAACGAGGGTGCGGCGGTCGCATCGGCCGCGCCGGCGAGATGCCGCAGGACGTTCAATAAAAACACCGGCCAAGAGCGTTCGGCGTACCAGTTCGTGTTCGTCTGCGGCGTGCCGTCTTCGCCGGTGGTGACGATTTCAAACCCGAGGACCAAATCCTGGTAGCCGTCGCGCGGCGCCAGCGCGAGCACGGTTCCGTTGTCGGCGCCGACCAATTCACGGGTCCCGGTGGGGCCGCTGACCGATCGGCCTTCAAAGATCAGCAGCGAGAACAGTTCCAAAAACTGCATCATCGGATGGGTGCGATCGACGTCGACCAGGATCGTTTGGCCGGGTTCGCTTGCCCAAGACCATTGGTCGCTCGGCAGGGCGCCGATGAAAAAGGTATTGGTCGCCGGCAAATTTTGGGGACGGCAGCGATCGTAGAGGATCAGATCGTCCAGGCCCGCTTCCGCCCGCGCCTGGTATTCTGGTGTTTCGAGATAACTGGGGGATTGGAATTCGGCGATGCAAATCTTCGCCGCACTCTCGGTGGTCAAGCCGATCTCCAGCGGTTTGTTTCCATCGGTCACGACCAGCACCGACACGGTACGCAGGGGCCGCAAACCCGCGTAGGCAAAATTATCGATCAACAAATCGTCATCAAACGGTTGGTCTCGCGACGCCCCGGAGCCGGGTGATTCCAGCCGCATTTCCAGTGACGCGGCATCCTCTTGTCCGGCCAGCGAGAACGTCAGTCCGGTTTCTTCCCCCGGCGCGAGGGTGAGCGATTCGGATTCACGCCAGATGCCGTCGACGTACAGCGAGAGATTGAAGGTTTCGGCGCCGGTCCCGAAGTTGACGATCGTCGCAAAGGCCTGGGCGTCGCCAGGTTTTTCGACGTTGCGATCGGCGCTGAATGCCGTGACGGCGACGTTGCGCGATTGATCGGAGCCGACTTTTAGATAGGTCGGAACGAGGTTGCCGACGTTGAAATCGCTGACGTTTCGAAACCCACCGTCGCTGTAAATCAGCAAATCCGCCGGCATCGGATCGGCAACCTGGACGTCGTTTTCGTCTCCGGTGGTGCTGCTGCGGCGCGGATTGGCCAATCCATCGGCGGCTTCCAGTGCACCGATGATGTCCGTCGGACGGTTGGTCACTTGAGCCCGTTCCAATGCGGCTCGCAAACGCCCGCGATCGCTGGTAAATGATTGCAGCACCTCGGCCCGGTCGCTAAACGTGACCAACATGGCGGTTTCGCGTTCCTCCATCCCATCGATCTGCTCGCGGATCATTTTGCGAGCCACTTCGAAGCGGTTTCTTTGTTCGCCCGCATCGGTCGCCATCATGCTGGCCGACGCATCCAGCAGAAACACCTTTCTGCCCTGACTGGTCGATTCGCCCTGCACGCCGGGACGCAACAACGCAAACGCTGCCAAGGCCACTGCGAGCAGCTGCAAGAACAACAGCAGATTCTGTCGAATCCGCTGGAACAAGCTGTTCACATGCAGATCTTCGACGGTTCGGGACCACAGATAGGTGCTGGGGATCTCGACCGGTTCGCGTCGCAGTTTCAAAAAATACAGCAGAATGATGCCGGTCGGCACGGCGGCAAACAGCGCCCACTGCCACGGCAGAAGCGTCGAAATCCAATTCATCGCACGACGCCTCGTTTGCGGAGGTAGCGGGTCATCACATCATCCACCGGCTGGTCCGTTCGAACGGGCAGGTAGGCGATGCTGCGTCGTGAACAGAAACTCTTGACGCTGCTGAGAAACGATTGCAGCGTCAACTTGTATCGCTCGAGCACGTAATTGTTGATCGTGATCTCGGTTTCATCGCCGTCTTCGCAATCGATCAATCGCCGATCTCCGCGAATCGGCGGATCGATTTCTTCGGGTGACAAGATATGCATCACGTAGACGTCCATCCGCCGGCCGACCAGCATCCGCAAGGCCGCTTCGTAACCCGATTTGTCCATCAGGTCGGTGATCAAGACGACGACGCCGGTCCCTGAATTACGCAACGAAAAATCCTTGACCGCGTCGTGCAGCGAAACATTGTCGCCACTGTCAAGGCTCTCCAGATACTGCAGCATTTTCCACAAGCCGCTGCGGCCGCGCAGCACCGGTGCGCGACGTCCCTGGTCACCGAGTGCTTGAACGCCGACCCGGTCGGCGCGACACAGGCCGATGTAGCCCAGCGCGGCGGCCATCTGTTTGGCGACGTGAAATTTCGTCGGCGTGCCAAAATTCATCGACTCGCTGCAATCGATCAACGCGTAGACGTGCAGGTCTTCTTCTTCCTGAAACAGTTTCAGGAACAATTGATCCAGGCGGGCGTACAAATTCCAGTCGATCAATCGCAGATCGTCGCCGGCGACGTAGTTGCGAAAGTCGGCAAATTCGACGCTCTGCCCTTTGCGTTTGCTGCGGCGTTCGCCCTTCATTCGCCCTCGAAACACTTTGCGTGAAACGAGTTCCAAACGTTCCAGTTTGGCGAGCAGATCGGGCGAGAGTAGCGGAATCGATTCGGTGGTGGCACTCATGTTCGCTAGTGTAGCGGAATTGCCGTGGGAGAGGCTTCCGGCCTGTCATTTCGGGATCGACAGGCTGGCAGCCTCTCCCGCATCGTGCCTAGAGCACCGTCGCCGTAAACCCGTCCCCTTGGGCGTTTGCGCCGGGATCGAAATGCGAGCGTCGTGCGATCCCAATCGCGACCGCGGTGTCCTCGCCCGTCTTGGCAACGCTGGTCAATCGTCCGACGACTTTCGCGTCGGCGCTGACTTCGCTGCCCGGGGCGGGAATCGATCCCGAGGTCTGCCATCGAACCAGTTGTTTCTGGACCTGACCCAACGCGTCCAACCGGGCGACCGTTTCTTGCCCCAGGTAGCAGCCCTTGGTGAAGGAAATCGATTGCTTGATGCGGGAGGCTTCCTGGGGCAGATTCTTTTCCGACAGATCAACGCCGAACCAAGGGAACCCGGCCAGCGTGCGGGCGTGATGAAACTCGTCGTCATCCCCCGCCGTTTCTCCGGTCGAGCGAATGACTTGTTCGATGGCCCCCGGCGTTTCGGTGACCAACACGATCGTTTGCTCGCCCAGCCAATCCACGTCGTAGCGCATCGCGTTGGATTCGCCCCAGTCGGTTTCTTCTCGCAGCGTGACCGGCGCGTCGGGGGCGAGGACGAACACAGACAACTCCGAGGAATGGTCGACGGGCGTGGCGTCTTCGCGAATCGTGTAGCGATCGGCGTGCGTGGCGATTGCGTCGGCCTGGCCGTCCGCGCCGATCATCCGGAACCCCTCCGGCGTGCGAAACGCAACGACGTGCGCCACGGTTTTGCCGCGCACGTCGGTCAGAAACGTTTCACAGCCGCAACCGATCTGCAAGGACTTGACGTCGTTGGTCGTCAGGTTGTTCAGGATGGCCGTGGCGTCGTCGCCGACAAGGTCCAAGACGGTTGCGGCGGAGAGACGAAAGACAGCTGACATGTATGGCAGGGAGAGATTGGAAGGGGGGCAGAGACAAATCGCTGGAGCTTAGGGACCGTCCAGCATAGGACGACCGGTTATCGAGTACGACGGCCCTTCCGGGCCGTCGTCCGCTGGACTCCCGACGACGACCTGGAAAGGACGTCGTACAACGGTCCGGTTATCGAGTACGACGGCCCTTCCGGCCCTTCCGGGCCGTCGTCCGTTGGACTCCCGACGACGACCTGGAAAGGACGTCGTACAACGGTCCGGTTATCGAGTACGACGGCCCTTCCGGGCCGTCGTCCGTTGGACTCCCGGCGACGACCTGGAAAGGACGTCGTACAACGGTCCGGTTATCGAGTACGACGGCCCTTCCGGGTCGTCGTCCGTTGGACTCCCGACGACGACCTGGAAAGGACGTCGTACAACGGTCCGGTTATCGAGTACGACGGCCCTTCCGGGCCGTCGTCCGCTGGACTCCCGACGACGACCTAGAAAGGACGTCGTACAACGGTCCGGTTATCGAGTACGACGGCCCTTCCGGGTCGTCGTCCGTTGGACTCCCGACGACGACCTAGAAAGGACGTCGTACAACGGTCCCCTTTCCCTACACCATGTCGTGGAGGCTCCCGCCTCCTGAGCGTGAACCGCGTGTGGCCGGAGCCACACCGACCTCGCGTTCCAAGGCGGAGCCCTGGAACGAGTGAGCCCTGGAACGAGTGAAGGGCTAGACACCAACGTGCGCTGGTGTCTGGCCCCCAGCGCGATCGCTACGTCACGTCCTTGAGCATGAATTCTTGCTCGCGTTTGATGTCGCTGCCGTCTGGGGTTGCATCATTATCGATGTCAAACCATTCCTCTTTGTACTCGAGGTAGCCGCCCTTTCCGGCTTGCGAATTCTTCAGCGCGACGTTGGCTCCCAGAGCGATCACGGCATCTCCCATCGCGACTTCGGGATAGCAACGCACTTGGTTTTCCTTGTCGGGATTGCGGATGCAATACGCCCAGTGCTCGATCTCTTCGCGATACCCTCGGCTGACCGGACCCGACGCGGCGGTCTGGGCGACCGGGGCGGCGAAATCGCCGCTGGCACTGGTGTCCAAGGCGTATCCGCCCTCTTCCTTTTTGACGCCGACCTTGCTGCTGGTATCGCTGTTTCGATACAGCAGAACATCGGTTTCCTTGTCCAACACCAACGTGCCCTTGCTGCCCATGACGACTTCGCCCCAGCCGCCGAATCCGTTGCCGTTGATGGTGCTGTAGGTGACGACGACTTTTTTGTTGGGGTCTTGCTCGTATCCGGGCACGGCTCCGTTGGGATAGTTTTGGACCGGATCGTAATAGCCGACGTCGAAGGTCTCGGCGTATTCGGGGCCGGGGAACTCGAACGTGCAATAGATATGGTCACCGGCGTCGCGGTCGTGTGGCATGATGTGTCGTCCGCCGACGGCATGGACCGACAAGGGGTGCACTTTCTTTCCGTCATCACGCAGTGACGAGAGGAAAATACTGACGGCATCCAGCTGGTGGCTTCCCAATTCGGCCATCAACCCCGCACCGGTCCGCTCGAACAGTCGCCAGCGGTGCAGTTCTTCTTCGGCGGTGAACATGGTGTCGCCACGGCCAAAGTCTTGATAACCATGGTCGCGGGGATCGACCGACTTGTCGGCATCCCAGGCTTCCCACTGCGCGATTTCGGCCTGCAGCCGCGTGATGTCCGACCCGGTCGCGGTTTTCAACTTGGCTTTGCGGTAGGCGAGATCTTTGGCGATCTTGTCATACAGTTTCCCGTTGGCCATCTTTTCGCCGCCGGGAATCGGCATCGACCAGCTGTCGCGACCGGGCAGGTTTCCGCGGTGCCATTGGGCGCGGATGTGGTGCAGTTGGCCCAGCAATCCCCAGCGAATCAGGTTGACCGCGTTTTCATATTTGACGTTGTAGTGTCGTTGGTGACCGGTGGCCAAGTGCAGCGGATTGCCCTGCTTGTCTTCGCCCGCGGCTGCCATCCGGCCCATCACCTTGCATTGGGCGACGTTGTGTGCCATCAGTTTTTCGGTCAGCACGTGCAGGTTTCGCTCCATCGCCAGCGCGGCGACCGGGGCGTGCAACCACAGCGGCAGCGCGATGATGACGGCTTCGATATCGGGGTCGTCCAGGCAGGCCATGATGCCGCCATTGGAACCGTCGTAAACCTTGACGTTCTTCCGCGCTTCGGCTTCGTTGCTGTAGCCGGCGACGGAGATCAATCCGGGGCGACGGATCAATGCCGAGGCACTGCTGCAGTCACCGTGGAAGGCGCGATGTTGGCTGAAGGGCCGGATGTCGCAGATCGCTTTGACGTCGACATAGTTTGGATTGCAGCCGCCGATCAGCACGCTGCCTTCGTCGCCGGTTCCGATCACGGCAATTCGCACCGGATCTTTGACTTGGCCGTAGCCAAAGTAAGCGGCACCCAGACCGGCACCACTGACGGCGCCGGTGGCGACGATGCCTCGTAAAAAGTCTCGACGATTGACGTCGTAGTAACTGGTCACGGCGTTGTAGTAGTTTTGTTTTCCTACTTCACGTTCGTCACTGGAGAGCTTGTCGACCATGGGATTGTCCTCGGATGGGGTTCGTGCTTGATTGGGGTTGTGTTGGGGGCTGCGGTCAAACGTTTCGGAGCGTGCCGGATCATCGTGGCGGCAGCTCGCTTTCGACTCTCGCTATTTGTCGGCGGCGTGCTTTGCGACGCTGCGCCGAATCAACAGGTGGATGAAATAGTCCAAGCCCGCAAAGCGTCCGGCTCCCGTTGCTGCCAGGACGAAACAGGCCATACATTCGATCAATTGGTAGTTGCTGCTCGTCGGCCCGGTTCCCGGCGGGTACTGGCTCAGGAAAACAGAACCGAGAAAACCGGCCGCGGCTAACGCGGCGACGGGGGTGAACAGCCCCAGCAACAGGCACCAGCCGACCGCCAAGTCAAAGTAGGGCACGTAGCGATTGATCACGCTGGTGTCGACGACCGCGGTCCGCGGCTTGACCAAATCCAGCGGCGGCGAAGCCTGGCGTTGGTTGGGGGCGGCCAAGGAATTGATCGTGCCTTCGTACCCGGCCCACAAGTCGTCGATCGCCGCCAGTGCCGGTTTTAATTTGGCGTCGTTCTCCTTTCGAACGGTCTCGATCTGGCCCGCCAGACTCTCCACGCCGACGCGGTCGCCTTCGGTATTGAGCATCTCCAGTCGCAGCTGACCCAGATCGTATTCTTCCAATTCGTCGGCATAATCCTGCAAGACAACCTCATGGTCTTCCAGCAGTTTTTCCAACGCTTCGTTGGCCACCGCCAATTCCTTGTCGCCAAAGGTGTAGTAATCAGCAGCTTGATCCCGATACTGTTCCAACCACCAGCGCGTGAACTCGGGATCGCGTCGCACCTTGCCGTCGTAGTCCCAAACCGTTTTGCGAAATTCGTTCGCGAACGGGCCCTTGGCGTTGGCGAAAAAGGGTGCCGCATCCCAATCGCCCTTGCGATACTTCTCACTCCCTTCGCTGTGAAAGTGCCAACCGATAGTCAGTCGAAGCAAGACAAGCATCGTGATGGCGATGATGCCCAAGATTCGGGGCGAGATTCCCCAGCCGACAGCGAGGCGAAGGGGGGTGAGCAAAAGATTTCGCACGATTTCAGGCAGCTCCAATGGAGAGTTTGTTGGCAGGGTTGTAGGCGGGGAGCGTGGGGGCAACCGCGCCAATGGCCGGATCGGTTTCCACTCCGACACCGGCAAGCCATTCATTATGGACGAGAAAACGCCTTCCGCCAAGGATAAACGGCGCGCGAAACGGCGACGATTCGCAAGCAACCTGTGGGGCTGGGCGAGACTTGGCCGAGATTGCCGATTGGCGTGGCCGTCGCACGCCCTGACTTTTCAAGATGAAGATCGTCGTTTACACTTCCCGTCCCATTGCCCGACGGTGGTGGCCCTTACGACTGTGAATCGTGAACCTGGTCAGGACTTAAGTGGAGCAGCCATAAGCGGTGTAACTTTGTGTGAGGGCCACCTCCGTCGTGCAAACCCAACAAAAATGGCGAGATCGTGCCGTCGGCATGACCTCGCCATTTTTTTGTGCGCCGAATTTGTTGCGCCGAAACATTTCAGCCGAAACGGATCCGAGACGAAACTAGTTCTTCACCAATTGGGTCTCGGTGACGAAGGGGTTCGTTCGCACGACACCGACTTTGACCGGTTTTTGCACGCCTTGGCTGACGCACGGGTTCAGCGTGCAGGGCGCCGGTTCGGTCGGCTGGTATTCGCTCGGCGGAAGATAAAAATCGCTCCGCAGGCGTCCGCGATAACCGGGGCCAGCGCTGACCACCGGAGGCGAAGCGAATGGGCTGATCCCGTAGGGGCGAGCGTGCCGGGCACCGTAGTAGACCGGCGGGTTGAGCGCAAAGTACGGCGGCGTCCGTAGCGACGATCCGTACTCAGCCCCATAAGGCTGATAAAAGCCGAAGGGGACGAAGGGGTAACCGGCTGGATGGGCGGCAGACGCCGCGTCCGATCCGCCAAATGCAATCGCGGCCAGCGCGGCGACGGCAAGTGCAATTCGTTTCATGGTGTTAAGACTCGTTTGGTGTCGACCTGACGTGTGGAGAAATTCCCGGGCGGGAAACTCCACGCTAGTCGCAGCAGCGATCCTTGCAACCGTCACCAGCGGCGAAACACACGAAAGCCCTAAAGGGCGTGCGGATTGTGCAGGCGTCAGCTCGCCCGGTAAAAGCCTGATTTCGCCGTGCTTTTCGGCCGCAGCAGGCAAAACGTGAGATATCTTCCCACGCATTAGATGTAAAACATCACCGCGTCGTCCTGGGCCGTGCGGGCGGCGATCTCGGCCAACGTGGTTCGGGCCAGTACCGCCCGCGAGGCCTCGCTGGCGGCGTCCCAGACGTCGTGCAGCATCCGGTTGGCTGGTGTGTCGGTCGCGTCGGTCTGGCCATTGGTTTCGGGGCAGCCGACCGCCTCAGCAATCTCCAGCAAGGTCAGCTCGGCCGGTGCGATCGCCAAGCGATAGCCGCCCTGGCTGCCGCGAATGCTCTGCACCCAGCCGGCACTGCGCAGGGTGCGCAGGATTTGAACCAGGAACGGCCCGGGGATGCCGTGCCGCTGGCTGATCTCTCGCACCGCCACCGGCGCCTTTTCCGGCTGACGCAACGCCAATTCGATTAGCGCCAGCGTCGCGTAATGAACCCGTGCAGAGATTGTCACCGAATCCTCTCCCCGTTTTCAGTCATGAAGCCCGCATTCGGTCTTCTGAAACCCACTCCATCGCCCCGCACGCTCGTCTTCGCCGAGTAAATTGGCGCGCGTGCATGGCCAGCAGCCGACGCTCGGATAGCCCTGGTCGTGCAGCGGGTTGTAAGGGATGTCGTGCTTGCTGATCAGACTCCAAACCTCTTTCTTGGTCCAATTGGCCAGTGGGCTGATCTTCACCAGCTGGAATTTTTTGTCCCAGCCGACGATCGGAGCCTTTGCACGATCTTCGCTTTGGTCACGCCGGATCGCGCTGGCCCAAGCGTGCAGCCCCCGCGCCGCGTCTTTTAAAACACGTAACTTGCGATCGAAGCAGCATCGATTGGGATCGGTCTTGTAAACCGGCCCGCCGTTGGCCGCTTCGTATTCCTGGACCGTTTGTTGTGGGTACTTGAATTCGACTTCGATCCCGTAACGCTGCTTGACCGCTTCACGCAATTGCAGTGTTTCTTTGAATTGATAGCCGGTTTCCAGGTTAAAAATCGGCGTCTCGGGAGCAATCTCGCTGAGCATGTGGATGATCGTCATCCCCTCGGGGCCAAATGCCGTCGCCATCGAGAATTTTGGCGCAAAACGCTCCACCGCCCAGGCCAGGATCTGTTGCGGAGTGGCCGTTTCCAGCCGCTGACTGTGGTCGGCCAATTCCGCTAAAAACTCTTCGGTCGGCGCCAGCGGGGGATCCGCCGCCAGCGCCCCTTGCAATTCGTCCTCCGCTGGCTGGCTGTCGGCGTCACCGCCCGTCACAACGGGAAGCGACGCGGCCGTAGGGACAGACTCTTGTCCACCGGCAGCACGCTCCAGCTCCGGTTCGATGGACGGTTCGGCGGTCGAGACGGGTTTCATCGTCAGACTTTCAGGAAGGCAGAAAACTCGAGACCGGCCGCTCCTGCGGCCACACAGCCGGATAACAATAGAAAGTTGATCCGATTAGTCAAGTATGGTATCGGCTGGTTTGGGGATCGGGTTGAGCGGATTTCGGCTCCCGGCGACGCTGATTCGCGGGCGGACGGGCGAAAAGCCGATAAAAACGCTGCGGGCGTGAGCCCGCGGGATGTTACAATCCGAGGGTACTGGTGCCGCGGCAACGCCGCGGTGTCCAGGCTTTAGCGACCGTCCAGCTTGGGGCTAGCGCGAAACGTGACAAATCTGAATGATCTGACCGAATGGGTGAGAGGTGGTCGGCGGAGGGGTGTACGACGTCCTTTCCAGGTCGTCGCGCAGAGCCCCACGGGCGACGGCCCGGAAGGGCCATCGTACTCGGAAGGCGGAGGGGTGTACGACGTCCTTTCCAGGTCGTCGCGCAGAGCCCCACGGGCGACGGCCCGGAAGGGCCATCGTACATCAGAAAAGCGATCGCCTTAAGCTGGACGGCGACTCAAGGCGGCACACCAACGAAGGCAGCATCCCGGTCACCGTGGCCGTTTCTCTTTCTTCTCGTCAAACAGACCTGCCATGACACATTTGATTCGCCATTCGCGTCTGCCGTTGAGGTTCGTGTTGCTGCTGGCACTTGGGGCGTTTTGCGTCGACGCACCGCGGGCCCATGGCGACACTTTGGAATTGCGTGGCGGGGTGCAGGTCGATGGAAAGATTGTGCGGAAGACGGACACCGGATCGAAACCGCATGTGATTGTGGAAGTGGATCCGGAGATGCGACTCGCGATTCCCCTGAGCCGGGTCGTCAAGACGGTCGGCGACGGCGAGGAAAAACTGGTCTGGTACCGTCGGCAGTTGGCCCAAGTGGGCGAGGACGCCGAGGCGCACTGTCAATTGGCGCGGGCGTGTAAGGGGAATGGTCTGTTGGCACAGCGTGACTTTCATTTTCAGCGAGCCATCGAAATCGATCCCAATCATTCCCAAGCCAGAGCCGCGCTCGACTATGTTCGCGACGGCAACGAATGGGTGCTCTTTGCCGATCAGCAACGACGCCGCGGATTGATGCGGACAGCAGGGGGATGGGAGGTCCCGGAGGTTTATCTTCGTGAACAAAGACGCGACGAGTTCGACGAAGCATCGAAGCTCTGGATCAAAGAATTGACCAAGCTGAGGGGGCTGGTGTTGCGACCGGGAAAACGGTCTGCCGAAGCGCTCGAATCGATCCAAGCCATCGATGATCCGCTGGCATCGACCGCGCTGGCCGAAGCCCTTGAAAAGTCGCGAGGGAACAAACCCGATCCGAAATCGTTGCGGATGATCTACGTCAAACGACTGGGGGCGTTGAAGACGTCGGTCGCAGTCCAGGCGTTGGTTCGAACGGGAATCTTTGAGCCCGATCCGGGCATCCGCACCGCCGCCCTCTTGCAGCTTCAGGAGTACGGCGGGTCGTCCGCGGTCGCGTCGTATCTGCCGATCTTGAAGGGCGACAATCGCAAGCCGGTGGAAGTGACCGCGGCCCTTCGCGCATTGAACTACTTTCCCGACCCAGAACTTTGGCAAGAATACGTCGATGCCTTGATCACAACGCACAAATCTTTGACACCCAAAGGGCCCGGCATGTCTGTCGGCAGCAACAGCCTGGGCGGTTCGGGGCTTTCCACCGGCAGCAAGCAAGAGGTGCGAACCAAAACGGTTCAAAACCCCGCCGCGTTGGAATTGCTACGGCAAATCGCACCGGGCGTCGATTACCGATACGACCAAGCGGCATGGCGAAACCACTTTGCGGCGCAGCTGACGCAAGCCCCCGACGATCTCCGTCGCGATCCGTAGCAACGTTGGTGTTTAGTTTTGAGGTGATTCCCGGTCACTGCGACGGACCGTTGTACGACGTCCTTTCTAGGTCGTCGTCGGGAGTCCAGCGGACGACGGCCCGGAAGGGCCATCGTACTCGGAACGCGGAGGGGTGTACGACGTCCATTGCCCTTGTTCCCGGGCTCCGCCTGGGAACACACTGCCATGGAGGCTCCCGCCTCCTGGCTCGCCGACGGCGTGTGGCGGAGCCACACCGGCCTTGCGTTCCAAGGCGGAGCCTTGGAACGAGTTGAGGTCGTCGTCGGGAGTCCAGCGGGCGACGGCCCGGAAGGGCCATCGTACTCGGAAGGCGGAGGGGTGTACGACGTCCATTGCCCTTGTTCCCGGGCTCCGCCTGGGAACACACTGCCATGGAGGCTCCCGCCTCCTGGCTCGCCGACGGCGTGTGGCGGAGCCACACCGGCCTTGCGTTCCAAGCCGGAGCCTTGGAACGAGTTGAGGTCGTCGTCGGGAGCCCCACGGGCGACGGCCCGGAAGGGCCATCGTACATCAGAAAAGCGATCGCCTTAAGCTGGACGGTCTCTCAAGCCTGCACACTGGCACTGGCATGCCGTACGCTTTCGCGTCGCGCATCACTCGACCGGTTGCAGCACGTATCGGTGCGGGGCCGGTTGGGCGGCTTCGTAGATCGCCGCCAATTCTTCGTCGGCTTTCTGTTCGAGGGCTGCGAGTTTTTCTTCAAAGCCTTCCATCTTTTGCTCTCCCGCGGCGACCTTTTTCTCCAACGCCGCCTTGGACGCTTCATCACCGGCTTGGGCCAGGCTGCGTTGATCGCGTGCCAGGTTGCGAGCGGTGTACCAGTGACCGCGAAGGTCTTTGATCGTCGATTCGTTTCTGGCTTTGTTCATCGCCACGACCTTGGCCGCCTGGACGGATTGGGGGGTGGAGGGGAACCGTTGCAGTTCGACATGGGCGGCCAGCTGGGTGTGGGTGAATTCGCCGACCGGTGTGCCATCAATCGAAAGGGCGTATTTGCCGGGCGCCAGGCCGTGGACCTGGAACCCTTCGCGGCTGAATTTATGGTCCAGCTTCAGCATCTTGGCGGCGACCTGGGTGTCTGCGGGGGTGACCCACGGCAGTGATTCGGCGAGGAAGGTGAATTCGATCGATCCGTCCGCACCGACCAGCTCGCTCACCTCGCCACCGGTGGCCCGTGCGCGATAACCCTTCTTTGTGGGCACGAGCGTGATGTTCGAAACCGGGCCTTGCATGCCCAGGTTTTCAAGCCAGGCGTGTGCCATGATCAGTTGGCCGTCGGTGCCGGGATGAACCGCATCTTTGATGAAGGTGAACTGCGGATCATCCTGACGCGCCACTCGAGTCAGGTGATTCAGGGGGCCGAACATATCGATCGACCGCATGCCACGACGGTCTGCCTCGTCACGCAACCAAGTCCCAAAGTAGGCGAGGACGGCGTTGTACTGACGCAGCGCGGACTCTTCGCGGGGGCGTTTTTTCAAATTGGCGCGGGCGGCGACGGCGTCGAACATCGTCGGCGTGATCGGCGAAACGGTCGTGCCGGCGGATTCCAGACGGTCCAACAATTCGGTCATGTCGGTTTCATAGGTCTCAAAGATTGCATGATCGAACGCTTGATAACGTCCGTCGTTCATCCCCAACAGAATCGTGACCAGCTTCGGATTCTTCGACAGCACGTCGCGGTCGAGACGCTGCAGTGCGTCCCAGGCTTTGTCCCCGCCGATTCCCGCGTTGTGGAACTTCAGCGGCACACTCGGAAACCGGGTGATGAAGAAGTCTTCGATGTACTGTGTGTAAAGTCGCTGATGCGTGATGCTGTCGCCGAGGAAAACCACCGCATCACCGGATTGGAGATTGGCGGCGCCGACTTGGATCGGTGTCGTCTGGGCGAGCGACGGGAAAAGGAGTAAACAGACCGAGAGCAGGGCCAACGCGAATCGTTTCATCACTGGTGTGGGGGATAGAGGGAGGGAGAGGCAGAAAAACGGAGGGCAGAAAAATCTGAGATCTGAAATCTGAGATCTGGAACCATCTTAACCTCTCACGCTTCCGGTTTCACCTTCGCCGCGGCTGGGGCGAACGCGTTTCATCTTCATTCTCAGATTCAGGAATTCGACCATCAGGGAAAACGCCATCGCAAAGTAGACGTAGCCTTTGCTGATCGGCGTCCCGGAGGCTTCGCTGATCAGCACGACGCTGATCAAGATCAAGAAGGACAAGGCCAACATTTTGACGGTGGGATGTTCCTGGACAAACTCGCTGATCTGGTTGGCAAACGCGATCATCACCAAAACGCTGATCACCACGGCGGTGACCATGACGGAGACTTCTTTGGCCATTCCCACAGCGGTGATCACCGAGTCGAGCGAAAAGATGACGTCCATGAAGGCGATTCGGAACAACACGCCGCCGACGGTGACGCTCGCACGCGTTTCCGGCGTGACGGGGTCGATCCCATCGGATGATCCGCCGCTGTCACCGGGCAGATTTCCGATCTCGGCCTCCTCTTCCTGACCCTCGATCTTGTGATGGATTTCGCGCACCGCAGTCCACAACAGGAACAGACCACCGAGCAGCAAGATGATGTCTTTTCCGCTGATTTCGTCCGCTTCTTCGTTTTCGCGAAGGTACTCGGCAACGGATTCCAGCGGGACATAGTCGGACAGATGAAACAGCGGCCCGACGAGTTGCATCAGGTAGCCGATTCCCAGCAGCAACAGGATCCGCATGCCCATGGCCAACACCAGTCCGAAACGTCTGGCGAACGAGCGTTTTTCCGGCGGCAAGCGTCCGGTGATGATCGCGATGAAGACGATGTTGTCGATCCCCAGCACGATCTCCATCAACGTCAACGTCAGCAACGCAACGATCGCGTCACCGGTCAGCAGAGATCCCATTTCCGCGATCATATCCAATGCCTTTTTGTCATCGCACTAGCCTGGGCGGATCCAAGGTGAGGCCAGGCCGAGAATCCCCATCAAGAACAGCAGCCCCAAGGTAACGCCTCGCAGACGGTTGCGTCCGAGCCAGTTGCCGAATTTAAGTCCCAGCGAGGTGACCAACAACAGGATGGGAATCGACGCACCGGCATTGAGCGCCGGGGTGACCAGTCGATCGCCAAAGAAAGCGAACAGCATGACGATCGCCGGCGCCAGACTGGTCAGGTACATCGCAAACAAGAATCCGCGAATCTGACGGGTGTTCCAGTCATGGGCAGAGACCCAAAACACCATCGCGGGCCCCCCCATCCCGACCAGCCCTTGCAAGAAACCTGAGATGGGAAACGCGATCCAGGCCCAGATCGGCGACAGTTTGGCCTTGGGGACCGGGTGATACAGGACCGTCGCGATCGTCGCCGCCAGCACGACAGCGCCGACGAATTGTCGGATCCGCACCAACGGAAACGCTTCTTCGATCGCGATCAGCGCGATGATTCCCAGTGGAAAAAAGGCGACGCGTCCAATCCCGGGCCAGAGAATGGTCTTCGGCCGGATCGATTCCCGCAGCGCGTAAACGCCCGCGATGTTCTGCGGAATCGTCGCCACCAACAGCGCCATACTGGCCTCGGGGATCAAGTACCCCAGCCATAACAGGGTGGGAATGATCAGCATGCCGGCGGCGAATCCGGCCGCCGCCTGGACAAAGATACCGACCGAGAGCACGAGCGTGACGACCAGCCAAGGCCCTAACCAGGAAACGACTTCGGGCATCGGTCGATCGCCTAACCGTCGTTGTCTTGGGAGGCGTCTTCGTTTTGGGAGGCGTCTTGTTCGCTGGCCCCACCCAATGCGTTGGCCTCGAATTCCTTGAGCAATCGATCCAAAATCCCGTTCACAAACCGCGGGCTGTTTTTGTCGCCGTAGCGTTTGATCAACACCACCGCTTCATTGACCGCCACGCGGCCGGGCGTTTCGGAAAACAGGATCTCGTAGCCCGCCATGCGCATCACGTTGCGATCGGTGATCGCCATCCGCCCCAGCGCCCAGCCTTTGGCCAGTCGGGCGAGATGCCGGTCCACTTGCTCGCGATGTTCCAGCGTTCCGGTCAGCAGATTCTCGGCAAACGCCGACAAGGCCGAACGGCCCTGCAGCCGAGACTTGATAAACCGGCGCGCCGACACGGCATCGCGTGTGCCGTTGACGTCGGCTTCGTAAAGTAACTGTAAAACGATCTCGCGGGCGCGACGGCGGGTGGACATTCAGGATCTCGGGACGCGTGTTCTTTCGAAGCAGACGCTTTTTCAGGGATTTCGATGATTCAGGAGCGGATTGTAGGCGCGCCCCGCCGCCGCGCCGAGCTACCTCGATGCGACCTCGATTTTGCCTCCAAAACGCGGGTTGACGAATCGGCCGTCGGATTGATAATACCGCTCCTGATTAGTTGGTCAGCCCGTTGCGACGGGCCCAACATGCCTCCCCCATGGCTTTGATCGGATTCCAAATGGGGGCCCAAACGGGGGTATAGCTCAGTTGGGAGAGCGACGCGCTGGCAGCGCGTAGGTCGTCGGTTCAAGTCCGTCTACCTCCACTTACGAACGAAAAGCCGCCGATCCAATGCGATCGGCGGCTTTTTTCGTGGGATTTTCGTGGTCGTTCGCCGGCTTCACCGAGTTCCATCGGTTCGTGCCATTTCGGGGCAGTGTGCAGCACGCGACTGCGAGCAAGGCACTTGCAGAGTTCAACGATTCATTTTCTTTCATCGCATTGCACGCCGCTTCACTGGTTTGAGTCCTACTCGGGGGAGCTTTCGGACGACCGTCCGAAGAGGAGCCCTCGATCAAGCCGTCTTCTTTGGAGGTCGTGCAGTTTTTTAAAGCAACCCTCCTGGCAGGAGGGTCGAGCGAAGCGAGGGGAGGTCGAAAGGTGAATCGAGAGTTTTATTTCACCTGCCAGAGTCGCGTCCCAAGCAGCAAAGAGAACCCTCTCCTCGCTACGCTCGACTCTGCCAGAGGGAGAGTGTTGAAAACCCTTTAAAAAATCAACGACTTGAAAACTGCACGACCTCTGTCGCCTCAATCGCCATCATGAATCGGCCGACGTCATCCGGCCGATCACTGACCGGGGATCCGTTCACGGCAAGGCCCATGGTCATCATGCCAGTGCCCAACAGAAACAGTGCGAAGGGGAGACGCACCACCATCGCCAGACGAGAAAATCGAATGCTGCGTGTTTCGATGGACATCACATTCTGTCTCATCGTTGAGTTTCTCAATCGGACACTTGCCTGTGTGCTGCAGGTAACTGCCGTGATGTAAATGGTGGGAGGAGTTTTTCATCGGTTTTGCGGGCATGACCAGGACTTCAAGAATCTTTTGTCACACTTGAGAGAATTCGTGGAGAGTACAGGCATCAACCCTCAAATGCAGGTGTCAACACGGCAATGCTTGAAGAACATCAGCAGATTCGATTTACACAACTTTGGACTGATGCTCAGCCAACGGTCAGTCAGTACGTCGCCTCGCTGATTCGGGACCAGTGGGCCGTTGGCGACATCATGCAAAGCACGTCACTCGCGTTGCTGCAGAAGTTTTCAGAGTACAACGATTCGCGCCCGTTTCTTCCCTGGGCCTTGGGTGTGGCCAAGTTTGAGATTCTGGGGCATCGTCGCAATGCCGCCCGGAATCGGATGATCTGTGACTCAGAATTCATTGAAATGTACACACAAGCCTGGGCCGAGATTGCCCCGCGAATGAGTGACGAGGCGGCGGCCCTGCGGCATTGTGTCGGCGAGTTGAAAGCTGTTGAAGGGACTGCCTCGGCAGGCACTGACTTTGCCAGTGCTACACAGTTCAGCCGTGCATTCGCAAAGCCAAAGGGCACACAATCCTCAAACGACGCGTTGGCAAGATTCGCGATAACGCAACTTCACTACGAATCAAAGTCAAACGGAATCGTATCATGACGTTCATTCGAATTGCAGTCGCCCTGCTGATGACTGGCCTCTCGACGCAGGCCATCGCGGAAGACCTGTCGCCCGAAAAATTGCAGTTCTTCGAGTCGGAAATTCGTCCGGTGTTGGTGCGAGAGTGTTACGGTTGCCATTCCAACAAGGCAGGCAGGACACACGCGAGCTAACACACATCGGCGGAAGCACCGGGCCGGCCGTTGTGCCGGGAAACCTGGAAGAGAGCTGGCTGTACAATGCGATCACACACCAAGACTTCGTCATGCCGCCGAAGCGGAAGCTGCCTGCCGTTGACGATGCCGCTTGACCGACGTCCACGGCAACGTGGCGAGAGAGATCATCGCTTAGGAGTCCGACGTTGATCTTCGCTTCAATGCTGCGGGTTTTGTAGGCGTTTCTTCCGACGACCACGATGCGTCCCGCCGACTGCTCGATCCGATCGTAAAGCAATCCACAACGCTAGCGATG
This sequence comes from Stieleria neptunia, assembly GCF_007754155.1. Classification (NCBI taxonomy): domain Bacteria; kingdom Pseudomonadati; phylum Planctomycetota; class Planctomycetia; order Pirellulales; family Pirellulaceae; genus Stieleria; species Stieleria neptunia. The sequence continues at coordinate 6,799,989 of NZ_CP037423.1, read as the reverse complement.
ACCGAAGTGATTCACACCGCGCTGGCTTGGGGAAGGACCAGCGCGCCTCAGCCCAACGCGCGATCCAGCAGCGAGGCCAAGGCCGTCGTCGCAATTGGCAATGATCGACAGCCATCAGCCTGGGCAGGGGCTCACGATTAGCCTGGAGTCTTACTGGTAATTGTCACTGTTTCTCTCACTTGCTCGATTCTCCGAAACACCAACTTCTCACGTGAATGGCGTTGCCTTTCGAATGGAATTGGACGAAAAGATTCATAGTTCCTCATTCCATCGAATGGGCTTTCAGAACTCTACACCAAGGAATGGTTATGAACACGAACGACAGATGGATCCGCATTCGCGTCACGTTGGCAACCGTTGTGATTTTTGGATTCAGTATGACGCAGGCCACCGCTCAAGAGAATACGCAACGCGGAGCGGTTCTCGGTGGATTGGCGGGAGCGGTCACCGGCGGTCTGATCGGCGATCACAACGATGAGGCCGGTGCAGGCGCAGCGATCGGAGGCGCGATTGGTGCGATCACTGGTGGGTTGCTGGGAAACGCAGCCGATAAGGAAAAACGCGAGGCACAAGAGCGGCAGCAGTACGCACTGCAGCAGCAGGCAATCCAAAGGCAAGCGGCCATTTCGATGGCGGACGTGATTTCGATGACGGCCAGCGGATTGAGCGACACGATCATCATCAATCAAATCAGCCAGCGAGGAGTTCAGTACCGCCCCCAAGTTTCTGACATCATTACCCTGCACGACAACGGCGTGCGTGAACCGGTGATTGCGGCGATGCAACGAGCAACGATCGGACAACCGAACGATCCCAAGCCCGTTGTTGTTCAGCAAGTCGTTACTCCTGCTGCAGCAACACCGGTGCCCGTGATCGTTGAAACGCGGCGGGTCACGCCGTACTACTATCGACCAGCTCCTGCCGCTCCGCGTGGCCGTCGCCCCATTTCTCGTGGCAGTTTCAATATCCGCTTTTGACTGTATCGCAGTTCCGCATCGCGAGGCTCCTACGAAAAAGAGCAACGCTTACAGCCAGTGGCAAGATGGCTGCGGCACCAACTGAGCAGGGCGGCGAAGTTTTCCGAGTGCGAATCCTCGACCGATCGAAGAGTCTCGGTCGCGGGGTTTTTCTGCGTGGTTTCCATACCTAACAGGCGGAACCGCCGTCCGAAAAGTCACAGCACCTGTCCAACCGTCCAAGAAAACTCACTGGGACATCAAGAAATTTCCCGGATCTTTGTGACATCCCGCAACTTGATTCTGTCTGGATAAATACGGGCCGGCTCCAGGGCTGATCAGTTGTTGAATTTGCGGTGTCCCCTGAAATGATCACCCAAAGCGTGAGCGAAGGATTTTCACTGACCCTCGTTGGCGCATGACAGTGCAATTGAAGGCGATTTGAGCGTGGCCAAACGAATGAAGCGGACAGCATTGAGGTCGACGAATCCTTCTCCGATGGCGGTGATACCGAACTTGGTGCTGGTGAACAAACCGAAAAATTCTTCGGGAGGAAATTCGGTGGACGAGGATTTGGCAGTCCGGGCGGATTCCGATTTGGATTAGGTCGCTGCTAATGAACAGAAAGCCGGAGCTCCACGTCCAACCACAGGAATGTCATGTCTAAGCACAAAGGATCAAGTCGATTGCTTCGCGCGGAAGCGTTGGAGTGTCGAAGATGTATGGCGGCGAGTCTCGGCTGGGATGGCCCCGGACTCGGTTCGGCGACACTGACGTATCACATTGATGCGTCCGGCTCGGGACTCGATCCGGCAACGGTTCAGTCCGCGATCGAGACCGCATTGAAGGCGTGGTCTGATGTCGCCGCTATCGATTTCATGCCAACCAATCGAGCTGGGCTTCAAGATTCACTCGACTTTTCATTCGAGTCGATCGATGGTTCAGGCGGAACTTTGGCGCAGGCATACTTTCCCGACGATGTGAATCCCGCGCGAATCGCCGGCGATGTCGAGTTTGATTCTGCGGAAATCTGGGAGGTCGGCAACGCATTGGGAAGTCGAGCCACGGACCTGGTTTTGGTTGCGGTTCATGAAATCGGCCACGCACTCGGCCTGGATCACAACGATGCCGCCGACAGCACATTAAACGAAACCATCTCGCCACATGAATTCTTCACCACGCTACCGGCTTCGGACGTGGATGCGATCCTGGCACTTTACGCACCCGCCACAGGCGCCTTCATCGACGATCCTGTCGCGAACGATGGCCTGACCGACGACGCGGATGAAACGGTGTCAACAAACGAAGAGCCTGACGTTGCCCCCAGGCGACGGTGGACTCCATGGGCGCGGCACAACCCCTGGGGCCGTGGTTTTGGCGGACGAGGATTGAGAAACTTCCCAACGCCGACCGACGAAAATTCGACGGATACCGGTGCTGAAAGTAACAGCGCAGATCAAAATGGGGTGACGACGGACCTCGGCTGTACTCCACAGCTGACTCGGTTCATTGGTGCTCGCTCCGCCTGGAGAAGGTAGCGAGGATGAGCTTTTTCAGTGAAGACCCCATCACGGTACTGCTTGAGAAACTCTATCTACCGGATTGGGAAGCGGTCGAGTTTTCCTTTCCCAATCGCTGGGGTTTGCGCGTGCCAGATAAGGTTGTCAGCATGTACGTGTTCACTCAGGGCGGCGGTTGGCTTCAATGCGATCAGCCGGGCACCGAACCGATCAAGGTCATCGCGGGCGACCATGTCATTACGACACAGGGGCAAGCGCACAGAATGCTTCGCGAGCTCGATTGTGATGCGGAACCGATTGGTGATCGCATCCGCGACCCGACTTGGCAGATGGACTCGGACGTCGGTCAGACGGTCTTCGTCTACGCACAATTCAGTCTCTCAGAGTTGACGCTCAATCCACTCGGGATTGGCCTGCCAGACGTTCTCCACCTCAATCATCGTCGCGACAACGTGTTGAAATCCTGTGTCCCGATGCTCGATCTGTTGCAAGCAACCAGACGCGAAGCGACAGCAGGTTGGCAGCTTACTGTCCGTAGGCTGGCCGAACTCGTGTTCGTAAGAACAATCGCCGCCGAGTTGAATCGTGGCGTACCAATCACAAACACTCAAAGCGACATGCATATCCGACAAGCAATGACGGACCCGGCGATCGGCCCCGTGCTGAAGCAAATGCTCACATCGCCGCAGCGACCTTGGTCGGTCCCTCAGATGGCTCGCATTGCCAAGATTTCCAAGTCAGCGTTCTCGGAGCGGTTTCGCAATTGCGTCGGATCTCCACCGCTGCAGTATCTGACCGAGATTCGCATGAACAAGGCTTGTCGGTTGCTGCGAGAAAGTACCGTCGAGATTGCGAACATCGCGATCTTGGTCGGATACGAGTCACCTTCCTCCTTTAGCAACGCGTTCAAACGGTGGAGTGGAAAGTCGCCTGTGGGATACCGTCGGGGAGGCGAACATCACACCGGCTGTCAGCCCAAATCACAGCTCAACAGCCTGCCTTGCGTTTCAAGCGAACGTCTTTTTGGCAACGCGATTCGACCATCAAAATCATCGCACTGACGAAGGCAACACCGGCATAAGCAACGGGTGAATCGAGCAACGCAAAATCAGCAGCGGCCGCGTCGCTTTCTGGTACTTCGACAGCATTTTCAACAGATGTCGCCAACGAAACCAACGTCTCGCTCGTATCCCGTCGATGAATACCATGTCCCGGTGCGGCCGCAATCTGGAAACTTCGGAAACGCCCAATGCTTGGGTCAAGCCGAATGTCACCTCGATCAACCAGACCCGTCGCCGTCACCGCTGGTAGCGGCACAGCATTCATCGCAATCAGTCCACCTTCACGCGAACGCTCGATGGCGATGATTGACGCCCTGCCAGACGCATCGGCTTGGGACTTGGATTCCGAGTTTTCAACAATGTTATCGATCGTCCGTTGACGGATTTGCCACGGAGGCTCGCTCGCGTGCTGATCGGTGTCGACGGTGGCTGGGGATCGGTCTAGTTGCTCCAAGGTATCAAGTTCAACCATTCCACCGTTAACGTCGGGAGCGTTGACGCGCGAGCCACGTTCGTTAGATTCTGCCGAGTCGACAGTGAAAGCGGTACGGGTTACGACCGATGACGGAATTGTTGATCGAGTGGATTTTCCATGAACTTCGGTGACCGCTAATTCCGACGTGCTAAGCGACAGCAATGCAACATCCATCACCGACGCCGAACGATCAACACTTGAAAGTGGCAGAGGCGAAACCGCGACCGCTCGTTCCCTGGATGCAAACTCCGCCCTCGCTGCAGATTCCGCGAACACTGCGTCTCGGTCTGCAAGGGTGTTTTGATGCGGCCGTCCCCCATCTTGGAAATCGCGGATTCTGACCGCACGATCGATCACAATCGTGTTCACGTATGGATTATCGCTCGAGGTTCCGCGCAGTTGTTCCAGGCGTGACTCGATCGCGGCAGCCACTCGAAAAGGATGGATCGGTTCACCACGAAGTTGTATCGACCCATCCGTTGCCTTCGCCACCCTCGGCACGGCAGCGATGGCAATTTTTACATGGCTGGACAATGGTTCCGTGATGCGAAGTTGTTCACCGGAAACCCGATAGGATTCAGCTGGCGCAGCGGGTTGCGGGACAATCGGCTCCGTCGCAACCCGTGCGGCAATTGCCTTCACAATCCTTGGCGTTGTGAACGAAGCTTCATCCGAATTGACGACGAAAAACGGCTTCTCCGCAAATTCCACAGCATGCCCCATCAAGCCTGCCGCCAGCAACGCGCGGTTCTCTAACGGCTCAACGCGCAATCGCCGTTGAGGGTTGGAGGAAGATCGGCGAGGATTGCGTTGCAAGGGCATGGCAGGATGAGAAAGGACCGATCGGGACGATACTGAATCTTCTTTGATAATAATTTAGTTTGCTAGGTTCCGTCCACAGGGATTGATTGACGCAAAGAATGGTACTCTGGACGATCGAGCAAGTCGCTCGTCGGTTTGTAGCCACCCTCGATCGCCATTACCAACGTTTCTCGTGCGTAATCGACACAATTGGACCTGGAAATGACGTCTTCCGATTCCAAAGAAGGAGTGATGGGAATCTGCGCAGCGATCTCGCGCAGCTCTTCCGCGACGCTGGCCAATCGCTCTGCATTTCCGAGCCACAATTTCCGCCTTTTCAATGCGATGGCAGCCGCTTCCGGTGCCCGCTTTGTCGTCAGCAGGAGCTTGGCATAGTTGAAGTAATGCTTGCTGAGAAATTCTCGGTATCGTGGTGTCTGAGCAGAAACGTTGTAGGCGATCTCTTGGTGCTTTACCGCCGATTGATAGGCGTCGATCGCTTGCTCCAGGTTGCCAAGTTCTTCATGGACAAAAGCGACGTTGTTGAAAACGCCACCCAGCGTGCTGTGTTGGTCCGCATCCTGCTCGAAGGCCTCCGTCAGAGTCATTTGAAACGCAAGGGCTTCTTCAAAGGCACTCTGCGCCTGCTCGAAACGCTGCGTCTTCGCGAACGCGAGTCCCAAGTTGTTGATCGACACGGCGAGATCGCGTTGATACAGTCGATGGTGCGGCCAGCGATCGGCCAATTGCCGATTGATGTCGACTGCTTGGGAGTAAGAGTCGATCGCTGCCGGTAGATCCCCCGCGTCCGACTGCGCCGTGCCAAGACTGCTAAGCGTCTGTGCGACGGCTGAAGCAACCTTCGGGTTACTCTTGTCCTTCGTCAGCTCGACCATCTGCTTTTTCAACGCTGCTCTTGCAAATTCGATTGCTTGAAATGGTTCACTCTTTGAAAGCAGTCCGCTCAAGTTGTGGTAGGTCGATGCCAGTTGCTGATCGAGTTCGCTACTCCACTGCGACTCGTCGATCGTTTCGATGATTTCGATACTGCGACGAAAAGCGGCTTCGGATCGTTCTGATTGTCCGATGGAATGAAGCAACAAGCCGAGATTGTTGAGTGACAATGACAAGTCCGATTGCCGATCGGGATCGTTGGGTTCGGCGCTCACCAAACGCTCCCCGATGGCAATCGCTTGTTCATAGAGTTGTTTTGCGGTCGCGTAGTCACCCGCTTTTTCTTGCACGAGAGCCAGGTTGTTTTGACAGGTTGCCAGCGCCGATGACAATGTTTCGTTGGTTGGATCAGCAATCGACAACCTTTCAAAGAGGTCCTTCGATTGACGCAGTGATTGGGCCGCTTCGCGACTCAGTCCGATTTCGCTTTGCAACGACCCGATCTTTCCGTAGGTGACGGCAATGTCTTCCACCAATTCGGGGTCGTCTGTCGCCCGCTGGACAAAACTTTGATAGTAAGCGAGCGTCTCTTGCAGCAATTGTCGCCGGACCTCACTGGCCGAAGGAATGTCGGCCAACAACTCTGCCGTTTGCGCGCCAAGCCGATCGACCGCTGCACGCGATTCCGCTTCACTCTCTTTCCACATGATGGTGCTGGCATCCGATTCGCGCTTTGCGGCAGCGATCATCGCGTTACTGGCGACGAGTCCCAGCAGAGCAAGCAAACCGATAAGCACCGATGCAACCACGGCGCTTCGATGTTTGTTCGCCCACCAGGATACGCGATCCAACAGTGTCGGCGGTCGAGCGACCGTGGGCTCGCCACATAAAACTCGACGCAGGTCTTCGGCAAAATCGGCTGCCGTATCATAGCGGCCGTCGCGTGTCTTCGACATCGATTTGGAGATTACGGTCTCTAGGTCCGGCGGAATGTCGCGGCGGATCGTTCGCAGGAGCGGCGCTTCGTGGCCATCAATCTGCCGCAATACGGCTGGCGCGTTGTCGCCTCCAAAGGCAGGTTGCAAACACAACATTTCGTACATCGTCACGCCAAGTGAAAAGACGTCGGTGCGTCCGTCGACGATCGCAGATTCTCCCCGTGCCTGTTCAGGACTCATGTACTTCATCGTGCCGACGACGTCGCCGGTTTTGGTCAGAGATGCATCGGTCTGGCAGAGCGCCAGGCCAAAATCAGTCACCCAAACCTTGCCTTCATGGTCAAGCATCAGGTTGGACGGTTTGACATCGCGATGAATCACACCGGTTTGATGCGCCGCATGAAGCGCGTCGGCAACGGCAATCCCGAGCCGGACCACTTCATGAACGTCCGGCTTGATGCGGTGCTCTCGATGGTCTGCGATGACCGCATCCATGGATTGGCCATCAATGAACTGCATCGCGTAGTAATGAACGCCACGTGTCGAGCCGACCGTGTGGATCGGAACGATGTTGGGATGATGCAGCCCAGCAGCCGCGTGGGCTTCGTTTTTAAAACGGGCGATTTGCTGTGCGTCGAGGACGGAAGCGAAAGGCAACAGCTTGATCGCAACCATTCGATCCAACGAGATTTGCCGAGCGCGATAGACGACTCCCATTCCGCCGCGACCGATTTCGTCCATCAGGCGAAAGTCGCCAAGGACACGATCAGAATCGTCGCCAAACTGTGTTTCCACATCGCCATCGTGTTGCGGCACGAAGCCAACCGCGATCTGATGCAGGTCTTCCAATCCGACGATGTAGGACCGTAGCGGCTCGATCAGATCGGGATCCTCGCAGGCTAATTCATCCAGCGACGGGGGCACGCCGCCTTCCAGCGATTGCAAATAGCTATCCAAGAGTAACGTGAGACGCTCTTTCTGCGCCGCGTTCAGATGCCGCGTCGTCGCAGGCTCGATGCTCAAATCGAAAACGGAAGATTGGTCCATGACAGTCAGGCAAACGGCTAAACGTCTGAATCCTCATAAGTCTCTTTGAACTTGTCCATCGCGCGCAACCATAGCATGCGTACGGTCCCCGGCTTGCGATCTAATCGTTCGGCAATCTCGTTGAACGAGAGTCCCTGCAGGATGCGCAGCACGATCACATCGCGATACTCTGGCCGTAGCTTGGAGAGTTGATTCGCCAATGCGACCGATTTTTCCTGCTTCCGCATCGGTTCGCTTGGCGACGGCCCACGGTCGGCGAGAACGTTCGCAAAGTTTGCGGCGCTATTGTCGAGGGCTTGACTGACCCGGTCGATGGAGACATCGCGTCGCAAGTCGCGTTTCTGGGCATTGAGGTGAGTGTCAATGGCGTTACGCAAGCTGTTCACCAAAATCTGTCGAAGCCACGCCAGCAATTCGCCTTCACTGCCGCCTCGAAACGTCTGGAAGTCTCGATGGGCGGCCAGCATCGTTTCCTGAACCAAATCCGAAGGACTCATGCGACGACGAAGGCGATGATCGAGTTGAGTGGTTGCCAGAATCGTCAAGTAGTTTCGGTACAACGTCAGCAATTCACCGAGCGACTCGGCATCGCCACCGCGAGCCAGATCCAGCTTTTCGCGTGCCTGCGTCGCAGATGAGTCAGAAGAGCCTAAAGGTTCCGCCATGATTCCTTTCGATGTTTGCGGCCTCAGCATCCAACTTGGGTTGTTGGTCTCTTTTCTGGCGAATGAAACGTATTCGTTTTAACCCGATCGAAGCCGATTGGTTTCGGTTTTTGTCGTGGTCACTTGAACAGAGGTTGGAGGTGCTTGAAACCCGCAATTTGAATGGCCTGCGGACGATCAGGCATCTGAATTGGATGATCGAAAAAGTGAACAGCCCACGTGACTCAAGCACTGAATCACGTGGGCAAACCAGCGAGCGGGCTGCGTTTTTGTGAGCCGCGCGCCGCGTAACCGGCCGGGCACTGCGACGCTGCCCGAGGCCTTACGGCCAGCGGCTCACCATTGACTCAGCAGATCCCGACTAAATCGACAGCCCGCTAGCTGGTTTTCGCGGAATTCCGAATTGAACTCAGGGGGATCGAGAGGTTAAGGATCGAACGGAAAATAAGTGTCGGATCTAGCGAGTGGGATAGGCTTCCAGCCTGTCATTCCAGCGTCGACAGGCTGGAAGCCTATCCCCCTTAGTTTCCGTGCGTTGCTAAGCCGGGGACGACTCGGGAACTATGAGCCGTTGCGTAAACAGATCGATTCTCTTGAATTGATCAAAACCAAGAATGTCGTCACCCAAGATTACGAATACACATGCGGCGCGGCCTCACTCTATCCAGTTTTTGGGATCGTTTTAGGACTTCGGGCAGCGACCCGTTTCCTCGCAATTCTCAACTTCGTCGGATCATCGTTTGAAGTTCCGATAAAGATTGGCCCTGCCAGCCAAGGATGGACTGTACAACGTTTTGGGCAGCAACCAAATTGCCGGCTCCTGTCTGAAGTATGCCGCAAAGAGTCGCCACAGATGACCGAAGCACTCGCGATCACGGGCTTTCTGCTCGCCGCCTATTCCATCGTTGCCAACGATGCGATTCAAACGCTTGGCACGTTTTTGAGTTCAAACGCCAAGCGGCCCTGGTGGGTGTTGTGGGCATTCGCCTGCACGGTCTTGATGATTGTGTTCGTCTATGGCTGGCTTTCTAACGACGGCGACGTCGCGTTTGGGCGGTTATCAAAATTCCCCGAACCGGCCGGTGGATTGACTTGGCTGCACATCATTCCTCCGTTGGTGATCCTTGGACTGACACGTTTTGGGATCCCTGTCAGCACGACGTTCCTCGTGTTGTCGGTGTTTGCACCCGGCAACATGACGTCCATGTTGACCAAGTCGATGCTGGGCTATCTGGTGTCCTTTTTTGTTGCGATTGGTGTCTATGTTCTGATCACCAAATCATTTGAACGAAAGGTTCGCGATTCCGCCGATGCGCCTCCTGCGAAGTACTGGATCGGCCTGCAATGGATCTCCACCGCGTTTTTGTGGAGCCAGTGGTTGATGCACGATTTGGCGAACATCTTTGTTTACTTGCCGCGCAAGTTGGACAGCTCGTACTTCTTTTTCGCCGCCATCGTGATGCTGGTGCTACATGCCTATATTTTTTCTCGGCGTGGGGGTGAGATCCAGAAAATCGTCAACAGCAAGACAAACACCAGTGACATCCGGTCGGCCACCATCGTTGACCTGATCTACGGCATGATCCTGGTGATCTTTAAGGAATACAGCAACATGCCGATGAGTACGACGTGGGTCTTTTTGGGACTGTTAGCGGGTCGAGAAACCGCAATCTCACTCCTGTTGAAAGCCCCGCCGCTGAAACAAACGACTGGAATCATTTTCAAAGATGCTTCCAAGGCGGCAATCGGCTTGGCCATCAGCGCTCTGCTGGCGTTCGTCTTGCCGATGTTTTTCAGCAGTGCCGTCGGAACGGCCGACGCATCCAGCGATGTTGAATCGGTGACCGCGCCCGACGGAGAAAGCCTGGCACAGCTCGCGCCGTTTCAAGGCACCGACGCCGCGGACTTTCCGCAGGCAAACTTGCATCTAGCCGGTTCCGATACGATGCGTCCGTTGGCCAAGGCCTGGATCGAGCAGTTCAATACGCTTTATCCCCAGGTTGCCATCGATCTCCGTTCCGAAGGTTCCGCGTCGGCAATCAAAGCGATGGCCAGTGGCCAGGCGGAAATCGGCTTGATGAGCCGGCCTATGAATCGCGAAGAACTGAATCAGTTTCGCGGCAAGTTTGACACGCATCCGCTGGTGATCCGCGTGGGACTCGATGCGCTGGCCGTCTATGTCCATCGCGACAATCCACTGCGCGGTTTGACCTTGCCACAGTTGCGGGAGATTTTTGCCAAGAAGCAGTCGATTGAGTGGAAGAAGTTTGTGTTGCCGCCGTTTCCCAGCACTCCGATTGAAACCCATGGACGCAACGAGTTATCGGGGACGCGCCAGTACTTCATGGACACCATCGGCACCGATGGCCTGCGTAGCGACATTCAAACCTACGATCATTCGGAAGGGGTTGTCCAAGCGGTGGGCGAATCGATCTCAGCGATCGGCTATGCGGGCTTGAACTTTACCAACGATTCGGTGCGACCGATTGCGATTGCCCAAAAGGAACACGATCCCTACAGCCACTACTATAACGAAAAGCATCCAAACGCGACGTCTCTCCAGCGTCGCTTTGCTCCGGTCTATTCGGGGCAATATCCACTTGCGCGATACCTTTATTTGATCGTTCACAAACCGAACGGCGAAACGCTTTCGCCACAGATCGCTGCGTTCTTGAACTATGCAATTTCACGTGAGGGTCAGGCAGTGGTCATGCAATCCGGCTTGATTCCGCTGGACACCGAGTTGCAATCCATCCAGGCGATCCGATTGCAATCCAACTACGTGCCTCGACTGCAGGACTAAAACGACACGAGCCGAGTCGACAGGATCCGAATTCGCGAGGAGATCCTGGGCTCGGTCGATGAAGCGTTTGAGGCCGCGAGGAAGGCGGGCGTGATCCCAGATCACCTCGCTTTGATTTTGAGTAGAATCAGCGGGGATGCGTGTGGCTGGTGCGACGTGGTAAAGAATTTCGGACGTGTTTTTAAGTGGGCAGCCGGCACGCCTGAGAGTTTTGCTTCAGCAACGATTCGCTCGCATTCCTGTACGGTCTCTCGTTTCTCATTTTTTGGGCCAACCAATTTTTTGTCCAACCTTCTTGCCCATCGCATCGCGACGAACGAGGTCGATCGATTGCAGGGACGTCTCTGAATTTGACGAGCGGAGTTGGATTTTCGCAATCGTGTGAGCGGCGGCCAGCCAGAAGTGTCGAAAAATCTCCGGAGGTTGTCGATCTGGCGACGTCCCATTCGACTGGATCGTGAAACAGCAAAGCCAAGCGTCGTTTGGCGATTAACACGGAGAAACCTATGAGATACGTCTGTTTGGGCTACATTGCGGAAGGGAATTGGGATTCGCTGCCAGAAGCCGAGGGGCAGCGGATGTTGGAGGAGTGTTTTGCGTACGACGATGAATTGCGCAACGGCGGCCATTTTCTCGGCGGCGAGGCGCTCGATTCGTCACGCAATGCCGTCACCCTGCGGATGAAGAACGGTCAAGTCGACGTGACCGATGGTCCGTACGCCGAAACAAAGGAAGTGCTCGGTGGCATACTTTTGCTGGAAGCCCGCGACTTGAACCACGCCATTGCGCTGATGTCGAAACATCCGGGGGTGAAGATGGGGCCGTTTGAAATTCGACCCGCTGACGAACAGACCAACAAATTGATCGCTCAGCGGGATGCAGCATTTAGTAATAAGGAAAACTGAAGATGACAAAACAAGCGAAGAACACGATTTGCCTTTGGTACAATGGCGACGCCGCAGACGCCGCGCGATTTTACGCCGAGACCTTTCCAGATTCCTCTGTCGACGCGGTGCATCGAGCGCCCGCCGATTTCCCATCCGGAAAGAAAGGAGATGTCCTGACCGTCGAGTTCACGGTGATGGGCATTCCCTGCCTCGGACTCAACGGCGGCCCCGGTATTGAGCATAACATGGCGTTCTCGTTCCAAGTCGCAACCGCCGACCAGGCCGAAACGGACCGCTACTGGAATGCCATCGTCACCAACGGCGGCGAAGAGAGCCAGTGCGGATGGTGCAAAGACAAATGGGGTTTGCACTGGCAGATCACGCCGATCGCCCTGACGCAAGGCGTGACCAATCCCGACCCCGCAGTCGCCAAACGAGTCTTCGAGGCGATGATGACGATGAAAAAGATCGACGTCGCTGCGATCGAAGCAGCGGTTCGCGTTGCTGACTGAGCCGTTGATGTGCCGAACTTAACCAAACTATTCATCGGAACCAACAAAATGACCGTCAAGAATGAAGGCCGTTATGGGCCCAAAAAAGGCGGATGGCAGCCTGCCTGATATTGGGCTGCGCCTTGACCGACCGAGCCGTCTGATCGATGTCCGCACAGAAAAACGTTGTAGCAGGGGTCAGTTTATTCCATACGTGCTGAGAAACATTTCAATCGTGCGTTCGACGATTTGATTTCGTTGGCGGCGTGACGGCGGGGGCTCGCCTTGGACAATGCTTGGCCAGAACGCGAACGTACGCAGCAATCCGAGGAATTGCATGGCTGCGAATTCCGGGTCCGCTTTAAGAAGACAGCCGGATGCCTGCGCGTTTTTCATCCACGTTGTCACTCGCCTGATAAAAAATCGCTGGTCGATCTGTTGGCCGGCATCCGGCTCGCCCAGGACGCGCGACAGTCCGGCTCGGGCAAGTGCCTGCACCTCCTCCGACGTGAAAAAGTCGATTTCGCTGTGCGCAAGCTCCGTCAACTGCTCGGCCAGGTCACGCGACTGGTCGAACTCACAAGCGGGAAGTTGCTCGGCGCGGAGCTTTAACTCCTCAAGAATCGCATCAAACAGCGATTCCTTGCTGTCGAAATGGTTGTACAGCGTTCGCTTGCTGACCGAGGCGGCGTCAGCGATGCCTTTCATGCTGGCGGCGAAGTACCCGTATTGCTGAAACGCCTGCACGGCGGCCTGCACGATGGCCGCTCGTTTGCGATCCGTCAGCCGCTCTCGCCGCGCGGTTTCAGGAGGTGCACTTCGGGGTTTACTTTTAGCTGGCATAAGATAAAGTGTACCGAACGGTTTACTTTTCGCAAGGAGTGGCTTGGCCTCTTCAGGTCGACAAGAGATGTACTTTACGAAATTCGACGTCGGCGTTTCTGTCCTGGGCATTGTCTCCTTGTGGAGCATTGGAATCACCGGATGCGCACAGAAACAGGACGTGATCGTCCCGGTTGAGAAACCACCTAAGCCGGTCATGATCGCTGCGTTGCGGAGAAGTTCTCCGACAAGCATCCAGTTCATCACGGGGACCGTTGTGCCGTGGAAATCCGAGCAGATTGGGTTTGAAGTCGCCGGACGGGTCACCGAAGTCATTGAGCCAAACGAATCCGTGACGCCGCAAATCGGTGAAGAGCCTGCTCAGGGGGCACCGCGTGCGACTCCGCTGGCTCGTTTGGATGATGAGGCATTGCAAATTGCCGTCGATTCGGCTCACGCCAGTGTCGAAGTCGCGAAACTCAACCGCGATGCGAACCTTGTGACGATTGAGCAGCAGTTGCCAGCCCAAATCGAATCGGCAAAGGCCGAGGCCGATCTCGCCGACATTGAGCTGTCCCGCGCGCGACAGCTTTCCAACCAGAACGCAATTTCACGCTCGGAACTCGATGCCGCTGAAACGAATGCATCGACGACGAAATCGCGTCTTGCCAGCTCACGGGCCGAGTTGGCACAGGCGCAAGCCCGCCAACTCGCACTCGAAGCTCAAATCCTCGAGGCCGGGCAGCAGCTCTCCGAAGCCCGGCGAAATCTCCGAAACGCGGTGCTGTTTAGTCCTTTTCCCGGTCACGTTTCACAGATCCACGCCGTTCCCGGCACCTATGTCAAAGAGGGCGATCCGGTGGTGACGGTGCAGATGATGGATCCGATGACCATCGAATTTGAGGTGACTGCCCGCGATTCTCGCCGCTACCGTCGTGGAGACTTTTTTCCGGTCCAAGTCACCGATGGAGGCGGTAGGGCCCGTCGGCTAAGTGGAATGGTTTACCGGGTCGACACGGTCGCTGATCCGGCCGCGCGAACGTTTACGGTGACACTACATGTGCGGAACGAGATTGACGAATCCGCGTATGCGACACTGGACGCCGCGGAGCCCGTTGCCAGGACGGAGCAAATTGCGCCGCTGAATATCGGCCCCATGATTACGGGCGACCAGCGACTGCTGGTCATTCGCGAAGCGGTTCACACGATCGACGGCGAGACATTTCTCTGGAAAGTCACCAATCGCCAGTGGGGAACGCCCTCTCCGCCGGGCGATCGACTACTTTCGGTCACGAAAGTTCCGGTGCGAATCACCAGTGATGTGATTCCTTATCTGGGACGTTGGAAGTTTGTCGCGGTCGAGTTTACCGACCCGGAAGTGGCGATGGATGTCGATCACGATTTGATTACTGGCGAACTGTACTTCAAATCGAATCCGTCAGAATCGGAAGGGAACGCAGCCAGTGAGCAACCGTCCTTGGAATCCTGGACGGGATCGCATGTCATGCTTGATGATCATCGCTGGTTGTTGCGGTCGGGTGACGTCGTTCAAATTTCACTGACGCCGGACGAACCGACCGACGGCTACTACGTGCCGATGAAAGCCGTCCGTGAAGAACAAGATCAAACCTTCGTCCATGTGGTTGATGTCGCTGAAAGCCAACCGACCGCGCGACGAGTCTTTGTCGAAGTCGCCGAAGATGAATCGGTCATCGGTGAATCCGTCCTGCTTCGTATTTCGCCTTCATCGTCGGAAAACTTGCGAGACGGCATGCAGATCGTTGTCGAAGGCACGCACTATCTGAACGACGGCGACCGCGTGATGGTCTCGCCGGTTGTGGGAGCCGAGCGATGAGAGGGCTTCCTGAGTTCGCGGTACAGCGGCCGACGATCACGATCACGTTGGTGCTATTGTGTGTCACTTGGGGCGGCGTCAGCTTCTTCACGATGCCGCGCCGCGAAGACCCTGAATTCACGCTCAAGATTGCCATCGTGACCACGCGTTGGCATGGCGCCTCGGCGGAGCAAATTGAAAAACTGGTCACGGACCCGCTTGAGGATGCGATCGACGGTCTGGAAGAAGTCCGCTTGATTCGATCGACGTCCAGCAGCGAACAGTCGGTCATCTTTGTCGAACTCGAGGACAGTGTGCCGGGCGCCAGAGTCGACGACGCCTGGGATCGAGTGCGGGCACGGATTCGCAACGTGCCGATGCCAGAGGAGAGCATTTCGCCGTTTCTGTTCGACGAATTCTCCGATACCAGCGTCTTGCTCTATGCCGTTCATCAGCGTCCGCTCGACGGGGACTCGGTCATTGACCCGCAGTACGCCTACTCGCCGCGACAACTGGATCTGTATTCAGAGCGAATACGCGATGCGCTGCGACTACTGCCCGGCGTCTCGCAGGTCGGTCGGTTCGGAGTCCAGGAAGAAGCGATCTATCTGGAGACGGACGAAGGGAACTGGTCAACACTCGAGCTGACGACGTCTCAAATCGAATCCCTGGCCGAGTCACAAAACATCGTGGCGCCCGGTGGCAAGATCGACGCCAAAGACGGCCGTTTTTTTGTAAAGCCCGCCGGTGACGTCAGCGCCGTGGCGGCGTTCGACTCGCTGGTCGTCGGCGTCGTTGCGGCCGGAGAAGGCGCAGGCGACGCGGGCTTCAATCAAGTTCCACTCAAAAACATGGGGCTGAACGTTCGTCGGGGGTACATCGACCCGCCGCAGCGCATTTGCCGCTACGGAACACCCGAGTTTGAAACGGACGCCATCATCCTTGCGGTGTCGATGAAGTCGGGCGCGAATATCATTGACATTTGCGACCGTTCCAAGGGGAGCGTCGCTCAGTTGCAAAGGACGGGTGTGCTGCCGCCCGATCTCGCCGTGTCGATCATTTCGGACCAGTCGGACAGCGTCAAGCAACGCATTCGCGAAGTCGGCGTGAATATCGTCCAGGCGATTCTGGTTGTTGTCGTCCTGGTGTATTTGGTCGTCGGATTTCGAACCGCCGCCGTCATGGCCGCCAACATCCCGTTTGTTGTCATTTCGTCGCTGGCAATCATCACGCTGTTCGACGTGCAACTGGAACAAATGTCGTTGGCGTCGATGATTATTTCGCTGGGATTGCTGGTCGATAATGCCGTTCAAATCTGTGACCAGAGTCGCACCAACCAGATCGCCGGTATGAGTCCGCGCGAGGCGTCGGTCGAAGGCGCGAAGATGCTTGGCCCGTCGATGCTGAGCGGAACAGGCACGACGATCGCAGCGTTTATTCCGATGTTGATTGCAATGGATGGTGCAAATCGCGAATTCATCTACAGCCTGCCAATCACATTGTCGGTCATGCTGGCCGTCAGTTGGGTTCTGGCGATGACTTTCTGTGTGATCCTTGCAGCGTGGTTCATTCGACCGCCAAAGGATACGAGTCGCCCAACCGCACCGCTGCCGTGGCTGATGGCCAGGCTCGGCGCACTCGATCGTCAACTCCGCGGCAAGAAGAGAGCAACCACGCCACTGCAACAACAAGCATCACGGGGGGGATTCTATCAACTCTACGCTGGTGCATTAAGTTGGTCACTGCGTCATCGGTTCGTCACGATCAGCGCCTCCGTCGGCATGTTTTTGCTCGCGACCCGGCTTCCGGTTTCGAGTGAATTTTTTCCGCTCACACAACGCGATCAATTTGCCGTTGAAATCCATTTGCCGGAGTCCTCATCGATCGAACAAACGAACCGCGTCGCTCGGCAGGTGGAAGAAATGATCCGCGCGCTTAGCCATCATGTTGACGCCGAAGGACAGTCGCACGAACGCTTGCTCAATATGCGGACCATTGTTGGCGGCGGCGGATCGCGCTGGTACCTCGCATGGGAACCGGAGTCGCTGAAGCCCAACTACGCTGAAATTTTGATCCATACGACTGATGGAAAATTCACTCACGACTTCGCCGAACAACTTCGCGTCGCCGCACGACAGGGAATTGAAACGTTGGGCTTGTCGCCCGTCGCCGGCGCCCGTGTCGTACCGGTCGAACTGGCCCTCGGCCCGCCCGCTGATCCGGTCGTCCTGCGCGTGATGGGGAACGGGCTGGCGGATGCCAGCGAGCTTCGACGGGTCGCCAACCGAGTCAAATCAATCGTGGACGCCGAGCCAGACACTTGGGACGTCAACGATTCCTGGGGTGTGCCCAGCCAGCAACTCTTCGTCGACGTTGACTCGGATCGAGCCAGCCTTTCGGGAGTTCGCAACGCGGAAGTGGCTGCAACGCTCGATGCCTACTA
The DNA here is from genome assembly GCF_007754155.1 of Stieleria neptunia. Classification (NCBI taxonomy): domain Bacteria; kingdom Pseudomonadati; phylum Planctomycetota; class Planctomycetia; order Pirellulales; family Pirellulaceae; genus Stieleria; species Stieleria neptunia. The sequence goes on along the minus strand of NZ_CP037423.1, from coordinate 6,782,352 downwards.
CTCCGGAAAACTGCTGACGATGTACCGCGAGGGTGACCGGCAGATCCCGGTCTATTTTCGATTGAATCCCGAAAGCCGCCAATCTCCTGCCGCGATCAAAGACGCGCACATCGAAAGCCGTGTCGGCAAGATATCACTGGCGGCAATCGCGAGTGTGAAACCGCAATGGCGATTGGAGTCCATTGATCGCCGCAATGGCAATCGAACGATCGAAGTCCGCTCGCGAGTGAACTTCGGAGCGTCCGGCAACGACATCACCAATCGGGTCTTCAGCTCCGCGGCGATGGAGGAACTGAGAGCCGAATTGCCACCCGGATTTCGTATCGAGATCGGCGGTGCGCTCGAAGAATCGATGAAGGCTCAATGGAAGATGTTCCGGTCGTTCGGCATGTCGTTCATCGCGATCATTTTGTTGTTGATTTTTCAGTTCAACAGTCTCGCCCGCACGGCGATCATCATTGTCACGCTGCCGCTTGCCCTCGTGGGAGCATTGTTCGGGTTGTGGGTCACCGGAAACGCGTTCGGGTTCATGCCGCAGCTCGGCGTGCTGGCGTTGTTCGGAATCGTCCTGAACTCGGCCATCCTGTTTGTCGAGTTCGCGGACATCGTCATGAAAGGAAGACGATCCGGGACAGATCAGCCGCTGACGCGCAGCGAGCACTTTGCTGCGATCGTCGACGCCGCCCGGCAACGATTGATGCCGATCTTCCTGACCACCGCAACGACGGTTGGCGGTCTTGTTCCCCTCGCCCTCGCCGGCGGCCCGCTATGGACCGGGCTCGCCTGGTTACTCATCTTTGGACTCTCCTTCGCCACCGCGCTGACGCTATTTGTCATACCCGTCCTCTATTCCTTCCTGTCGCCCACGTCTCGAGGAGACGTCTGATTCGTCTACGACCGGCAATCCAACGTCATTGCGACCCTGAAACGGGAGTTTGGCAATGACGCCCATGTGACTTTTGTACCGATGGATCTGGCGGTGCTGGATTCCGTAAGGGAAGCGGCGTTCAGGATCTGGATACTGTCTGAGCAGAAGACGTCTCTGAGTGGGGCACCGTAGCTGCTGTTGGTGAAACGCGGGATCGGTCTATCTGGCGAGAGCAGTTCGCTGACGAAGTCGCTCATTGTTCTGAGCGTCGTCGATGCGCCACCGTGATCAGGAAGCGGATTTCCGCAGGCCGATGCCGGCTCCGTCGGATCGGCTAATTCCAAATCCAGGCAGATTCGGAACGCAGAGATTGCCGTTGCGAATCGTAAAGTTGGAGTAGTCCAGATTTTTGCCGACTCCCGGAATGCCTTCCACGATCAAGACGTTGCCGACGCCGGCTGCGAGGTGCGCGCAATAGAGCGGTTTCGGTGTGCAGCCCCAGAGATGAGGCGCCGCCGCGATTCCCGTTTCTTGAAGGATCGGCATCACCTTCCTCCAACGAGTAAAACCCAGGGTACCAATGTCGAACACGCAAACGTCGATCAGCTGTTCATCGGCGAGCGTAAAGAAGCGATCGATAAACTTCTGCTCGTACTCGCCCCACTTCCATAACTTCGGTGCGCTTCCGGTCCGAGCTTCGCCGTCAGCAATCAGTGCCTTGCAACCGACCTTGTGCATGTGGTCTTTCAATCGCGCCAGTCCGTTTCGATGTTCTACGAACGGTTCTTCGATCCAAAACAGATCGCAGTCCGCGACACCTGTCACGTAATTCAGAAACCGATCGACTGAGTATCCGTCGTTTGCGTCGACGAGGATTTTGCAGTCGGGGAATTTCTCGCGAACGGCTCGAGTGACTTCGATATCGCGTCGGTCGCCTTCGTCCTGCTTCATCCACCGAGCGCGGCCGATCTTCAATTTGAAAGATCGATATCCGGAATCGTAGTCCATTTGGCAGGCATCAAGCACAGCCGGGACGCCGCGCGGTTTCGCCTTCGGCATCAAGTCTTCCATGTAGATCGCGCCGCTGTACGTGTCGATCTCCGTGGGCCCGTGAGCCCCCATCATTTCGTAGACAGGCTTGCCAAGAATCACACCGGCAAGATCGTGTAGTACGTAGTCCAGAACGTGCGCTTCTTCCGTCACGCCGACCGATGGATCGAACAGATCTGCCAACTTCGCGCCCACGAACGGTTTGATGACATCCTCCTTCGGCCAGCACATGCCAATTCCACGTGCCCCCTGGTCCGTGGTTGCGATGCGAAACGGCCTCGTATAGCCCGCCCCGTGAGGCCCCCGCTTGGCGTTGGGGCCGAGCGAGCGCGCATACTGGTCGCGCGAATGGAACGTTTCAAACTTGACAATACGATGATCCGCCAGATCTTTCGACCACGCGACCGTGGCATCACAGTAACCTTCGTTGAGAACACCGTGGTTGGCAGCGGCCAAACCCAGTCCACTTGCGATCAGGAAATCACGACGGTGCATTGGATGTCTCATTTCGAAAGGACTGTCAGGCTGGCGACTCAGCGATCAACATCGATTCCTCGATAATGTATCACATCGTGCGAATGCACCATCACACCGGTCTCGTGGGTAAAAAGGGCCACCGGCAAAAAGAGGGCAAAAGGCAGGCGGCAAAAAGAGCCACCCAAATGTCTCGGCGCGGGGAATAGCAGTCCGGTCACTCGCCTTCCATTTTCTAACTCAATCCACCGAAACGTCGACGATCATTGAACGATTTCCCATCGGCTAAACGTGCCGGCAGACTGGCCGGCACTTCTTTTCACCTGGATATTCGGACTTGTTCGCCGATCCCGACTGCTGGCCTCGTCACCTGCAGGGAACGCAATTCTACAGCTTGAACAAATACCCGTTCAGGCTGGTCTACCTCCGTCGGCCAGGCCGATGGATGCGCGAAGTTGTTGCGCCGTCGGCCATCGTCACGAGCGTGTTGTCGCCGAGCTGCAGGGAAACGATGCTGTTGGGCGGCGGCGATCCCCATCTCGGCAATTTCGTGGGCCTGAACCATGTTTGCGTGTCATAATTGGTGGATGCCGCTTCACGAACCTTGCCACCGCTTTCGTCCTTCGTTGATCTCGCATGTTGATTCTTTTGATCGTCGCAAGCTCTCTCGTCGTCGCGTGCTCTCCGTCGTGTAGCGCCAGGGGCCATCGGGGGGACACGCTCGAGATCCATCATTTGGACCGCCAGATCTATTACGGTGCGGCACCGCGATCGGAGGCCGATTTTGCGAAACTGCGTCGACTGGGCATCCAACGGATCATTGACGTCCGGACGTTCAAGGTGTTCGCCAGCGGGAAAGAAAAACGCCGGGCGGCCGAGTCAGGAATCTCGTTCCGGCGGATACCGATGGGTTTCTTTCCGATTCGAACCGGAAACGTTCCCGTCATCTTGTCGCAACTGACGACGGGCTGTGCCGGTCCCGTCTACTTCCACTGCAACCTCGGGCTCGATCGAGTCGGGTTGCTGGTGGCGCTGTACCGGATCGAGCATTTCGGTTGGGAACCGCGGCACGCCTTTGCCACCTGGAAAGCGCAGCAGTTCAACACGAAACTGAAGGGTCTCGATCGCTACTTCTGGCAGCACATCACTGCCCAGAGTATGACTGCTCAGAGCATCACTGCTCAGAGCAGTCCGCGGTAGAGTTCGATCACCGACCGCTTCATCATCAGCCTGGCGCGTTTGGACGCCGTCGCGTCTTGCCCGACCGACAGGATCCAATTTCTTGCGGGCACCGGCGTCGATTGGGCCAGTCGTGTTTGCAGATTCGAGCGCAACCAGGCCGCGCCGGCCGGATCGTTGGAGACGATGCAAAGCTCCAAATTCAGATGATTGGACCGGGCGTCAAAGTTGTAGCTACCCAACATCCAGCAACAGTCATCGATCAGCATCGTCTTGGCGTGCAACGTGTCGCGGCCGACGAATTCTCTCAACTGGACGCCTTCACGCAGCAGTCCGCGTTTTTGATTCTGATAGGCGGCGTAAACATTCAGCTGATCGGTGGTCTCCAGCGAATTGGTCAGGATGGTCACGCAAACGCCACGATTCCGCGCACGTGAGATGGCCGTCCGAATCGAGCGATCGAACGCTGGATAGGGTGATTCGATCAACATCGATTGTTTGGCGCGATCCATCATCTGGATGATCCGATGTTTGACATGATGTTCTGATTTGTCCGAGGAACAGTCATGTAACAACTGGATGTTGATCCCATGCAGTGCCTCGGCCATCCAGTCACACTGCGGATTCAATCCCACGCCACACTCGCAGACGACACGTTGCAAGGCCTGATTCAGCAGACGCTGGTAGTCCGCCGGTCCGTCCGCATCGCGCCAGGCATTCTTCCAATCGCTTCGACCAAAAGGGCGGTAGCTGAGCACGTCCAGTCCAAGCGAATCCTTTGCGGGCGCAGGTTGAACGTCGGGGGTCGCCCAGAGCCAGTCAAAATAGACCTGTGTCTGTTGAGCGATTTCGCCAAAGATGATGGCGTCACAATCGACAAAGCCACGTTCCTGTTTCAACCCAAAGTGTTCGTTTTCAAGGTTGCTGCTGCCGATGATGGCGTTGCAGCTGTCGACCACCATCAGCTTGGAATGCAAACGACGATTCAGCCAACGCGGGTGGCCTTGCTGCGGAGGATGGTAGACCCGCAACTGGATGCCGTAGCTGCTCAAGTACTGCTCGAACTTTGCCGGCAATCTCGATTTCAATCCGTCGACAAGGATTCGCACGCGAACGCCGCGCAGGGTGGCTTGACGCAGCAATTCCAACAGCGCGACCGGCACTTCATCGGTATCGATTGCGTAGTACGACAAATCGATGGTCTGACGAGCTTGTTGAATCAGATCGACTCGAGCTTGAAGCGATTCATGCGGTCCATCCAAAAGACGCACGCTGCTCGCGTTCGCACCGTCCGCGACCGGCAACGTCAATGCCATCAGCACGACCATCACGCCGCTGCGCAACATTCGAACTGCAAACCGACAGTAGGGGGAGGGAAGAATCGATTTGAGCATCTGCCTGCCGAACGAAGCGAACTGTTACTGATTGATCGGCATCGTCGCGAGAGACCTGAACCGGGATGTGGAGTGATGGTCTGCAACGGTCGTCCGCTCTATGGACATCACGCGTGATGCATCATTTGCACCGCTGCGACCGGTTTGAGATCAGAGAGAGGGCGGCCGGCCGCTTACGCGCCCGCGGCTCACTGCATCAACAAACAGGCCGCCCGCGAGTTGCGCGACGCTGAAGCGAGGCGGGGGCAACGCACGACCGCTCAAGCCGTCCATTGAAGTACGCTTGCGCGGCGGTTTAGAACCTGCGATAGCAGTGGGGAACCACCAGTACCGGGACGTCGCATTGATCCATCACGTTGGCGCTGAGCCAGTTTTCGACGACGGTTCCGCTGCTGGCCCCCATCAAGACGAGGTCCGCATGGATGTCCTTGGCCGCCGCAATGATGGTGTCGACAACATCACCCATCGCCACCCTGGACGTGACCGACACCCCGGTGTCGTGAGCCGCTTGCAGAAACACCGCACAGCAGTCTCGACCGGCGGCCTTCGATTCGTCGTCTTTCAAAATATGCAACACCGTCAACTCGGCATCGAGCTGGCGTGCGACAAGGATCACATAGTCTGCGATTTCAACGGCCGCTTCTTCGCCGGCGGTCGGCACCAAGATTCTCATTTCAATCCTTCTCCGTTAAGGGTTTCGGCCGGCACCATCAGGCGGACTGCGTGCCGGATCGCCCATCTTCCATTGAGCTTGACTCAATCATACAGAATTCTGCAGCGCCGCTACGGTCGAGCGTGAAAGTCCGGCTTCGTGGAGTGGCACGGGAAATGCAGTGTGAGTGGTTGTCCTTCGTTTTTGGGAGTGATTGGAATGAATGGTTCTTGGCATTTGGGACGGCTTGCTGGCATCGACGTGCGGATTCACTGGACGTTTTTGCTGCTTCCGATTTGGATTTACTACTCCAGCCTGGCGGCGGGAAGCGGCGCGGTCGCTGCCACCGTGGCAGTGTTGCTGGTTTTTGCGATCTTCGGCTGTGTGGTGTTGCACGAACTGGGGCACTCCCTGACCGCCCGCCGGTTCGGGATTCCCACGCGCGATATCACGTTGCTTCCGATCGGGGGTGTCGCCAGTTTGCAGCGGATACCACGCAGCCCGTGGCAGGAACTGGCGATTGCGATCGCCGGTCCGGCGGTGAATGTCGTGATCGCGACGGCGTTATTTGCGTCGCTGCCCCTGCTGGCCGCGACGTCGATTTTCGCCGATGGCGTGCTGGCGTTTCTCGGTCAGCTGGCGTGGGTCAACGTGGCCCTGGTGGTCTTCAACATGCTGCCGGCGTTTCCGATGGATGGCGGTCGAGTCCTGCGGGCGTTGTTGGCCTTGGGCATGCCCTATCGTAACGCGACGCGGCTTGCGGCCGGCGTCGGCCAGGTCGTGGCTGTGCTGTTCGCGCTGTTCGGGCTGCTGTCGGCGAACCTGATGTTGGTCATCCTGGCCGGGTTCGTGTTCTTGGCCGGCCGCGGCGAAGCGATGATGGTGGAGCGTGAGGCGGAATGGGAACAACGCGGCTGGCGACCGATCGATTCGACGGCCGATCAACCGTTTCCGATGGAGCAATCGCACCTCCAGCCGGCCAGCCGCCAGCAGTCAGCAGCCGAGCAATCCTTGCCGGTCGTCAATGCACAGTGGGATGCCCGCAACGTCTTGGGGTGGTTGTCCAGCCAATCGGTCGACGAATTCCTGGTGTCCAGCCACGGCGTGGTCGTGGCCGTCGTCCGAAAATGCGACCTGCTCAAAGCCGTCGCGGCGGGCATGGGATCGTTCACCTTGGAACGACTTTTATCCGGTCGTTTCCTGCCGTTTCGAAACCTGAGATCACCATCGATGTAGACTGTTGCGGACCGCCTCACGTCGACGAACTGGCGTGACGCGGCCGCATCTGCGATCATTGACACAGCAGAATCGCAACCCGTCATCGATGCGGTGTTGAAAATGCAACCTCTTCCCAGCCGATGAGAACCAGTCGTGACCGCCGAGTCCAACGAATACGTGACGACCGAGTGCCCCAACGGACATCGTGTCCGCGGCGACGTGGGATGGTTGCATCGCGACGTCCGCTGCCCGCATTGCCAGGCGACCTTTCGGTTTGATCGGCCCGAATCGACCGCCGCCGTCGTCACCGAGGTGAGTGGCCCCCCGCCGGTCGAGGCCCGGTCGCTCAGCGATACCGGCGTGATGCGGATTATTGACAGTTTCGGTAAACCCGTCGTGCCCGAAGACGACGGGCGGACGCGTCACTGCAGCAATTGCGGGGCGGTCTATCCGAGCAGCATCTCGGTCTGCTTCAATTGCAACCTCGAACTCGGCCCGCCCGAAGACGATGCGGCGGGACGCGCCGCATCCGCGGAGCCGGCGTCCGGGAAAACCGGCAAACGTGCGAGCGTTGAATTCCAGCCCGTCGATGAGTCGCCGTTCCAGGACGTCACGATCGGTGCCGTGATGCGGCCTCGCAAGGCGATGATCGAACTCAAGGCTTCCCATTCGATGGTGGAGACCTTGGATCGCATTCGTCAATCGCCGCATTCCTGCTATCCCGTCGCAGAGGATTCCGGCGACGATTTGATCGGATGGGTCGGCGTCGAACAGATCCTCTCGGCCGAATCAGACGCGTTTGATCTGAGCCAGCTGGCCAACCCGATGGCGGTGATGCACCGGTCGCGTCCGGTCAGCGATCTGTTGCCGATCCTTCAACGGACCAAATGCTCCTTTGTCCTGGTCAGCGAAGGAACCGACACGGTGGTCGGAATGGTGACGGCCAAAGACGTGTTGCTCAGCCTGTTGAAATGAATCACACGCGCGTCAGCTTGGTGACGCGTCCGGTGGCGACCCATTCGGCGACGTGGATGTTGCCTTCCTGATCAAAACAGGCGTCGTGCGGGTGGATGAACTTGCCGTCCTGCCAACGCGACTCGTCGGCGCGAATCGATCGCTTTTTGTCAGCCAGAATCCGCTCGCGATCGTCACCGATCGTTGCCACCGGTTGGTAATGCAAATCCAACAGCGAAACCCGCGCGACGAGTTCCGGAACCAGCATCAAGTCCCCGTGGGTGTCGACATTGGCCGGCAATCCGAAACCCTCGACGGTCTGTTGGTACTGGTGGTCCATGTCAAAAAACTGCAACGTGTGATTGGCTCGATCGGCCACCACGATGCGTGATTCGATGCCGTCGCGGTCATCGACCCAGATGCCGTGGGGCAGATTGAAAGTGCCTTCGCCCTTGCCGGCACCACCGAAGTGGCCTTTCCAGTTCCCATCGGCATCGTAGTGGTGGATGCAGTAAGCGCCGTATCCGTCGGCCAACAGAAAATCGCCATCGGGCAGAAAAGCAAAATTGGTCGGCATGAATCGGTCGCGACCCCAAATCTTTTTCGGGGCACTGGCTTCACCGTCGGCGTAGCGGTCCGATTTCATCGGCGCATACTTTTGCCAAACCACTTCACCATCGAGCGTCAGCTTTGCGATCGTCTTGAGGTGCTGGTACCCGCTGACGTACAAGAACGGCGTGCCGCCTTCGACACGGATATCCAGCCCATGGCCGCCGCCCTGAAATTGCTGGCCGAATGCTTTGACGAATCGCCCCTCTTCGTCGAACACAAAGACCGAGGGATGATCGGATTTCTTGGCGTCGCCTTCATGGATCACATACAGTCGATTGTCGCCGTCCATGGTGACGTTATGCGTGATCTGCCAATGGTACTGATCCGGCAGCTGCGGCCAGTGGTGTTGGCATCGAAACTGGAACTCACCGCTGCCGACGACGTCTTGGGCGTCAGATCGTTTCGATGTGATGATCGCGGGGGCGGCAATCGCTGCGGCACTGGCAGCGAGGAACGTTCTTCGGGGGTGTTGAGCGGGCATGAACGGTCCGGAGTGCGAGGGGATTTCGGGGGATCGCAAGCACCCAGTCTAACTCAGCGGCGAGCGGCGTAGGGCATGCTGTGCATGCCACTCGCCTGTCGATCTGCTAATTCCCGCCTCCGAGTTCGGGCAGGATCAAGCGTTTGTCGGCATGGGGTGCATTCCCATTTAGTTGACGTTTTTGCTAGCAACCCGTCGGGGGCTTGGCTGCTGTTTCTGGATCCGGTGTTGACGGTATCTTGGGCGATTCAAGGATGATTTTCCACTCGCCTAGCAAGGATGCCGACGACAATGCAAGGACTAGACATGGGGCAAGAGAATGGTGAGCGGATTGAGTCGGCTGAAGAAATGCTCGCGCTCTTTTACGCTCAGTTGGTTCCCAAAGTTACGCTCTGGAAACAACGGATCTCAGATCATCCCGAGCAACTCGCAACGCTGGAAAGAACCATCCATGATGCCTTTGCCCGCGGTGCGGACATGGTCGTCGCCGGGCTGATCTCCGCGACCATGATCGAAAAAGGTTTTGAAAAAGCATGCCAATCGAGTCGGGTCAACTTCTCAAGACCGCTTCAGAAAGGGCGCGAGACTAGGGTCGCCGTTCGATTGCTCGGCGGCATGCTGTTCTGGGCCACAGCGCTCTACTGTGCCCCTAAGAAAAAGTTGCTTGGTCGAGACGATTCGCCCCGCGTCGGCTTGCATGTTTCGCTTGCTCAATTCGGGTTCGGCAAAGGCGTCTCGCCCGCGCTGGAGAGTCGCGTGGCACGCCAAGTGGCATTGTGTCCTTCGATCGAAGTGGCTCACCGAGAACTGGTTCGCGATGGTATCACACTTGATATCAAGGCGGTCAAACGGATCGCCTATCAATCTGGCGACGGCTTATTGCGCCTACGACGGCATCGGCTCAAACTGTTTCGGCAGGGCAAGTTGGCGAGCACCGGTGAATTGGCCGGGAAACGAGTGTCGGTGCAAATTGATGGCGGAAGAATGAAAATACGCGGCAAAATGCTACCTGCATCGACTTCCAATGCGTCAAGCGATGATGTCGCTCAGGGGCAAGCTGACTCGCCCGGACGCTCGGCAAAGAAACCTGCACGCTCGTTTGAAGCGGACTGGCGGGAGCCTAAACTGATGACGATTTTTGTTCACGACGAGCAGGGGCGGATGGTGAAGGAGCATGAAGCGACGATCGATGGCACCCTGACTGGGCCCGACGCGATCGCCGAATTGGTTGCGATGCATCTGCATCGGCTCGGAGCCGCGGAGGCACATAGCGTGACGTTCGTCGCCGATGGCGCCCCCTGGATTTGGGATCGTATTGATCGCATCATTCAATATGCGGGACTCACGAGCGTCGTCACGCATCAGGTCTTGGACTGCTGCCATGCGGTGCATCACGTTTCCAAAGCGCTTGCTTCGCTTGGGCTCGACGCAGACGTCCGCCAGGGGCTTTATCGTCAGTACCGAACGCTGCTGCGAAACGGTCAATGGCGGCGAGTGGTTGATGAGCTCGCCGGCCTAGAACGCGTCGGAAAATCGGCCACAGAACTGGAAACAGAAATCCATTACCTTTGCCGACATGGTGAAGCGGGTCGGTTGAGTTACCCTGCCTATCGTCGCAGCGGAATCCCTTGTGGTAGCGGGGCGATCGAAAGCAGCATTCGCCGCGTGATCAATTTGCGTCTAAAGAGCAATGCAATGTTTTGGAAAAGCGAAAACGCGGAGCAGATGCTTCAAGTTCGCGCTCATCTGATTCCTAATCGTTGGGATGAATCAATCGGCGAGCTGGCCGAATTCCGTCGCACCCAGGCAAGCGACAGTTGGCACTGGGAGCCTCGTCCAATGAGCTGCAAAGTTGAAGCCACTGACCAACAACTCCTTTCGGCCGACGATTAACGTGATTTTTGCGTCAACTAAATGGGAATGCACCCGTCGGCATGTTCGGCGATGAACATCTCGATCGAACGCGCCTGTTCGTTGATCGCGTCTTCGGCGGCCTGTTGGACTCTTGCGTCCGCCCGGCTGGTGAATAGCTTCGGCACGTCAACGCGGACTTTCATTTCGACGGTCAACTGGACCTCGGTACCATCGTCGCTCGGTCGCGCTCCAAGCGTTGTCTCGTAGCTTTCCAGGTTGCCGGCCGCCGCAATCGACTTCGTCACAACATTCATCGAATCAGCTTCAATCGCGGCCTGTTGCCGCAGCGCCAGTTCGTCCGCGTCGATCGCTGGGTCGTCCAGACGCACCCTGATCTGTCTGATCGCGTCGAGGTTCATTTTTGATTTGCCGCGAATCGCGTTGAGCAACGGTCGATCGTCGGCACTGGCGTCCACCTGCAGGTCCCGAATTTTGACGTCAATCAGTTCCATGCCAGACCGGCCGACGATGGCCGCCGTCGCGTTCTTTCGCACCATGATCTGTCGAAATTTGTCGAAGTCGCATTGGACGACGAAGCGTGTCTGATGCGCGCCGATTGCGAGGTGGCTGACCGGTCGGAGCGCCCACGCCGCGGTCGCAATGACGGCGACGACCAGCGACACGATCGCGACGGTCGTTCCCACTCGGGGCAATGTCCAAGTTTTTCGATTCATGGGGACTCCACTCCTGTTTTTCCATCCTCTGCATCAAAAGTCGGTCGATAGAGCGTTTGGTGTGTTGCTGCTGACCCTTTTGTTGCGAGCGTTTTATCTACTCGTAAGATCGCGTAGTCAGACTTGTCGATCCAAATTGTGTTGATTGAAGACCGGCCGGAAAACCGTATCCGATAGCAATCACTGTCGTCGATCCGGCCACGTTGCAATTGTGTTGGATTTTCGACGTTAGAAACGTATCGTTCGATCCGCCTCATCGGGCATCAAAAGCCCAGCGATTAGGCTAACACTTCCATCCGTGATTGCATGTGCTGATGACAGTGCTGATGAAAAATTCTTCTCTTTGCGATCGGCATCATCAATGCTGTTCTTGCTCTGTACCTTGTCGCCATCCTGAACCAATTCGTACTCGAAGTCACTCTCGAATTCGAAATGAAAACGATTCGGGCGTCGAAACCTTGTTGAAAATCTTGCGTGATCTTGAACGTCGTTCCCCTTGAATCTGGTAACGATGGTGCCGGTGTCAGTGTAGATTTTGCATTCGGAATACTTCGCACATGCTCGTTCAAGGATCTCCGTTGCACTGAGGGTGTTAGGCGGGTTTTGAGCGATTGTCTGCTGAACAGACAGTGCAGACACGAGCCACAAGAATGAGAGCCAACGCAGAAAGAAAATCATTTGAAGCACATTTTAATAGAGGTTCCAGTTGCGGCGGTTGAGCACGTGCCTGACGGTTGTTGCTCAATTTAGACTAGCAGATGGGCCGTGACCGCATCGCTCCTCGAGACAGTCAGCTACATCCGCAAGGGAAACTTTTTTCGCTCGCCACTGCACCTATGAAGTGATTTCAAAATCGGAGGCACGCATCCTTGAATCCGATGCCGTCCGTTGCACCCACAGGGACGGTGCGAGGGGATGGTAGAAGGGCAGCACGGGAAACGGATTGCATTTGCCGAATTGAAGCTCAAAATGCTGCACTACACTCCACGCTCGCGAAGTTGACGCTTTAGGTCGCCTTCGAGTGCGGCAAGTTGCGCGGTCGATAAATCTGCAATGGATGTCTGGTCGAAACCCAGAAGCTCGCGGAGGAGTTCAATCCGTCCACGTGCTTCAGCACCTGCTTCGCCCTCTTGACGAGCCTGGTCGACCGCGTACTGCATTCTGGCACGTTCATCACGCTGTGCTTTGAGGCGTAGTTCATATTGGCTACGCTGCCCGGGAGTACGTTGGATCATTTCGAGGACCTCGGCGGCTTCGTTGAAGGCGCGTGAACTGAAGCGTTGTCGAATTTCAGCGGCGGTCATTTCGTCGGCTCGGCGGAGGAAGTAACACCAAGCTTCCACCGGGTCGGTGACCACCCCATTATCGCATTCATTGAACAAACGGGGATGGTCTGAGAGGGGATGATGAGCGCGTTGGACAGCATCGAAGTTTGCTTTTCTAAACCTCCCGGCTTTTACCGTAACCCTTCGCAATGTCATCAGCTAATCCCGTTTGGTTGGCGGGTTTTGCAACCTTCTTAAAAATGCAGACCATGCAGGCTTGGATCGCCCCGAAACTCACAACATTTGCACAAGTGTTACTTTGAAGGCCTTCCGCAAAAATCCTCATACAGCGACCAAACGCACCTGGCCCATTGCCGTCGTCGCTGCCGGCACATCCGATTGCACCGATAATGTACGATACTGGAACTGCTGCGCAGGCTATAACGCAACCAACAACAAGGATCGGTACTGCTTCTCCGGTAGGGTCCACATTCGTAGTTGGCTGACCGTTCACATACTCGTACAAATTCCAAGGGCTGCCCTCATACCCGATCGGGTCTCTGGAACAGAAGCGTCCGCTCAGCGGATCGTACATCCGCGCCCGGTAGTGGTACAGGTCGAGGACGTTGTCCCACTCACGGCCGGTGTAGGTGTAGCGGTTACCTTCGGCCGTTGATGTCCGAGCCGTGCCGCTGGCATCGAAGATTGAGAGATTGCCGTACGCATCGTAGGCGCACCTTTCCTTGATCATCCCGCTTGAATCGGTCAGCGCAGTGATGCTGTACTGTTGGGTGCCATCGTAGCGAACCGCGAACTTGGTCGATGACTTGTCGCTTTCAGTCAGTGATTTGTCGGGCGAGCAGATATGTTGACGAAGCGTTTTGCAGCTACGAAATTGTTTTGAATCGGCGCACGACTTAACGCCTCCCGCGCGGGGGCGCGCGAGACGGCGTTGAAGGGTTTGGCGGCGGGACGATGGCTTGCAGAGCATCCCGCCATTGTAACTGATGGACAGGCTATTCGGTGTCGCTTTGCGGTGGGCGGTCCTTGGCTCCCGGATGGGTTTTGTCGTGGACTTCGCGCAGGCGTTTGATCGACACGTGCGTGTAGATTTGGGTGGTGTTGAGCTGCTCGTGACCGAGTAACGTTTGGATCGAGCGCAGGTCCGCGCCGCCTTCGAGCATCAACGTCGCCGTGGTATGGCGGAGCATGTGGCAACTGCCGGGCTTCGTGATGCCAGCAGCAGTCAAGTAGCTTCTGACGAGTTGGCTGAGTGTGACCGGATGGAAGGCGTTGCCGCGGGACGTCAAGAAGATCACGTCAGTGTCTTCGTCGAGCAGTGCGGGGCGACCATCGTGAAGGTATTTCATCAGCCATCCAAGGGCTCGCTTGCCGGTCGGCACGACTCGATCCTTGCGGCCTTTGCCTTGACGGATCATCGCTAGGCCAGACTCGTGGTTGATGTCGTCGAGCTTCAGCGCGATCAACTCGGCGCGCCGCATGCCGGTGGCATAAAAGAGTTCCAACAGCGCGCGGTCGCGAAGGCCGGTTGGCGTTGTGAGATCCACTGAACTGAGTAGCGTTTCGATTTCATCGATGGTCAAGTGCGATGATGGAAGACGCTGTTCTTCTTTGGGGAGTTCGATGCCGGTTGATGGATCGCCGTCGATCCAGCCTTGTTCGCTCAGCCATGCGAGCCAGTGACCAACCGTAGAGAGGTAGCTGGCCTGAGTGCAGAACTTGAGCGGCTTGCCGGTGCGTTCGTTGCGGTAGTGATAGAGCCAGCGGCGATAAGCTGCGAGTGACTCGGCGGTGATCTCGGTGACGGACTCGATACCGCGTTCGCTTGACCACGTGATGAACTTGTTCAAGACGTAGTCGCGGCGCGAGATGGTCGTTGACGACCAGTTGTTCATCTTCAGGTTGTTGAAGTAACGAGTTAGCAGGACGGTGGGAGTAGGAAGGTTTGACATGGATTTGCATCCTGGGGTTGTGATCGGCGCGTACCGGTAGCCGGGCGTGCTCGATCAGGGTGAAAGCGGCCGTGCGAACGTCACTCGGCCGAAGAAGATGGCATCACCGATCACGGCGATGCAGCTATGGCAAGACTTTCAATGAGGGGGCCTTGCGAGGTTTTGGCATCGGTTTTGATGCCAGAGCGGTTAGGTCGTTGCGGCGCAACGACTTATTGGATGTGCGAGGTGGAGTGAAGCGACCGCAGAGCGGCGACAGAGCCGGGGTTGAGCTCACTTGCTCAGGGGGTTGAGGTTTCGACCAAGGGGGTCGAGGTTTTGGTTGTAGTTGCAGGTGTCTTGAGTTTCGCCGGATCGATCAGACCCATCAGGAACGGTTGGCCTTCGCGGCCCTCCCCACCGTAAAGCAGTTCGTAGACGTAGCGTTGGCCATTGCGACCACGGTGAACCAGCACGTATTCCAGATCGACAAGCCGACCAAGATGCTTTTGGATTTGCGAATCGCTCCAGTGGATCGCTTCCCTGACATCGCGGCGGGTGAACCGGAATGCGTCCCGCGGAAGCCCGATCGATCGTGAGTTCGAGTCGATGAAGTCATGCAGTCTGCCGAGCAGGTTTCGCGTCTGCGGTGCGAGTTCATCCAGACTGCGTCCGAGGACTTCACCCGCGATGCCGTTGGCGATCGCGATATCACCGGGCTCGACGTTGATGAACTCGGTCGAGATGTCGCCTTGTTGTGCCGAATGAATCGTCCGCTGATGCTGGTGCAGGAACGCGATGGTATTGATCAGCGTCAGATACTTGATGTGATCGCGTCGCATGCGTGTTTTGTGATTGGGGAACGTCAGCTGCGTCGCAAACGGGTTGAACACTTCGACGGGCTGCAACAACCGCTGCGCGTTTTGGTGAAGGCGTTTCAACTGACCGGCAAGGTAGCCATGTTCGGTGAAGTCATGCGTGAACGATTCACGTTGCTTCGACTGGATTGCATCAGTCTGTGAATCGGATTCATCAACGGTCAAGATCAAGCATCGATTGATCAGTTCTTCATCGATGTCGAGGGCTGTTGTGGTGAGGAAGATCTGCGTCGGGCCTTCGACGTGATGTTCTTGGGTTTGGCTGCGTCCGTCTTCGCCGCGGCCGACGGTGGCATGACGCAGTTCGCCTTCGCTTTGAAGCAGCTTCAGTGCGTAGCTTGCTTGGCGGATGCCTTCGTCTTCGGCGATGGCCAGGATCTTGTGACGGATTGAATCGCTTTCGAGATAGAATAGCGACTGACCGGTCATGCCGCTGAAGCGGTTGACGTCTTCGGTTGGCATCATCGAGAGAACGGCATCCATCAGTGATGTCTTACCGGCACTGGATGATGATTGGATCACAATGGCAAGCGGCTTGGCAAGCTTGCGGCTGGTTGCGGCCAGGTAGCCGGCGAGCTTGTTGGTGGATTCGCCGACGATGCCGCAAGCGTCCATGTCGGCGACGATGCGTTCGAGCAAGTTGGGCGAGCGAAGCAGAGCCAACGCTTCGCGTTGCTCTTCGTCGCTGAGCTTGACTTCGATGCGCGCCGGTTGTTTCAGCGCCGCGATGCGATCCGACTGCAACGCTTCGAGCTTGAGCAGTAACGTGCCGATGTCTTTTTTGATTGTATCGGCATCGGTGTAGAGTTCCGTTGCGGTAGCCTTGATGAACGACGTGCGCGAGCGTGCCTTCACAAGATCAAGCGTGTCCATGTGAACGAGTTCATCGCGCGATGCCATCAGGTTGACCTTGAGTGTCAGCGTCGACTTGTTCTTTTCAAGACCACGAATGCGATAGCGTCGATCATCGCGGATGAAGATGATTTGATTGTCTTCGATGATCAGTTCGTCACTGTCGTCCGTTTTCGTGTCCTTCGTTTGTTTCGTGGTTGGTTCTTCCGTCGTGGCAACCGGAACTTGCGTCGCGGGGCTGATGGCGGGTTCGGATTGACCGACTGTGATCACGTCTTGGCCACTTGCGTGCGCATCGATCTTGTAACCTCGAATGCCAATGATGTTGCCTTGTTCGTTGACGATCGAAACCGTGACACGGCCACGCATTACTTCGCGTCCGTTGGCTTTGTAGAGGCCGGCTTCGACGAGTGCGTCACGGACTTCACGGCCGCGCTTGATGCGGCGTTGTGGGATCTGCTTGCCAAGTGTGCGATCGGCGAATCCGACTTGTTGTTCGGTCGCTTGTTCGCCAGTGAGATGGAGTTCGTCATTGACATAGGCTTTGGCGCGGTCGTTTTCGTTGAGGCAGCCTGCGTAGAAATCGGCGATGGCCTTGATCGGGTTATCGAGGATCGCGTTCAGGAAGTCATCGTTCATCGTGTTGGCTCCGTTGGATGCGCGCAGACCGGTGGCCCGGTTCTTGCTCTGTGACTTGTTTTTGGAAAGATCGCGGGGAGAGGTGTCGGTGGTTTACCGAGCGGGTCCGCGGAAGCTGCGCACCTGTCGGCTGTCGTAGGCGGTCGAGAGCCTTGAGGGTGCAGAGGCGAAACGTGGATCAACGCCTCACGGATCGGCCGGCCCTCCATGACGCGACAGCTTCCGCTCACTGTCAAGCGACGGAATCAGCCAACCGCCGCGAAAGTAGAAAACCACTTCGTCATCAATCGTTAAAGTCAACGCACTTGGTGTTAACGATCGCACGTGAGTGTTTTTTGACTCTCGCCTTCTCTCGGCCTGATCGCCGGAGGGTCACGGGTGACGGCGTCAGTCCGGCTCGGCGAAAGCCAAAAAACGTAGGGGGAAGAGTGGGTGGTCGATTCGGTGGCGTTGGTGTCTAGCCCGGATATTGCATCCGCTGATACGATTCCCCCTATAGCGCGAAAGCCTTAGTTCGTGTATCTATTGGAGTTACGACACTTCACAGAACACGAAACCAAGGCTTTCGGCAGTGACAAAGCGTAATCGAAAACGTCCCGCATTGAAACGCCTCCGCAGGCAGGCCGTTGAGGTGGATTTCAACGGCGGATCGCTCACCTCCGACGGAGGCCTCGTCCTGCTTCGTGAAGTCGACAAAAAGCTCAATTTGATCGAGCGGATTGACCAAGCCATCGACGACCCACGTGATCCGTTTCACACCAAGCATTCGCAAGCGGAAATCCTCATCAGTCGAATCTTTGCGATCGCTGCAGGATACGAAGATGCAAACGATCAACAGCATCTTCGCAACGATGCCGCCTTTCAAGTCGCCGCCGGACGGACCCCTCGAATCAATGCCGGGGCGGACGACGATGAAGATCCCACTCTGGCAAGTCCCTCGACGCATTCGCGATTTGAAAATCGAATCGGCAAAAAAGAACTCTTCGAGCTCAGCAAGATCCTCGTTGACATTTTCCTTGACAGCTTCGACACCCCGCCTGGTGAAATCACGCTCGATCTAGACGCAACGGACGACAAGGTACACGGCGAGCAAGAAAGAAGGGCTTTCAATGCCTACTACGACAGTTACTGCTTCCAACCGCTGTACGTATTTTGCGGCGACCAACTTCTCGTCTCTTATCTTCGTGCGGCCAATCTCGGTGATGCACACCACGCACGCGGGATCACAAAATTACTCGTCGCAAGGATCCGCAAACGATGGCCTCAGGTCAAAATTACCCTTCGTGGTGACGGAGGCTTTGCGATCGAACGCCTGATGCGTTGGTGCGACAAAAACGATGTCCACTACATCTTTGGTTTGCCCAAGAATAAGGTTTTAGTCAAGGAAATTGCTTGCGAAATGACACGGGCAAGAATCCTTCGATCACACCGGGGTGGGAAACAAGCCTGCTTCAAATGGTTTCGCTATCGCACCGGCAGGACTTGGGACCGCCATCGCTGGGTGGTCGGCAAAGCAGAGTACACTGGCAAAGGCCCCAATCCTCGCTTCGTCGTAACAAACCGTTTCTCAAGTGATGGCATTGTCGACACGACCTACCATCGACCGATGGTCAACGGCAAAAGGCAACCGTTGCAAGTTAAGACTCCAGGAACATGGTGTTCTGTCGCCTTTGCCCCGGAGAAGTTTTATCGAGAGCACTACTGCATGCGTGGCGAGATGGAGAATCGGATCAAAGAACAACAGCTTTGCCTGTTCGCTGATCGCACCAGTTGCACCCGTTTTATTGCCAATCAGTTCCGCGTGATGCTTTCATCATTTGCTTACGTTCTACTCGATGGGGTGCGTCGCCTGGGCCTGAGTGGAACGAAACATAGTCGTCTACGCGTGGACACAATTCGATTGCGTCTATTGAAAATTGCAGCACGCGTGCGTGTGACTTGCCGTCGTGTGATCTTTCATCTCTGCAGCCACTGCCCCTGGGAACCGCTGTTCAATCAGGTGCTGACGCGTCTTTGTCGTAGCGACTAGCTACCCCCATCGCATCGCGATTCATCACCCAGCGACAATTTTGTCCTCTGGGGGTGGGGGGCCTCTGCCCAAAGCCAATCAATTGCAGCGAAAATCGGCCATAATAGGCAACGCCGCCGTAACTCAGTCCAAAATCACAGTCAACCACTCAGCGGATGCAATATCCGGGCTAGGCTTTAGCCGATCTTTGTCCGGTCGTGCGAGCGCCGAAGGCGTCGTGGAGAGGCGCCTGAAGGCTGGACACCAACGGTTTGGATCCATAGCCATGAATGCCGAGGAGCCTGTCGGTGATTCGCAGAGGGCTTTGGCCGAACAGACAAGCTGTCGGTTGACGGTTGACCGAGTGTCTCGTTCCCGGCTTACCTCGCTTGGGCTCGGACGCGGTCACTTACGCCCTTCTTGATAACGAACTCGGCATCCTGCCTCGCACTGTTCTTATCGGGCTCCGCCCTCGGCGTCGGTGCTGCTCGCTCGCGCTCGGCGCTACCCTCATCCTTCGGTCGCTGTCACCACCTCCGCGGGCCGTCGGCTCCGCTCGGTCGATCCCTCTCTCACTGCGGTCGACGAACGATGGCCCGCTACCTCACACCACAACCATCATCACTCTACCACTCCTTGTCTCCCCCTCTCCTTGTCTCCCTCTCTGCCTTCCCGCTTCCTGCCATCGTTCTCCGACTGACATCCTGTCACCGACGGGTTTCAGTCGACGGGCATCCTACCCGCCGTGCCTTCGGCGTTCTTTTGCGCGTCCAGGTGCTCGGTCGGTCTTGTGGCAAGACCAAGTGGCCTCCGATTGCGGCGGACGTTGGCTCGGTCCTGTGATCACATCAATCGTCCGCCGCTGATTTGCGGGATTCAACCCCCGTCCCCTTTGATGTTTCCTGCGACGTTCTTTTCTACTCGAAGTGCGCGGTCCGGCATCGTGCCGAAGCCAACCGGCGGTCATCGTGACCGCCAGCGGTAGTGAAGCGGATGGGCCATCCATTGCGGCGGAAGTCGACTCGGTCCTGTGATCACATCAATCGTCCGCCGCTGCATTGCGGGATCCAACCCCCGTCCCCTTTTATCCGTCCTGGTCTTGTGGCAAGACCAAGCTGCCTCCCATTGCGGCGGAAGTCGGCTCGGTCCTGTGATCACATCAATCGTCCGCCGCTTGATCAGTCATTAGCCGCTGACATTGTTTTGCCCAGTCTCACTTTTCGGTACCTGACAGCTGATACCCTGAAAAGTCCTAAATTGCCAGTGATGAAATAAAGCCCACTGCAAACCAAACAAACGCAAATCCACCGTGAACAAAAATCGAAACTTGACCTAAGTACGTAAACCGAAGAAGGAAGCCAAGTAGACAACATCCACCAACGACAAAGACCAGAAACGGAAAAATCACACCTGCATGCGGTACGAATGTGATGTCAATTGGCACACCTAACGGACCACAGAGCATTCGCAGGCAGTTCCGCACGAAGAGTTTGAGTCCAATGTCAAGGCGATTAAGGTACAACGCGGCGAACAGCGATGCGACAATTGCATAAACGGATAGTACGGAACTTGTTCGCAACCATGAAGTGCGACGAAGTAGAATGTTCTGAAGGTCGCTTGGCTTGTACGGGTTCGTTGTCACGGTTGAGTCAGTTCCGAGGGGCGATTGTCGGGCCTGGACCAAAATTTGGGTTTGCCAGCAATTGAGAAAACAAGCTTGCGTTGAGACATCCGCATCCCGCCTTCCGCAGCTTCTCGAGTTGGTTTGCATAGCCTGCGTCATGAACGACGAAACCCCCGTAGGATTCCGAGTTTGCTCCGTTGGGGCTGACTCCCGACAACCAACATGCTGCATCAACGACATGCGAAGCGCTGAATGTCGGATTCCCGACTGCTGCACGAAAAGACCCACCTGGTTGCTCGTAGATCTTCAGTTCCCAGCCACTGGGTAGCCTGATCGTCCATGCACGCGAACCAGATATCGTTACTGATGGCGTAGCATTGATACCGGACCCCAGGATTTGAAGAATCTGGTGTATTGTTAATCCCGCTTTGTCCTCATCCACGCGAAACGGGTCAGGCTGTAGATCAAGCCCTAGCTCAAGCAACGCTAGCCTGACAGCTTCTGCCACGGCATAAGGAGCGAGCTCGTTATTGCACTCCTGAAAAGAATTGTCTGCGAGCGTCTTCAGAAGAGTCTTAGAGGAATCGGATAGCGATGACTTGTCGATGCATCGCTTTTTAGCACATAGTAATTCACTGCACAGTTGGACTAGGCCAGACGGATCAAGTGAATCAAGCGGACTTGATTGAACCAATTCGAAGAGATTCCAGGTGCTACCTGAATACCCAATCGGATCACGACTCAAAAACCGCCCACTTACAGAATCATACATCCGCGCCCGATAGTGGTAGAGGTCAAGGACGTCGTCCCACTCGCGGCCCGTGTAGGTATAGCGGTTACCTTCCGCCGTTGATGTACGCGCGGTTCCGCTACCATCGAAGATCGACAAATTGCCGTACGCATCATACGCGTAGCGTTCCTTGATCGTCCCGCTCGAATCGGTCAGGGCGGTGACGCTGTACTGTTGGGTGCCGTGATAGCGAAACGCCAACTTGATAGTTGGCGCATCGTTTTCAGTCAGTGATTTGTCGGGCGGGCAGGTTTGTTGACGAAGCGTTTTGCAGCTACGGATTCGTTTTGAATCAACGCACGACTTAACGCCTCCCGCGCGGCGGCGCGCGAGACGGCGTTGAAGGGGGCAACGACGGGATGATGGCTTGCAGAGCATCCCGCCATTGTAACTGATGGACAGGCTATTCGGTGTCGCTTTGGGGTGGTCGGTCCTTGGCTCCCGGATGGGTTTTGTCGTGGACTTCTCGCAGGCGTTTGATCGACACGTGCGTGTAGATCTGGGTCGTGTTGAGTTGCTCGTGACCCAAGAGCGTTTGGATCGAGCGCAGGTCCGCGCCGCCTTCGAGCATCAACGTCGCCGTCGTATGGCGCAGCATATGGCAACTGCCGGGCTTCGTGACTCCCGCCGCAGTCAAGTAGCTTCTGACGAGTTGGCTGAGCGTGACCGGATGAAACGTGTTGCCGCGGGACGTTAGGAAGATCACTTGCGTATCGTCGTCGAGCAGTGCGGGGCGACCATCGTGAAGGTATTTCATCAGCCATCCAAGGGCTCGCTTGCCGGTCGGTACGACTCGATCCTTGCGGCCTTTACCTTGACGGATCATCGCAAGACCGGACTCGTGGTTGATGTCGTCGAGCTTCAGTGCGATCAACTCGGCGCGTCGCATGCCGGTGGCATAAAAGAGTTCCAACATCGCACGGTCGCGAAGACCGGTTGGCGTGGTGAGATCGACCGAACTCAACAGCGTTTCGATTTCGTCGATCGTCAGGTGCGATGATGGAAGACGCTGTTCTTCCTTGGGGCGTTCGATGCCGGTTGATGGATCGCTGTCGATCCAACCTTGTTCGCTCAGCCATGCGAGCCAGTGACCAACCGTTGAGAGATAGCTCGCCTGAGTGCAGAACTTGAGCGGCTTGTCGGTGCGTTCGTTGCGGTAGTGATAGAGCCAACGGCGATAGGCGGCAAGTGACTCGGCGGTGATCTCGGTGACGGACTCGATACCGCGTTCGGACGACCAGGTGAGGAACTTGTTCAAGACGTAGGCGCGGCGCGAGATGGTCGTGGCCGACCAGTTGTTCATCTTGAGGTGATTGAAGTAGCGAGACAGTAGGACGGTGGGAGTGGGAAGGTTTGACATGGATTTGCATCCGGGGGTTGTGATCGGCGCGCACCGGTAGCCGGGCGTGCTCGATCAGGGTGAAAGCGGCCGTGCGAACGTCGCCCGGCCGAAGAAGACGGCATCACCGATCACGGCGATGCAGCTATGACAAGGCTTTCAATGAGGGGGCCTTGCGAGGTTTTGACATCGGTTTTGATGCCAGAGCGGTTAGGTCGTTGCGTCGCAACAAGTTACGTGAATCGGAAGCGGGCCGGACGGCACCGGAACCAGCCCGGATGCCACCCGGCAGGTTGACTGCCGAGCCCGGAAGGTTATCGCGAAGCCCGGAAGGTTTTGGTTGTAGGTGCAGGCTCGGAGAGTTTGCCGGGATCGATCAGGCCCGTCATGAACGGCTGGCCTTCGCGGCCTTCTCCGCTGTAAAGCAACTCGTAAATGTATCGTCCGCCTTTGCGTCCGCGGTGGACGTGGACATATTCCAGATCGACGAGGCGATTTAGATGAATGCCCAGTTGGCTGTTGCCGATGGACGTTGCTTCGCGGATGTCGCGGCGCGTGAAGCGGACAGCGTCACGCGGGACGGAATTGGCTTTTGCGGTTTCGCCGACGTACCCGTTGAGCAGGCCGAGTAGATTCCGTGTTTGCGGTGCCAGTTCATCCAGGCTGCGACCAAGCACCAGACCCGCGATGCCGTTGGCAACGGCGATGTCGTTCTTGGTGACTTCGATGTACTCGACTTGTCGCTCATTGAGCGTCGCGTGTTTGACCTCTCGCTGATGTTGATGCAACAGCGCGATGGTGTCAATCAGCGTGAGATACTTCTCATGGTCTCGACGCAGCCGAGTCTTGTTGTTGGCGAACGTCAGTTGCGGCGCGTAGGGGTTGACGATCGTCAGCGGACGAATCAGTCGTTGAGCGTTTTGATGCAGCTTGCGTAGTGATCGTTTCAGTTCGTTTAATTGGCTCAGCACCGCTGCGCGTGCATCGCGTTGAATGTTTTGAATCGCATCGGTTTGGTTGCGGGATTCATCGACGGTCAGGATCAGGCATCGATTGATCAGTTCTTCGTCGATGTCGAGGGCGGTTTTGGTGAGGAAGATCTGCGTGGGGCCTTCGACGTGGTGTTCTTGGGTTTGGCTGCGTCCGTCTTCGCCGCGGCCGACGGTGGCATGCCGCAGTTCGCCTTCGCTTTGCAGGAGCTTCAGTGCGTAGCTGGCTTGGCGGATGCCTTCGTCTTCGGCGATGGCGAGGATCTTGTGACGGATGCTGTCGCTGTCGAGGTAAAACAACGACTGGCCGGTCATGCCGCTGAAGCGGTTGACGTCTTCGATCGGCATCATCGAAAGAACCGCATCCATCAATGATGTCTTGCCGGCACTGGATGATGATTGAATCACGATAGCCAGTGGTTTGGCAAGCTTGCGACTGGTCGCGGCCAGGTAACCGGCGAGCTTGTTGGTGGACTCGCCAACGGTCCCGCAAGCATCCATGTCGGCGACGATCCGCTCAAGCAAGTTGGGAGAGCGAAGCAGAGCCAACGCTTCGCGTTGCTCTTCGTTGCTGAGCTTCACTTCGGCACGCGCCGGTTGTTTCAGCGCCGCGATGCGATCGGACTGCAACGCTTCGAGTTTGAGCAGCAACGTGCCGATGTCCTTTTTGATGATGTCGGCATCGGTGTAGAGTTCCGTTGCCGTAGCCTTGATGAACGAGGTTCGTGAGCGCGCCTTCACAAGATCAAGCGTGTCCATGTGAACGAGGTCGTCGCGCGAAGCCATCAGGTTGACTTTGAGTGTCAGCGTCGACTTATTCTTTTCAAGACCGCGGATTCGATAGCGTCGATCATCGCGGATGAAGATGATTTGGTTGTCTTCGATGCCCAGTTCGTTGTCGGTCGTCGTAGCAGGACGCGACGAGAGTACTGATGTCGCGGCTGTCTGTGGCTTGCTGTCGGAAGCCTTGATGGCATCCGCGACGGGTTCGGGGATTGTTGTTTCCGATTGCCCAACGATGATGACATCTTCGCCACTTGCGTGTGCGTCGATCTTGTAGCCTCGCAGGCCGATGATGTTGCCTTCGTCGTTGACGACCGGAACGGCCACACGACCGCGCATGGTTTCGCGCCCATTGGCTTTGTAGAGGCCGGCGGCGACGAGCGCGTCACGGACTTCGCGGCCGCGCTTGATGCGCCGCTGTGGGATCTGTTTGCCGAGTGTTCGGTCGGCGAATCCAATTTTTTGTTCTGTTGCTTGTTCGGTGGTGAGATGGAGTTCTTCGTTGACGTATGCTTTGGCACGTTCGCTTTCCTTCAAGCATGAAGCGTAGAATTCTGCGATGGCCTTGATGGGGTTATCGAGGATCGCGTTCAGGAAGTCATCGTTCATCGTGTTGGCTCCGTTGGCTGCGCGCAGACCGGTGGCGTGGTCGTTGCTTGGTGGTTTGGAAAGATCGCGGGGAGAGGTGTCGGCGGTTGCCGATCGGGTCCGCGGAAGCTGCGCACCTGTCGGCTGTCGTTGGCGGTCGAGAGCCTTGAAGGTACAGAGGCGAAACGTGGATCAACGCCTCACGGATCGGCCGGCCCTCCATGACGCGACAGCTTCCGCTCACTGTCAAGCGACGGAATCAGCCAACCGCCGCGAAAGTAGAAAACCACTTCGGGATCAATCGTTAAAGTTTACGCACGCTCTGTTAACCAACGCGTGAGTGTTTTTTGCCTCTCGCCTTCTCTCGGCCTGATCGCCGGAGGGTCACAGGTGACGGCGTCAGTCCGGCTCGGCGAAAGCCAAAAAACATTGGGAAGAGTGGGCGGTCGGCTTTTGACGTGAAGTCCCGGGCGCCCGGGGAGTGGTGTGCCCATGAATGCCGGGGAGCCTGTCGGAGATTCGCAGAGGGCTTTGGCCGAACAGACAAGCTGTCGGATGACGGTTTACCGAGCGTCTCGTTCCCGGCTTACCTCGCTTGGGCTCGGACGCGGTCACTTACGCCTTTCTTGATATGGAGCTCGGCCTCCTGCCTCGCACTGTTCTTATCGGGCTCCGCCCTCGGCGTCGGTGCTGCTCGCTCGCGCTCGGCGCTGCCCTCATCCTTCGGTCGCTGTCAGCACCTCCGTCAACCGTCGGCTCCGCTCGGTCGATCCCTCCCTCACTACGGTCGCCGAACGATGGCCCGCTACGTCACTCCACGACCATCATCACTCTACCACTCCTTGTCTCCCCCTCTCCTTGTCTCCCTCTCTGCCTTCCCGCTTCCTGCCATCGTTCTCCGACTGACATCCTGTCACCGACGGGTGTCAATCGACGGGCATCCTACCCGCCGTGCCTACGGCGTTCTGTCATGCTCGAGCAGTGGCCGATCGGTCAACTGGGAAGGTTTCGCGACCGAGCGTTGCGGCGGAAGTTGACTCGGTCCTGTGTTCACGTCAATCGTCCGCCGACTGAAGAGACGCCGACGCCTCACGGCGGTGTCGCTTCAATTCGATACATCGTGTGACTCGTCTAAAACCCCTTTCCTTCTTTTCGCACTGATGGAAGGCTCGCTCGCCCGTGTGTGTTCGGATGAAAACCGAAAACAAGAGTTGACTCCAGCGACAGCCTTCACCGGACTTTTGAACGAAACAAAACGAAGAAAACCAAACAGACGTTGGCCCCGGTCGTAGCTACTACAACTTGAAACATCCAAGGCCCGGGATTGACCTGACCCAATGCTTTTGCCAACGCAATTGCAGCGAACGCCCCAAAAACGGCGATGGGCACAAGCACGCGGAGCCGCATTCCCGAGTCTCTTACTGAAGCAAAGGCCAGAAATGCAGAAACCAATGCCGAACACACCGCGATCAGAATCAAAATGGCATTCATTGAAGGAGCGGGGATGGTCCGAGGGGGGATGGTGAACGCGTTGGACAGCATCGTATTTTGCTTTTCCATACCTCCCGGCTTTTACCGTAACCCTTCGCAATGTCATCGGCTAATCCCGTTTGGTTGGCGGGTTTTGCAACCTTCTTAAAAATGCAGACCATGCAGGCTTGGATCGCCCCGAAACTCACAACATTTGCACAAGTGTTACTTTGAAGGCCTTCCGCAAAAATCCTCATACAGCGACCAAACGCACCTGGCCCATTGCCGTCGTCGCTGCCGGCACATCCGATTGCACCGATAATGTACGATACTGGAACTGCTGCGCAGGCTATAACGCAACCAACAACAAGGATCGGTACTGCTTCTCCGGTAGGGTCCACATTCGTAGTTGGCTGACC
Source organism: Stieleria neptunia (assembly GCF_007754155.1). NCBI lineage: Bacteria > Pseudomonadati > Planctomycetota > Planctomycetia > Pirellulales > Pirellulaceae > Stieleria > Stieleria neptunia. The sequence continues at coordinate 6,755,286 of NZ_CP037423.1, read as the reverse complement.
GTTCACATACTCGTACAAATTCCAAGGGCTGCCCTCATACCCGATCGGGTCTCTGGAACAGAAGCGTCCGCTCAGCGGATCGTACATCCGCGCCCGGTAGTGGTACAGGTCGAGGACGTTGTCCCACTCACGGCCGGTGTAGGTGTAGCGGTTACCTTCGGCCGTTGATGTCCGAGCCGTGCCGCTGGCATCGAAGATTGAGAGATTGCCGTACGCATCGTAGGCGCACCTTTCCTTGATCATCCCGCTCGAATCGGTCAGCGCGTTGATGCTGTACTGTTGGGTGCCATCGTAGCGCACTGCAAGGTTTGTATTTGAAGCGTGGCTTTTACAGCGTGATTTGCCGCGTGAACAAGTCTGTCGGTGTGGCGCTTTGCAGCTACGGTTTTGTTGTGAATCGGCGCACGACTTAACGCCTCCCGCGCGGGGGCGCGCGAGACGGCGTTGAAGGGTTTGACGGCGGGATGATCGATGGCAGAGCATCCCGATATTGTAGTGGATCGATCGACTACTCGGTGGGTTTGTCGTCGGACTTATTGGGATCAGATTGCGGTGGGCGGTCCTTGGCTCCCGGATGGGTTTTGTCGTGGACTTCTCGCAGGCGTTTGATCGACACGTGTGTGTAAATTTGGGTGGTGTTGAGTTGCTCGTGGCCGAGTAGCGTTTGGATCGAGCGCAGGTCCGCGCCGCCTTCGAGCATCAACGTCGCCGTGGTATGGCGGAGCATGTGACAACTGCCAGGCTTCGTGATGCCCGCCGCGGTCAAGTAGCTCCTGACGAGTTGACTGAGCGTGACCGGATGGAACGCGTTGCCGCGGGACGTTAAGAAGATCACGTTGGTGTCTTCGTCGAGCAGTGCGGGACGACCGTCGTGAAGGTATTTCATCAGCCATCCAAGGGCTCGCTTGCCGGTCGGCACCACGCGGTCCTTACGGCCTTTGCCTTGACGGATCATGGCAAGCCCGGACTGGTGGTTGATGTCGTCGAGCTTCAGCGCGATCAACTCGGCGCGTCGCATGCCGGTGGCATAAAAGAGTTCCAACAGCGCGCGGTCGCGAATACCGGTTGGCGTGGTGAGATCGACGGAGCTGAGTAGCGTTTCAATTTCATCGATGGTCAGGTGCGATGATGGAAGACGCTGTTCTTCCTTGGGGAGTTCGATGCCGGTTGATGGATCGCTGTCGATCCAACCTTGTTCGGTCAGCCATGCGAGCCAGTGACCAACCGTTGAGAGATAGCTCGCCTGAGTGCAGAACTTGAGCGGCTTGTCGGTGCGTTCGTTGCGGTAGTGATAGAGCCAACGGCGATAGGCGGCAAGTGACTCGGCGGTGATCTCGCAGACGGATTCGATGCCGCGTTCGGACGACCAGGTGATGAACTTGTTTAAGACGTAGTCGCGGCGCGAGATGGTCGTGGCCGACCAGTTGTTCATCTTGAGGTGGTTGAAGTAACGAGACAGTAGGACGGTGGGAGCGGGAAGGTTTGACATGGATTTGCATCCTGGGGTTGTGATCGGTGCGCACCGGTAGCCGGGCGTGCTCGATCGGGGTGAAAGCGGCCGGGTGAACGTCACTCGGCCGAAGAAGACCGCATCACCGATCACGGCGATGCAGCTATGGCAAGGCTTTCAATGAGGGGGCCTTGCGAGGTTTGAAGGCGAAGTTTTCGCTTTCGTTTTGAATGTCGTTGGCTGGCAACGACTTGTGTGAATTACTAAGCATCACAAGCGATGCTCATGACATGCTCACCCAATGCACATCCCATGCTCGGGCTTGCCGATCTGATGCTCGCAGTCAGCTATTGCATGCTCGCAGTTTCGGTCGTAGTTGTTGTATACAGAGTGTTTGAATGAGGGGGGGCTTGCGACGTTTTCGGGTTCGGTTGGGGTGAATCGTGGCTAGCTGCTTGACTGGAAACGACTTGCGTCAATCGAATGCCACCAGAAGGTCCACGGAAGCCCGCCGGAAGCGCCCCGGCAGCTTTACCGCAGGCCCCGGAAGCTTGGCGTCCTAGGCCGGAAGCTTTTGGTCATAGCAGCTGTTGCTTGGCAGATTCGCCTTGCCGCGCTTATCGATCGTGGGAACCGTCGCTGCGATGTCGCTGGAGAAATTGGTGTCGCGCGCAAGCCATTCAAACAAGCGACGAAGCTTTGTGACGCGTTCACGAACGATGCGGATCCCAATGGCTGCACCATTGATTAAATCAACCTCGTTTTGCAAGTGACCAACATAGTCAGCGGCGGTTGTGTCGCTGATTTGGTCGCTGGCTGTGATCGATTGCGTTTGACACCAGGTGACGAAGTAGTCGAGTTGCTGCCTGGTGATGTTGACGATGCGTCGTTTGTGGCCCGATCGTTGCAGGTATTCGATGTAGCTTTGGACCAAGGCTGGTAATGTCGAAGCCATCGGGGGTGACCTTGTGCTGGTTCGTTGCAATCGCGCCGACGCTATGGGGAAGATCCATGCCGGCGGGGTCGTGTGGGCTTGGCGATCCGACCGGCTGCGCTGCGTGTCTCTCGGCTGTCACTGATGGCGGCGGCCTTGATCGGTGGCGATGGCGATCAAGTTCAATGCGCCCGAGAGCGTGGACCACCTCGATGACGCGACAGCTCCGCCTGGTTGTCAACAGAGCAATTCGCCAACCGCCGCAAAAGTAGAAAACCGCTTCGTCATCAATCGTTAAAGTCAACGCACTTGGTATTAACGATCGCACGTGCGTGTTTTTTGACTCTCGCCTTCTCTCGGCCTGATCGCCGGAGGGTCACGGGTGACGGCGTCAGTCCGGCTCGGCGATAGCCAAAAAACGTAGGGGGAAGAGTGAGCGGCCGGTTCGATGACGCTGGTGTCTAGGCTTTAGCCGATCTTTGTCCGGTCGTGCGAGCGCCGAAGGCGTCGCGGAGAGGCGCCTGAAGGCTGGACACCAACGGTTTGGATCCATAAGCCGTGACTGCCGGGGAGCCTGTCGGAGATTCGCAGAGGGCTTTGGCCGAACAGACAAGCTGTCGGTTGACGGTTGACCGAGTGTCTCGTTCCCGGCTTACCTCGCTTGGGCTCGGACGCGGTCACTTACGCCCTTCTTGATAAGGAGCTCGGCATCCTGCCTCGCACTGTTCTTATCGGGCTCCGCCCTCGGCGTCGGTGCCGCTCGCTCGCGCTCGGCGCTACCCTCATCCTTCGGTCGCTGTCAGCACCTCCGTCAACCGTCGGCTCCGCTCGGTCGATCCCTCCCTCACTCCGGTCGGCGAACGATGGCCAAATCAATCGTGTGGGTTAGTTCGCGAGAGTGTTTTCTTTCACCCTTCACTCTTCACCCTTCAAACTTCATCCCTGCGATCGTTCTCCGACTGACATCCTGTCCCCGACGGGTTTCAATCGACGGGCATCCTACCCGCCGTGTCTACGACGTTCTTTTCTACTCGAAGTGCGCGGTCCGGCATCGTGCCGAAGACAACCGGCGGTCATCGTGACCGCCAGCGGTAGTGAAGCGGATGGCCATCCATTGCGGCGGAAGTCGACTCGGTCCTGTGATCACATCAATCGTCCGCCGCTGATTCGCAGCATTCAACCCCCGTCCCCTTTGATTCGCGCGTTCGTTCGAAGAATGCTAAAAACCATTGGCCCACTCCTAAAACACCAGAAGCAAAGAACATGCACCAAATTGGAAACAGAATCGGAAATACTGATATCATCGCTCTCGAATGCAACCAATCACAGCAATACGTGCCCAACCCAATCGCCGCTACAGACGCGAAACACATCCATCCTCTAATGCTTTGCGTAGCAGATGTATTGTCGACTCCGAAACGGATGCCGAAAACAACGATGACCGCAAAACACATGTCGATTAAGAAGCTGGTGGCGGAGAAAGCAGCTTCCTCCATCCGTCCGGCATAAAACTCAACATGAATAAACTCGAATGGCCAACCAACCACGACTGATTCAGCATGTTGTTGCTGATACCAAACTTCATTCGTGCGAAAGTTGCAATGCAAGAACGCTGCAACACACCAAATTGCCAGAGTCAGACCATACGGCTTCATGGCGATGCCTACTTAATGTGGCCAATATGATTCTTGTAGTTCTCGTATTGGTCATCGAAATAGTCGAGTATCTTGTCGGGGCATTTCGTTTTCAGGCTTGTTGAATACTTTGGTTTATCCGGAGAGCCCGTAATGTCGGTTGTGAAGGAAAGTTTGTCGATGACGCCTCCCTTGCAGGTGTCGAGAATGCGAACCTCGAATTCCAGATGGATTTTAAGCGTAAAGCCCTGAGCAGCTAGCTTTTTGATATCGGCATTTGAGTGAATTACCCCCGGATTGTCTGAAAGCATCGCTAGGCACTTCACCGTAGTCAACCGAAGCGAGTCTTGTTGAAAAAGTTTTGGGTCAATCTTCTTGCCAGGCGATCCTGGCAGCTTTGGGCTTGGATAGAACCCCGTAACCGGACGCCCCGTCGAATCAAGCAATTCGTAACTGCCTCTTAGGACCGCCGGAACAATTAGTGTCGCGGGTTTTCGCTGGATGGGGTAGACTTTCCGCGTCTCAATCCACCAGCGAGGGTGCCAAGGATGGCGTTTGTATTCGAAAATCAGCTTGACGATCTGGCTGCCAAGCGAGCAGTCGATTTTTATTCAACCTTGTCCGAAAAGGATCGCCGTCGGTTCGCGGCTGTCGAGGCACAGCGTCTCGGGCGAGGAGGTGTACCGTACATCAGTCAATTACTGGGCTGCTCGACTCGCACCATCGAACGAGGTATCGCTGAGCTCGATCAACTCTCCAATGATCCGGCGAAAGGTAGGATACGGCGGCCAGGTGCTGGACGAAAAAAAAGATCGAAACCGATCCCGACCTCGAAGACAATCTGAACGAACTATTGAGCGTTCGTGTTGGAGGCGATCCTGATGAGCCCGACGTGGTTTACACAAACCTGGCCTCCACTGAAATGGCTGAGAAGGCGGCCGAGGCCGGCACCCCTGTGAGCGACAAGACGGTCTCCGCTTGGCTGAATAGCTTGAAGATCGGTTTTCGAAAAATGATCAAAACTATTTCCGGTGGCTTGTCAGCGGATCGCGAGCAGCAGTTTGATCTCATCGCAGGACATGTGGAGAGCTATCAGGCTGCCGGCAATCCGGTCTTTTCGATCGACACAAAAAGCAAAGAATTCCTGGGCCGTCTTTACCGGGCCGGTCGCATTCGCACCACAGAGCCCATTGAAGCGTTCGACCACGACTTTCCGAGTTGGGCTGATGGCGTTGTGATTCCTCACGGAATCTACGACATCGGACGAAATGCTGGGCACGTCAACATTGGACTCTCTCACGAGACGAGTCGCTTCGCGACCGATAGCCTCAAATGGTACTGGAACCGGATAGGGAAACGTTGTTATCCGGATACCAATTCCATTTTGCTATTGTGCGATTGCGGCGGTAGCAACTCAGCTTCAAAATACATCTTCAAGCACTACCTTCAAAAGTTGGTCGACACGATCGGCATCGAAATTCGGGTAGCCCACTATCCAAGCTACTGTTCAAAATACAATCCGATTGAACGCCGTTTTTTTCCGCATCTTGGACGTGCTTGCTCCGGGATGCTTTTCGATAAGTTGGAAACAGTTGTCAAGTTGATGCGGAACACATCGACTCGGACCGGCCTTCGCACTACGGTCAACGTCTTGCGAGGGTTGTACGAGACGGGTGAGAACGCGACCGCAACAATGAAAGCAGCTCTGCGTACAGTTTTTGACGAACAAATACCGAGATGGAACTATCGATTCTCGCCAATTAACCGACACTAATTGTTCCGGCGGTCCTTATCCATTGCTCAACAGCGCAGCACGAGCACTTGCAATCAGTACACCCTGGTTCGTGGAAAACAAACAAACCTCGATGAGCTTTGAATAGGTGCTGTGCTGTGATTTTCTTTCCTCCTTTCTCAACTTCCGTGTCGTGAGAATACGCATTGTCGGCTACGGAACAAAGGAACTTAGACTTGATGCAACATCGATCCAACCCGAATGGATCTGCGTACGACAAGGGGCTCGCACCCACAAACAGATATTGACTCACTCCATCCGCGTACCCAATCGGATCTCTGGAGCAGAACCGGCCCGCGATCGGATCGTACATGCGGGCGCGATAGTGGTAGAGGTCAAGGACGTCGTCGTACTCGCGGCCCGTGTAGGTATAGCGGTTACCTTCCGCCGTTGATGTACGCGCGGTTCCACTACCATCGAAGATTGATAACCCACCGTACGCATCATAAGCATACCGTTCCTTAATCGTCCCGCTCGAATCGGTCAGCGCGGTGACGCTGTACTGTTGGGTGCCGTGATAGTGAATCACGGTATTCGTAGCTGAAACGCAGGTATGGTGCTTCGATTTACCGGACTTCCTGCTTGCTTGAAGGCTGGTTGTGCAACCATGACGCATGATTGGATTGCGTCCCCTGCTTCGTCCAGCTCGCAAGAACGTCGTACGGGCGTGTTTACGTTGCGCGAGAAACAGCCATCGTTTCAAGGAGTGGATTGCGGCAGATGATTTCTAGCTGCGCTCACGAAGCTGACGTTTTAGCGCCACTTCCATCGCGGCAAGTTCCTCCGATGAATGCATTCGCAGGTCTTCGATCGTTGATTCTGCGACGCCCGCAAGCGATTGAAGCACTCGCACCCGGCCGATTGCCTCACCACGGGCCTCACCTCGGGCCTCTCCACGTTCCTCAGCCGCTTCCAGGCGTGCCTGTTCGTCACGCTGCATTTTTAACCGTGTTTCGTAGAAACGCTTTTCTTCTGGGTTTCGGGCAATCATCTCCAATACTCCTATCGCTTCGGAAAAGACCAGATCTGGTAGTTGTTGCCGCAATTCTTCGGGGCTGGAAATTGCGGCAAATCGAAAGAAGTGGATCCACTGCTTGATCGGGTCTGCGATCACGCCATTATCCGCATCCGGCTGGTACTTCGGCAACTCTAAAAGGTGGATTTGCAGGCAATCTGTTAGCAATTCACCGCTCGGAGATCGAAGTTGGAAGTCGAGATGCAGGGCGGCCGATTCGCGAAACCGGATCGCATCAAGGATGCAGATTCCGATCGAAGGACGCAATTCCCGGTAGCTGTCTCCCTCGCCGAGTTGTTCGACCAACTGGCTGGCAGCGTAATACGTCAGTCGCTCGGAGAGCCCTGCGGGCAGCGTCGTCTGAATTTCAATGTCGATGAACCGCCCGTGATCATCGGTCGCCAAGACATCGAGAATCGAAGCTTTGTCATCGTCAAAACCTTTGCCGATGATTGGGTTCAGGATCTGCACGGTAGTGATCGGCGGGTGTCCACCCAAGACCGCATTAAGAAAGTGAAGCGTAATCGCCGGATGATCAGGGCTTCCTAGCAGTCGCTTGCACGCAAAGTCGACCGTCGGATCAATGCCAATCGCCATTTTGGACTGTCCGCTATTGAAGTAGAAGCGAGCAAAAATGTTTCCTGATGATGAATTGAGGGAGCCGTTTTGGCAACCCACGACCTTTGATCGCCTCTCCCCTCGGCGTCGGGGTTGCACGCTTCGCTCGGCGCTACCCTCATCCTCCGGTCGCTTCCAATCATCTCCGTCAACCGTCGGCTCCGCTCGGTCGATCCCTCCCTCACTCCGGTCGGCGAACGATGGCCAAGTCAATCGTCTGGGTTGGTTCGCGCGAGTGCCTTCTTTCACCCTTCACTCTTCACCCTTCAAACTTCATTCCTGCCATCGTTCTTCGACTGACATCCTGTCACCGACGGGTTTCAATCGACGGGCATCCTACCCGCCGTGCCTTCGGCGTTCTTTGGGCTCGAACGGTGTGTCGCCGTCCAATCGGTAGGGCAAGCCTGCCAAGCGTTGCGGCGGAAGCTAGCTCGGTTTTGCGTTCAAGTCCACCGTCCGCCGCTAGCCAAGACCACTGTCATCAGAGGTTTCCAGCACCTCGCCGATCGAGCAATACGCAGGAAAGCCTTGAATGCTTGTTCCGTTAGGGTGCCGATAGCTCCAATTGCTGTTCCTTGCGACTTGCCCTGGGCCGACTTTGAAGTTGGCTACGCAACGTGAAGTGTTGTCCCAATCTGCATTGTCGGTGCGAACAACCAAATTGCATATCAAGTTTGCAAAACGTCCCCGTTCGCCAAGTACTGGACCGCAGAGGCCGTAGAGTTCGTCTTTCTCTTCCAATCGTCGTGACACCCTCATGAAAAAGGGAGCCGTATCGTCGATTATCTCCGCGTGAGATGCATCTCGTAGTGTATAGAGAATGTCCCACGGCTTTACCTGAAGTATCGAGCCAACTGTGGAAAGCACCTACCGTCCCCTGTTCTTCATCGTTTGAGATCGCTCTTCGCCGGGTGACATTGCGTTGATGACTGGTTTAAAAATCGGACGTATGCATCCTCGAGTGGATCGCCGTCCGCCAAGCTCGGTGATTCCACAATAGCGATTTGCGGAAGCGAAGTTCGCGACACAAATTTTGTTCGCTTGGGCCAACCTCAAGCGGCTTCACGAAACTCCTCGCTCACGAAGCTGTCGCTGAAGGTCACTTTCGAGTGCGGCTAACTGCTTTAGCGATAAGCCTGCAGTCGATGTCCGATCAACGCCAAGGAGTTCACGGAGAATTTCAATGCGCCCGAGTGCTTCACCCTCTGCTCTACCCTCTGCTCTACCTTCTGCTTTGCCCTCTGCTTTGCCTTCTGCTTTGCCCTCTTGCCTTGCCTGTTCGACCGCGTACTGCATTCTGGCGCGTTCATCACGCTGTGCTTTCAGACGTAGTTCGTACTGGCTTCGTTGTTGCGGCGTTCGTTGGATCATCTCGAGAACCTCGGCAGCTTCGTTGAAGGCGGGGGATTGGAATCGCCGTTCGATTTCCTGAGCCGACATTGTTTCGGCACGACAGAAAAAATGGCACCACGCGTCCACTGGATGCGTGATCACCCGATTATCGCTCGGAACCGCGTACTTTGGCAACTCAAGAAGGTGAATTTGTAGACCGTCTGTCAGTTTCAGGCTGCCGCCGCGACTCCGTAGCCGGAAATCGCTGTGGATTTCTGGGGATTGGCGGAACAGGATCGCGTCAAGGACGCAGATGCTGATCGCCGGATGCAGCAGCGTGTAGTCGTCGCCTTCGCTGATCTGGCCAACGTAAAGAGAGGCGGTGTAGTACGCGAGTCGCTGGGACAGGCCGGCCGGAAGCGTCGTCTGCATTTCGATGTCGTACAGTCGGCCGCTTGAATCTCGCGCCGCGACGTCCAAAATCGACAGTTTGTCGAGATCGTCCTCTTTACCAAGGATCGGATTGAGGATCTCCACTTCCACGATTTGGATTTCGTCGCCGAGAATCGCGTTGAGGAAGTGCAGTGTGATCGCAGGGTGTTCCGGGCTGCCGAGAAGCAGCTTGAAGACGTAGTCGACGGTGGGATCGATTCCGATGGCCATGCGCAGATGATCGACTCAATGCGGGAGTGACGGACTCACGTTCAGTCTACTCCAGTGATGGTTGGATTGTCGCCACGTGAAGACTGGATTGCCGAAAGCCTCACCGAAGGATTTCGACGGCGAGGCACGATACGGAACGCCGTAGCGGATGCTGGCTGGTTTGCAGCTAGCTAGCTAGCAACCTTCGACCGATCGGTCGGTGGTCGGTCGTGTAGCAAGACCAAGCGGTCTCACATTACGGCGGAAATCGACTCGGTGCTTTGATCACATCAAGCGTCCGCAGCTGCATTTGCGGGATTCAACCCCCGTCCCCTTTTTGCGCCTGCGTCAGGCGATGACGTCGTGCAGCGTGTTGCCGCCGATGATTAGGGGGCGGTTGTTGCGGTCGTAGATTTCGGTCGCGGGGTCGATGCCGAGAAGTTGGTAGATGGTCGCGGCCAAGTCTTCGGGTTTGACAGGGTTCTCGGCCGGTCGGCTGGCGTGTTCGTCGGATTTGCCGTACACGTAGCCTCCCTTGACGCCGCCGCCGGCCAACAGTGTGGTGTAGCACTGCGGCCAGTGATCGCGACTGAGGTTCTTGTTGATCTGTGGCGTGCGACCGAATTCACCCATCCAGACGACCAGTGTTTCATCGAGCAGTCCGCGTTCTTCTAAATCGTCTAACAGCGTCGGCAGCGTTTGATCGGTGATCGGCAGTTGGTAGTTGTTGACGATCTCGTACATGCGTGTGTTATCGAATCCGTGCGTGTCCCAGCCGCCGTCATTGACGCGGCGTCCGCCGATGCTGGCCGAAAAATAGACGGTTACAAATTTCACACCCGATTCGACCAGCCGACGCGCCATCAAACAGCTTTGGCCGTACGTCGTCCTGCCATACCGGTCTCGCACGGATTCCTTCTCAGCCGACAGATCAAACGCCTTGCGAACACGGTCGGACGTCAACATCGAAATCGCCCGCTCGTAGTAGTCATCAAACCCGCGGGCCTGGTCCGAATATTCGAGCAACCTGGTTTGTGCGTCGACCAGTTTTTGCATCTCGCGGCGGCGGTGCAGTCGGTCGACCGAGAGCCCCCGCGGCAGACTCAGTTCGGGCAGCTTGAAGTCTCGATCATTGGGGTCTTCCAAGAACAACAACGGATCATGGCGTTTGCCGAGAAAGCTGGCATGCTGGGCCGGAACGATGGAGCCGTCGCGGATCACATGTGGATAAGCGACCGAGGTCGGCATGCCGTTTTGGTTGGGGCGGAGATGGTCGACGACGCTTCCGTAGGCGGGGTACAGATCCAGGGAGTCGCGCAGACGTTGATCGTCGCTCGGTGGTTCGTGACCGCTGAGCGCGTAATACCCCGCCGACGCATGGTTCTTCATCGTGTGCGTCATCGTGCGAATCAACGTCGCATGGTGCATTCGTTTGGCCGTCTCGGGCAACAGCTCGCAAACCTGAATCCCGTCGGCGCTGGACGAGATCGGGCGATAGGGGCTGCGCACCGATTCGGGCGCGTCGGGTTTCATGTCAAAGGTGTCAAGCTGGCTGGGCCCGCCCCATTGGAACAGAAAGATCACCGATTTGGCGCGCGGTTTGATCGACGTGGCACGCTCGGCGGCACGCATCAAGTTTGGCATGGTCAGACCCAGCATGCCCGCACCGCCGACACGTAAAACCGAACGCCGATCCATTTTGGGAACACTCATGGTGTTTGATGATTCTATTTGCGGAACAAAAATTCTTTTGCGTTCAACAACGCCCATGCGATGTCCTGCAGCGCGTCGGCCCGTTTGTTGCCCGATGGATTTGCCATCACCGCGCCGAGCAGGTCTTTCCAAGATGCCGCCGGATTGTGGTTGGGGCCGTTGATCAATTGCAACGCCGCGGCTTGCTCTGCCTCGGTCGGCGGACGCGACAGGGCCGTCCAGTAAAGCTCCTGGACGACCTCGGCGTCGGACTGTTTGGACAGTGCCAAGCGGGCGATTCGATTGGACGGCGATGCGAGTCGATCATTCAGTCCGTCACCGACCAGCACGAACACCTGCTTGAGCGTCGTTTCGTTAGAGCGTTCGCAATCGCATGCGAGGATGCGATCGGGTTTGCCAAAGGTTTTCAAGAAACGGTCGCCGGCTTCGGGCGAGCTTCGACGGGCCTGTTTGCTTCGTACGCCGGGAATCTGCACGGCGCGGATTCCCGCCGGATAGCCGAGGAAGCTTGCCGGGGAATCCAGGACGTCGCTTTGCATGTCCAGGATCACTTCGGCCGGCAACCGTCGCACGTAGGCTCGCGAGTAACAGGTGCTGTCGTTGACGTTGGTTGCGTTCGGTTCGGCGGACAGTTGATACGTTCTGGATTTCATGATCGTGCCGACCAGGCTGCGGACGTCAAAGCCGCTGTCGGCAAAGTGTGATGCGAGCCAGTCCATCAGCGGAGGATTGCTGGGCGGATTGGTCAAGCGAAAATCATCGATCGGGTCGACCAGCCCCAACCCCATCAGCTGGTACCAGATAAAGTTGGTCTGGGATTTTACAAACAGCTTGTTTTCCGGTGCCGTCAGCCAAGTTGCCATCGCGGCCAGGCGGTCCTTCATTGCCTGATCGCCGAGTCGGTCACCGCCGAGGAATTTTGGTGACGCGACGCGGTCGGTGGTCGGGTTGCGGACTTCATCCATCTTCGCCACCAAAACGGTTTGATCACCGGCAAACTCGTTCTTGTCCAATTTGTCCTGTCGCTTGTTCTCGCCGATTTCGTATCCGATTTGTGAGAACAGCGACGACCATTGGTAATAATCCTCTTGCGTCCAACGATCAAACGGATGGTTGTGGCACTTGGCGCACTGCAACCGGGTCCCCAGGAAAAGTCTGGCGGTGGTTTCACCCCGAGTCGATGGGTCGCGATTGGCACGATAGAAGTTGGCTGCGGGGTGCGCGAACGTGCTGCCCGTTCCGGTCACCAAGTCGCGGACGAACTGATCCAGCGGACGTCCCGATGCGATGCTGTCTCGGATCCAACCGTGAAAAACTTCGACGCCCTCGGTATCCAAAACCTTCTCTTCGGTGCGCAGCACGTCGGCCCACTTCAGCGCCCAGAAATCCGCGAACTCCGGCAGGGCGAGCAGACGGTCGATCAACCGCGCGCGTTTGTCGGCGGCCGGATCGGACACAAACCCTTGGGCCTCTTCGGCCGTCGGGATGCGCCCGATCGCATCCAAGTAGGCGCGGCGGACAAACACCGTGTCCTCGCACAAGGGCGAAGGATTGATCCGCACACGTTTCAGTTTGGCAAAGACATGCCGATCAATTTCGTTGTGCGGTTGCGGATCGCTCCAGACAAAATCGGGACGCGATTCGATGAAAGCGATCGGCACCGGACGTTGTTCTTGCAGGTAGCGGACGATCAGCGTGGTTTCGCCGAACTTGTCGCGTCTGACAACTCCGCGGGCATCGACGGTCGCGTTTAAGTTGGACAGTTCGTAACAGGCCGTCTCGGTGACGTCACGCGATGTCCCGTCGGAAAACGTTGCGGCGACGTGGACCGCAATTCGGTTGTCTGGATCGGCGACGATCGCTTGCGGGGGTTGCACCTCCAGTCCGACCAATCGCGGCGCTTCGGCGGACGGTCCCGGTGCGCCATGACGCAACCAACGGGTCAGCAACTGGTAAGATGGTGAGTCGGTGGCGAAGCGGGGGCCGCCGCCGTGCGCGACCCCGCCGGATGCTTTCTGCAGAAACAGACTCAGCTCCGGCGCTGCGACATTGACGCGACGTCCCTTGGCCGCGCGCACCAGCATCTCGTAATCGTACTGTGGGTCCTGGCCACGCAGCGACAACTTCAATCCGCCCTTGCCGTTCAAGTTGCCGTGGCAGGTCCCCAGGTTGCACCCGGCTTTGGACAGCACGGGCATGACATCGATGGTGAATTCCGGGACCGGTGACGTGATGACGGATGTCGCTTGATCGGCACGAAGGGGGCCGACGTGGTATGCGGAGATCGTCGCGACGAGCAGCGGCAAGGCAAGCGTGCGGAACATATCGGTTTCGGCAGGAGGCGGGTCGCACCGCGGCGCCGTCGATCACGATGGGGCGGTGATCCAAGCGTCGGCGGACGTGGAACTGCGGAGGTGGGGTGCAATCGCGGGGCATTCACTATAGCAAATGGGCGAGCGGCGGGGGGCAAGTCGTCCGGCGTTTCAGGGTGTTTTTGAAGCGCGACCGGGCGGCTCGCGGTCTGTCGATCTTGTGAGCCGCGACGCGTAAGCGGCCGGGCATTTCAGCGCCCGCCCGAGGCCTTACGGCCAGCGGCTCACCAATGACTCAGCAGATCTCGGCTTAATCGACAGACGGCTCGTTCTGTTCCGCTAAGCCCTCCGGTGTTTGGAGGGTACGAAGCGCGAGAACAAATCTGAAAACGTGAGCTGCGGGTGTGACATCCTCGCGGCAGATGTTCCCCGATAGAGAGAGGCGCCGTTCCCCGCCCGCCTCCTTCTCTGCCCCATCTCCTCCCCGTTGAGAGCGCAATTCCCATGAGCCTTTTCCATTCAGCTTCGGATTCTTTCCGCCGACTTCAAATCCGCGTGCTCGAACGTCTGGCGCGGCGTGATGTTTCCACCCCGAAGGCACGACGGCGACCCCTGCGGGGTGAAACGCTGGAAGGACGTCGGCTGCTCGCGGCCGACTTTGACGGTTTTCGCCACAACGTCTTCGATGCCGAAGACGTCAACGACGATGGCGAGGTCTCCGCCGTCGATGCGCTGATCATTATCAATTCGATCAATCGTGATGGCGGCGACGATGCCCAGCGATTCACCGACGTCAACAACGATGGACGCCGCAGTGCGCTCGACGCATTAAGGGTCATCAATCGAATCGGCCGAGACCGCAACGGGACGGTGGACGATTCTTCACGCGGCAACCGAAACGACGGCAGCGACTCGGTCATTCCTGAATTGCCCGATGAAATTCGGTCGATCGATGGCACCGGAAACAACCTCGAAAACCCCGAACTGGGAAGCACCGGAGAGACGTTGCTGCGGGTCGCCGATGCGGACTACGAAGACGGCATCTCCACGCCCGCCGGGGCCGACCGTCCGAGCACTCGCGAGATCAGCAACACGCTGTCGGACGTCGGAGCCGACGAGACCAAAAGCGAACGTGGGCTGTCCGCTTTCCTGTACGTTTGGGGGCAGTTCATTGACCACGACATCGATTTGACGGAAACGCAAACCGATGGCGAACTGTTCGCCATCGAAGTCCCCACCGGAGATCCGCTGTTTGATCCGCTGGCCACGGGCGAAGTGATCATCCCCTTGACGCGATCGGAGTTCGACCCGGAAACCGGAACCTCCGTCGACAACCCTCGCCAGCAGGTCAATTCGATCACCGCCTTCATCGACGGTTCCCAGGTTTACGGCAGCGATCAGGAGACCGCCGATCGACTGCGGACTTTTGAAGATGGCCTGCTGGTGATCGAAGAAGACGGATTGCTGCCGATCGGCGAAGATGGCGGTGTGATCGCCGGTGACATTCGCGCCAGTGAGAACATCTCACTGACCGCGATCCAGACGCTGTTTGTTCGCGAACACAATCGTTTGGCCGAAGAGATCGCTGCGACCGACGATTCGCTGACCGACGAAGAGATTTACCAGCGCGCCCGCGCGATCGTGATCGCTGAGATTCAATCGATCACCTACAACGAATTTCTGCCGGCTCTGCTCGGCAACAACGCACTGACACCCTACGAAGGCTACGATTCGTCCGTGGACCCGAGTATCGCCACCGAGTTTTCCACCGCAGCGTTTCGGTTCGGGCACAGCACGCTGAACGATGACATTGAATTCTTTGACAATGATGGCCGCGAGGTCCACGACGAGGTCGCACTCAAGGACGCCTTCTTCAACTCGGCACTACTAGAAGAAACCGGCATCGACGCGATCCTCAAGTACGACGCGTCCTCGCAGTCGCAAGAGGTCGATTTGGAAGTCGTCGATAGCTTGAGAAATTTCCTGTTCGGGCCTCCCGGCGCCGGCGGATTTGATCTGGTGGCGTTGAACATCCAACGCGGTCGCGACCACGGGCTGAATGACTACAACACGACGCGACAGGCCTACGGGCTGGACGCCGTCGAATCGTTTGCCGACATCACCAGCGATGTCGAACTGCAGGAAAAATTGGAATCACTTTACGATGACGTCAACAACATCGACTTGTGGGTCGGGCTGATGGCCGAAGATCATTTGGCGGGTGCTTCGGTCGGCGAGCTGACATCCACAATCATTGCCGATCAATTCCAGCGATTGCGCGACGGGGATCGCTTCTACTACGAGAACATTTTTCAGGGTCAGGAACTTCGTTCGATTGAAACGACGTCGCTGGCTGATGTGATCGAACGCAATACGACGGTCGACGGGTTGCAGGAAAACGTCTTCTTCATGTTGGCTGAGGTTCGGGGCCAAGTCACCGTCGACACCAGTGTCAGCGATCGATTGTCCCGTTCCTCCCAGCGTGGCGGCACGGCCGATCGCGGGCGTTCGGCTGCCGTCGAGGGAGCGACGCTGGAACTGCTCAACGACAGCGGCGAAGTGATCGACACGACGGTCACCAACAATCGGGGCTACTATCGATTCCGATCCTTTGAAGAAACCGGCGACTACCAGGTCCGATTGGCTGACAGCGGTGAAGTCGTGGACGTGCTGATTTCCAACGGAAGCACGCGGTTGAAAGGGATCGATTTCGAATTGTTGGTTTGACGCGGCTGCGGTCGCGGGGGGCGTCGTCGGGCAGGCTGTGCCTGAAGGCCCATTGGCATGCACAGCATGCCCTACGAGTTGACTGGCATGCACAGCATGCCCTACGCGGGCTGTCGATTGAGTGAGCCGCGACGCGTAAGCGGCCGGGCAATTCGGCGCCCGCCCGAGGCCTTACGGCCGGCGGCTCACCATTGCCTCGACAAATCCCACCCAATCGACGGACGGCGCGCGCCGTTCCGCTAACCAACAACGCCACTACGACTGCGATTCTTCGGGGCGGTTGATCACGAAGTGGGACAACTTCGGCGCCAGCGGGGCTCGTTTGCCGGGCTTGGGGCGGTGGATCGAGCGGATCTCACCTCGCGTCTCGCAAGCGGGAGATTTGGGCCGGCGGGCGTCCGGTGTGTAGCGGCGATTGAGATCTGCTTCGGGCTCGCCGCAACTGTTCAAAGGTTCATCTTCCATCCGGGGTGCGAACCGGATGCAAACGAGCACGATGCCCGTACAGACGACTGAAACGATCAGCCAGATGATTAAGAGATTCATATCCGCACCGCCCACGGTTGGTACGCCGAACTTGCCCGCTCATTGCCCTTTCTACGTCACGAGAGAACCATGTGTTCCGGTGACAGATCGACGTAGACAGAACAAACAGTTCTGGCTGGAACATGGTCTTTCGGTTCAATCGGCTCGATCGAGCGAATCGATCAAGCAAATTTTGCAACTACAGACTCGTGCTGCTCTTGAGAACCGGCACGAGCAGTGCAAGCACAACCGCCAGAACCAAAAACGCCATGACCAGCAACATCATTGGTTCGAGTAATCGTACAAAGAGGTCTAGTCTGCGGAAAGTTCGCTTCTCCAGGGAGTCGGCGATTTCCGGGAGAACTTTCTCAAGGGAGTTACTTTCTTCCCCCACGCTGATCATTTCCACGACCGATGGGGGAAAATAGCCAGAAGCGCGCAGCGGCGTCGCCAGCGATTCACCGCCGCGGATGTTTTCCGTCGCGTCGGCGATCGATTGGCTGAGCAGACGATTGGCGGCGGCAGAACGGCTGATCTCAAGCGACTTCAAAATCGGCACACCGTTGCCGAGCAGGGTGCCGAGAACGCGGCAGAATCGTGCGACGGCCAGATTCATCAGGATATTGCCGAGCACGGGAATCCGCAGCTTGAGCTTGTCCACCATCTCCTTGCCGGCTTCGCTGGCGAGTTGAACTTTGATCACCACGATCAAGACGATGGCCAGGATGACCAGCACCCAGCCGTAGTTTTGCAGCACGGTGCTAAAGCTGAGCAGCGATTCGGTGTACCAGGGCATCTCGTCTTTTTGACGCAAACGATCAAACATCGCATCAAACTTGGGGACGAAGAACACCAACAGCCCGCTGATCACGAGGGAGCCGACGGAAAACAGGAACACGGGATAGGCCAGCGCGCTGATCGTTCGCCCTTTCAAATCCTCCTGCAATTCGGTGAACGTGCTGACACGTTCCAAGGCATCTTCCAGGAAACCGCCTTCGGTCCCGGCGCGGACCATGTTGATCGCCATGTCGGAGAACACGTTGGGGAACCGTGCCATCGCGTTGCCGATCGGTTCGCCGTCTTCGACACGCGATTTGATTTCTTTGACGATCTCGCCCAAGACAGGGTCGGTCGCTTGTTCGCCAAGCACGGTCAGCGAGCGCATCATCGGCACGCCGCTGCGGAGCAGCGAAGCCAGTTGGCCGTAGAAGGTCGCCATCGTTTGGCCTTTGACACGTTTCCGCTGGCCGAATAGGGAGCGGCCGGCGGTGTTTTCGGCGGCTGCGACCTTGGACGGAAAGAGTGACTTTTCGCTCAGCAGCGCGGCGACTTCGCGTTCATTGGCGGCTTCGATGGAACCGCTCACGGTCTTGCCCGCCATGTCGCGAGCGGTGTAGGCAAACGTCGGCATGATTCTAGTGCTGTGTCAGCGTTAAATGTTCGGGTTGCGTTTGTCGAGCGGAAAAGGGGTCAGGTACCAAAAACCAAATGGCCCGCAGGGTGCTTCGCATTTTTGGTACCTGACCCCTTTTCCGCGGCTAAAAGTTGACGCACCACTAGAGCGCCTCGCCCTTGGAAACGCGTAGCACCTCGTCGATGCTCGTCATGCCTGCGATCACTTTGTCCCAAGCGTCCATCCGCAGGGTCCGCATGCCGGCGTCGACGGCCGCTTTGCGGATCACCCAACTGCTGGCGCGATCCTGGGCCAGTTGACGGATTTCGTCATTGGTGACCAACAATTCATAAATACCCATCCGACCGGAATAGCCCAGGTTGCGACATTCGCGGCAGCCCACCGGTCGATACCACGTGAATTCGCCGGCGCGATCCCAAGGAAAATCTTTGGGAACCTCTTCCGGCGATGGCTTGTAAGCCTCTTTGCAGAGCGGGCAGAGTCGGCGGAGCAGTCGTTGGGCCATCACGCCTTCGACGGTGCCCGCGACCAGGAATGGTTCGACGCCCATGTCGCCCAAGCGGGTGAAGGCCCCCGAGGCGTCGTTGGTGTGCAGGGTGCTGAACACCAAGTGACCGGTCAACGAGGCCTGGATGGCATTTTCGGCCGTCTCCAGGTCACGAATTTCCCCCACCAGGACGATGTCGGGGTCGTGCCGCAAGATGCTTCGCAACGACGCCGCAAAGGTGAATCCGATCTTGGAGTGGACTTGGATCTGGTTGATCCCGTCCAGCTGGTATTCGACCGGGTCTTCGGTGGTGATGATCTTGGTTTCGTCGCTGCGGATCTGCAGCAAACTGCTGTACAGCGTTGTCGTTTTACCGCTACCGGTCGGTCCGGTCACCAGGACGATTCCGTGTGGCAGCTCGATCAGCTTGCTGTAGGTTTGATAGATCTCAACGGACATCCCCAGTTTGCCCAGGTCGAAGACCATGGCGGATTTGTCCAGCACCCGCATCACCAAGCCTTCGCCGTGGATCATCGGGATCACACTCAATCGAATGTCGACTTCACGACCGTGAACCCTGAGCTTGATGCGTCCGTCTTGGGGCAGCCGTTTTTCGGCGATGTTGAGCCGCGCCATGATCTTCAACCGACTGATGATGGCGGCTTGGAAACGATTGATTTCCGGCGGCGTGGGTTGGCGGTGCAAAATCCCGTCGATCCGATAGCGGACCAGCAACCCATCGGATTGGGTCTCGATGTGAATGTCGCTGGCGCGTGTTTCGATGGCTTCGAGCAGGATTTCGTTGACCAGTCGGACGACCGAAGCCTCCTGAGCCATCTCGCTCAGCTCGCTACCGTCGGTCTCGAGCTCCTCGAGCAACTCGACGTCTTCGTCATCCGAGGCGGCTGCCATCAGGTCTTCGACGGTCTCGCTGCCGACGCCGAGATGTCGCTTCATCAACCGAGCGATCTCGCCGCGTTGGGCGACGATCGGAATGATGTTCTTGCCCGTCGCCGCGCTGGCTTCATCGAGTGGGTAAAGGTCCAGCGGATCCGCGGTCGCGACGACAACGGATCCGTTTTGAAAGCGGATCGGAAACAGCGACTGGCGATAGATCAAACGCTGGGGAAAGCCTTCCAACGCGGCCAAGTCGATTTCGGTGTCCCGCAGATCGACGAACTCCAAACCGACCTCTTCGGCGAGTGCTTCGAGCGCTTCACGTTCGCCGACGAATCCCTTTTCGACGGCCGCTTGCACGATATCGGAGGCATTGCTGCCGTGGGTGTCTGCCAGCTGTGCGTCGCTGAGCAGTCCGCGTCGTCGAAGGATTTCGCCTGCACGCATGATCATGGAATCGATTCCGGTGTTCTTCCAAAGAGTGATGCTTGGATTGTACTGTGTTGCGGAGGAGAACGTCGGCGTGACCGGGGGAGTTTGCATCGATGTCGATCCCCGGTGACGCGTTGAAGACGTTTGCTCGGTCGGGATTAACGTCCGCCGCCGGGACGACCGCCGCCGCCACCACCGCCGGGACGACCGCCGCCGCCACCACCGGCTGCGCCGCCGCGACCGCCGCCGAATCCGCCGGGACGTCCGCCGCCGCCGCCGAAGGGGCTGCCACCGCCACCGCCACCGAACCGTGACCGAAACGCCTCGATCCGCTGACGCATCGCATCGGCCGCTTCGGTGCTGTTGCCGCTATCACCTCCGGTCCGCCCGCCGGGCGTGCTCGACGAAGCGGATCCGCTGTCTTTGGTTTCCACTTGGGTGCTGAGGATGGCTTCCAACGCCTGCACGATCGTGTTTCCGTTGAGAGTACCGGGCAGCGTGTAAACGACGGTCTCGTCTTCATTGACGCGGCCGCCCTGATCGAGGGCTTCGACCAGCATCTGAATCTCTTCAAAATCTTTGGTCGTGGCCGTGACCACCAACGAGTTGCTTTGGGCGTCGACGGCAACGGCGATCTTCGAGCGTTCGCTTTTGGCCGCCTCGGTACCGCCGCCGCGACCGCCTCGACCGCCGCGCAGGGCGTTGATGAAGTCCTCCGGCGAAGGTTGTCCGCCACGGCCTCCTCCGCCTCCGCTGCTACGACCCTGATCGGCTCCGGCGACTCGATCGGCGTAGATCTCTTTGACCACCTTGGCGACCTCTGCCGCGTCTTGATACAGCACGGGGATCATCCGCGGCGTCGCGGTCAGTTCGATGTCCTCGGGGCTTTCCTCGATGTCAATTTTCTCCAACACCATTTCGATGACTTGCAAATCGAGCTCGTTGGCTTGAATGAACAGTGCGTTGAGCCGCAGGTCGGGGACGATGTTGACCGACCCGGTGGAGGTCAAAATCGACTTGGCCGAAGACGTGTCGCCACCGCCACCGCCGGCCAGTCCCATCAATCCACCCAGCATGCCGCCGCCGAGTCCGCCGGTGATCGTGTCGGTCAAACTGCCCGCCGAGTCGCCGCCACCGAGAATGCTGGCGATCATTTCGGAGGCGATATCGGCTTGGATGTACTTCAGCCAGTAGATCGTCGGCAGATCGCTTTGGGTTCCCATCGGGCCGATCAGCTGTGACAACAGTTCTTCCAATTCGTCCAACGCTTCGGTGTCGTCCGAAGCGATCCGGATGCCGTTGGGCGTCAATTCGATCATGATGTCCGGACTGGGCGATTTGACGGGCTCTGTGCTGACGGGTTCTGTGCTGACGGGTTCTGTGCTGACGGGTTCTGTGCTGACGGGTTCTGTGCTGACGGGCTGGCTCTCCGGCGGGCTGGCTGCCGCGGGGGCTTGGGTGAGGTAATAGAACCGTCGCGAATCGAAGCGGGACGCGTCGAGGTTATCGGCCGGCTTGGACGTGGATTGCGTCGGCGGCGTGACGGAGTTGGACGGAGCCCGCTGGATCTTGCGTTCACGGATGCCGTTGGATTCGCCGCCTCCGGACGGAGAAAGAACGCGGATCGCGTTATCCCGCCCGGTCATTCGCCAATACAGTTGCAACTGCCGCAGCGCGTCTTCGGCTTGACGACCGTTGAGCGGCAACAGCCGGACCTTTCCACTGAGCAGCCCTTCGCTCGCGGCTCCGTCGAGCTGTTCGAGCAGCCGTCGGATCTGTTCGATTTCGTCTTGCGAGCCGCGAACCCATAACTTTCCGGTCGCCGGATCACCGTCGACGATCGGGCCGCTGGGGTCTTCTTCGGTCACGCCGAAGTACTTGTTGATGGTCAGCAAGGCCTGGGCGGGGTCGATGCGTTTGAGCTGAAAGACTTCGAAGTCTTCGCCGCTGCCTTCCATCTTTGCGATCACTTCGGTGATCTGTTTATGGGTGTTTGGAGTTGCAAAGGCGATGATGGCGTTGGTGGCGGGGTCGATGGCGACCCGCGTGCCGGGTTCGTCTTGCAACAGCGTTTGCAGGACTTCGAATACGGTGGCGGGGTCGGCAACGCGAACGAAATGGGTCTGGAACACGGGCCGAGCCACTTCCGCCTCGGTCGCCTCACCGGCTCCTTCCAAGGGCTGGTCGGCTTTGGCGATCAGGCTTTCCAGGATGCTGACCTTCGATCGCAACCCGGTGGCATAGATGCGATCGCCGTAGAGCCCGACGGAGATGCGAATGTCGTCGCTGGAGTTTTCGCCGGCGTCCAGACCCAGCAAGGGTCGAGCGGTTTGCAGCAATTCCTCGGCGCTGCGGTGCAGCAGTTTGATCTCGTGCACTTCCTGATCGGATTGTCTGATGACCTCGCGGATCGCGACCAGTTTCTCCGCCCGTTCGGTCACCTTGGCTTGGCGAGCGCTGTCGAGCACGATCACCCGGCCCCAGGGCCCGACCATCTGCGGCAATTGAGTCTTGGCTTCGTCGGGCGTCATGCTGCCGAGCGGAAAGATCGCGGTCACGATGTCGCTCTTGCCGCGTGATTCCAGTTCGTCCATCGGCACCAAGTCGGCCAACTCGCTGATCAGTTTGTCGGCATTTTCGACTTCCAGATCGATCAGGAACAGCATCCGTCCGCGACGCACCAAGGCGTAACCGCGATCGAGCAGCAAGCGATTCAACAGGTCCAAGGACTCGGCGACGGTGTACATTCGCGAGCGATCGATGAACGAGATGGAGCCCTCCGGGTAGCGATCGATCTGGAGCGACAAATCGCCTTCGGTCGCCATCCAATTCAACACGTCTTTCCAGCTGGCGCCGGTGAAATTGAATCGCAACAACGGTTCTTGGGGGCGGTCGAGTTCCTCCAGCAAAATCCGTGCGGCTTCTTCCGGCGTCACGTCCTCTCCGCGCAATCCCGGCGCGGGCTCGGTGGCCGGGGGCTGGTCGGACGGCGAGACGGGGACTTCGGCTTCGCTGTCGGTGTTCTCGCTGTCATCCTGGACGACGGTCTCCGCCGGGGCGGGGGCTTCGGCCCGTTCGCCTGCCGCGTCTCCCTCGGTTTGTTCTTGTGCCGAAAGTGTCGAGATCGGCAAGACGGACGCCAACACGGCGACGAACAGTAGCTGCAGGAACGACTTCGCCGGCCCGGCCGACTGCCGCAGCGGGAAACGGAGGCTCGCGCCGATCGGTGCGTTGCTTTCGGTGCACGATGGGAGTTGGAAATGCATTATTGCGGCGGTTTGGTCGAAAGAAGTGGATGAGATTCCGGCTCAATGGGCC
Source organism: Stieleria neptunia (assembly GCF_007754155.1). NCBI lineage: Bacteria > Pseudomonadati > Planctomycetota > Planctomycetia > Pirellulales > Pirellulaceae > Stieleria > Stieleria neptunia. The sequence goes on along the minus strand of NZ_CP037423.1, from coordinate 6,732,044 downwards.
TAGCGGACCGGACCATTCTAATTGCCCCCACTCGAATCGCTCGGCGCCAATCACGCCAGATTTCGGAAGCGGAGATCACTCGGCCGGCCCACTGATCTAACCTTCTGCCCCGGCCAGGGTTTCTCGACCGATCGCGGATTTCGGTTGATTCGCGCGCTTTTCCTGCCAATTGAGAGCCGCGGAGGCATGATTTTCGCACTTCATGCCCCCATGGGCGGGGCATGTCGACGCCCGGAAATGCCGCGTTGGTGGTCGCTGCGTTGTCGATCCGGTCGTAGGAGCTGCCGCCGGAGGGCATTCAAAAAATCTCAGCCAGGGGTGTTTTCGGTTCTACGAACGACACTTTCGGGTTGGTACGATACGCTCTGACGCCGGCCGGCGATCGAACACGATTCCGACACAGCGGCTGGGAACCGACACCGGATTGCGGCCTGTCGATCGAAGCTCGCATGCGTTGGCAAGGGGCCGCGCGACGCCCCTGGCGAACGCGTCGCATCTGGCATGGACGCATTGATTTCGGAATAACGACTAACACGACAGCCCGCTTGCCGCAGGATTAACCACGAGCAGATCAACCGCTGCTCGCATCGAAGGAAACATGACAGGAATGCTGCAAAAGCAACGAAAACTGATTCTGAACGACCAGCAACGCGATGCGATGCGCCGTGCCGGACGTGTCAACGCGAGCCTGATGGATTACATCCGACCGCACATCACGGCCGGGATCACCACCGGCAGAATCGACGAGATGATCGCACAGTGGACGCTCGACAACGGGCATACCGCGGCAACGCTGGGATATCAGAATTTCCCGAAAAGCTGTTGCACGAGCGTCAATGAAGTGATCTGCCATGGCATCCCCGGCGACGAGGAGCTGAAAGAAGGCGATATCGTCAACATCGACGTGACCACCATCGTCGACGGCTGGCACGGTGACCAAAGCGAAACGTTCTTGATCGGGGAGGTTTCCGAGGAACGCAAAGCGGTCACCCAATGCGCCTTCGACTGCATGCACCTGGCGATCGACGCGCTGACCCCCGGATGCACGGTTTCGAAAATCGGCGAGACGATCGTGCCCGAAGCGCATCGGCGCGGTTTCTCCGTCGTCCGCGAATACGTCGGTCACGGACTGGGCAAACAGTTTCACCTGGATCCCTCGATCCCGCACTTCCCCAATCGGCAAAGTCGTATCGATCGACTGTTCCCCGGCATGTGTTTCACCGTCGAACCGATGATCAATGCGGGCACCCGCTACGCCCGCTGCGACAAAGCGGATGGATGGACGGTGCGGACCAAAGACGGGCGACCCTCGGCCCAATTTGAACACACCGTGATGATGACCGAGGACGGTCCCGAAATTCTGACCCAATGCAACGACGGGCCCCGCAAAGGCCATCAATTTTAGCGTCGACCGCACCCCCGACGACGACCGCTCCTGCCCATCGGTTGATCCGACTCTCCAAGGCCTCCACCATGAATCCGCTTCAAAGTCTTCCTGCCTGCCGTTTCTCTCTCAGCCGCCGCGCCGTGTGCACCTTCCTGTGCGGCGTCGCCCTGCTCGCGTTCGCCCCGGCCGACCATGCCCAAGCGCAAGACAAGCCGCTGAAGGTGTTGCTGGTTGCCGGCGGTTGTTGCCACGACTACGCCACCCAAACCCAGTTGCTGAAGAAAGGCATCGAGAAGCGGATCAACGCCGTGGTGACGATCGAATTCAATCCCAGCAAGACGACCAGCACGCGTTTTGAAGTCTACGAGTCGGATGACTGGGCGGCAGACTACGACGTCATCGTCCACGACGAGTGCTCCGCCTCGGTCACCGAGCGTCCCTACGTCGATCGAATTTTGGCTGCCCACCGGGCCGGCGTTCCCGCGGTCAACCTGCACTGCGCGATGCACAGTTACCGCTGGGGCGATTTTCGAAACCCGGTCGAAATCGGCGCCGAGAACGCCGGTTGGTACGAAATGATCGGCGTTCAATCCACCGGCCATGGCCCGCAATCCCCGATCGATGTTCACTACACCCAGCCGGATCATCCGATCACCAAGGGGCTGAGCAACTGGACGACGATCAACGAAGAGCTTTACAACAACGTTCGCGTGTTCGGCAACACCGACGTGCTGGCCAGCGGCGATCAAGTTCAATCGCCGCGAAAAAAGGAACTGAAACAGAACCCCAATGCCAAACCCCGAACCGCCCAAGCAGTCGTGGTTTGGACCAATCTGTACGGACCCAACCAAACCAAGATCTTTAGCACCACGCTGGGCCACAACAACGACACCGTCGGCGACGATCGTTACCTGGACCTGATCTCCCGCGGGCTGCTCTGGGCCACCGACAATCTGAAATCAGACGCCAAATGAACGTCGGGTGAATGCGGGCGGCCACTGAATGTGGGACAGGCTTCCAGCCTGTCGATGCGACAATGAGATGCCGCCAGCCTATTTCACGACTCTATGGGGCGCTCTGCTCTATGGGGCGTTCTGCTGCGAACCCACGCCGGCGACCACCAGATGCAACACCGCGAACAGCCGCTCATCGTCGGTCCAACTGCGATGCAATTCTAACCCCGCACGCGCGGCCAACGCCGAAAAACCTTCGATCGTGTACTTGTGCGAATACTCGGTGTGAATCAATTCACCCGCATCAAGCTCGAACGATGTCTCCCCGATGCGGATGGTTTGCTGTTTCAACGACCGAATGTAGATTTCAATTCGGGATGCTTGATGGTTGTAGAACGCGACGTGCTCAAACGCCTGCACGTCGATGTCGGCATCGAGTTCGTCGCGGATCCGGCGCAGCAGGTTTAAATTGAAGGCGGCCGTCACGCCGGCATCGTCGTTGTACGCACGTTCCAAGGTTTCGACGTCTTTGACCAGGTCGATCCCGATCAACAACCCGCCGCCACTGCCGCAGCGCTCGGAGATCGATCGCAACAGCCGCTCCGCTTCGGCCGGTTCAAAATTTCCGATCGTCGATCCGGGAAAGTAAACGGCACAATGGGTCGCGGGTTCACGCGAGTGGGGAAGCGAAAACGGGCGGGTAAAATCAGCGGTCACAGGCAAGATTTCCAGATGCGGATAATCCACCCGCAATCGCTCGGCCACACGTTGCAGATGCCGATGCGAGATATCCACCGGAACGTACGCGACCGGGTCGATCAGATGATCCAGCAAGATTCGAGTTTTGATACTGCTGCCGCTGCCGTATTCGACCAACATCGCCCCCGAATCGATCTGCGTGCCCATCTCCGAAGCGTACCGGTTCATGATGGCTTGCTCGGTCCGAGTCAGATAGTACTCGTCCAGGTCGCAGATTTCGTCAAACAGCGCCGACCCGCGCTTGTCGTAGAAATATTTGCACGGCAACCGCTTGGGAACTTGGCCGAGTCCTTCCATCACGTCGTGTTGAAACGCGATCGATCGAGGCGCAGCTTTGGTCGGTGCGGTATTTAGCACGATGATTCCCCGGGAAAATGGTCGAGTGGAAGATCGAATTTTCGATCGATGGGATCCTGAATCAGCTTAGGAACGTGCCAAGCGGATGCCGGTGAATTGCCAGCGAGACTGGGGGGCGAAGAAATTGCGATAGGTCGGCCGCACATGGCCTGACGGTGTCGCGCACGATCCGCCCTTGAGCACGAAGACGTTGCACATGAATTTTCCGTTGTATTCACCCAACGCACCCGCCGGTGCCCGGTAGCCGGGGTAAGCCGAGTAGTGGCTGCTGGTCCATTCCCAGACGTTGCCCATCGCGTCGGCCAAGGAAGGTTGGCCCGCGTCGTCACGGTCGATCTCGCCGAGTCGGGATTCGGGGTTCAGGTGACTTTCCGTGCCAGACAACTTGGGGTGAATGCAGCGACCGCTGCGGATCAGGTCGTCGCTCCAATTGCCCCGTTGCGATGCCGAGAACGGGGCCTCCAGTTGGCGGCAAACGGCGTGTTCCCATTCGGCTTCGGTTGCCAATCGGCAGCCGGCCCAGCGGGCATACGCGTCGGCTTCGAAATAGCTGACATGGCAGACGGGCTGGTCCAGCCGGATCGGCTTGCGTCCGGACAACGTGAACTGCGACCAGCGCGAACCGTCTTTCTGCCAATACAACGGCGCTTGCCAGCCCTGTTCGTTGACCGTCGCCCATCCCAGCGACAACCAAAATTCCGGCCGAGCGTAGCCGCCGTCTTCCATGAATTCCAGATACTCGCGGTTGGTCACACAGCGATCGGCGATTTGAAACGGTTCCAAAAAAACACGGTGTCGTGGCCGTTCGTTGTCGAAGCAAAACGAGTCGCCGTCGTGTCCGATTCGCACCACGCCGGGATCAAAATCGACCCACGACTGGCCGACCGCTGCGTCCAGGTCTTCACACGCTCCGTCGCGATAGACCGGTGCCAGCGGATTGCACGACAACGCGTGCTTGAGATCGGTCAGCATCAATTCCTGATGCTGTTGCTCGTGATGGATTCCGATCTCCAACACCAGCCGCTCCTGGTCGGTCAGATCATGGCCATCAACGAGCGACCGCATCGCTTGATCGACGTGGCTCCGATACTCGAGCGTCTCCTCCAGACCGGGACGAGAGATCAAGCCGCGTTTTCCCCGTGGGTATTGCTCGCCGACACTGTTGTAATAGGAATTGAATAAATACTCGAAACATTCATCAAACGGCCGATACTCTCCGTCGCGTTTCAGCAGAAACGTTTCAAAGAACCACGTCGTGTGCGCCAGATGCCAACGGATCGGGCTGGCATCGTCCATCGACTGAATAAGACAGTCTTCGGGCGATAGCGGCTCGGCAATCTGTTCGGAAAACCCGCGGACCCGAAAGAACCGGTCGATCAATTCATCCGCAGCGTGCGCGTTGTGGACCGCCACCGTCCCGCTGTTGGTGTCCATGCCATGGTTCCCCCGATGAAAGAAGCGAAACGTCCCCTGCACTCTGTCGCCAGTGCTTTCTAAGAGACCGATTCTAAAAGACAACCGGGGCGAGAAGGAATTCTTACAATGAAAATATTAAAATCAGCATTTGGGTATCCGTCACGAACCACTGGCTGACGCCACGTGCCGGCATGCCAGCGGGACACGTCAGCGCGCGGCACGTCACCCTCGTTCCCCGGCTCTGCCGGGGAACGCAGTGTTCTGGAGGCTCCGCCTCCACCGGCCCGGCGATCGATCTTGAGGCGGAGCCTCAAGAGAATTGCGTTACGAGGCGGAACCTCGTAACGAGACGGCGTCAATGGTGAGCCGTTGGCCGTAAGGCCTCGGGCGGGCGCCAGCATGCCCGGCCGCTTACGCGTCACGGCTCACTCAATCAACAAACCGGTCAGCGAGCGGCACGCGGGGTGGTTCAGCCTGCACCGCGGACCGAAATCACGTGCCGGAGTGCTGCTCTGGCCGCCTGCAAACCCGAGTGAATCAACGCGGTGGGTTCGGTGAAATCGTACCACGGTCGGTATCCGACATCGGGGCGAATCAGAATGTCGGCATGGGGCAACGAGTGGCGACGACAGAGCCGCTCGCCGATCTCTTCCATCCGCATCACCACGTCGATTGCGGTCCCGAACGTGTCGATCCGCTGCACCGAGCTGCCGACGTCGACTCCGATCGTCAAATCCGACGCATACGATTTTGCGATCGACAACGGGATCGCATCCAACACGCCGATGTCGGACAACAACATGTCGTCCCATTGGATCGGAGGAAAAAAGCCGGGGATCGCTGTGGATGCCAAGATCGCTTTTCGCAGCGGGCCGCGCTCCAGGACGACGCGATGACCACTCTTCAGATCTGCCGCGACGATACTCAACGGGATCGACGTCTCTGACAGATCGATATCGGGAATCAAGGCGTTGATCGCTTCGTGCAAGATCTCATCGGAAAGAATCGACGGACCACGCACAATCTTCGTCAATCGGTGACCGTGGCGCATGATGCGTTCCAAACGACGGTACCACAGCCCAAACCAATCGGCAGGTCCGACTTGTTGCGACTGCTTGCGATTGCCGGCCGACACCTTCGAAGCCGCCGCCATCAGCTGGCGGCATTTTTCTGAAAAGACCGGTGAATGCAGGAGTCCGATCGCTTTGGCCTGCACCTGTTTGATGTCGGAATCGACGGCGCACAAGCCGCCCATCAAACTTCCGATGCTGACCCCAACGATGCGCTCGGTTCGAACTCCCGATTCACCGATCGCCTCCATGACACCTAAATGCGCGAGCCCCCGCGCGCCGCCACCGCCCAACGCGATCACCGCGCGACGGTTGGTTTCGCAGTTCACCGGTCCGCCCATCGACAAGACTTGATTCCTGTCAGCGGCTTCAATCATCTTCATTGACGGTTCCTTACTACTAAGCGGCGCACGGAAAAGAAGTGGGAGAGGCTTCCAGCCTGTCGACGCTGGAATGACGAGCCTGGAAGCCTATCCCACCCGCAGGATCCGACACCTAGTTTCCGTTCGATTTGTACCCTTGCAGAATCGACCCGGCTTCGACGCCCAGCAATTCATTCCATCCATCCTCGGCGATCGTCGCCCCCAGCGAAGTGACCTGGCGAAAATCGTTGTCGCTCGGATGTCCGCCCGTGATCCGACGCTTCAGTTCACGGCAAACCGTATCGGCGGCCGCCCGCGTGACCGGATCGTTTTGACCCGCGGCGTAAAGTGCCGTGACCAGCATCGTGACCGCGTTTTGAATCTGCAGCGACAGCGCCGACATCCGGCATTGACGGTCAGCCAGTTTCAACTGGTGCCGGCGCATCGTGCCGCTGATCGCCATTCCGCTGGCGGACAAGTAGCGTTTGGCGAAGCGGACATGGCGGTCGAGTTCCTGCGACGTGTTCTTGGCGGGCAGTCTGCTCCATTGCGAGGGACGCAGCGTTCGACCGACGTACCATTTCGCGTAGCCCAACATCGGCCGGCGCAGCGCCCACAGATGCATCGGGTTGGCCAGGTTGGGGGTTTTGATGCCCCGTTCATGCAGCGTTCGTCCGATCGGCTCAAAGTGCTGTTTGCCGTGTTGCTTGACCAGCGACTTGAAGAACGCCATCCCCAGCATCTCGCCTTCGCCTTCGTAGATGCAAGGGGCCAGGAAATCATGGACGTTGTCACCGAACAGGTGTCCGGCCAAGAACGAGCGGCCTCCATGCGTCTTCATGAACAATTCGATCGCCGCCTCCTTTTGGGCTTCACTGCCAAAGATCTTGGCGATGATGCATTCCATTTCGCCACGGTATCCCTGGTCGAGCAGGTTGGCACACCAGTGGGTGAGGGCATCGCACGCAACGATCAGTCCGGCCAGATGTCCGACGCGGCGGCGAACCAGTTCGCGTTTTTCGATCGCTTGTCCATACGTTTCGCGGTAGCGGGCCCACGGCAACATCTCCGCCAACATCCAACGCATCGCGCCGGCCGCGTTGGCACACAACGACACACGGCCCAGATTCAGGCCGTGGTACGCGATCGTCAAACCATCGCCCCGTTGTGGGATCAAACGATTGGCCGCCGGGACACGAAAGTTTTTGAAAACCAATCCGTTGTTCTGCGCACGCCGCAACGCGTAGATCCCGTAGCGGTTGATCTGAAACGATTCCGTTTCCCGCTGCGGCAATTCAACGATCAAGACACTGGGAACGCCATCGATTTTGCATACCAAGCCGATCGTACGGCCGAAGGTCGCATTGGTGATGAACAGTTTCTCTCCGTTGACCACATAGTCATCCCCATCACGAACGGCGGTCGTCCGCAACGCCGTCAAATCGCTTCCGGCCCCCGGTTCGGTCAGCGCGAACGCCGACAGCCGGGTTCCGTCGGCCAGGCCCGGCAAGAAACGACGCTTTTGATCTTCGCTGCCGAAAGCCCGCAGCGGGTCGACCGCGCCGATGCAACCATGAACCGATGCCAATCCGGCCACGGTCGGATCGATCGTCGCCATTTGCGTGATCATCCTGGCGAAATCACGCATGGTCGCGCCCCAACCGCCGTACTCGCGGCCGACCAGCAAGCCCCAGTATCCGGCGTCACCCAGATCACGCAGCACTTCGTCACTGATCTTGCCGTTCGCATCAGTCAACGAACCGAGTTTGCGATGTGTCCGCACGATGCTCAGCGAGCGGTCGACGACGCGTGCCACGTCACCGCTGGGCAGGGCGAGATTCGGCGCGAACAATTCTGTCGGCACGCGACGATCCCAGACCGCACGGTGGATCGGGCTGTGAGTCGTTTTGTGCTGCTCGGCGAACAGATCTTCGACCTGATCGTCGGCGGTATCAATCACGCCGGTCCGCTGCGCCTCGTCGACCGACGCGCCGCCGAGCCGCAGTGCGATCTCGGCAAACGACTCGGTCGGCTTCTCGGACGTCGTCGCGGATTCCGCTTGATTATTCTGCCGCTCCCGCTTCGTCCCCGATGGCTTCACCGGTGCCTTGCCCGGAGTCACCACCGGACTGGTCGCGTCGGTCGTGGTCGGATCGATTTCTAAACTCATTGTTTCGCTCCCAGTAAAAGCTTTTCCGGTGGAGTAAATCGTTCGCCGTGTTGCAAACGCAGATGTTCCATGTTTGCCAGCACGGTCTGCGTCCCGATTTGCTCGACCACGCTCAGCGGGCCGCCTCGGTGAGGCGCAAACCCGGTTCCCAGAACCATGGCCAGGTCGATCGCCCAAGCGTGTTCGACGACCCGTTCGTCTTCGCAACGAATGGCTTCGGCCAACATCGGATACACGAGCCGTCGCTGAATGTCGGACAGCCCGTCGGGGGTGAAACGTTCCTGCGATGCCGGTTCCACCATGAAATCCACGACTTCAGACGTCTGGCGCGGTTGCGGTTTCTTGCCGCGGTAGTCATAGAAGCCCCGCTTGGATTTCAACCCGATTTGATTCCGCTGCACCAGGGGCGTCAGAACTTCGATCACATCATCGACGTCACGCATCACCGCCCCGAGCGATCGGGCGACATGCAGTGCGACGTCCAAGCCGACATGGTCGAGCAATTGAAGCGGACCCATCGGCATGCCGAAATGGCGCAGCTCACGATCGATCGTTCCTACGGCGTGCCCCTCGCGGACCATCAAAATGGCTTCGCCCAGGTAGGGGAACAGGATGCGATTGACCAGGAACCCCGGCGAATCCGAGGTGACGATCGGTGTCTTGCCCAACGCTCGCACGAAGGAAACCAGTTGAGCAATCGTCGCATCGCTGGTCTGTTCGCCGCGTACCACCTCGACCAATTCCATGCGGTGGACCGGATTGAAGAAGTGCAAGCCGGCGAAATGATCCGGCCGACTGAGCGACTGGGCCATTTCGGTGACCGACAACGAGGACGTGTTGGTGGCGAGGATTGCCGATTTGCCGATCTCCTTTTCAGCCTCCGCCAGCACATGCTGTTTGACATCCATCCGTTCGACGACCGCTTCGATCACGCAGTCGACGTTCGCAAACAGATGAAAATCGGTCCCGAGGGTGATGCGGTCACGCAGTTCACCTTCACGAAATTCATTCCATTGTTTATGCCGACTGTACTTCGAAATCAGCCGGTCGACCCGTGCGGAACCCTGCCCCACCGCGTCGGCATCGACCTCCTTGATGTGGACTCCGTAGCCGCGAATGGCCGCGGCCTGAGCGATCCCGGCCCCCATCGCGCCGGCGCCGATTACACCCAGTCGTCGGATCGGGTCGCCGTGAATCAGACGCAGCGAATTGGGCGCCCAGGTTTGCATGTCGCGGGCGCGTTCACGGGAGAAAAACAGCCGCAACAGTTGGCGACAGGTCGGCGTGTTGATCAGCTGACAAAATTCGCGGCGTTCGGTTTCAAAGCCATCGACGTCCCGCTGGTAGCCGTCGACGATCGCGCGAATCGCCGCACCCAGCGCGGGGTAATTTTTTGACTTGCCGGCCAGGCGTTTCTCCGTCACCGTGACCATCATGTTGCGCACCAGCGGCAGTCGCTCGAACCAACGGCCGATCCACTCGGTACTCAATCGCGTCCGACGCAAGGATCCGCCGCGCACCAGCGTGTCGATCACTCGCACGACCTCGTCCCGCCACTGGTCCGGCGGGATCGCCCGGTCGACCAGACCGATCTTCATTGCCTCGCGCGCAGACAGGTGTTTGCCCGACAGGATCATCGACAGGGCGTGTTTGAGTCCGACGCGTCGCGGCAATCGCTGGGTGCCACCCCAACCGGGGATCAACCCGAGTTTGATTTCCGGCAGACCGATTTTGGTGCTGCTGTTGTCACGAGCGATCCGATAATCGCAGGCCAACGCGAGTTCCAATCCGCCGCCCAGACAGGGGCCATGCAAGACAGCAAGCGTCGGCATCGGCAGTGTTTCGATCCGCTCAAAGAGTTGCTGTCCTTGCTTCATCAAGCGATCCGCTTGCTCGGTCGAGTCGATCAATTCAATCGCCTCGACGTCGGCGCCCGCCAGAAAACCGCTCTCTTTGGTGCTTTTGAAAACCACCAGTTTGACGTCGCTGCGGGTTTCCAATTCGTTGACGATTTGTTCCAGTTCCCCCATCACGTTTTCGTCCAACACGTTCATCGGTCGGCCGGGAACGTCGAGCGCGACTCGGTAAATGCCGGAATCGTCCAGGGAGAGGGTAAAATGGTTGAGTTGTTGATGAGTCATCGTTCAGTCCTCCAGATGGGTTCGGACGATCATTGCCACACCCTGGCCTCCGCCGACGCACAACGTCGCCAGGCCGATTCGTTTGCCGCGTTTCCGCAGCGCCCGCAGCAGCGTCAAAACGAGCCGCGTTCCGGTCATTCCGACGGGGTGTCCCAAGGCGATCGAGCCGCCGTGAATGTTCATCACCTCGCGCGACAACTCGCCGAGCGGTTGGTGGCGTCCCAGTTCCTCCGATGCGAATGATTTCGACGCCGCCGCGATCTCGCAGGCGATCACCTGTGCCGCAAAAGCCTCGTTCAGTTCGATCAAATCAAAATCCGCCAACGACATGCCGCTGTTGGCCAACAGCTTGGCCGTCGCGTAAACCGGCCCCAGGCCCATGCGATGGGGATCGCAACCGGCGACCGCGTAGTCGGTGATGTAGCCCAGCGGTTGCTCGAAGCGCTCCGCGGTCGACAGGTCGCTCAACACCAACGCCGCGGCGCCATCGGTCAACGGACAACTGTTGCCCGCGGTCACGCTGCCTCCGGCGTCGAACAGGGGTTTCAAGCGGGCGAGCTGTTCGAGGGATTGTCCCTGTCGCGGGCCATTGTCTTTGGCGACGACGCCGGCGTCCGTTTGGATCTCGGCGATTTCGCCCGACAAGAAACATTCTTCGCGGGCCGCCGACGCCCGTTGATGGCTTAATAGCGCAAACGCGTCCTGCTCCTCGCGGCTGATCCCAAACTCTCTGGCCAGCACCTCGGCCGTTTCGCCCATGTTCAAACCCGACACCGGGTCGGTCAGCCCCAGCTGAATTCCGACGACGGGTTTGAAATGTCGCGGCCGAAACGCGGCGAGGGTTTGAAGTTTCTGCCAGATGGTTTTGCTGCGCGCCAAACGCATCCAGTGCCTGGCCGCGTCGCGTCGAAACAGCAGCGGGACCTGGGACATCGATTCCGTTCCGCCGCTGACGACGATCGAGGCACGACCGCGGGCGATCGCATCCCAGGCGGCAAAGATCGACTCCATCCCCGAGGCGCAATTGCGATTGACGGTGTGCGCGATGCGTTCCTTGGGCAGACCGGCCGAGAGCGCGATCACGCGGGCGATGTTTGCCGCATCCGGCGGTCCGGCCACGTTGCCCATCACCAGTTCGTCGATCTGGTCGAGGTCCATGGCGTCGGTTTTGGCCGCTGCACGGGTGACCGCAGCCGTGACCGCGTGGGTGCCGAGCTGGACGGCGCTGACGTCCGCCAAATCGGTAAACGCCTTGGACAGCGGCGTGCGTGCACCGGCAAGCACGGCAATCGGTTGTGAATGGGATTCTGATTGAATCATCGCATGCTCCTAGTTGTCGATTGCCTGTGTCTCGCGCAGCTCGCGCCGGATCACCTTGCCCAAAAAGTTGCGCGGCAAATCGTCGGGACAATGGGTGTATGCCCGCGGCCGTTTGTGTGCCGAAAGGTGATTGCGACAGTGCTCTTCCAACGCTTCGATGTCGGGGGGCGAACCATCGACGGTGACGATAAAAGCGTGGACCGCCTCGCCGCGAACCTCGTCCGGCATGGCGACGACCGCTGCATCCTTGACGTTTTCCGCGAGGCACAACACCGACTCGACTTCGCTCGGGTACACGTTGAAGCCCGACGTGATGATCAAGTCCTTTTTTCGGCCCACGATGCTGTACCAGCCATCGTCATGCCGGATCGCCAAATCTCCGGTGTGCAGCCAGCCGTCTCGAATCGCCAGGCGAGTCGCGTCGTGGTCGCCCCAATAACCGAGCATCACCTGTGGGCCACGAACGCATAACTCGCCGACCTCTCCGTCGGCAACGATGGTTTCCGGTTCACCGGCATTGATGTCGGCATCGGTGTCGGCATTGGCATCCACGATCCGACATTCCGTCATTGGCAACGGCAATCCGATTCGGCCATAGATCGGTTCGTGGAACAAGTGGCCGACATGGGTCACCGGCGACGCTTCGCTGAGCCCGAATCCTTCCACGACTTGGGGCCCTTGGTGTTGGTTTTCGTCGTGCCCATGGCGACAGTGCTCCGTGAATTCACGGGCCACGGATTCCTCCAACGACGCCCCCCCGGAAATGATCCAACGCAACGAATCCAATTTGTCGCTCGGAAATTCACGCAGTCGGGCGTTCATCGCCACCAGCATCGCCGGGACGGCATGAAACACACTCGGTCGATGCGTCTCGATCAATTGGATCGTCTTGTTCGTGTTGAAACGATGGTGCAACACCAGCGTTGCCGCCATCGCCGCGCCGCCCATCACCGTCGCCGACATGCCGTAGCTGTGGAAAAACGGCAACACACCCAGCATCGTTTCCTCGCCGAAGGAACGCCGAGTCCAGACGTATTGTTGCCAAGCGTTGGCGACCAGGTTCTGGTGACTCAACGTCACCGCCTTGGGGGATCCGGTCGTGCCACCGGTCGGCAGGATGTAGGCGGGATCCGAAGCCGGGTCGATCGTGATCGGCTGCCAAGCGCGTTCGATCGTCGAGATCTCTTCCCAAAACCAGCCGACACGATTGCTTGAGCTTTGTGGCCGCGCTTGCAACCATTGGTAACCACGTTTGATCAGGTACCCGAGTTGTTCATGCGCGGGCAACTGTTTGCGGATCGAAACCAACAACGTCGTTCGAAGCGGAGATTCACGCCCCGGTTCTTTGCTCGATGAATCGGGGAGGAGGTTGGACAGCAGATCCAAACAGATGACGTGTCGACACTTGGTTTTTCGCAGCAACGCATCGACTTCTCCGGGAACCATCAGCGGACTGATTGCCAACACGATGCCGCCGGCACGCCAGATTGCGTTGGCGGCGATGATATATTCGGGAACGTTGGGCAATAACAATCCGACACGATCACCCGGACGAACGCCCAAGCGTTGCAGCATCGCTGCGGCGCGGACCGCGTCCGAATTTAAATCGCGGTACGTCCAACGGGCGTTTCCATAAATCAACGCCAATCGGTCGGGCAGCTGTTCGGCGGCGTGTTGTAACAACCCGAAGGCGGGACAATTGCGATAGCTCGACAAACCACGCGCCGAATGAAGCGCCGACGATCGGCGTTCTTCGCCGACCCGTTCGCGCAACGCCCCCAATTCGTCAGCACTAGGACGGATCAATCGGTCCTTGGCATCATTCGATGCCGAAGTCGGTTGATCGTTTCCGCTCGGTCCAACCATGACTGGTTCTCCCCTCGGAAAAGGCCACCATCCCTGGACGGGTGATCTCTGCGCGGTATCAACCTGGTCGGTCGACACGACCGCGCCATTCGGCGCTCCGATTGGGTCGCCGAATCGGCCCGAGGAGAGCCCCGTTTCGCTCGCCAACGGTTGGCGTGACCATCCGATGTGGTCGGCGAAACGAAGCCCTGCGGAGAGTGAGAAAAGTTTGCGTTGACGCGGCGTCGCTGCCCCTGGGGGCACCGCTTCACCGTCAAGCCGGACGGCAGCAACCGAGCCGAAATTGCCGCCCACTTCACGCAATGAATCATACGCCGGGACGCTTCAAAGGCAAGTAAAATACCTTAAAAAGTAGTTAAGGGGAGTGCGTCCCTCCTTGTGAGCTTTTTCACAAGGGGTTCCGGCAATCGATGCGGGGGGAGCAGATGATCGACCGAGGGGGCGCGGGACGGGTTTGCGGTTTTGGGCGCGAGCCCACCGGTGTTTTAGGTTGCGACCGGACGGCTCGCGAACAACGTTCCGGCCGAGCTATTGGATCGACGCCTGTTGAAACTGTCGCGCAAGGCGTGTTGCCTCGTTGCGAATCTCCTCGTCGCGGGCGATCTTGCTGACCCGGACCAGGGCCGGCTCGGCCATCCGTCCGAAGTCACGGACCGCCGTGGGGATGGTGTACGGCAACTTGGTCGCATGCCGTTTCTGGTCGGCAAGGTGCGTGGCACGATCGCGGACGCTTTGTGCGACCACTTCAATCATCTGTTGTTCGGCCTGGGGCGACATGATCTCCATCCGTCCGACGAGAACGCGAAGCGTTTCATCGGGTGTCGGGGTCACATGCAGCGGCAACAATTCGTCGGTGATCGATGAGGGCACCATGTACAGAATACGGGTTCCATTTTCGGTGAACCACGAGTGTTGCCAAGTCTTGACCATCGATGCGGCTTCCTTTTCGTAGAGCCCCTCCGCAACCAGACTTTCGTGCACCATCTCGGACAACTCTTGTTCGCTGACCGGACGGGCTTGTTCAAAACTCAATGTCTGGCCGGAATCGACACGAGAGAGTTTTGACGCATTGATCGTGTTGCCGTCGACGTCAATCAAGATCGCGGATCGGATCGGCAAGTTGCCGTCGTTGGCCAGCGCGATCGATGAACGTTGGTAGCGGGCGGAGATCGGTAGCTGAAACTTGCCGACTCCGCGATAGAACAGAAACTTCTCAAAGTGGCCCGATTCGGGTTTGTGGCTGCCTGTTTTTCCGCGGACGTGCAGGAGTGCCGAATCGGTCGCACGCGCTTCGGCGTAGTGTTGTTCGTTCACGCCATGCGGCAACAGACGTTGGACCAGGTCGTCGGCGATGGTTTCCCGTTTGTCGCTGTCGGCGAGGTTGGGCACCAATTGCCGGATCGGGATCAGGTCGACCTGTCCCCAATCCAAGCTCGAGTCACCGATCGATTCTCCTTTACCGAAGATGTTCTGCGGGTCGATCGCAGGCTGCATCGATTGGACCGGCGGATAGAACTCCGTCAGCAGGCCTGCGGGGAAATCGACGCGCACGTTGACGGTCCGAACGCGATCGGTGTAGAAGTAGGTGACCGGTGTTTCCATCCGCACCCGTCCCCACAATCGTTGTTTCGAGGGATAGAAGAGGGGGGAAAAGGAGCCACGGTCGAGCACATAGGCCGGCAAATCACTGTGCTCGGCGGCCAGCGGCCGAAAATCGAGGAACACGCCATCGCTGCCGGAGAATGTGGTGAACGTTCCCCATTCGTGGACGATCAAGTTGCCGTCGTCGGTCGAGTCAAGCTCTGCGGACGACCGGCGTGTCTGGAAGGCAAACACGGCGACGAGCGTGATGACCAGTGAAAAAACAAGAAACTTACGCATGGCATCGCTCCGTTGGAAAATCGAACAGGCCGGTTGAAGGTGATTGGGGCTACATTGTTCCAGTCGCACGAGCACCGGTGACGGACGGGCGAAAACCACCGTCACCCGCCAAAAAACATTCTTTTGACATTTTCCAAGAACATCCCGGTCTGCGTCGTTCCCTCAATCGTCTGTTAGACAACCGCCCTTCGAAATCGCGTCCGCCGCCATTGAACAACAACTCCACCCCGATGGCTTCGACGTCGGGGAAGACCAGCGAAACCTCGCCGAACCGGTTGGACGTCCAACATTGGTACCGACGGATTTACGCGTTTTGCCAGGCGCGGTTGATTTCCGATTCCGATAGCGAAGACGCGGTGCAAGAAACCTTCGCTCGGGCGATCAAGCATTTCCCCGAACTCCGTACGCATGACGCGGTCGGAGGTTGGTTACGAAGGATCGCACACAACGTCTGTGTCGACATGATTCGCCGCCAACAGATACGCCGCACCGATCCGGTCGACGTTCACGCCCTTCCGCACGAAGCGCCCCCAGACCCGGCCGCCGACCGTGATCAACGAGAACACCTGATGCGATTGATCCGTGCTCTGCCCCAGTCGCAACGCGAGATCATCTTGTTGTACTACTACGAGAGCATGACGTACGACCAGATCGCCGCGTGGCTGGGCATCGCACGATCGACGGTGTGTGACCGTCTCAATCGCGCTCGACAAACGCTCAAATCCGAATTGACCACAACGGGAGGTGCACCATGATGTCATGCGAACAAACGCGTTCATTGCTCGGCCCGCTGATGGACCAAGAATTGACGGATGAGCAAGCCGACGCGGTGCGCGGCCACCTGAGTCAATGCGGAGCGTGTCATCGCGACTGGGAATCGCTGAATGCCTTGGACACGCAGCTCCGATCGGCGCTGCGTCTCGAGGGCGTGGAGCAGGCGGTCGCCGCGATCGAATCGCCCGCACGGCATTTCGTTGCTTGTCCGACCGGTCATCGGACGAGGCGATCGACCTGGGTGGTCGTAGGCCTTGCCACCGCCGTCTGTTTGTTGGTCGCTGCGTTTGTGGTTCGCAATCGCGTTCCTTGGACACTCGACGACGGAGTTCCTTTCCGGCCGGCAACCAACTCCCCGATTGTGGCGACCTTGATCCGTGCGACCGGGACCGTGCAAGTGCAGCATCCGGGCAGTTCGGCATGGAATTCCATCAATCATTCCGATGCGACGCCGATCGCCAAGGGCTCCCGTTTACGGACTCAGGCAACCGTGCTGTGTGAATTGCAGACGTCGGATCAGGGAAAGATCCGTCTGAATGAAGCGGGGGAAGTCGTCTTGCATGACACGACCGAGATCGAATTGGTCAAGGGCCAGATTTGGTGTCTGGCTCCGGAGGATCGTGAGATCGAAATTGATTTCGCACTGCGACAGAAAACGACTCCCATCATCGCGTCGATGGCCTGTCCCAGTTCCTCGGAGTTTCAATGCAGCGTCGAGAACTACGTCGCGTCATGCGATTCCAATTCGCTGCGAAACCCGCCCGCCCAGATGACCGTGGGGGCGAACGGTTACGCCGTGCAACCGGGCGAAACCGTCTCCGTTGACGTCGAGCAGAACGTGGAGCGAAAACCGACGTCGGATTCCCCATCCAAGGTCTGGCAATTGCCGTTGTTGGCCATCGGTGATCCGATCGACCGTGAACTGGTCGACGCCCTGTCGGAATTGCTCGCGCCGATTGGAAAAACCAAAGCGATGCACCTCAACGAAACCCAAATTCGTCGCCTCGGCCCCGCGGGGGCCATCCCGCTGTTGGCCTACGCGGCGACCGAAACGGCGCCCCAGCAATTGCCGTTGCGACGGACCGCCGTCTCGTTGGCACGCGATCTTGCGGACGCTCGGTCCAAGGAGTGGTTGGCGAAGTTGGCCGCCGATCCGGATCCGTTTCTTTCCAACCAGGCCGTCAAAACGCTTGAACGAATCGCAGCCGAGGAACGGTGAATCGCGGGGAGGCTTGTTGCTTGGGGGCGCCCATCAAGAGTGAAGTGAATGCCGCGATTGACCGTTCGACCTCCCCTCGCTGCGCTCGACCGCTCCTGCGGGACGTCGATTCTTTTACTGCAGGATCTGGCAACCCATTTAGTTTCTCTCCCACTGGGGGGTCTTCGTGGATTTTAGTGGGTGCTCTCGAATACTCGGGGAAGGTTTTTTGAGGGATGGCTGCGATGTCCGATAGTTCTGTTCGGTAGTTCTGTTCGGTAGTATGGCGAAGCCAGGTGAAGCGGAGGCGGGCTCTGCTCTCAAGGAACTTCCTACCCAGCTAGTTCATTGGGGACCACTCGCAGGTTGAGTGCAGCTGCCCGTTTCGCCAGGTTTTCCATTGCTCGCTTCTTGTATTGCTGTTCGTAATAGTCGTTGCCGACATCGACATATTCCCTCCCGTACTTCAGCATCCCATAAACTATTTTCGCGAGCTTGTGGGCCGTCGCCGTGATCGCTTTGGGTGAACCAAGACGGGAACGGATCCTGCGAAAGAACGCTCCTAAGGCGCAGTTTGATCGTGCCAGGGACGCGGCGGCTGTTCGAAGTGCGGCGGCGGCTCGGTTCGCACTTGTACGTGTTTTACCACTGAGCAATTTCCCACCTGTCTTCTTACTGCCCGGACATAGGCAAAGCCAAGAAGTGAAATGCTTCTCTGTTGCCCACCTACTCATGTCGGTACCGATTTCAGAAATCAGTGTGATTGCGGATTGACCGCTAATCCCATCAATGGTCGTCATGTCGACGCCCAGCACCCGGTAGAGCTGATTGCGCATATCGAACCGGGGGCTATTGCTTCCAGCTTTAGGAGCCTTCAGCTTCGGCAGAATCTCACCGTCACTTCGGTCGGAAAATGTACCCAAATGTTCTTCAAGCTTGGAATCGACTTCCGACAGTTTGGAACCGTAAAAACGGTACAGTTCCAGAGCCTGTTTTAACGCAAATACATGTTCTTCACGCCAATTGCCTTCCAGAGCTTTCGCGATCGTCGACTCGTCATTTTTGCACCTTGGATCGCGAAGTTTTGCGAGTAGGTGCGGGTCTCGACTGCCCGCAACAATGGCATCCAAAATGGCAAGGCCAGTGGTGCCGGTGATGTCCGAAATGACGTGATGGAGCTGGACATTCATTTCCATCATCGCCTTCTGCATCCGTTGGATATGCTCGCTCGCGTTGGCGACGAGCATGGCTCGTTGCCGCATGTAAGAACGCAGAACACAAATTGCCGAATCCGGTCGAAACGATCCGGCCAGCAAACCGTATGTGTGAAGCTGCTGGATCCACTGGCAATCCAAGACATCCGTTTTTCGGCCAGGAACGCTCTTCAGCTTGCCAGGCTCAACAAGCTTCACTTCAAACCCCCTGGCTTCGAGAAGCTCGAAAACTGGAATCCAATAGACCCCTGTTGACTCCATTGCAATCGTTTTGATTCCGCACTCTTCCAACCAATCTGCGAGCGACGCCAGATCGGATGTAAAGGTGCCGAAGCAGCGAACGTGTGATGAGTCGCGATCGGAGGGCACGGCAACATAGTGCTGGGTCGAACCAATATCGATGCCGGCAGCGTTCAAGTTGATTGTGTCAAGTGATTGTGGAACGGGTGCGTTGTCAATCGGAAACCCACCACGTGATCGACGCTTAGGTTTCCCAGAGGATTTCTTCTTGGCCATGGCGGAACTCCGAAAGGTGACTTCAACGGAAAAACGCGGCAGGCGCGGGAGTAGGGCTCTGTTATTCTCTCAAACGGGGTCAACGCCGTGAGGCGAGCCACCAATGTCATTTTCAAGCAAACTCCCGGGACCAGGCTGAGAAGCGGGCACGAAGCACCACGTAGAGAACGGCCTCCACGACCCGCCGCGTATCCGACATGATAATCCTCACACCCAGTTCCTCGGAATCATTTGGTCACTTGTGGCCTGCGGCGGCTGAGGAGCAACCCGCCAAGGAATCACCTAATCTGCGATGCGCCGAAGGTGCTTCGTGCCCTCCGCCGGCCCCCGTGTCGGCGGAGGGTCGTTTGAACCGAGCGTTTGTCCTCGCTCTCCCCATTCGGACATCGCAGCAATGCCTCGAAAAACCTGGGTCCTGAGCGATTAGCCACTAAAATCCACGAAGAACTCCCTCTGGGAGAGACGGCGTTTGCGCAGCAAGCAAACACCAGAGAGGGCCGGCGGCTTGCGAAAGTCTTGACGGGCTGTCGATTTAGTTGGGATCTGCTGAGTCTATGGTGAGCCGCTGGCCGTAAGGCCTCGGGCAGCGTCGCAGTGCCCGGCCGCTTACGCGCCCGCGGCTCACAAAAACGACAGCCCGTTGACGACTTCCGCTACGATCAACTCCGCCACGGATTCAATCGACGTCCCTGCCAGGAGGGTGACTTTACAACTGTGTCGAGCGGAAAAGGGGTCAGGTACCAAAAACCAAATGGCCCGCAGGGTGCTTCGCATTTTTGGTACCTGACCCCTTTTCCGCGGTACCCTAAGAATAAAAGTTGACGAAGCACTAGTCCGTCGATTGTTCGTGCCCTAGACACAGACGCACAAGTTCGACATCGTTGCCAACTTCCAACTTGTCCAAGACCCGGGCGCGGTGCTTGGAAACGGTTTGGAATGAGATGCCAAATTCGATCGAAATCTGCTTGAGGGAGCGGCCTTGAACCAGCAGCTCCATCACTTCGCGCTCGCGGCTGGTCAGCCGTGACACCCGATCTGAAAACTCCTTGCACGGTGGCATCGATTCGCGAGCGTGCTTGTCGATCTGAATCGCTTCGTTGATTCGATCCAAAAGGATCTGGTCCTTGATCGGTTTCTGCAGAAAATCGATCGCACCCGCCTTGATGGCGCGAACACTCATCGGGATGTCGCCGTGGCCGGACACAAAAATAATCGGCGGAATGTAATCCCACTTTTCCAATTCCGCCTGCAGGTCCAGCCCATTCATTTCGGGCATTCGGACATCCAGCACCAGACATCCTGGGACCGAGGGGTCAAAATTCTGCAGGAATTCCTTGGGCCGATCGAACGTCTGCACCTTGATGTTCATCGACTCGATCAGAAAAGCTAACGAGTGCAGTGCGGCTTGGTCGTCATCGACCACCACCACGGTTGGTTCAGTCACGGTGTTGCTCCTTGGGCAATCGTCATATCCGCAATTCCATCGCATCGTCGTGGGTTGGACATGCCTGCGCGTCCCCGAACTCCGAATCACTGGGGGAGGTTGCCTCGCTTCAAAACGACGTCCTTGCCCCCGACATCAGGATAGCAGAGCCCTGAACCCCCTCAATGTAGACGTCTGACCCGCCCGGCGGGTGCGGTTCGGCATCAAAACCGCTCAAAATTCGCATGGATTTATGTGCAGCGCCGGGGTGATAATGATGCCAACGTCATCGATCTTGGCCCCCGAGAGATTTCTCGTCGGTCATCGGCCTCTGCGGGTTGCCCCTCCGCAGAGGTTTTTTTATGCGCGTTGGACGGAGAGGGCATTGAGCAACCGTTGGTGATTGGCCTTCAGGGACCTGCCCCCTTTTCCACGGCTCCTCGGACGCTCCCGGCGATTGATCATCAGCCCACCGCCGGATACAACGTGGCGACGGTGGCAACTGAATCACCGGAATGCTGATTAGTCCACTTCAGAGGGATCGTTCACGATGAAACGAGACATGGTGCTTGTCCGAAAGCTTTTGGAATTTATCGAGGCCAAGGGAGCGCGCCTGTTCAAGGGCTCGATTCAGATCGAAGGGTACGAGCGGGAGCAAATCACTCTGCACTTGTATTTGCTGGCCGACGCCGGGTTTATCGAACTGGGACAGGACACGCTGGCCGACAAGGGACCGCTG
The DNA here is from genome assembly GCF_007754155.1 of Stieleria neptunia. Lineage (NCBI taxonomy): Bacteria > Pseudomonadati > Planctomycetota > Planctomycetia > Pirellulales > Pirellulaceae > Stieleria > Stieleria neptunia. Next base: position 6,710,498 of record NZ_CP037423.1, on the reverse strand, counting down.
GTGTTGACCTGGAAGGGCTGCGATTACCTGGATGAGTTGAAGGCGCAAGACAGGAAGTAGGGAGCTGCAAAAAAATAAGTGGCGCAAGCTTCCGGCGTGCGTTGCCGGAATCGCAAGCTGGAAGCTTACGCCACTGTTGAAGAATGCCGATTAACGCTGCAAGTACCTCACGATCGCTTGCAGGGCTTCGACGTCGAGTGTCGTTTCGAACCCTTCGGGCATCAACGAAGTGCCGGTGCTCTTGATTCGTTCGATCTGATCGCGACCAATGGTGGTTCGTTTTCCGTCAGCGTGTGCGATCGTCAGACTGTCGCCGACTTCTGATTCGATCACTCCGGCCAACGTCCGCCCTTCATCGGTTTGAATCACATAGTTCTGGTACTTCGGTTCGACGGCCCGGTTGGGATCCAGAATCGCCTCCACCAGCGCCGTGTCGCTGCGGTTGGTCAGATTCTGTAGGCTGGCTCCGATCGCCACGCCACTGGGATCGGGCGAATGACACACGCCGCAGTGTTTCTCGAACAGGGTGCGTCCGAGTTCAAGTTCGTTCTTCGCGGCGTCATCGGATGTTTCGCTGCGTGTCGAGAATTTGGCCAAGTAGTCGCGCACGATTTCGCCACGCTGTTTGGATCCACCGCTGCGAAGGATCCGCCCGGCCATCACCCGCATCGATTGGCTGCCCGATTTGAGCAGGTGTTCGCGGGTTGCCAGAGAAAGCTCGTTGGCGCGGATCTGCTCGGCTTGCAACGCTTGCAGCAACACCTCGGTTGACTGTCGGCGGGCGAGCATTTGGGAAATCAGATGGTCTCGAACCGCGATGGAGAATGTGGGCCAACGATCGATCACCGCGTTCAGAATCTCGTTGTCGTTTTGGCTTGCCAACCCGGTGATGGATTCACACTGAACCGACGCGGGGGTTTCGGGATTCAGCAGCGAGATCAGAAACTCCGTCCTCGCTGCACCGGCATCGAGATTCAAGCTGATCAGGCTGACCGCGCGGCATCGCGAGGCTTCTGGTTGTGCCGCATCCACGGCAACGCGCTCGGCCTGTTGCTGCAGGGGACGCAGGACGTGATTGCCGATAGCACCGGCAAAACATTCGGCCAGTCGGAGTTGCGTTTCAAAGTCCAACTCGGACGCGCCCAGTCGTGACGCAGCCAATTCCTCGATCGGCGCGTCTTGCTGTTTCGCCGTTGCCAAGACGCGGCGCAACAGTTGGACACGATGTTCGGTGAATTGGCCGGGGTGATCGGTGGCCTGCTGAAGGATCGCGTCGGCAATCGGAATCGCATGCGGAGCTGCCGAACTGGCGACGGCATCGCCCAGCCATTGATCAAGGTCCGACCGTGTCGCAATCTTGGCCAGCGCGATCCCGGCGGCATCTGATTCCGATTCCCCCAACGCCAACGCGGTCTGCAAGGCGACCGGGGTGTCCGGGTGCCCGGCGAGTTCGATCAAACGGTTGAGCACGAGGTCGGAATTTGCAACGCGGTCTTCGCACAATCGGGCCGCGACGAGCAACACCCCGGGATCGGAATCGGTCAACGCGCCGGCGAGTGTGTCGTCGTCCAACGCGCCCGACGCGGCCAGGATGGACAAGGCATGCAGTCTGGCAAAGTGGCTGGGATCGTCCTTGGCCATCGATTTCAACGCAGGCCGAACGGTTTCGGCGTCGCGATGGAGCAAGAGGCGTTGCGCTTGATCGCGGAGCGGCCCGATCGGCGATCGCAGCCATTGCAGCAAGGCATCGCTGGACTGGTCACCCAAGACGGGAATCGGTGCGGCTTGCTCGTCCACCGGTTTTACACGGTAGATGCGGCCGAGCTGTTCGCCGGAACGCAAGTCCAAGCGTTCTTGCCATGCATCGGGAATCCATTCCGGATGCTCGATCACCTCGCGATACATGTCGACGACATACAGCATGCCGTCGGGACCGATCAACGCCCGGACGGGGCGGAACCAGGGATCGGTCGATGCCAAGAATTCACGCTCCGATTCCGTGTCCGACCGTTCGGCGCGGAATGTCGATCCAATCGGTTTGAGAACCGCGCGGTGGACCAGGTTGTGGACGGGCTCGCACACAAACGCAACCGGCTGCTCGGACTCTCCGAACGACGGCGACCGCGCAATGATGCTGCTGCAAGCGGATGTGAAACGATTGGCCGCGAACAGATCGTTGAAGCGCTCGGCAGCGGAGGTCAATGGAAAGACCGGCGGCGCGACGGCGGGCGTGAATAACTGTTGCTTGTTTGTTGAAAACGAGACGGCGGGATTGCGTTTCAGGTAATGATCGTCGATCGGGAAATGATACATCGGCAACGAATTGCTGTTGCCGAACCAGCGGCCGACACTGTCGCGGCTGCGGACGAATTGAGTTCGCCCACTGGTGACGGCGATGCGTCCGCTGTCCGGCCAAATTTGAACATCGTGTCCCGACGCATCAATCGTCTGGCCCGTCGCGACGCTGCTGAGTTTTCCCAGGTTGTCGCCCGCCGCCAAATGCAGGGAATGATCCAGACCGTAGCTGAAACCGTTGATCCGGTGCTGGGGGTTGGCCAGCCGAAATCCCGTGTAGATCGATCGGACGTCGTCGGCGTGACCGTCGCCGGTGGTGTCTCGGGCGAACAGGACGTCCGGGGCGGCGGAGATCAAGACACCGTCTTTCCAGGGCTGGACGCCGGTGGGAAACGGCAATCCATCCAGGAATGTCGTCGCGTTGTCGAACGTCCCGTCGCCATCGGTGTCGGTCAACGATTGGATGCGGCCCCCGTCGGTGCCTTCGGGGTAGTCGCCCATCTCGACGACCCACAGATTTCCGTCGTCACCGAAGGCGAGGTTGACGGGATCTCGGACCAAGGGTTCCGCGGCAACGAGTTCGACCTGGTAGGCATCGGAAACGTGAATCGATTTCAAGGACGTTGCCGGGTCCTGTGGGCGAGGGCGTCCGCTGTTCTTGACGATCTCTTCGACTCGGCGGATCAGCAAGTCTTCTGACCCCTCCGCCCAGGGCCCGGGAAGGCTGTAGTAGATTCCCGAGCGATCGTATTCGTAGCCGCCTTCGGACCGCATCCGCTCGCTGGCGATATACCCGAGCACATCGTTGCTGTATGCCGAAATCCACAAATCGGGGGCTTCGAACGTTGTCTTTAAACGCAGCGCATAGTCGACCACCACCTCGCCACCCAAAAAGATCATCGTCAGCTGGTCACCGAATCGCCACGATTGGATCGGCACGGGATACGTCGCCGGCAGTCGCCCTTTCTCTGCGAGAACCTTCAACATGTGTTCGGCATGCCGACGCGTTTGCGGGCGAGATTCACTCAGCCGCTGCTGCAGCTCTTCTTGTGTCGGTAAATCGAACGACAATGCGGCATAGTCGAAGTGTGCTTCGACGTCCGAGTCGATCGCCGACAGATCCGCTCGGGCGACTCGCTCGACTTCCGCGGCCAAGGTCTGGCCATGCATTCGCGCCATGTCGACGGTGCCGCGTGGATTGGGATTGGCATCGGCCCCACATCCGATCGTGCACAAGGCAACGGCATCGGGAAACGTGTTTTCCAGTTCGGTTGCCGCATAGCCCGCCCAGTCGGCGTTGATCCGGTAGTAATCGCCTCCGACGGTGGTGCAGTGACAGGCGTAGTTGAAGATCACACCCCGAACCGATCCCGCCGGCGTCGCGATCCGCAGCACGGGGACGGAATGATCGACGGGGCCATCGGCTTGCACGCCAAACCCGGTCCATTTGCCGTCGGACAAAACGCGGCGGTTGGCGGCGAACCCCGCCCGGCCGACGCCATAGGCCAGCTGTGCCGGTTCCAAATCGCCGATCGCCAGACCGACCGCACGCACGATCGCCGCGTCCAGAAGTGCCCGATAGCGTTGGGCTGCGTCGGCTTCCGTTTGCGAGAGCGGGGTGGCGAAGATGTTTGACAGTTGCCCTCCCAAGTCGGGACCGCTGTGAGTGTGGGTGCTGCAAAACACAATCCGCTCGCGCGGGATCGCATGCTCCGATTCGATCGCTGACGCCAATTGTCGCGTGTGGGCGCCGGACAGTCCGATGTTGTCGACGCTGAGCAACACCAAGGGTTCTGATTGTGTGGCGTCGGTGTCCGATCGCAAGCACACCGCGCGGACAAACAATCGGGTGTCGATCCCTTCGCTGGCGTGATCGCGATTGCCATAGCCGGACATCCGAACCGGTTCGGTTGGCGTCACGTCTTGCTTGGCAAAACCGGCCTGCCACGTCGTCGCCGCGCTGGCCGAATGGGCCTGATTCAACGACAACCCGAGCGTCAAAGTGATCCACGTGAATCGATAAACTGAATTCATTCGTCTCTGCCGTCCTCTTCTGTCTCTCCAACCAAAGCCACCATCCTAGCCGAAAAAAGTGGCGTAAGCTTCCAGCTTGCGAATCCACTTCTGCCAAGATCACCCTCACTCAGCCCCCTGCCCCCTGCCGCCTGACGATTCGCTAGACTTGGGGGCAACCAGAAACCCATCACGACCGCCGACGCAGCGAGATGTCATGAACGACCCCTCCCATGAAAACGAACCGGTAAATCCTTACGCGCCGACGGACTTTGCCTCCACCGATGCCTTCGTCGATCAGAACGCCCCTCCAGAACTCGCCAGCCGGTTGTCCCGGCTCGGCGCGATCATCATCGACGGCTTTCTAATGATGTTCATCATCTTTCCGATTCAGATCGCCACGGATTACACCGGACGGGCGATGACGGGAGAGGTCGGTCTGTTGGAACAGTTGGCGATGTCGGTGCTCGGAATGATCGTGTTCTTGATCCTCAACGGCTACCTGCTGGTGACGCGGGGGCAATCGATCGGAAAACTGGCCGCGGGCATTCGCATCGTCGACGCGGAGACCAACGAGTTGATCTCGTTCACGCGGATCTACGTGTACCGCTACCTCTGGACGCTGCCCTTCACGTTCATCACGCTGATCATCCCGGGTACCACGGATGACGTTTTCATCAGTCTGGTGTTTCTCGTCGACGCGTTGATGATTTTTCGCTCCGACAAACGCTGCCTGCACGATTTGATCGCGGGTTCGAAAGTCGTCAAAGTCCAGCGGACGTAACGTAGCGACGCCACTTTGGGGGCTGCCAACAGCGGTGGCAGCGTTATTCTTTCACCTTCGGTCACCAAGCATTCGCCCAGTCAGCCGAATCAGGTGTCTGAAGGCGAGGCAGTTTACATTCGTGTCCAAGGAGACGACAAGCTGGAACCGATCATCGAGATTGACAACGTCTGCAAACGCTACGGAGGCATCGAAGCCCTGCGGGATGTTTCACTGCGCATTCCGCCGGGCGTGACCGGATTGTTGGGCCCCAACGGTTCGGGCAAAAGCACGCTGATCAAGGCGCTGTTGGGGTTGTTGCACACCCACGCCGGCAACGGACGCGTACTCGATTACAAGTGGCCGCGTGACACCAAGGCGATCCGCGATTCGATCGGCTACCTGCCCGAAGATGATTGTTACATCGCGGGGTTGGAGGGGATCGAATCGGTTTCCTTGATGGCACAGCTTTCCGGATTGACCGGCCGCGAGGCCCTGCGTCGCAGTCACGAAATGATGGACTTCTGCGGCTTCGGTGAAGAGCGTTACCGGGAGGTCGAATCGTATTCCACCGGCATGCGCCAAAAGCTGAAGTTTGCGCAGGCACTCGTCCATGATCCGCCGCTGTTGATTCTGGATGAACCGACGACGGGTCTGGATCCCGATCAACGGCTGGCGATGCTGCGGCGGATCCGTACGCTGGCCACCCGCCACGGCAAATCGATCCTTCTGTCGACGCACATCTTGCCCGATGTCAAAACGGTGTGCGACCACGTTGTCATCCTGGTGCGTGGTACCGTGCGCGTCGTCGACACGTTGGAAAACCTGAGTCGACCGATCGAGCCGACGATGCATGTTTCGGTCATCGGTGATCACACCCCGCTGGCCCAACGAGTCAGCAGCGAAGGGCATCGTGTCGATTGGCAGCCCCAGACCGGAATCCTGCGGATCGGCGGAATCGATCCCGATCAAACGCAGCGATTGTGGGCTTGGGCGGCGGAGACCGACACGGCGATCCGGCGTCTGGAGCCGGCCGTGAATTCGCTGGAGCAGATCTTCATCGATGTCGCCTCGGGTTCGCTGACGGCGGGAATCGACGCGGATCCAAGCTTGACTCTCTTGGAGGCCGACCGTGCCGGTTCATGATTTGGGTTACCGAAAGTGGTCGGGCGTTCGCGCCGATCAGTTTCTGCGACCGTTGGTGATCGCCCGCGGAGGCATCGCACTGATTCTGAAGCGGCGTTGGCTGCGGGTGCTGTTGGTGTTGGCCTGGCTACCGGTGATACTGCCGGCGCTGGGGATCTTTGCGTTTGAATTTTCGTCGACCGAGCCGGACATGCAGCGGATGATCGTCAGCGCGGTCAGCGGTCCGTTGGGGCGTCCCGACTTGGGGGCGTTGATTCTGAGCGACGCGGAATCAGCCCGGCATGAAGTTTGGTCGACGTTGATCCTGGCCTATTTCCGCTATCCGCAACTGTTTGCGATGGTCGGGTTGATCGGCCTGATCGCTCCGCTGTTGATCTCCTACGATCTCCGCACCAAAGCGTACTTGATGTATTTTTCTCGGCCGCTGTCACCGACGCAGTACATCGTCGGTAAGTCCGCGGTGATCTGGTTTTTTCTGGCCGTCGTTGCGACCGTTCCGGCATTGTTGCTGTACGTGATGGGTGTGTTGCTCTCGCCCGACTTGTCGGTGATTACTCAGACCTGGGACATTCCGCTGCGCATTCTCGCGGCGTCGGTGGTGTTGATGCTTCCGACGACGACGTTGGCCGTGGTCTATTCGTCGCTAACCGCCGAAAGCCGCTACGCGACGTTTTCCTGGTTTGCGACCTGGGCGATGGGATTTGTGGCGTACCAATTCTTGACCTTCACCGCCGCGGCGATGTCCGGCAAACGACCGCCGCGGCGGAGGCGTGGACCGATCAATTGGGAAGAGTACGGTGTGGATCTGGATCGTTGGCGACTGCTTTCGCCGTACCACACGCTCGGTAAAGTCGAAGCCTGGGTGTTCGGGCTGGACAGCACCGCCGCCAGCGTCGTTCCCGCGATCGGTGTCTTGACCGGAATCACCGTGATCGGGTTTTGGATCGTGCACCGCCGCATCGTCGCGAGGCTAAGTGTTTGAGCGATGATTGAATTGAATCAAGTCAGCAAGATGTACGGAAACGTCGTCGGCGTCAACGATCTGAACGTCAACTTGGAATCGGCGGCCTACGGATTGATCGGCCCCAATGGATCCGGCAAGACGACGCTGATTAATTTATTGATCGGGCATTTTCGTCCCACCCTGGGCAGCGTGCGCGTGTTCGGACGAAACCCGACGAAAGACCGCAGCATGCTGCGCAACATCGGCCTCTGTCCGGCTTCGGATGTGTTGTACCCCAATGTTTCCGCGTTCGAATGGGTCAAGTACCTCGTTCGCTTGCACGGCATCTCGCGTCGCGAGAGCCGTACGATGGCCGAACAGGCGCTCGAGATGGTGGGGATGGCTGAATCGATGCATCGGCCGATGGGAACCTATTCGCTGGGGATGCGGCAACGGACGAAGATCGCCCAGGCGATCGCCCACCAGCCGGACCTGTTGATCTTGGATGAACCCTACAACGGGCTTGATCCGGTGGGCCGGGCGGACATGACGGCCGTACTGAAGGCCTGGGCGGACGAGGGGCGTGGATTGCTGTTTGCCAGTCACGTGTTGCAAGAGATCGAAGCGGTCACGTCGTCGTTCTTATTGATTTACGGCGGACGCTTGCTGGCGTCGGGGACAGCCGACGAGATCGAATCGATCCTGGCCGACACACCGCAGCAAGTCCGTGTGATCGGTCCCGATGCCGCGCGTCTGGTGCACCGATTGGCCGAGGTCCCGTGGGTCGACTCGTTCTCCCTGTCCGCCGGTCGGACCGAACTGGCGGTCTCGCTGCGCGATCCCGGCGAATTTTATCGTCTGTTGCCGCATTGGATTCGCAGTGACTCACTCGTGATCGAGCGGTTGCGGGCTTCCAACGGAAACTTGGAAGCGTTGTTCGATTCGCTGCTGAAACATCATCGCGGAGAAACGCCTTGAACAAGCTGACTCTGCCGTTGGATGTGATGGTTTTTGAACTGCGTCGATCGCTGACGGTCGGCCGGATCGCGATTTGGTTCCTGCTGGTTGCGTTCCCCGTCGCAATCATCACCGCCATTCATCTGATCGCAAAGATTGAAATGGGCGAACGGTTCGATCCGGAGAAACTGGTCGAGCCGCTGGGGATGGCGATGTATTTTTTGATCCCCGAAGTCAGTTGTCTGCTGGGATTATTGTTGTGGGCCACCCCGGCGATCAGTACCGAAATCGAAGGCCAAACGTGGGTGTATTTGACGATGCGTTCCTCCGGCCGACGAATGGTGTTGATCGGCAAATACTTGACGGCCGTGGTTTGGACGCTTTCCGCTTCGCTGGCAGCGGTGGCGCTCTGCACGGTCGTGGTCGATTCCCCCATCGGGTCCGAAACGTGGTGGGTGTTGACCAAGCTGGTCGTGCTGTCGTGTTTTGTCCATGCGGCGCTGTACTTGATGATCGGCACGTTGTTCTATCGCCGCACGATGGTCACCGCGGTCATGTACACCGTCGTGGTGGAGTACGTCTTCTCATTTATTCCTGCGCTGGTCAACAAGTTCACGATCAATTACCGCCTGCGAGGTTTGTTGGCCGATTGGATGCAGTGGGACAATGCCCGCAGCCAAGCGGAGCATATTTTTGGCAACGAACCCGTCTCCACCCATCTGCAACTGCTGGGCCTGATGGTCGTCGTTTTTCTAGGCATCGCGCTCTACCGAGTCGAACGCACCGAATACCCGACCCAGCAAGAAGGCTGAGCCGGGAGAGGACGACGCTTTGAAGTGTGGCTCTCGGTGTTTGACGCCAAGCGGGGTGTTTTTTGTTAGCGGTAGGGCGCGAGCGGGCTGTCGGTTTTGTGAGCCGCGCGCCGCGTAAGCGGCCGGGCACTGCGACGTTGCCCGAGGCCTTACGGCCAGCGGCTCACGATTGATTCAGCAGATCCCGACTCAATCGATAGCCCGCTCGCGCCGTTCCGCTAACAAATGAACCATCGCGTTGCCCGGCCCCGAATCTGCTTCTAACGCGGCTTTTCCGGGCCGATGTATTGGGAGGCGATGACCAGATTGTCGAAGTAAACAACGTTGATCGGGTTCTTGGTCCAGCGATCCGTCACATAACTTTCCAGCGTCAAGGCGTTCGCTTGCAAGGCCTGATCGGTTCGCCAATTGAACCCTTTCCAATGCCCCCGCAATTCGCCGTCGATCCAATAGGCTTGCTCCCCATCAGCTTGGCCCGGTGTGTTGTGTCGCAACATGAATTCACAGCAGATCCATTGGTCCTTGGAGATATTGGGCTGCGTTTCCGGGCGGAATCCGTTGCCCCAATATCGACCATCGGGACTCGCCTTCATCTGGTGCCAATAGCTGTAGAAATTCCAGCGTCCCGGTGCAGGCCATTTGCTCCAATTGCCCCAGGGTTCCAGCGCGGTGGAAAAACGCTGGTCGCCTGGTGGTCGATTCCCCGCGCCACCGAAACCGCTCCATCGGTCCCCACCGGTCAACCCACGGTTCGCACGCAGCGTGACGAAGTGATGGATGTAATCGCTGTCCGGGGCGAAGCGGACGTAGAATCTCACGAACACGTCTGGCGCGGACGGGAACCACTTGGTCATGCCACCCCCGGTATCTTTGCCGAGATGGGCGGTGACCTTCAGCGATCGAGATCCGATCGGGGCGGTGTCGTCCTTGAGAGAAACGAGCGACAGGGTGTTTCCGTTCGGGTTGCGGGTTTCGTCCCACTGATCGCCGATCCCGCCGGACTCAAAGTCGTCGGAAAAGATGAACGCCGGATGCTGCTGTCGTTGTTTCGTACCGAGTACCTCAGCCGCGATTCCATCGCCGCTGGGCAGAGACGACGGCGCGAGCGGAACGGCCACCGGTTCGGCTGCCGAGGAACGGCAGTCCAACAGCACTGCAGCCACGACAACCAACAGCAGGTTCGATCGGTAGGGTCGTTGATTCGCAACGAAGTCGAAACGCATACCAGGCCTCTTTAGGTGAGATGACGAAGACTGTCACGCACTGCGTGACCTACAGGTCTACCTGCCTGGCGTCAGTTTTACGTCTCGGCCAGAAACAACCCAACAATGTCGGGATCAGAAATCCGATTCCGGCGACGAGTGCGGCTTTCTGGGTGGGGACGTCATCGATCGGGGAAGCGGGGGGCGTTGCCTGGGACACCGCGACGACGGAAGGGCCGTGTTTGCTTTCGGTTCGGATGGCAGCGAGTCGATCCTCCAGTTTGGAAAGCAGTGCACGTGCTCGCTCCAGATCATCCTGCGCAAACTGCAGCTTGACGTTTGACCCTTCCATCGCATTGAGCTCGCGATGCACTTCGGCGTATCGCTTTGTAAGGACTGCGTGAGTGACTTCCAGCCGATGTTTGTGGTCGGCGGTTTGGGACGGATCATTGGCCTCGGCGAGTTCGTCCGGACCTTTCGTCTTGGTGCCTGCTTTCTCGTCGTTTTGATCGATCAAGGAGGCCCCCACGCTGACCGGTTCAATCTCGACCGCGTTCAAAACGGCAAGATCCACTTCGACTTCGTCGATCTTCTGTTGCAGGTGCATGGCTCGATCGTATTGCAACTCGCGATGCCTTGGACCGGATGCGATTGAATGAAACGCCGAACGCTGTTCTTTGGCCAAACGAAGGACCTGTTGCTCGAGTTCTTCGACCTTCGTTTTCCAACGCTCAATCTCTGGTTTAAGCAATTCGATGGATACTGACGCTCGGCGATGATCCAATTCGCTACGACGGGCCAGATACCGATCCGCGACCAAATTGCACACGTCCGATGCCGCGTTGGGATCCAAATCGATGTAGCTGATCACCATGATGCTGCTACTTCCTGATTCAATCAAAAGATTCTGGCGTAGCGTTTCCGCAGCGAGTTCGGATTTGGACAACGTCGGCGAACGTTCGATTGCCGGATCGGAGAGGACCGATTCGAGCACGGATTCGCTCAACACGAGTTCTTTCTCTCGGTCGGCCAAGTGACTGGAGTGCGTCGACGTGTGGGCTTGGAATTCAGGGGCGTGCTCGGACAGAACAAAGCTCGCTTTATACCGAGGCGTGACGGTTGCAAGTACGGAGTAGCCTGCAATCAGTCCAAAGAGAATGCCAACGGGAAGGCTCCAACGCAGGCGGCGCAGAATCGTGGTGCGTGTGCGACCCTGTGCTGTCGCGCGTTCTGATTCGGCCGGTTCTGGTACGTTCGTCATGGTTTCACTCGTTGCGGATCCAATGGCGAGGGGAAAGGTTTCGGGGTGGGCGGCTCGGTGGGGTGCCCGGATCCCTATGCTAGCGTAGCGTCGAGTACGGCGAAACAAGTTTGTGCAAAATCGGTTACGTTCTTGCCGGGGGCATCATTTTTGACCGCCCCAGAACGACGCAGCAGCAGGCCGATCGGAGGAAGTGAAGATGAGCTATGGGGACATTTTGTTCGAAGCACAGGACGGCGTGGCGACGATCACGATCAACCGGCCGGAGGTCTACAATGCGTTCCGCGCCGAGACCTGCGAAGAATTGATCGATGCGTTCAAACGAGCCGCCTGGGAGGATGCGATCGGAGTCGTCGTGTTGACCGGCGCCGGCGGCAAAGCGTTTTCCACCGGCGGCGACCAGTCCGCCCACGAAGGCCAGTATCAAGGACGCGGCACGATCGGGTTGCCGCTGGAGGAACTGCAAGCGGCGATCCGCGAGACTCCCAAACCGGTCATCGCCAGGGTGCAAGGTTATGCGATCGGCGGCGGCAACGTGTTGGCGCTGTTGTGTGACCTGACCATTGCCGCCGAATCCGCGGTGTTCGGTCAAGTCGGTCCCCGTGTCGGTTCGGTCGACCCCGGTTTTGGGACCGCCTACATGGGGCGCGTGATCGGCGAAAAACGCGCGCGGGAAATGTGGTTCCTGTGTCGCCAATACTCCGGTGCCGAAGCCGTCCGGATGGGCTTGGCAAACGTCGTCGTGCCGGACAGCGAGCTGGACAAGGAAGTCGAACAGTGGTGCCGGGAGATTTTGGAAAAGAGCCCCACGGCGCTGGCCATCGCCAAGTATTCCATGAATGCCGACAGCGCCCACATCAGCGGCCTTTCGGCGATGGGCTTGCAAGCGGTCAAACTGTTCTACGGCACCGAGGAATCGAAAGAAGGTGTCCGAGCCTTCAAACAGAAACGCAAACCGGAGTTCGGCAAATATCGAACCTAGCGTGGCACGATGCCCTGTGTCGTATTGACGCGAGTGGTCTGAATCGGATCGCAAACAGGGTATAATTGTTCAGGTTTCGGCGATTGCGAGGGGGGCGGGCGACGCGAAGGCGTGGCATGATCGTCGGTATCCACTGGCAGTGCATCTACGCGTGATCTGATCGAGGGCCAGGACCATGATGGCCAGCAATACCGTGCCCGTCGGGGACAGTCGAGGTTCCCGCGCGATCCGCTTTGGGACACATTTTTGGGGCTTGGTCGGAATGTGGACCACCGCCGCGGCGTGTTCCCTGGCTTGGAATCTTCGCGAACAGCGGCAAAACATTCTTGAGATCGGCCGCAACAACGCCCAGACCGCCTATGAGAAGGATCTGGTCTATCTCCGTTGGCTTGTCGGGCATCGGGCTCGGGACGCGTCGTCATCGCAAAGAGGTTGAAGGCCGACTGAACACTGAACAGCAATTGAAAGAAAAAGAGATTCGCTTGACAACGTTTACCGAACGCAGTGCTCGGCTGAAAGCCGAACAGGTGAACTTGGAAACCCAAGCCCAGCTTCGTTTGGCCGGAACCATTCAACAGCGGTTGTTGCCCGAGTCGGCGCCCCTGATCCCCGGCTTGGACCTGGCCGGTTTATCGTATCCTGCGGAGGTCACCAGCGGCGATTTCTATGACTTCGTGACGATGCCGGATGGTTGCCTGGGCGTTGTCATCGCAGACGTCAGCGGCCACGGAACCGGGCCCGCCCTGTTGGCGACGGAAACCTGCGCCTACCTCCGTGCGCTGGCCGAAACCTACTCCGACGTCGGTGAAATCTTGACGCGTCTGAACAAGTTGTTGGCCCCCGACTTTGAAGACGGCTATTTTGTGACGCTGTTTTTGGGCCGCCTGAATCCGACAGACCACTCGTTTGTCTACGCGGGTGCCGGACATCAAAGTTACTTGCTCGACGCCGACGGCCACGTGAAAACGCTCGAGTCCACCGGTCTGCCGCTGGGCTTGGTCGACGACGCGGTGATCGAGACGTCGGTGCCGATCACCTTGCAACCCTCGCAGCTGATTCTCTGCCTGACCGATGGCATCCCCGAAGCCGCGGCCGGCGACAGTGACTATTACGGCAATCAGCGGGCGCTGGACTTGGTCAAGACCAACCGCCAACGTCCGGCCGCCGAAATCATCGAAGCACTGTGCCGCGACGCCCAGGCATTCTCAGCCCCCGATCCCCAGTACGACGACATGACAGCCGTCGTGCTGAAAGTGGAATCACGCTCCAATCAAGCGTCGGCGTGACGGATCACTGGGGTTGCAGTGCGGTGGTGTCGTGGGGTTGGCCGATGGCGGTGAGTAGATCGAGGAACCAGGGCGCGTCTTTATTGAAGGGCTTGCCACCTTTGATCCGTTCGAATTCGATCGCTCGCAATTCGTCGCCTCGCTCTTCGTCTTCGCCAATCACGCCGCCTTCACCCGCCAGGGCACATTCGACGGCTTTGTCGGCGCATTGCTTGATCAACGCCAAGTCTTCGTCGTTGGCGCGGGCGGCGCGGCTGAAGTAGCCGCTCTTTTGGACCAGCGTCTTTTCCGCACCGAGCATCTTGGCAAATTGCTCACCAAACCACTTGCCGGGATTCACCGCGTCCAACTTGTAGTGGCCGAACGCATCCTTGGGCACTTCCTCGCCGCGCGACTGCATTTCCTCCACGATGGTATCCACGCCGGCACCCTCGGAGATGAAGATGTTGACGCAGTCGATGTCGTCCATGATGGTGCGCAGACGTGCGGCTTCTTGTTCCAGGTCGAAGTGCATTTCGGGGATATAAACGCCATGCACTTCATCGCGCTGGCGACTGAGTCCGGCGTCAGGCAGGAATTCCATTTGGTCGAGTAGATTGCGGTACTTGAGCGCCGTCGCAGCAGTCAGCCAGCCGCAATTGCGGCCCATCACTTCGTGCACGATCAACATCCGCGGGTTGGCGTTTTGCTCGGCCACCACGTTTTCGAAGAACCTGGCGCCCTGCTCGGCGGCCGTCCAGGCACCCAGACTTTGCTTGATCGGGATCACGTCGTTGTCGACGGTTTTGGGAAGCCCGACGACCGTCAATTCGTAGCCGTTTTTTCTCAGGAACGCGGCGAGATCGGCAGCCGACGTGTTGGTGTCGTCACCCCCGATCGTGTGCAGCACGTCGACTCCGTCTTGCTTGAGCCGCTCCGCTGCGACTTCCAGTGGATCCTGGCCTTCTTGGACCAGGCCGCGTTTGACGCAGTCAGCCACGTTCGTCAATTTGACGCGGCTGTTGCCGATCGGGCTGCCGCCACGTTTGTGCAGCAGGGCCGCGTTGTCGCGCACGTTCTGGTTGACGGCAAAGCTGTCGCCCAACAGCAAGCCCTTGTAGCCCGAACGGTAACAGACGATTTCGACTTCCGGCGCCAACTCGGTGTAACGCTCGATCAGGGCGCCGATTCCCGAAGAAAGGCAGGGCGCCAGTCCGCCTGCCGTCAGGATGCCTACCTTCTTAACTGCCATGGTTTGCTTCTCGATTAGACCAGTGAACGGGGGACCATACCGGCCCCAGTCTATGAAACTTTCCACAGCCGGTCACCCGGGGAGCGTGGCGGTGGAAAACGATTGACCGTAGCGGTCGGGTAGGGTTGCCTGGGTGCCCCTTGGGCAAGTGTCTGGGACAGGGGCGATGAGGGGGGAATCGGAGGCGCGCTGGGAGGGCAGAACGATGGGGGCAAAACGATGGGGTGGCAGAATGATGGGGTGGCAGAATGATGGGGTGGCAGAATGATGGGGTGGCAGAATGATGGGGTGGGAGAATGATGGGGTGAGAGAATGATGGGGTGGGAGAATGATGGGGTGAGAGAATGATGGGGTGAGAGAATGATGGGGTGAGAGAATGATGGGGTGGCAGAATGATGGGGTGGCAGAATGATGGGGTGGCAGAATGATGGGGTGGCAGAATGATGGGGTGGCAGAATGATGGGGTGGCAGAATGATGGGGTGGCAGAACGATGGGGGCAGAACGATGGGGGCAGAACGATGGGGGCAGAACGATGGGGGCAGAACGATGGGGGCAGAACGATGGGGTGGGAGGATGATGGGGTGGGAGGATGATGGGGTGGGAGGATGATGGGGTGGGAGGATGATGGGGTGGGAGGCGGCGGAAGATCGAATCCGAATTCAGCCTCACGCTTCGGCGTGATCGGATTTCTTGTACATGACGTCCGATCGGAGCACATACTTGCGACCTTGCAGCACTTCCTTCCCGGTGTGTTTTTGCCAATGGCAAAACAGCAACGCCATTCCTTTTTTGGGCTCGATCTTCACGCCGTGCCGGAACCGAGTTTCGCCACCGGAAAAGTCGTCGTTTAAATAAATCAGAAAGGTGAGCAGACTCTGCACCCCGCCGTCGAGTCGGACGCATCCGTCGGCATGCCAATCAAATTTCTGACCGACATCGTACCGATAATACCTCAGCCGCTCATTGAGCCCCACCGCTTGGCGGCCTTTGGCCGAATAGGGGATGTCCGTCGCAATCCGCTGCCAGAGATGGTCGGCCAGCTTTGGATCATCGAAAATCACGCGGGCGTTGTTGCGCACGTCGGGCATGCGCCGAGGCCCACGCTCGGAATTCACGGTGGCCTGCTCGTACCCGAGTGACTCGCCGTGCGCGATCCAGTGATCGCATTCCTCAGCAGAACACAAGTCCGGAATCGTAAAGACTTCGTCGTTGACGCGGATCAGTTTTGACACTCGATTCACCCTCTCGATTGGCCGCCCGGACGCCCTTGATTCTACCGTTTATTGTCGGTGCTATCGTCGTTTTCGTTAGGCGGCTCCTGTCCGTCGGGTTGCTGGGCGGCGAGTTGCTGTTGGCGGCGGCCGAGGCGGAAGGCGGCGTAGGACCAAACCGCCAGGATCGGCAGCGTCCAAAAATTTAGCGTCGCGAACCCGAAGCCGGCGAGGTTTCGCAGCGATCCCAGGACTTGACTGGAGATCGCGTCACCGCCGCGTAGCACGACCGTGTCGATGAAGCTTTTCGACTTGTATTTGTCTTTACGGCTGACGACGGTAAACAACACCTCGCGGGCCGGCACGGTGATTCCATAGCCGGTCGCCCGCGTCACGACCATGGCCGTGGCGACGACCGCCAGGCTGCCGTAGACCGACAAGACCGAAAAGGAAACGATATAAATCAGCGGCAGCGCCATCAACGAGACACCGACCCCCAGTCGTCGCAGCATCCAGCCGGACAAGACCAGCTGGGCCGTCAGCGTCAAAATCTGTGTCGCAAAGTCGATGTAGGCGAACAGCTGGGTCTTGGATTGATCATCCGGAACGCTCGCCCCGACAATTTCGGCCTGCTGAAAATACAACTGTGTCCCGGCCGCTTGAACGAAGAACAGGAACACGCAGATCGAGGCCAGGTACGAGGATTGAAGGACATGGGTCACGCCCTCCCAAAGCCCGCCCACCGTCGGCGCCGGGCCGGGATCACGCTGCGGTCGTGTCGCCGCGAACTGGGGATCGATCGCGACACGCTTCTCCAGCCGCCACGCGCACCACAGTCCCGCCTGCAGCGTGACCATCGGGATCAGCAACAAACCGGCGGTGGACAACGCGGTCGCCACCTGGCTGGTCAACAGCGATCCCGTCACCGCACCGACGGTTCCGCCGGCGGCGATGCGACCGAACAGCCGTTTCCCTTGCTCGCTGCTGAACAGGTCCGCCAGAACGGACCAAAACACGCTGGTCGCAAACAAGCCGAAAACGTTGACCCAAATGAAGAACGTTCGGGCCGCCCAAACGCGAACGAATTCATCACCGAAACTGAGCGAGGCACTGAAGACCAGCAGCGACACGCTGAAAAAATGATACACGACGCGGACCAGCCAGCGTCGCGGCAGCCGATTGACCAGCGACGCATAGATCGGAACGGCAATCAGCATGGCGGCAAACGTCACCAGCATCAGCCCTTGCAGTTGCTTGGTGCCGCCGATCGCTCCCATCGTCTCCCGCACCGGACGAACGACGCTGTAGCTGAGCAACACAAAGAAGAACCAAGCCGCCGCCCAAATCGCCACGCGCTGCTCGGCTGGTGCTTGAGAATCGAAACTGTCGGTCGGTCTATGAATCGCTTCGCCCGCTGGTCGCGTGGTTTTGCATGGTAGGCTGTTGAAGATGCACCACCGGTAGCCAGAAAGTAACGAAACGTGCTCGCTCCGACAAGGAATCACGAAACTTTGGCGGCGACGCGACGAATACCCCTGGTAAACCCCGTTTTCTGCGATCCGTCT
This sequence comes from Stieleria neptunia, assembly GCF_007754155.1. NCBI lineage: Bacteria > Pseudomonadati > Planctomycetota > Planctomycetia > Pirellulales > Pirellulaceae > Stieleria > Stieleria neptunia. The sequence continues at coordinate 6,692,830 of NZ_CP037423.1, read as the reverse complement.
TCCAACCCTGTCTGCCCATGTGTCTCCAGCCCATCGATCTCGATCCCGCCCCCGGTCCCGTCACACGACGTGTGGCTCAATGGATCGAAGCGGGCCGCCGGGCCGGCAAGTCCGTGGATTGCTTTGATTACATCCCCAGCAGCGCCGAACTGCTGCACGCCTACTTGCGCGTGATCCCTGGAAAACGTTATTGCGAGTGGGGCAGCGGGCCGGGGATCGGCACCGGCATCGCAGCGATGCTGGGTTTCCAGGCGACGGGCATTGAAATTAACCCCGAATTGACACAGCGTGCGGTCGAACTGTTCCGGCAATTTGATCTATCGGCCGAGACGATCAACGCCAGCTATCACGATGTGGTGGTGCCGACCGACGTGGTGTTTGTTTATTGTTGGCCCGGGCAAGCAGTGTCGGTCCGAGAGCGATTCGTCGCGGTGATGCCACCGGGGACGTGGTTGTTGATGGCCGACGGTGCCGAACGCTTTTCCGCATTCTTGCGGGGTTACGAAGACGGGTAATCGATTCACATCAAGCGGTGCCCTAGAATCTAAAGTAGATCGAGGGTGCCGCGGAAAAGGGGGCAGGTACCAAAAATGCGAAGCACCCTGCGGCCCATTTGGTTTTTGGTACCTGACCCCTTTTCCGCTCGACAAACGCAGGCTCGAAAATTTTTAGCTGACAAAGCACCCGTGACGCACGCGTGGCAAGTCTTTGCCGGCACGCATCGAAATCCTAACGACAGTACGATGGCCAAAGCCAATCAACGAGCCGGATGGCGCAAATCGAACAAACGCGTGGTCGCCGCGACGACGACGGAATTCGGTCATCGCGGCCGCGAGAGCCGCAAACTGTTGTTTCGCGTCAGCATGCTATCCACGTTGGGCGTGCTGTTGTTGGCGCTGCTGGTTTATATGTTGCGTCGTTCGCCCGACCGTGATGTCCCGATGATCGTCGCGGCGGTCTCGCAATCGGGCGCGCGGGCGAACCATTCGGCCTTGTTCACCGCACCGAATCCCTTCGCGCTCGAAGACGTCGAATTGTTGTGGGCTTGGTTCGGGGGCGGCGTCAACGATCCGTCTGAAAATGTCGTCGTCGTCGGCAATCCGAATGATGCGTCGGGCGTGATGGGCCACGAAACGAACCGCTTGATCACCGCGATCACCAAGCCGCTGGCGAACGTCCAGCCCGGCGGCCCGGGCGGGGACATGATCGCGATCTATCTGAGCGCCCACGGGTTCGTCGACAAGGGGACGCCGTATCTGGCCGTCGGGGATAGCCGCGCCGATCGCGAAGACACCTGGATCCGCTTTCAGGACTTGTTCGACGAAATCGTCCGCACCCTGGAGGAACGCGGCAACGATTCCAAGGACGTCAGGACGGTGATCTTCATCGATGCGGCGCGTGTCGGTCCGCAATGGGACTGGGGCCAGTTTTCCGAATCGTTTTCCGAAGCCTGTCAGCGGGTGACCCGCAACGCGTCGGACCGGATCGCCGTCGTGCTGTCGGCCAGCCCCGGGCAACGCAGTTGGTGGGATCCACGCAAAGGCCATGGGCTGTTTACCAAAGCCCTGGTCGAAGCGTTGACCGGAAAAGGCGACCTGGATCAAAACGAAATGGTCACCGTGGGCGAGATCGCCGAGTATCTCAAACGCCAGGTGAACGAAGACGCCAAGGCGACGTGGGATGCGACGCAGACGCCGATGATCGTCGGCCGCCAGGCGGCGGATTGGAATTTCATCAGCCAGCCGGGCCCCCAGCCGGCACCGTCGCTGCCGATCGTCGACCATGCCCAGCTCCGCAGCGAGTTCGCCGAAGTCGACAAGCTGTGGCAACGTCATAATCGACTGGCCCGCATGACGCACCCGCCGTTGGCGTTCAACCCCTTGGGCTGGGCGACCCTGGAAAAGAAACTCGCCCGCTTGGATGCCCTGCTGCTGTCCGGAAAAGGATACCGGGACCGGTTTGCCACAATCCGTTCGGGCTGTGAAAGCGATTTGGCGCAGTTCGAACTCGGACCCGATACGATGCCCGACGTCAGCTCGTTGCCGGAACTGGCGCTGCGCGATTATTTTCGCGGCGACGGTCACGAACTGGTCGACTTGAACGAGGACGAGCGGGCGGCGTTTCGTGAGATGATCGGCAATTGGCGCAAGAAGCCTGACGTCGCCGCTGCCATTCAAGTGCCGATGAGCGAGGCGCAAGCGATCCGGTTTCTGTTGTCGTGGATCGAGGAAAAAAAGTATGACGCGGAATCACTGACGCTTGCCTCGGAGTTGTTGGAGCGTGCCAATTTGGTGACCGGAGCCCAGCCGGCGTCGTTGATCGAGTCTCAACTGATGCGACTTTGCTCGGCGCCCGACCTGACGCACCTGGAACCGCAATCCGTTGCGACGCTGTTTGAATGCCAAAACCTGAGTCGCCAGACCCTGTGCAGCGATGATCTGCGGGCGTCGTTTTGGATTCGAAAGCGTTTCCATGACCTGCAACAGCAACGATTGGCATGCGTGGATCGAATGTTGTCGCGCAATGGTGGCGAACAGGGGATCGGACGCAGTCGCTGGCGCGAGGTCGGTGACGGGTTCGAGTCGCTGGCGCAATCCGCATCCGAGATATCGCAAGCTTACAAACTGCGCGACCAGATGCTGCATTCCATCCCACGCATCGCGGAGACGTTGATGGTTGATATGGAGGCGTTCGACTATCAAGAACAGTTTCCCGACAGCCAAACACGCGCGATCGTCGGACGCGCGATCGATAGCCTCGGCACGCTCGTGTCCAGTTTGCAGCTTCCCCAAGACGACGACAACCAGCCCGTCGCGGCGCGAGAGCCACAGATTCAGGCGGCGCGTTTGAAGGCGCAAAAGGCGTTCGACGCGCTGACCGATCGGATCATCGATCGATTGAATCTGGCGACCAAGGAAAAAGCCGGGGATGCCAAGGGCTTACGCCAGAATTTCGCGCTGCTGGCCGGGTCGGGGACCGATCGTGCGGAACTGCGACAACGCGTCCACACGCGGCTGTGTGATCTGATCGCCGATGTCAGCGCCGGCGTGGGAACCGTCAAGAGCAATCAGCCGGTTCCCGACGGTGGCGAGACGGCGACGACGCTGGATCTGATGGCGATCGGTCGCAAGCACGTCTGGGACCATTGGCTGAGCGTGGCCGGCGACCCCGCACTGCTGGCCGCCACCGCTCCGCCGACCACCTCCGCTCCGCCGACCGCCGGCGATGCCGCGGCCCCGAATTTGGTCGAGCTGTTTCAAGCCACCGGCGTTTCCTTTCGAAAACAGGTGGCCGAGCTCGCCGGGGGACGCCTGGGCGAGCGGACGCTGGCCGACGACGTGATTCAAGATCCGATCCAACGCTCCGAAGCAAAGGCGTCGTTGCCGACGACACGACGAAAAATCGAGGGTTGGGACACCTACCTGCGGGCCCGGACGATCCTGTTCACCTACGCTCCCCCGGAAGTCGAAAAGATCGGCAAGGGGCGTTTTGCCATCGACCAGCAATTGTTCCTGTTCGACCATGCCTCGCGGACGATGGATGAATTTTGGTGTGGCGCACGCGAGGGCGATCAACCGTTCTTCGTCGACGCCGCCAATCGGTTGCTTCAATCACGCAATCAGAATCCGCTGTTTCCGACGATCAAATTGAATTTGGACGGGGTGGACTTGAGCGCCCGCTTGGCGGCGGCCGGCACAGCAGCGGTCGCAAAGCGATCCTTGCAGCCCCAACCCGCGGAAGACCTTCGCGTGGGCAACTTGTTGAAATTTGTGCTCGGAACGGAGGTGCAGTTTGTGCTCGACCGTCCGGCTTCCATCCCGGTCGGGTACGCATCGGTCTGGTCCAGGCTGGGCGATCAGTCCAAGACCGTGTTGTTGGAGCCGCCCGCGGGGGCATCCTCGCAGCCGTCGGACGTGGCGGCCATTACAGTCCCGATGTCGGTCCCGGCGGATACCGCGGCAGATGAAGCATCGATCGTCACCGGCGTGTTTTTCCGCGGCATGAGACGCACCGGACGCATCGCGTTTAAGACGCTGACCGGGGGGACGCGGATGGTGTTTCGGCTGCCCAACTATGCCGAACCGGCGGCCCGCGTCATCCGCCGCCAGAAAGAACCCGAGCGGTTGCTGCTGGTGATGGATTGCTCGCGTTCGATGGGCATCGGCACCAATGCCGGGTTGCCGCGTCTGGAGGTCGCCAAGACCGCGGTCACCGGGTTCCTGAACGGACTGACGCCGGAGGTGGAAGTCGGACTGATCGTCTTCGGTGATCAATTCGGTTTCAAGGAGACGTTGATCAATCCGTTGACCGGCAAGCGGAGTCGCGACGGCAAACCAAAAATCTGGCCGGTCGAAGTCAACGGGCAGTATAAATTTCGCGTCGAGCAACTCGTCCAGGGACAAGTCATCGACGCCGGCCATGTCGCCGGAAACGAACAGATCGCCAGCAACCCGAACTTTGACGTTCGCGTCGCCGCACCGATCAAGCCGCTCGACGCCCGCCAAGTCCGTGATCTGAGGAGCAAGATCTCAAACCTCGGCGCGATCGGCACCACGCCGACCTATCGAGCGATCGTCGAAGCCTACAAGCAACTCGGACGCCGCCGCGGTCACATCATCGTGCTGACCGATGGGTTGCCCGCGACGGTACACACCGAAGGCACCAACGTCGACGATTTGAGTGACCAGGCACAAGCCCTGTACGCCAAGAATCAGAAGACGATCAAATTGACCTTTGTCCGTTACTTGATCAGCGCCAAGAAACTCGAGGACGAATTCCGCGGGGCAAAGTTTCTCGATGCCGCCGACGGCAAGGCTCTGCTGCGGCACTTGCAAACCATCCGTTCCAAACCGGAAGTCTCTTGGGAGCGGAATCGCGAAACGGCGAGCATCAAGGCCGACTTCGATTCGGTGGTCTCCATTTCGCAGTGGCCGCCCAGCGGTGTCGCGACCCCGAGCGGGCATCCGGTCTTGCCTGCGGAGAATTATTCCATTCGGGCGACGCTGCCCGATGATGGCGACCCGGTCGACGAATCGACGGACGTCCGTGTCGAAGGCGGCGAGCAGTTTGAGTTGATCTTGGCGGACAAGCAGTTGTCGCACCAGCCGTTCAATTTCCGGTTCAGCCCGTTCAGCAAGATCGCGACGGAGTTAACCGATGCCAGCCGTTTCCAAGTGCGCGCCGGTGCGATGAGCAGACGCGTCGACCGCCAGTTGACGATTCAGGTGGCGATCGAAAGCGCCAGCGGTGACCAGGGGAATGGAAAATTTACGCCGCGGCCTTCAGATATCTGGGTCGAACTGACGGGGATCGACAGTCGTGCGGCAAGCGGCGGACGCCAAGAGACGTATTCGTTCAGTCTGCCCGAGTTTCTGGAGCGTCAACCGATTCCGATTCTGCTCTGCCGCATCGATGATTTTGATGCACGGTATGACCAAGTCGCCGTCAAAGCGTGGCTGCGGTTTGGCGATCAACGTCTGGCCGGCACCCCGATTCCGTTGGATCGGCCGGATCTGATCACGCTGGACGACTTGCCCGGCGTCTCGTTTCGAACCCAACGGGAACCCAATTCCGGAGGCGGGATTCGCGTCACGGTCACCGAGCAATACGCCGACGAACGCGAACCGAACAGCATTCGGGTCCTGCCCTCGCCGCTTCCCGACGAGGCCTCGACGGTCGTTTATCGTGACAAGCGGGTCGTCACACGCACCTTTGACTTTGCCGACGCCGAAGCATCGGTGTCGCTCAGTGCGATCGCCGCCAGCGAGATTCAGAAACAGAGCACGCTGGCGGCCAAGGGGGCCGTTCCGATCGACTTTGACAGCCGTTAGTAGTCGACTTCGACACCGAAGTACGGCGTGAACCCGGGCGACAGCACGGCGGTTTGGCCGTACGGTGACTGCGGAGCCGTTTGTGCCGGAAGTCGCAAGTTCAGGTGTTCGTAGTAATTGTTGTCGAACAAGTTCTCAACACCCATCGTGATGTTCACGTTATTGGCCGGGCGGCAATAAGCGCGAAAGTAGCTGGTGGTGAATCCTGGCGTTGCCGACTCCAACGTCACTACACCCGTCGCCGGAGGCACGGTGCGAAGTGTTGCCAGCCGGTCCTGATTGTCGACCATTCGAAGGCCCCATTCGACACCCCATGCGTTTTGCGGCCGCGTGTCGGTCAGTCGCAGACCCAGTCGTCCTTCGAGCGGATTGATGCCAGACAACGGCTGATTGATTTCTCGGTCTCGCCCGTCCAGGTAGGCCAGGCTTCCGAACACTTGCCAGCCGTCGACCAGATCGGCTTCGCAATAGTACTCGAACCCTGTCAGCGTCGCGTATTCGGTATTGATCGCACGCAGCAATTGGGCGCCGGTTGGATCACTGACCTCATTGGCTTGGTAGGTGACGTAGTCCACGATCCAGCTGTGAAATCCGCTCAGCCGGGCACGTAGATAGTCATATTCCATGTTGACGCGTGCATCGACTTGCCAGTTGCGTTCCTTGCTCAGCGTCGGGTCACCGATGATGCGGCTGAACCCGTTCTGGATGATCGCGAGAAACAGTCCGTCGCTGTAGCGTTGTTCCAAGTTCGGCAGGCGTTCGGCATAGCCGAAGCCGAGGCGAGCCTTCCACGCCGGCGCCAGGTCGATGTCGTTGGTGATGAAGAACGAGCTCAACACGTCGGAAACATCCAGGTCAGTGTTGATCGCACCTGTTCCCACGTCGCGGAAATTGGATCGGCCCAGATCCACGTCACGCGGATCGGCTTCGGTGTGTGCGAATGAAACCCGCGCTCCGACGGCGGTTTGCAAAAACGGTTTTGGTTTGAAGGAATACTCGGTGTAGAGTCCGGGTTCAAACACTTCAGCCGCCGGCAGCCCCGTGTTAAAGCCGAGCAGGGGATTACCGAACTGGTCATTGAAGTCGGACAGGTCGAAGGATTCGTCGATCTCTTGCCGAACGTATCGCACGTCAAACCCGGCACCCAGCGTCGAATCACGGTCGATCTCCTGCGTCACGCCCGCTCGCATCCCGGCGCTGATCAGGTCACCGTTGACGGTTCCGAAGAATTCGTCGCCGGGGGCTGCGATCACCGGAGTGGTCGGCGGCCCGGTGTTACCCGGCCGACCGATCGCAGCCAAGGCGTCGTCAACGCGCTGCAAGACCGGGAAATCAATGCGGCGTTTACTGCCGTTGCTCGTGTCACCGTTGAACTCCGTGTAGTTGACCCAGCTGTCAACGCGATAGGCAAACCCGGCGCGCTCGTCCCGGTGAATCAAGCTGTGTGTCAGCCCATCGCTCTTCAAGTCGTCAACGTCGAAGAATTGGCCGGCGTATTCGGTGTTGCCCTGATCAATGTGCGTGTAGCGAAGTTCGCTGCGGGTCTGGTCGTCGATGTCGTAGCCGATCCCGCTGAACAGGTTGAAGGCGTCGTAGCTGGACGGAACCAGCAGCCCGTCGCCGGCTTCGTAATCGCTACCCTTGCGATAGCCGACATTGGCAAAGTAGCCCAAGCTTTCGCCACCGCCGAACAAGGTCATCGTGTTGTAGGTCTGGCCGCCATTGGTGCGGACGTTGGTGCCCAAGCGGATGTGGTTTTCCCAACCGCACTGATAACGCGGTGCGGGAATCGTATCGACATTCAAGAACGAGAATCCGCTGCCGTAACGCACCGTGTACGGGCCGCTGTAGACCTGAACATTGCCGATCAGCGATTGATCGATCTTGGAAAACACGCCGTCCAAATCGCTGCGAACGGGAAACTGATAGGATCCGTCATGCGTGGTGTAGATCTGGCCGTTGTAGAAGCCACGGATCCGCGGATCAAAACCCACTTGGCTACGCTGTCGGGCGCGAACCGTTTGGGTCGTCGGGTTGTTGACCAGGGTTTCACCCATGTCGGGTGTGGCGGTCAAGTTAAAGGTTTGGGCGGTCACAATGTCGACGGCGGGCGCCTCGTTCAAGCCGACCTCGCTGGTCCCCTGAACCTGTTCCAGGTCGTCGATAAAGCTGGCCGAATCAACCAGGGACGACGTGTCGGTGCTGAGTGCCGGCCGGCTGATCAGACTCCAGTCGCCGAAACCGAAGTCTTCCGAAATTTCGCCGGTGTCGAACGATTCCAGTCCGCCCGAAGGCCCTGCGTCGATCGGCTGAATCCCCTGTTGTCCGACGGCCGCGTTGGGGCTACCGAACAGGTCCTCCTCCTCAAATTGAGCCGGCATCACGCCTGTGGCCACCATCTGCTCCAGATTCTCGGCGATGCGAAGCAGTCGGAATTCGGGCTCAACGGAGGTAGGCTCACTCGCTGCAGCGGCACTCGCTGCAGGCTCACTCGCTGCAGGGGCACTGAGCTCCGGATCCTCGGCCATCACCACGGGCATAGAGATCAACGCCACGATCGCCAGCGGTAGCAGGCTTCCTTGCCTTGTTCGAAACATTGCTTTCCCTGTCAACTATCAGTTTTGGTGGGAGACCGATCGCCCCTGACGCCTCATCCGTGAACCGTCCGCACTACCCGATATGATGGGTAGATCGACGGACACCCCCGAATGCCTAAAGCAAATGTTGGGCAAAGATGCGAAACTGCCCAAATTGCCTAAGCTTTCGTTTGTTCGGTTGTTCCCCAGTTTGGGAGGAGCGTGTCACTCTCGATGCCACTTTCCCTGGCGAGGTCGTGCAGTTTCAAAGTCACCCTCCTGGCAGGAGGGTCGAGCGAAGCGAGGGGAGGTCGATCGGTTATGCCGGAGTGATTTCGAGCCACAACGAACCCTCCCCGGCCGCTCGTACCCCGCGTCCGACCCTCCCAAGGGGAGGGTGACCTTGAACACTTCTCGACCTCGGAGGGACGCTTCAAATCCGCATGGCCTCCACCGGTGAGTGTTACACCGCAACACCGTGACGGGGTCAATTGGGCGGCGTCTTCAGTTCGTTGACCATTTTGATGGCATCGTCGACGACCGATTCCAACCGGCGATTGCCGGCGTTTTGGAAACTGATTTTCAGGAAGTCGAGGCACCGGATGACTTCCGCGTGTTTCCCGCCGGCCAATGCTTGACTGGCGCTGAGTTGGGTTTGTTGTTTCGCCAGGGGATCTTGTTTGGCGATTTCGGCGACCCAATAGTTGAGGGAATAGAGCACCATCAGACACAGGTTGTTGGTGATGTACGTTTGGTCGTCGACATATTCCGGCGGTTGGGGGATCGCGTCGCTGACCGCGGCGAGGTCGCACGCGAAGCGGAAGATGGCATCGGGATCTTTATTGCGTGCCGCGGCGTCGCCCTCCAGAAAGACTTTGGAAAGTTCCAAGTAGTCGCCGCCTCGATTGCGGTCGAGTTGCGACTCGAGTTCTTTGGGGCCGATCGATAGATCTTCGGGCTCGCTGGCGGTGATGCTTTGCACGGTGGAAATCAGATTGGCGAGTTGTTCGCGGACACAGCGCGTCGCGATTTTGGCCAATTCATAGGTCGCGTCATCATCCTCAGCGAGCTTCTGCAATTTCTCGGTTCGCTGCAGAATCCTAAGCGGAACGGTAAACAGCGTCTTGTCGGGGCAATTGCGGAAAAACGCGATATCCGACAGCAGCCCCATTCGCATGATCACGTCGAGGGTGTCGCCACGTCCATCCAAGATCCGCAAGCACTCGATCGCTTCGGACAATCGACCGCTCTTGGCCATCACCCAGGCACATTTGCGTGCCAGATCGCTTCGAATCGTCAGGTGCACCAGTTCGTCGGCGACCAATTGGACGGCGGTGATGGAAGCCTGCAGTGCGTCGTTTTGATTACCGCGTTCCCATTCGACGCTGATCTTCCAAACGTACCATTCGGCCGCCTTGTTCGCTTCCACTTCGTCCAGATTGGCGACGTCCGCGGGACGCGCGCCGAGCGATTTGGCTGCATCGGCCAGCGCGTTGTCTTTGGCACTGCCTTGCAACGTCAGCGCCCAACGGTATTCACAACGCCCGAGCGAGAAACGTGTCTTCAGATCTTGGTCGTTCTTGTTCTTGGCCTGGGCGAAGGCTTCGATTGCGAGCCGGAAATGGTCTTCGCGTCGTTGGACCGTTGCCTGGTCGTCAGCGATCGAGCAATAGTGGGCGATGTCTTCGCAAACATTTCCTTTGGTGATGTAGGCAGCCACGAGCGGACAGTGGACGTCTTCTTCCCATTGTTCGTCATACACGTCCAACGCCCGATCGGCCCGCGTCAACGAGGGCTGCAGCAGACGCAATTTGTCCGGGATCGCCTTTTGCAGGAACGCCAAGCGGACGCCCAGGTCGGCGCTTTTGGCCGAGACTTCATAAAGCAGTCGTCGCTGGTCCGGTCGGTTGACGTCGCCTTGCGAGGGAATCCCGCTGAGGACGGATTCGGCGGCATCGTAGGCTTGGCGGAGAAAGCCCCCAAGCTCGGCACGTGTCACGCTGGCGTTTGCCAACCGCTCATAGCCTTCGCTGCGGAGGAACTGGATCACATCCTGGGCCTTTCCCGTTCGGGACAAATTGTCGGCCAGCGTCTGCAACTGGTTGCTGTCGCAGTTGCGGAGATCCACCGCAGCCATGGCAACTTCGAACAGGTAGGGACGGGCTTCGACGTCGGACAGCGTTGCGTCTTGGGCTGCGATGGCGGAAATCGCGATCTGTTGACGACGATACAAATCGGCATCTTGAAACTCCGACCGCGTCATCGGATCGGTGTACGCGACCGCGGCGACTTGACAGAGTTTGCTGACCTCGTCGATCGGCCACTGAAATTCAGGTTGAAAACCGGACGGCAGCAACTGGTCTTTGTTGAATCGCAGCGCTTCGTCGACCACATCGGTGACCGTCGGCAGCAGCACCATACGAATCAACACACCCTTCGGATTCGATGCCAGGGTTCGCGGGCCGAATCGATCACGACCGAATCGTTCCAGCAGCGTTCGTGTGGGGCGAAGCAGCAGACGCAGCGCAACCTCGCTTTTGGCTTTGGCCTCCCGCGTCTGTTCCCATTGTTCCAGGCCGATCCGATGCACGGCCTTGAGCAATTGGGTGGACAGTTCCGCCGTCGTTGCGGGGCTGTCCAAACGGTCGTCGATCAGTCGTGGGATGACGATGGCGGTCGCGCCCGCACCGCCGCTAGCCACCGACTGAAGAAACAATTCGTTTTCCAGCACCGTCGGCAACCCTTGATCGGTCGATCGCACCAGGGTCTCGGCCAGCCCCAAGTACGAACGGGCACGACGGATGTCGGCGGCGTTTGCCGATCCATTGGAATAACGCAGTGAGGTGATTTCGTCATCGGCAATGCCCGAGGACGCGACGGATTGGCGGACAATCATCTCGGTGCCCTTGTACAGTCGCGTCGGCCCCAGGGCTGCAATCGATTCCCGCGCCGTGGTGGCCAACTGCTCGCCGAGTGGACCGAGGTCTTGGTTCTGCAAACAGGCGGCACAGGCTAACAAATAGTTGGCGTATCCGTTTGAGATTTGCTCCAAGTATCCGGGGGCCGACGACTTGAGAATTTGGCTCGCCGCTGCAACGACCGTCTGGTCGGCCGACGGGGCCGCGATTTGTTGTTCCATTCGGATCGCCGCCGCCAACACCGCCGACTGCGGCCGGTCATCGAGCAGACCCAACCATCCGTCCAGATCCAATTCGGATCGTCCCGCCGGATCGAAGATCAATTGGGGACTTTCACGAAGCAGGGAAATCGCCGCGGCCGACAAGAACTCTTCCGGCACCGGCGTGTCAAGTTCACGCTCAATCCAGCGGGCAGCACTGACTTGCGTATAAAAGCGTGTTGCCGATCGATCGGGATTGTCGAGGATGCGTTGGCCGATCGCACGCATGAAGCTGGCCAGCAAGGGTTCTGCGCGCATCTCACGCAACTGGATCGGGGAGATGTCGGCAGCGTTGATCGATGCCAACGTTTTCTCAGCTGCATGGTCGTCGGAGCGATGTTCCGCCATGGCACCGATGACGGCCAAAACCGCTTTCTGTTCGGCGTTGATCGAACTCGCCAGACGCAATTCCCCGAGCAAACGATCCACCTCGCTCCAGCCGGATTGTTGGACCGCGGTTCTCAGTTCGGCGAATCGCTTTTCGGTTTTTAAGTCTGGAAATCCGTCCAACACGCGTTGCTTGGTTGGCTGGCTGATCGTCGCATCGGTTGCGACGGTTTCGGTGACCGCGGGCTCGACCGCCAACGTGAACGTCTCGCGAATCTCCGACCAACGTTGCGAGTACAACGGGTGGGGGCCGAACTGGCGAACCACCGACTCGGCGCGGATCAGATCGTTTAAACGCGTCTCTTCCAGCCATTGCTCCGCCGTCCACGTCTTGATCTCTTGTGCCGGCATGGTCGCCAGCACCGGCAGCAGCGATGCCAGCGTCAAGTCGATCGACTGCTGCGAGAAATCACCGGGACGCTGATCGAGCGACTGACGCAGCGATTGCAGGTGCTGCGGCAACGCTTGGCGAAGTGCTTGCAATCGATCGGGCAACGGCCGGGCGCCGAGCAACAGGTCGAACCGAACGGCGGCGGCGTGATAGAGCGAAAGGTATTCGGCGCAGGCGTTGTTGAGAGACTCATTGCCGGACGTTTGCCAATGTTGTAACCCCTGCCAGATCACCGAGTCGGGCTTGTCGGGTTCCAGTTCCAGTTGGTCCAAACAGCTCGCCATGGAATTGACTTCCTTTTGCGCGATCGCAGAACCGGGCCGGTCTTCATACTGTTTTAATGCGGCGTGAATCTTGTTGATCAGCCGGGCCGCCGCATCCGCGAAAAGCGCATCGGCCTTTTCTTTCAATTCCCCTTCGGATTGCGCGCCGATTTCCGCCGACCGGCTCATCACCTCGGTCAACGTGACGTGCGATTCCTCAAACTGCAACGGGTCGGTGCGCTCATAGCTGGCTTTGACTTTTTGCAGATCTTTCGCGACTTCGATTTCGCTGCGACGGAAGATGGAATTGAAACTTTCCGGATGGACGACGCTCCAGACACCGATTCCTAATCCCGCGGTCACCAGCAACACGGCGACGGCGGTGATGATTCGACCGATCGTGATGCCGCCACTTTTCTCGACACCCGATGCGACGGCGATCGCGTTGATGAATTCGGTGCACGATCCGTATCGCTCGCTGGGCACCCGGCGCAGGGCTTTTTGCAACACCTTGCGCTCCGCCGGGGAAAGCGCGTCGAGATTGAGCTTGCCCGTCGACTTGGCCACCAGCATGCTGGCGTGCGTGGTGATGTCAAAGGGCAGCAGACCGGTTCGCAGCTCGTAATACGTCACCGCCAGCGAGTATTGATCGACTTGCCGACTGTACCCCTCGTTGTGCAGCACCTCCGGCGGTGCATATGCCGGTGTCGCAAAGGCTTGTTGCGTCTGACGCATGTCGCCTTCCATCTGCTTGGCCAGCCCGAAGTCACACACCTGGGCTTCACCACCGACCAGCAAGATATTCTGGGGTTTGATGTCACAGTGATAAATCTGGTGCTCTTGATTGAGCAGATCGATCGCGCTGGCCGACGCGCGGAGATAACGAATCGTTTCGGCGGCGTCCAATCCATAGGGTGTGTCGTGGGCATCGGGGGGCAGCCCGGCTTCCTGACGTACGAATTTCAGCCGATCGTAGAGGGTGCAATCACCGAGCCCCATGACGACGATCAACTGCTCGGCGGTGACCTTCGGTTTCGACGGCTGTTGCTGGGGACCGCGATTCTCCCCTTCCGGTCCGTCAGTGCCTGGCCCTGCAGTGGGGTCGGGGAAATGCATCCCGGTGCCGATCGCCATCGTGCCGCCCACTTCGCCGACCCGGCCGCTGTCGGCCGCCGAGGCTGGAGAGCCGGAGGCGGGGGGCGGAGGCATGCCGACTCCGGCGGCACTGACCGAATCAAAGGTCAGATCCTCCGTTTCACCATCGGCCAAGATTCGACCATCGGCGTCTTTCGTCCAAAACCCAAACAGGGGGCACAGATTCGGATGGTGCACATCGCGAATGGTCTTGAGTGCCTTGAGCTCCTTGCGACCGCCGAGGTCCTTCAAATTACGGACGACCTTCAGCGCCACCTTGATGCCACCGGCGGCCTGAGCCTGCCAAACATCCCCCGCCATCCCGCTTCCTAGGGGGCTGATCAGGGTGTAGCCCGGAACAACTTCCATACCGGGATGGAATTCGACGGGAGGGGCGTTACTCATTAGAGGGGGGTGTGTCCGGCGGGAAGATCGAATCGGGGGCCAACCCTGTCATACCAGCTTAGCGTGTGCTTTCAAGCGTTGTTTTGAGCCACCAAACGTGACAATTGATTTTAGGCGTTTGGATGGATGGAACCGCCGTGAAAGAGCGGAAACCAGGCAAGTTGGTCCTTTTGTGACTGTTGGCTTGTTTTTCGCAGCTGGGTGACTTTACTCGGGGGTGAGAGCATCGGTGATCCTAGGGGCTGGTTTTGCAGCAAACCCACCGAACTCTCGGTCAAAATCTGTCGACGAAAGTGAAAGTCAACCCGCTTCCGAGTGATCGACATTAATTCACCTACACGCCATCAGGGTATCCAGGTTCTGTTATGCCGCGAAACTGGCCACACCGTCTGCTCGGCTCGATCTCCAAACGCCAGCCCCGAAAGAACGCTCGAAAGCGGACCCAGCGGCGCCGCATTTTGGTCGAATCGCTCGAGAACCGCCGTCTTCTCGCCGTCATCACGTCGTCCGACACCGCGACGGTCGATGAAAACCAAGTGTTCGCGATCGATGTCCAGTCCACCGACGATCTCGATTCCGAAGGCAGCGGATTGACGTATTCGTTTGGGGGAGGCGCCGATCAGAGTCTGTTCAACATCGATCCCAACACGGGCGTATTGCAATTCAATTCCGCCCCTGATTTTGAACAGCCCGCCGACGACGGCCTCGACAATGTCTATGACGTCACCGTGGTGGTCACCGACAGCGACTCGAACTCCGACTCACAACCAATTCAAATCACCGTCGCCAACGTGAACGAAGCCCCGGTGGCGGATGCGGGTGGTCCCTATGCGATCGATGCCGGACTGACGATCACGGTCGACGCCAGCGGGACCACCGATGTCGATGCCGGCGACACGCTGACCTTCAACTGGGACCTGGACCAAGACAGCGTCCCCGATTTCATCACCAACGACGCCGTCGCCACGATTCCGTGGATGACCGTGATCGATCACATCGGCGTCGGCTCGCACACGATCGATTTGGTCGTCAGCGATGCCGATGGGCTGACCTCCAGCGCCCAGGCAAGCGTCGACATCAGTGATCTGTTTATCTTCCCCGCGGTTTCGGATAACGTCGCCGACCAATACACGATCGAAATCGCCGGCGCCGATCTCCAGGTCAATGACAGCAACAACGGCACGCTGCTGAGCCGTGTCCCGATCGGGACGATCACCAACATCGCGGTTCAAGGAAGCTCGGACCAGGATACCCTGACGATCGACTACTCCGGCGGAGTGATCGTGACGCCGATCTCCTTCGACGGCAACGATCCGTTGAATGACCCCAACAATCCCGGGATCCCCGGCGACGCGCTGCGGTTGGTCAACGGTAACGCGCTGGTGGTCGAGCATCAGTTTGCCCCGCCGGTCAATGATCAGATGGGCGGTACGATTTCGATCCAGTTCAACGCCCTCGATTCCGGGACGATTCAGTACACCGGTCTCGAACCGATCGTTGACAATTTAAGTGCCACGGACCGCGTGTTTACCTTCACCGGTGGCAGCGAAACGATCACGCTTTCGGACGATCCGGTCGGCGGTGATGACGTCAATCGAATCGATTCGACCCTGGGCGAACTGGTCGACTTCCTGAATCCCACGACTTCGCTGACCATCAACGCCGGAACGGGCGACGACCAAATTGATGTTCTCGATTTGGACTCCCTGACATCGTTCCCCACCCTGACGGTCAACGGTGACGACGCCAACGACACGATCAACATCGCCAGGGTTCCGGCGATGCGGACGGCTAATTTGAACGGCGGCGTCGGCAACGACACTTTCAACGTCGGTTTAACCTCGTTGGACGGAATTCTCGGTGCCGTCGTCGTCGGCGGTGACGCGCACGATGCTGCACCGACGACCAGCGACAGCGTCACGGCAAAGACCACCACGGTTGACCTGACCCTCCCGATCGGCGACCAACTCAATGTTTCCGACAGTTCCAGCGTGACGGCGGAAACCTACACGTTGACCGACTCCACCTTGGCCTCCACCGGATTGGCCGGCAGCCTGACTTACGCCGGTGTCGAATCGGTGTCGCTAGAAACGGGCAGCGACAACGACATCGTCGCCATCACCAGTACCCTCGCCGCAGGCTCCACGTCGGTGGATTCCGGCGACGGTGACGATACCGTGACGATCACCAGCACGGGCGCCGGAGGCATCGTTTCGATCAACACGCTCGGCGGTGCCGATTCCGTTTCCATCACCAACACGGGTGCCGGCAGCGTCACGCGAGTCGCCAGCGGCGATCAGGACGATGATCTGGTCGTTACGTCGACCGGTGCCGCAAGCGGTTTGGCGATCGATGCGGGCAGCGGCGACGACGTCGTCACGCTGATCAACACCGGTGCCGACTCGGCAACCGTCATCGACACCGACACGGGCTCCGACGTCATCAACGTACGCGGCACCGCGACGGGCAGCGCCACCGACATCTTTGCCGGTGCAGACGTCGACACGATCAACGTTTCCTCCGACGCCGCTGGCACACGCAGCGCCGATCGCGCCGTGATGCGGGGTAATCCGGCGGGCGTGCTGGACGGCATTTTGGGCGCGATTTGCGTCTACGGTGAAGACCCCGCCGTGGTCAGCCCCGGAGTCACCGAAACGGTGACTGCCAAAACGATCACGGTCGAGCAGAGTTACGATCTGGGTGACGAGCTGAACATCAGCAGCGAAGGCAGCGCCGCGGCCAACACCTACACCCTCGACGCAACGACGTTGACGTCGACTGCATTGGCCGCCCCGCTGATTTACGACACGATCGAAACGCTGAACCTGGAAACCGGTTCTGCGGCCGACGACGTCACGATCACCACGACCGGTGACCGGACTCGGACGACGGTCAACACCTACAGCGGCATCGACACGATTGACGTCACGACGACCGGCCTTGAGAGCGTGCTACTGATCGATTCGGGAATCGACAACGATAGCGTGACGATCGAAAACACGGGGACGACGGGAACACCGGGTGTCGTCGACGCCAGCGTCACACAGGTGACCACGGGGGACGGCGACGACGATGTGACGGTCACCACGACCGGTGCCGAAAGCGGATTGGCGATCGAAGCGGGCAGCGGCGACGACGTCGTCACGCTGATCAACACCGGTGCCGACTCGGCAACCGTCATCGACACCGACACGGGCTCTGACGTCATCAACGTACGTGCCACCGCGACGGGCAGCGCCACCGACATCTTCGCCGGTGCAGACGTCGACACGATCAACATTTCCTCCGACGCCGCGGGCACACGCAGCGCCGATCGCGCCGTGATGCGGGGCAATCCGGCGGGCGTGCTGGACGGGATTCTGGGGGACATTTGCGTCTACGGTGAAGATCCCGCCGCGGTCAGCCCCGGAGTCACTGAAACGGTGACTGCCAAAACGATCACGGTCGAGCAGAGTTACGACCTGGGTGACGAGCTGAACATCAGCAACGAAGGCAGCGCGGCGGCCAACACATACACCCTCGACGCAACGACGTTGACGTCGACTGCTTTCACCGCCCCGCTGATTTACGACACGATCGAAACGCTGAACCTGGAAACCGGTTCTGCAGCCGACGACGTCACAATCACCACGACCGGTGACCGAACGCGGACGACGGTCAACACCGACGGCGGCATCGACACGATTGACGTCATGACGACGGGCCTTGAAAGTGTGCTTTCTATCGATTCGGGAATCGACAACGATAGCGTGACGATCCAGAACACGGGAACGACGGGAACACCGGGTGTCGTCGACGCCAGTGTCACACGGGTGACCACGGGGGACGGCGACGACGACGTGACGGTCACCACCACCGGTGCCGAAAGCGGATTGGCGATCGATGCGGGCAGCGGTGCCGACGTGGTCACGTTGATCAACACCGGTGCCGACTCGGCAACCTTGATTGACACTGACACGGGCTCCGACGTCATCAACGTACGCGGCACCGCGACGGGCAGCGCCACCGACATCTTCGCCGGTGCAGACGTCGACACGATCAATATTTCCTCCGACGCCGCGGGCACACGCAGCGCCGATCGCGCCGTGATGCGGGGCAATCCGACGGGCGTGCTGGACGGGATCTTCGGGGACATTTGCGTCTACGGTGAAGATCCCGCCGCGGTCAGCCCCGGAGTCACTGAAACGGTGACTGCCAAAACGATCACGGTCGAGCAGAGTTACGACCTGGGTGACGAGCTGAACATCAGCAACGAAGGCAGCGCTGCGGCCAACACCTACACCCTCGACGCAACGACGTTGACGTCGACTGCTTTCACCGTGCCGCTGATTTACGACACGATCGAAACGCTGAACCTGGAAACCGGTTCTGCAGCCGACGACGTCACGATCACCACGACCGGTGACCGGACTCGGACGACGGTCAACACCGACGGCGGTGCGGACACGATCGACGTCATGACGACGGGCCTTGAAAGTGTGCTGCTGATCGATTCGGGAATCGACAACGACAGCGTGACCATTGATAGCACCGGAACGACGGGAACACCGGGTGTCGTCGATGCCAGCGTCACACGGGTGACGACCGGTGACGGCGATGACGAGGTGACGGTCACCACCACCGGTGCCGAAAGTGGATTGGCGATCGATGCGGGCAGCGGCGACGACACGGTGACACTGCTCGGCACCGGTGCCACTTCAGCGACCGCCATCTCGCTCGGTGCTGGCGACGACATCACCAACATCCGTGCAACTGCCGCCGACAGCGTGGTGGTCGTCAACGGGGGCAGTGACAACGACACCGTCAACATCACTTCCACCGCCGACGGTTCGCTCGGCACGCCGAATGGGAATTTGAACGGCGATTTGGATGGCATCTTGGGTGACATCTGCGTGTTTGGCGAAGGCCACGACGGGCCTTCGATCAGTGAGTCGGTGACGGGTCGGCAAACGATCGGATCGGACGTGACGCGAACCGCCACCGTCGACACCGGTGACACGCTGAACGTCTCTGACCAACTCTCCGCGGGGGCTCACAGCTACACGGTCACAGCGACTTCCGTCGAGCGATCCGGCGGTGGCAATGTCGCTTACGAAACGACCGAGACATTGAATCTGCGAACCACTCAGGGTGACGCCACCGTCGCCGTCGTCTCGACGGCCGATGCCACGTCATTCAATCTGACCAGCTATGTCGGCTCCGACACGGTGACGATCACAACGACCGGGGCGGGTTCGATCAGCCAGATTTCGACCGACGACAATGGTGATACCGTGAGTGTCGCTTCGACCGGCGACACAAGCGTCACGGTGGTCGATACCGCAGCGGGCTCCGATGCGGTTTCCATCGAATCGCTTGGTGACCAGGCCGGGTTGCAAGTGAATTCCGGGGACGACATCGACAGCGTCGACTTGTTGGTCGAAACCGCCGCGCCGGTTCGCACCGGATTCGCGGTCGTGAATGTTGCGGCCGGCAGCGGCGACGACACGCTCAACGTCAACGAAGTCTTCCTGAACACGATCGTTGACTTGAATGGAGACATGGGCGATGACACGATCAATCTGAACGCGTCCGGTGCCGATACGGCCGGCTACCTTGGGCGAATCAACAACGACCCGCTGGGCAGCGATGCGGTCGCAGCGACCCGTCAGTTGTTCCTGGACGGTGGAGACAACTCGCTGGGCGGCAGTACGGTGACCCAAGGCGTGACCAACGTCGGCGGATTCCCGGTGCAGGATAGCGAATCCGGCATCGCCACCGGTGACCGCGTCAACCTGCTGGCCGGCAGCGCCACCGAGTCTCTGGATTTGCGGTACGTCATCACCGCGGCCTCTCAAGGCGTCTTGGCAACCACGACGCCCGGCACACCCCGAGCCACCACGGGCAATGAAGTGTTCGAAACACTGGGCATCGAATCGGTCGATGTTGTCACCGGTACGCAAGATGACATTTTCACCGTCACCAGTGACATCCCGATCGAGATCACCGCGACCGCGCAGCTGTTGACCTTTGACGGCGGCAACGGAACCGACAAATTCGAAGTCATCGGTGGCAGCGATGCGGACTTGATCACCGTCGCTCCATCCGGCGACGCACAACTGGAACCGTTCGGAATCGCCAACGTCGAATTGGTCCGGATTGACGGAAACGGCGGCGATGACCAGATCTCAACTCAAACGTCGACGCTGGGAACACTCAACGGTGGCGCCGGCAACGACACGCTTTATGGCGGATTCAATCAAGACTTGCTGACCGGCGGTCCGGGGGTCGATTTCCTGTTCGGCAACTCCGGAAACGATGTGCTGATCAGTGACCAGGACTTCGGCAGCGACGCCGCGTTCATCACCGACGGCGAGCTGCTCAACGGGGGCAGCGAAGACAATCTCAGCCCCGGTGACATCTGTGTTCAGCTCGGTGTCGATACGTTTAGCAGCTGCGAGGCGTTTGAAGACGGCGGTGGCATCAAGGATGTCCTGACGTGGCTTCGCGGGGTGATCATCCCGCAGGGTTCGGTGAATTTCTCCGACCCCAACAACCCGTTCTTGTTGCCCTTTGTTCCCGTCCGAACCAATCCGGCCCCGTTGTTGCTGGTGACCGAACCCAGCCAGATTCCGTCGTTGGTCGCCACCACCAACATGACGCAGCCGCCACCCCAGCCCCAAACGTTTGCTGCTGCGGATGTCAATCAGGACGGCGTTGCCTCGGCCAGAGACGCCTTGATCATCATCAACCATATCGCCCGGACTCAAAACAGCACCGCATCGGGCGAGCAAGTCCTGAGCGAGGCCGACCGCAGCAAGGACGTCAACGGAAACGGTGTGATTGAACCGTCGGATGCGCTGATGGTGATCAACCAAATCGCCAAAAGCGATTATTCCAGCGGCGAAGGCGAGGCGGGTGCGGCGTCCGACTGGATCCCGGCCGTTGACAGTGTCTTTGCCGACGCCGACGATGAAGAGCGTTTCCTGGACGACCTGTTGTTGGGAATCGGCACGCTGTGACCAATCGCAACAATGTTGCCAAAAGTCAACATTGTTGATTTGACTCCCCCCACGGTCGACCTAGGTTTACTTCGAATCCGCACAATCCAACGTATCCGGGTGCGGCATTGAATCCACAAGATCGAAGACTCGGGGGAGTTCAACCGAAATGTTAGCCGCAAAATTCTGGGGCGGACTGGTCGCCGCAACCGCCTTACTGGTCGGAACCGCAAACGCCTGTGACGATTGTGCCAAATGCAAGGGGACCGGTGTCTGCACCAAAACGGTCCAAGTGCCCTGCACCGTGATGAAGACCGTCACGCAAACCTGTTATCGCGAAGAACAACGCGTCGAAACCGTGCTGGTTCCCAAGACGATCACGGTCGAAAAACAAGTGCCCTACGAGTACAACGCGCTGGTCTGTGTCGACAAAGTGGACGAGCAAGTCATCGAAGTCAAAACGCCCAAGTTCCGTTGGGTCGATCAAGAATACACGATCATGGTTCCCGGAAAGGACACCGTCACGAAGATTCGCAAGCGGACCGAGTGCGTGCCCGTGACCGAAACCCAAACCTGCATCGAAGACCAGGGGCATTGGGAAGTGCAAATGGTGGCCACCGATTCCTGCGGCGGATGCAAGTGCACCGAAAAGAAAGTCTGGTGCCCCAACCCGGTCGAAGTCAGCAAAGAAGTCACGGTGATGAAGGAAGTCTGTGTCGAAGAACCCTACACCTGCGAAGTCTGCATCTCTGTGCCGATCAAGAAAACGCGCAAGGTGAAAGAGTACTTCACCAAGACGGAAACCAAGACCATCAAGCATCCCTACAAGACGATGGAATATCGCAAGAAGACCAAGATGGTCACCGCTTGCGTGCCGGAAACCGTGAACGTCGAAGAAACCCGCACCTGCACCGTCAAGGTTCCCTACACGGTCGAAAAACAGGTCCCCTGCACCGTCATGAAGACGGTTCAGCAAACCTGTGCGTGCAGCTGCGGTTGCGGCAGCTGAGACTTACGTCTCTCCGGCCCGCAGCATGACGGACAAGCCGAACACGTCACGGAACAGACCGGCTTGTTGTTTCATCGCAATCTGTTCCAACGAAACGTCCCGAACGCCCGGGACGTGGATCATCAAGCGTTTCCCATCGGTCTGGCATTCGATCTCGCGAATGCGACTGGTCCGCGTGTCATCGAGGGCCGTTGCCAGCCGAAGGATCGAAGCCAGTTTGTTGACAATCACCCGCGTCTCGCGGTCCAGGGACATGTAATCGGTGTGTGACGGTTGCGGTGGGGCCCGACGATAGTAACGCGCGATCAACCCGACCTGTAACAGCTCGCTTCTGGAAAGTCCAAACAGTTCGCTGTATTTGATGATGTACAGGGAGTGCTTGTGGTGGCTGCGGACGTTGATCTGCATGCCGATTTCGTGCAGGAGCGCCGCGACGTGCAGGATCACCTCATGGCGGTTGTCCAGCATATGTTCCGATCGAAGCTGGTCGAACAGTTTTCGCGCCAATTCGGCGACGCTGCGGGCGTGCATCTCGTCGAAATGGAATCGCCGTCCCAGCGACAACGCCGACCGCACGATCTGGTTGCGAAACTCGGCCGTCCAGCTTCCGCCGACCGCGATGTCTTTGAGCAGTCCTTCGCGCAGATTGGTGTCGCTGACGTAGACGTGTTCCAGATGAAATTGTTTGGCCAACATCGAATAGGCCAGCAACGCGGGGCCCATCGTTTCGGCTTCGATGAACGAGGCGTCGAACCGTTTGACGATTTCGTCATCGCCCATCTTCAAGACGGTGTCGGTCAATTCGGCCAGCGATTTGGTCGGCAGGACGGCCAATTCACCGGGTTGCCAGTCATCGACGATCAGCCGCGTGGCCAATCGGATGTCGCCGCCGACGGCCACCAAATTCAATTGTGAATCGCCGCGGACAAATTCGTTCAACTGGTTCAGCGTCCGGTTGATGTGATTTTCCAGCAGGGCGCGGCGACGATCGACCCCGGCGCGGGCCAGATCGATCGCCTGCAACATCCGTAGCGACCCGAGTCGAAAGGAGTTGCTGGCCAGCACGTTGCCGCTCCGCACGATCAGGACTTCCGTGCTGCCGCCACCGACCTCCAACACCATCGCCTTGCCGTTGGAAAGCTCGGCGTTGGCCAGTAACTGGGGCGTGATGCCCATGTACGTGATCCGATTGACTTCCGCTTCGTCGATCGGTTCGACGTGCAGCCCGGTCGCGGTGTAGACGCGATCGGCGAAGGCGAGCCGGTTGGAGGCTTCGCGGACGGCGCTGGTCCCCACCACGCGAATGTCCGATGTTCCTTCGATGCCGTATTCACGCAGAACACGCTGGTATTGGGACAGGACGGAAACGACACGTTCGGTGCTTTTTCGCGACAGTCGACGCGTCTCAAACGCTTCCTTTCCCAATTGCACCGGCTGCACCAACTGGTCCAGCACGCGAACCTTGGCGCCGTCATGGATCTCCGCGACGGCCATTCGCATCGCGGTGGCTCCGATATCGATGACCGCAACGATCCGCTGCATCGTCGACGGCGAGGTTTCGATGCGTTCCGCAGCGGCTTCCTTGACAGGCGAACTAGACATTGAAATCTTCATCCTCTTCATCGTCTTCACGATCCGGGTGCATGGGATCGTCGGGGTCAAAGAACAGATCGGCCAGCCCCAACGGCACGGCGTCACCGCCCAGGGTTCGACTCTTCCGCTGCGACAGTTGCTCCAGATCAAACGCTTCATCGCCCAAGCAACTCTTGAGCGCTTCCTGCCAAGCGACATCTCGGCTGACCGGGTGATCCGGATTCTGCGAGATGCGTTTCAGGGCGTAACGAAGCAAATTGATTCCGTCGCGCGGTGAGAATTCCAGTTTCAATTGATGCGAGCGTTGCAGAAATTCCACCGTCATCGCCAACATCTCCGCTTCGGCAAAGGGCAGGTGGTATTGCAGGATCGCCATTTCGTCCTGCTTGTTGGGAAATCCGACCGGCAACGTGGGCTGCAATCGGCTCATGATGTAATCGGGAATCTCGAACGTCGACTCGTCTTGGTTCATCGTCACCGCGGCGCGGAATTCGCTGTGCGCGTCGATCGTGATCCCCGCGACGATCGATTCGACGTAGCGTCGGTTGTCGAACAACGGTGCCAGGGATGCCCATGATTTTTCGTTCATCCGGTTGCCTTCGTCCAGCACGCACACGCCGCCACGGACCATCGCCGTGACCAACGGGGACGCGTGGTAGGCGATCTCGCCGTTTTGGCTGAGCACCGGGGTGACCAACAGATCTTCGGGGCGCGTGTCGGCGGTGCACTGATAGATGTACAGCGGCCGCCCTTGTGCTTTGGCCGCCGCGATCGCCAGTTGGGTCTTGCCCACGCCCGGCGCCCCGACCAACCGTGGCGTCAGCGGCAAATCGGCTTCGTCGAGGGAAATCCAGCACGCCAACAGTTGCTGCAAGATCTCCGCTTGGCCGATCCAGCGGCCGGGATCGACATAGGGCTTGGCCAGTTTTAATCGAACGCCTTCGATTTCAACGTGCGTCGATCGCAACGCGTCATTTTCGTCGGAGTTCGTCATCGCGTCTTTCGTGGGACTCATCTTTCGTGTTGGTGCCGTGCCAGGTTGGCCATTAGGAATCGTACTCATTCGTCCGTGTCGGCGTAGGCGGAGGCGGGTTTTGCCAGACCGCCCGATCGGAGCCGTTGTTCTTCGTCACGAACGGCCGCCACAATCGAATCGATGTATTGGTGGATCGAATGATCCGCGAAGTGATCGATTTTCCACCGTCGCAGCCCGCGGAGAAATCCGTGCCACTTGTCACGACGTTTGGAGACACGCCCGAGTTTGCGGATGCGGCCATTTCGATCAAAGTAGACTTCGCTGCCGCTGTGTCGGTAACCCAAAAACGAAGGCGGCACTCGCGTGACGATGTCGTTGTTGTGGACGAAGCGGTAGTGGTCCAGTTTAACGTAGTTGATGTAACGCTTGTCACCCACCCGTGGGCTACCGAACGTAAACAGCTCCATCGGGTTGCTGGGGATGTGCGACAGATGGCAGCGACCGGCACAGATGGTTGCCATCGCCCCGCCGAGCGAATGTCCACAGAAATAAAGCGAGTGCTCGTTGTCCAGTAGCGCCGTTTCGACCATCGGCCATAGATCGTCGACTTCGGTCTTGAATCCGCGGTGCACCCGTCCGACCGTCTCGGCAAGCACGCTGGCCGCGTTGGCATCGGCGCGGATGTCGTTCCATTCGTTCGGTTCGGTGCCCCGGCACGCGATCACGCAATCGTGGCCGTTGCGGAAACGATACGCTTGGGATCCATCCCGATCGAAAAAGGTCACGTCGTCAAACCCGGCGATTGCCGCCGCCGCCCGGGCCTCGGCGTCGTCGTTGTAGGAAATCATCGATAATTCCGCAAACAACAACGAACGACGCAGAAAACTCATTTCCGCGATCGGCCCCCGGACCGCCGAATGGATGACCAACGGGA
Organism: Stieleria neptunia; assembly: GCF_007754155.1. Lineage (NCBI taxonomy): Bacteria > Pseudomonadati > Planctomycetota > Planctomycetia > Pirellulales > Pirellulaceae > Stieleria > Stieleria neptunia. The sequence continues at coordinate 6,667,173 of NZ_CP037423.1, read as the reverse complement.
CTTCACCCGGATCCTGAACCCCGTTGATCGATTCGACGGATTTGACGACGTTTTCAAGCACCCTGTCTTCAAGCACCCTGCACCCCGCTGCCAGAGATGGCGATGTGGACGAAATCGGCCTACAGCCTAGGGTCCGCGGCCCCCTCCTGACCAGCCCACACGCCGCCCACCGGACGGCGTTGTCCCAATACCACGTTCGTTGGCACCAAAGGGGGTGTTCGTGTTAGCGGCGCACGGAAAATAAGTGTCGGATCTAGCAGTGGGATAGGCTTCCAGCCTGTCATTCCAGCGTCGACAGGCTGGAAGCCTATCTCACTTATTTTCCGAGCGTTGCTTAGCGGCAGGGCGCGAGCCCTCCGGTCTTTCACGCCGTTCCGCTCACACCTTCAGCCCCAGGCTAAGCGGCAATGGGCGTTGTCCGTTACGCCTGCACCGTCGGCACGGCGATTTCGCTGACGATCTCCTGCAGCACGCTTTCCGTGGTGACTTTGCGAAGCCGACTTTCCGGCCGCAGGATCAGGCGGTGATTCATCACCGGGGAGAGCACGCGTTTGATATCATCGGGCGTGACAAATCCACGCCCCCGAATCGCCGCCATCGCCTGGCCGCAACGAAACAACGCGATCGTCGCCCGCGGGCTGCCGCCGAGTGCCAAATCATTGTGACGGCGCGTCTGCTCGATGATCTGCAAAAAGTACTGCCGCACCCGCGGATCGACGTGGACCTTGCGAATCTCCGCTTGCGCCGCGATCAATTCTTTGGCCGTCGCGACGGCCGGCAAACGGTCGATCGGATGCGTGTGCTGCAGCAGTTCCAGCATCCGCATCTCTTCCTCCATCGACGGATAGCCCAAACTGAAACGCATCAGAAACCGATCCAGTTGTGCCTCGGGCAGCGGGAACGTGCCTTCGTGATCGACCGGGTTTTGGGTCGCGATCACCAGAAATGGTTTTTCCAGAACATGCGTGGTGCCGTCGACGGTGACACAACCCTCGGCCATCGCCTCCAGCAGCGAGGCCTGGGTTCGCGGCGTCGCGCGGTTGATTTCGTCGGCCAGCAAAATCTGGGTGAAGACCGGTCCGGCACGAAACTCAAACTCGGCTTCTTTCTGGTTGAAAATCGACGTCCCCGTCACGTCGGTCGGCAACAAGTCCGGCGTGCACTGGACCCGTTTGAACTTGCAGCCAATGCTTTTGGCCAACGCCCGTGCCAGCATCGTCTTGGCCACACCCGGCACGTCTTCGAGCAACAGGTGGCCGCCGCTGAACCAGGCGACCAGGGACAGCACCAGTTGCTTTCGCTTGCCGACGATCGCGTGCTCGACATTGGCGATCACCCGTTTGGCGAATTCGGAGACCGCCGCGACATTGGCGACTTCGCCGGCACTGCCGGCCGTGGCTCCTGCGTGGGCAGACGGGTCGACGACGGGTGGGGCTTCGGTCATAAGAAACAAATCGCGGGAAAGTCGAGCTGGAACTGGAGCGGCGGCGAAGGCTGACCACCAGTTTAACTGATCAATTCGTTTGGTTTCTTTGTCTAATTCTTTTTGCCACACCGGCCAACGGCTTGAATTTCTTCCCCCCAGCTACAATGGCCCGACGACCGCTCTCTTGATTCTTTTCGCATGAAAATCACCGCCATCCCCCAGCTTTACCGGAATCTGCGCCGCTGGCGCGAGATCCTGGCCGTGCTGCGCCGCTATGGCTTGGCCGATTGGCTCAGCCAGCACCGGCGGCTCCCCTTCCAGGGCTGGTTCAAGGACCATCGTGGCACACCGTTGGCTGAGTACACGCGGGAACAACGGGTGCGGATGGCGCTGACGGACCTCGGTCCCACGTTCATCAAACTCGGCCAAATCCTCGCCGCACGCCCCGATCTGGTCGGCATCGCCCTGAGTGAAGAATTGAAGGGGTTGCGGGCCAATGTCCGGCCCGACGACATCGCGAAGGTGCGGAAAACGCTCGCCGGCGAATTGGGCGACCATTACGAATCCCACTTCGCCAGCATCGATGCCCAGCCGCTGGCCAGTGCCTCGATCGGCCAGGTCCACCGCGCGGTGCTCAACGACGGGCGGCGGGTGGTTTTGAAGGTCCAGCGGGCGGGAATCGAAAAAACGGTCAAGCAGGACATCGAGGTCTTGAGCGGATTGGCGGTGCTGGCCGAACGGGTCGAAACCGTGGCGGCCTGGCGACCGGGCGATGTCGTTCGCCAGCTCGCCCCGATCATCACCCGCGAGCTGGATTTCAGCCGGGAGCGGCAATCGTTGGAGCACTTTTCCGCCTGGATCGCCAAACACAGCGCCGACGTCGTCGTGCCCAATCCGGTCGCCCCGCTGTGCACCCGCCGCGTCTTGGTCATGGACGAACTGATGGGGCGATCCCTGGCCGAATGCTTGCGTGATTCGGAACGCTCGCCCGCATCGACCGCACCGACTGGCGCCAATTCGACCGGCGCCACATCGAAGCGCACCACATCGAAGCGCACCGGGGAATCGACCTCCCAAGGCAACGGCGCCGCGACCAAGCCGTCGCGCGACAACGGTCGGCGCGAGCAGTTGTCCAAGATCACCCTGGACGCTGATCGCTGCGAAACGATCGGGCATGCGATCGCCGATGTCTATCTGGCGATGATCTTTGAAGAAGGCCTGTTTCACGCCGATCCCCACACCGACAACCTGTTTTTGCTCGAGGATGGCCGGCTGGGGATCTTGGATTTCGGGATGACCGGCCGGATCGATGAGCGGTTGCGAGAGAACATCGAAGACATGTTGGTCGCCATTTCAGGCGGCGATCAAAATCGCTTGACCCGGCTGATCCGCCGCGTCGGTGAAACGCCTCCCACCCTCGACGAGTCCGCGCTGTCGATCGACGTCGCCGATTTTATCGGCACTTATGGCCAGCAATCGATGGACGAATTCGATCTGGCCGGGGCGCTGACCGCGCTGACCGAACTGCTGCACAAGCATTCGATCAAGTTGCCCAACCAATCGGCCTTGCTGCTGAAGATGTTGATCTCGCTCGAAGGCACCCTGAGCGAATTGGGCGCCAGTTTTGACTCGCTGAAAGTGATTCGATCGCTTGCGCACAAGACGATGCTTCGCCGTCTAAGCCCCCAGCGTCGTTTCCGCCAGGCCCGTCGCATTTATTTGGAAGCGGAAAGCTTTCTCGAATCGGCGCCCGACGAACTGGTTTCGTTGATGCAGATGCTTCGCCGTGGCGAAACGCGGTTCACACTGGAGCATCAGCGATTGGGACCGTCCGTCAATCGACTGGTCCTCGGCGTGATGGCCAGCGCCGTGTTTCTCGGATCGTCGCTGTTGCTCGCGCAAAAGGTCTCGCCGCTGATCTCCATTCCGCTGTACGTCACCACGCTGGAACCGATCAGCCTGTTCGGGCTGGTCGGCATGGTCGGAAGCATCTCGGTGATGTTGTGGTTGCTGCTGGCGATCGCCCGCAGCGGCCACCTGACGCGTGACAACGACAATTGATTGCCGTTTTTGTGAGCCGCGACGCGTAAGCGGCCGGGCGTGAGCCCTCCGGCCCGTCAACGCGTTTCCAATCCTGAAACCGGACGACTCGCGCCGTGCCGTTATCACCTTCTGTGCCGATGCCGGTGGCATGACCCCGGACGGGGTCAAAGCCATTAGCCGGAGGTGAGCGCAGCGACACCTCCGGGCATTCGGCCACCAGCGTGTCGCGACCCCGAAGGGTGTCGAAGCAATTTGCGTACGAGCCCTCGCGCCCGGTCCGCCACCCGCGCACGCAACCGCCACGGTCTACTCTTTCAGAAACGCGGACTGCCCCTCCGCCCGCAGATTGATGCGCTGCGAACCCGTCCGGGGTCGAGGGGATTTGCGAGAGCATCCTTCCCGGAGGTGGCGCTGCGCTGACCTCCGGCTACTCGCAGGAATCCCTTCGGGATACCCGGCTCGCTGGCGCTCTCCGTCGGCACCATACGAATTGTGATTGTTAGCGGCAGGGCGCGAGCCCTCCGGTCTTTCAACGCGTTTCCAACCCTGAAACCGAACGGCGCGCGCCGTGCCGCTATCACCTTCAGAGATCCGGCCACCATCAAAACTGGAAACTGTGCGCGTCTTCTTTGGGGGCCGGTTGGTAGCCGAGCGGTTCCATGCTGCTTCCGGCGCGGCCTTGGCTGAGGCTGCGGACGGCGCTCGAATAGCCGAACAGCTCTTTCAGCGGCGCATGGGCGGTGATCACCGTCATCGCGCCGCGTGTTTCGGTGGCGGCGATCAAGGCGCGGCGTTGTTGCAAGTCGCCGACCAATTCGCCCATGTAGTCTTCCGGCGTCGTGACTTCCACCTTCATGATCGGTTCCAGCAGCACGGGGCCGGCTTTTTCAAGTGCCTTGTCAAAGGCGTCGCCGGCGGCGATTCGAAACGCCACCTCTTCGATGCCACCTTCTTCGCTGACTTCGGCGTCATAGGCTTCCAGCTTGATTCCCGACAGCGGAAAACCAGCCAGCACACCACCGCCCTCGGCGCGGTCGCGAAGCTCTTGAATCGCGGCGTGCCGCACATCGCCTTGCAGCAGCGTGTCCGGCGGCAAGCGATCGAACACGATCGGCGTCGCCGAGCTGTCTTCCAGTGGCGACACCCGGACACTCAATCGGGCAAACATCTGCGTCGCGCCCATCTGGCGGTTGCAGACGCCGATGACGTCGGCCGTGCCGCCGATCGTTTCGCGGTAGTTGACCCGCGGCTTGTAGAATTTGACGTTCAATCCGAAGTCGCGAGTCAGCCGGTGCTGGATCACTTCCAGGTGCAGCTCGCCCATGCCGCTGATGATCGTCTGCCCCAGTTCCTCGTTGTCGACCGCGCGAAACGTCGGGTCTTGGCGACGCAGCATGTCCAGGGTGTCATCCAGCTTCTTGCGGTCTCCCGTGTTTTCCGGTTCGATCGCCATCGACAACACCGTGTCGGCGAACGTGATGCTGGGCAATTCGATCTGGTTCTGGGTGTCGCACAGGGTGTCGCCCGTGATGGCAAACCGGGGGCCGATGACGCAGCAGATGTCGCCGGCGGCCAGCGTTTCGGTTTGCCCGTCGCGTTCTTTTTTGGACGCGTGGATCTGCCACAACTGGGCGACGTTTTCTTTCTTGTCACGGTTGGGGCAATAGACCCGTGAGTTCTGTTTCAGTTGTCCGCTGTAAATTCGAATCCAATAATTGTCGCCCGTCTTGGCCGGCAGAATTTTGAACACCAATGCGCTAAACGGCTCGGTCGGGTCCGGCTTTCGGATCAGTTGCTGGTCCGGCTTTTTCGGGTTGAAACCCTCGACCGGCGGGCGATCGAGCGGGCTGGGCAAATAGTGTCCGACGGCGGTCATCAGCGGTTGGACGCCGATGCCGTGCAGCGCCGACCCGCACAGCACGGGCTGGATCGTTTGCTCGATACAGCCCTTGCGCAACGCTTTGCGGATCACGTCGACGGGGACCTCTTGGTCCTCCATCACCAACGCCATCGCGTCTTCATCGATCTCGCAAACCGTTTCCAATAGCTGTTCGCGCCACAGCAATGCGTCGTCCATCAACTCGTCGGGGATATCCGTTTGCCTGACCTCCTTGCCTTCGGTCTCGGGGTCGAATTGCAGAAACTTCAGGTCGACCAGATCGATCACCCCGCGGAACGGGTTATTGACGTGCGTCGGCCCTTGGCCGACGGGCAGTTCGACCGCAACCGGTCGGCCTCCCAGCCGGGGGCCGATGTCGTTGAAGACGGAATCGAAATCGGCGCCTTCGCGATCCATCTTGTTGATGAACACGATTCGCGGCACGTTGTAGCGATCCGCTTGGCGCCACACCGTTTCACTTTGCGCCTCGACGCCTTCCCGAGCCGAAAACACGACGACCGCGCCGTCCAGCACGCGCAAGCATCGTTCCACTTCGGCGGTAAAGTCGACGTGCCCGGGCGTGTCGAGCAAGTTGATGTGGTACTTGTCCCAACGATACTTCACACAGGCGCTAAAGATCGTGATCCCGCGTTCCTGTTCTTCGGGGTCGTCATCGGTGTCGGTCGTCCCGTGGTCGACGCGCCCGACGCGGTGCTTTGCACCGCTGAGGTACAGCATGCGTTCGGTGACCGTCGTTTTACCGGCATCGATATGAGCGATGATTCCAATGTTGCGCAGTAAATTGATGTCGGCAGACATGATTGATCGGGGCGAGGGGAAGTGGTAGCGGACGTCCGCCAAGGGCAACGTCGATGCGAAGGATTTTCTAACGTCTTAACGATTTCCGCTAGACCGCACCGGGTCGGATCCGGAGCAGATGGCCGGATCGGAGGGCGCCGGGCTCGATCCGAGACGCTGGGCTGGATCCGTGGGGAACAAAAAACCGCGATCACGGCATGGTGGCCGTGTCGCGGTTTGAAAAATTTGATTGCGTTGTCGGTTTTGGGAAGTGATCGGAAAACCGATCACCACGCAAAGTGTGCGAACGCTTTGTTGGCGTCGGCCATGCGGTGCGTGTTTTCGCGTTTGGTGTACGCGACGCCTTCCTTTTTGTATCCGGCCATGATTTCGTCGGCCAGCTTCAGGTGCATCGGACGCCCCTTCTTGCTGCGGACCGCTTCAAGCAACCAGCGAATCGCCAAGCTTTGTTGACGGGCACGATTGACTTGCATCGGGACCTGGTAGCTGGCACCACCGACTCGCTTGCTGCGAACTTCGATGTACGGCTTGATGTTTTCCAGAGCGGCTTCGAAGACTTCGATCGGCTCTTCGCCTTCGGTCTCGCCACGTCGAGCGATTTCCGCCAACGCATCGTAGAAGACTTTCTGGGCGACGGTCTTCTTTCCGTCCAGCATCAAGCAATTGATGAACTTGCCAGCCAGCATCGAATTGTGGCGTGGGTCGCCCTTGAGCTGTTTCTTACTTGCGGTGATCCGTCCCATTTCAAACTTTCAAATGTCGAGTGATGTTCGTTCTGAATAATGCGTGTTACAAGCGGCCGAGCGGCCGATGCTATTTCTTGGCACCGTAACGGCTGCGAGATCGCTTACGGCCTTCGACGCCCAACGCGTCACGGCTGCCGCGAACGACCTGGTAGCGAACACCGGGCAAGTCACGGATCCGGCCACCGCGAACGAGCACGATCGAGTGCTCCTGCAGGTTGTGACCTTCGCCGGGAATGTAAACGGTGACTTCTTTGCCGTTGCTCAACTTGACCCGCGAAATCTTTCGAAGTGCCGAGTTCGGCTTCTTGGGGGTCATTGTACGAACCTGCAGACAAACGCCCTGCTTCTGCGGGCATTTCTCCAGGACGGGAGACTTACTTTGGCGTTTTTTCAGTTTGCGTCGCTTGCGGACGAGTTGATTGATGGTGGGCATAGAGTCGTCGTTCTGGCGTTTATCCGTTGTTTGCCGTATTTGGAAGCGTGCAAGTATCGTGCCCTACCGGTTGGTGTCAAGGGCTGATCAGCAGTAAGATTTGGCGATGCCCATTTTGACCATCGAATCGACCTGTGACGAGACCGCTGCGGCGGTGATTTCCGACGACGGCAACGTGCTCGGCGATTGCGTCGCCACCCAGGAAACCCTGCACGAACGGTTCGGCGGCGTGGTCCCCGAAGTCGCCGCCCGGGCCCACGTCGAGCGAATTTTGCCCGTGATCGACACCGCGCTGCAAAAAGCGGGGGTCCGAGGGGCCGATTTGGACGCGATCGCCGTCGCCGACCGACCCGGGTTGGCCGGATCGCTGCTGGTCGGGGTCGTCGCCGCGAAAACTCTGGCCGTGGCCTGGAAAAAGCCGTTGGTGGCGATCAATCACCTGCACGCCCACTTGTACGCCTGTCAAATGGCGTCCGATGTGTCCGTCTATCCCTGTATCGGGCTGGTCGTCAGTGGCGGACACACCAGCCTGTATCACTGCACCAGCCCGCTGGACCTGGAATACCTGGGCGGAACGATCGACGATGCGGCCGGGGAGGCGTTCGACAAAGTCGGCGCGATGCTCAATCTCGGCTTTCCCGGCGGCCCGGCGGTCTCGCGCCTGGCCGCCCAGGGGGATCCGAAGGCACACGCCTACCCGCGATCGATGCTCAAAGAACCCGGGTACCGCTTCAGTTTTAGCGGGCTAAAAACCGCGGTCCGCTACAGCATCGCCCCGCCCGGCGTGAAGGATTTTTCAAATATCCAGCTCAGCGATCAAGCCAAAGCCGATATCTGTGCCTCGTTTCAGGCCGCCGTCGTGGACGTGTTGGTCGCCAAATCCGTCCGCGCGGTCAAAGCGTACGACGCCGGGCACCTGATCGTCGGCGGCGGAGTCGCGGCGAATCCGGTCCTCCGCACGGGCCTGCAAACGGCCGCGGAAAAAAACGGATTCGATCTGGTGATCGCCCCGATGAACCTGTGCACCGACAACGCCGTGATGGGAGCGATCGCGCTGGAAAAAATCCGTCGCGGCCAGTTCGCCCCCCTCGACCTCGACATCACCGCCGGCCTCCAACGCGGCTTCTAGTGGGGTAAGCTTCCAGCTTGCCATCCGGTAAAAGCTTCAGCTTGCCGACGTGGGATAAGCTTCCAGCTTGCCACCCACCCTATTTCACACAGCGATAAACGAACGCCGGAGGCAGATTCCGCCAGACGGTGTGGCTCCGCCCGACTTCCGCAAAGCTGGCCTTCAACCGCCCAGAAAAACGCCGGCCGGCGGGCAGCACGACGCCCTGCCAGTACGCAAACGTCGCGAATCGGCCGCCCTGGCGCATCCGATCGATCATCGCCTCCATGATTTCCGCTTGCAGCGATTCGGGGAACGACGCCCACGGCAATCCACAGATCACCGCGTCGATTTGGCCCATTCCCTCGGCGTCACAGATCGCTCCCAAGTTGGTCGCACTGTCTTCGATCACCTTCGCCGCCGGGCATCGCGCCCGTGTCATCGCAGCCAATTCATCGCTGCGTTCGATCGCAAAAAACTTGGCGTCCGGATGCAATCGCTCAACAATCGCTTCGGTAAACACCCCCGTGCCGGGGCCGAATTCGACGACGTTGCGGATCGAATTCCAGTCAAACCAATCCACCATCGCCGAAACCAAGCCCGGACTGCTCGGGGCAATTGCGCCGACCTTAGTGGGATGCTTGGCGAATTCCTTCAAGAACGTGATTGATTCTCGCAAGCGTGCGTTTCTCTGTTGGGAGGTCGTGCAGTTTTCAAAGCAACCCTCCTGGCAGGAGGGTCGAGCGAAGCGAGGGGAGGTCGAACGGTGAATCGCGAGTTTTTCTTCACCTGCCAGGGTCGCGTCCCAAGCAGCAAAGAGAACCCTCGCCTCGCGACGCCCCCAGAGGGAGAGTGACGAAAACTCTTTGAAATCAACCGCTTCAAAACGGCACGACCTCTTGGTTGGGGGGAACTGGATCGAATCATCCCCGATCACCCAACGAGCGTAAACCCGTCACCCCAAACACCACCCTCCTGCCCCCATCGTCCTGCCACCCATCATTCTGCCACCCACTCCGGTCTCGGGTTTTAGCTTCCGGTACTGTCCTGCATCGCAGGTAAGAAAATGAGGGGGAGGAAAAAGGAGGCGGGCTTCAATCGACAGCCCGCTTACGGGGATGACGCGATCCTTGCGACCAAAGATGGGTCCCCTGGCACCAGCTCCCCTCCATCGGTACATCCGAGATCATGGCCTGATTCGAGATTGACGGTATGATTTCGGGCGAGCATGCACTCAAGGGTTGAGGCGGGATGGAACTGGGCCACGACGGTACCGAGATGATGAATCAGGAATCGCTGAGCGTTTTCGACATGTTCAAGATCGGGGTGGGGCCGTCGAGTTCGCACACGATGGGGCCGTGGCGTGCGGCTCGTCAGTTCGTCGATGAACTGGGCTCGAAAACGGGCTCTGTCAAACGGATCGCCGTCGACCTTTACGGCTCGTTGGCCAAGACCGGTAAAGGGCATGGAACCGATGTCGCGGTGCAATTGGGCTTGTCTGGCCATGACCCAACGACCATCGACGTGGATTTGATCACCCCGTCTATCCGAGAGATCGCATCCCGCCAGACGATCCGCCTGGGCGTTGACGACGTTGCGTTTGATCCCGCAACCGACATTCGATTTCACTCTGCCGAACAGCTTCCCGAACACCCCAACGGGATGCGTTTCACGGCGGTGCTGGCTGATGGCGAACGCCAGCAGGCTGTTTTCTATTCGATCGGTGGTGGATTCATCGTCAAGGCGGACGACGAAGCGTCGACGAATCGCTCGGTGAGCCTACCGTTTCCCATCGGCTCGGCATGTGACCTGATTGGACACTGTGATCGTCAATCGCTTCGCATCAGCGAGGTCGTGATGCAGAACGAGCGGGCATGGCGAGATGACACTTCGATTCAAGACGGCCTGGTCGCGATTCGAAACACGATGCTGGACTGCATCCATCGCGGATGTTTGACCGGTGGCATCCTTCCCGGCGGCATCCGTGTTCACCGACGCGCCGCAGCGACGGTCCGCCGTCTACTCGGTCGCGAGTGCCCACCAGATCGAAACGAGTTTCTCGCCGCTGTTCACCAACAGCCGCGAGACTTCCAGCGCGTCATGGCCTGGGTCAGTTGTTTCGCCTTGGCGGTGAACGAAGAGAACGCGGCCTTCGGGCGAGTCGTCACGGCGCCGACCAATGGTGCCGCGGGCGTCATCCCTGCCGTGTTGCTGTATTTCGAATGTTTCTGTGACACGCCATCCGACGCCTTCGTCGACTTTCTGCTGACGGCGGCGGAAATCGGTTGCATCTTCAAAAAGGGGGCAACGATCTCGGCAGCCATGGGGGGTTGCCAAGCCGAAATCGGAGTCTCCTCGGCAATGGCCGCCGCCGCGCTCACCGAAGGACTCGGCGGATCACCGCGTCAAGCAACGATGGCTGCCGAAATTGCCATGGAACACCACCTCGGCATGACCTGTGATCCGATCGGCGGGCTGGTTCAAATCCCCTGCATTGAACGGAACGCCTTCGGCGCGATCAAAGCCATCACCGCGTCGCAAATCGCACTGGATCGCAACCCCGATGATGCCCGCGTCTCACTCGACGACGTGGTCCACACGATGTGGGAGACCGCCCAGGACATGAATTCCAAGTACAAGGAAACATCCGAAGGCGGCTTGGCCAGTCAGATTCCCGTCAACCTAAGCGAGTGCTGATTAGGTCGCACCGTGAGACCGGACACAGAGAAAAAGGGGAAGGGGGGCAAAAACATGGGGTGGTCAAAAAATGCAGCCACCACGCAGCAACGACTCTTCCGTCGTCAACATTTTTCGACCACCCGATCTTTTGACCATTCTCGGAACCCAAAACGGACTCGAGGCCGAAAGACGGGAGAAGGCTAGGCGACCGCGGTTGGAAGAGAGAAGGCAGAATGATACGGGGCAGAACAATCGGGTACCGGCCGATCGCTGGCGTGCGTGTTACCCCAGACTTGTACCCCGTTCCGTTCCTTTCGCGCTGGACATGATGCTGCCACCCATCATTCTGCCGACACCGCCGGACTAGCCTTAGGATCGAACCGAAAATAAGTGTCGGATCCTGTGAGTGGGATAGGCTTCCAGCCTGTCATTCCAGCATCGACAGGCTGGAAGCCTCTCCCACTTATTTCGCGTGCGTTGCGAAGTCGGCAGGCCGACGGGGCGGGCAACAATTCGCGTCGGATACGTGCAGTCCCCTCGCTGGCAAGCGTGTTCGGTACACTAGGGCTTGTTGTCCGTTCCGCACCACGGTTCCCAGCGATCCTTCTGCCCGCGTGCCAATTGCGAAACCAAGAGAGTGTCGTATGCGTTTTCGATCCTTCCTCCTGGGGCTGTTGTTTTTGATCGGGTGCCAGCCATCATCCTGGACGGCGGAACCCGATGTCGGTTCATTGCCCTGGCCGCCTCGTGATCAGCGGACCGTCTCCATCGACAATCCTGCCGCTGCGGTGCTGTTGTCCAGCAACAGAGAGGCGTCAGATTCTGGGTGGATCTCGCGTTCGGTACGCGTTCCCGCGGGGCAGCCATTGCCGATCAAGGCATCTTGGACTGACGACGGCAGATTGCTCGCCGAACTCGGGGATCGAACCCAGGTGATCGCAGTCCGGGTCAACTGGACCGGCAGCGGTGACCAAGCCAAACTTCAGAATCCCCTTTCGTCGATGTCAGCGCAGGAGATCGCAGGGTTGTGGGGTGTCCTGCTGGACGCCTGGTCCGAGGAGATTGAACAACAACTGACGGCAATCGACTGTGAAAAAGCGTTGCTCACCGTCGCCCAGGATTGGCGCCGAGGAACAACAAATCCGCTACCACCGCTTCCCCGGCATCTCCGCTATTTACGTGTCCTCTTCAATTCTTCGGAAGGTCAGATCACCGAGATGGGGCGATTGAAGTCACTCACGGACCTACGCTATTTCGAACTCAACGGCTATCCGAAGCTGACCTTCGATTTCAACTTGGTCTCCAATTGCCAGAAACTGGAATCCCTGACCGTCCGCGGCCACCAGCTTGCGAACACAGGATCGCTGTCCTCCCTCAGTGCGTTGCGGCACCTGGATCTTTCCGACCAGCGCGAACACCTTCGTGACGTGGGGTTCGTCGCAAACTTAGACCGCCTGGAGACGCTCGATGTTTCAATGAGTGCCGTTGCGAATTTGGATTCGCTTGCCGGTTTGGAACACCTGAAATGGGTCAATGCCGATGCGACGTGGGTCGAACGACTGCCGGAGAAACTTGCACTGCGAGTGCTTCGCGTTCAGTCGACCCGACTTTCAGATCAACAGGTTTCCGAATTCGCCAAGGCAAACCCGCAGTGCTTGATCATGCATCGTTGGGGTGATTCTCTGCGCAACATGGTCGGGGACGCGACGCGGCTGGTCATCCGCACCCATCACTTTGCGGCTGACAGCAACACGAGTTCTCCAAAAATTCTGTTCGAATCCCACGATCCCGCTGAGATTCGAGAGTTGGTCGAAGGGATCAGGATCGACGAATCGCAGAGCGGATTCCATTGCATGTGCGGGGGAGATCCCTTTCTGGACTTCTCTTTAAATGACGAAAAGTTGACGACGGTGGGTTTTCACCATGGCCGAAGCCTGCGTTGGCGTCAGGGATGGTGGGGCGACGGCATGCTGACCGATCGCAGTGGGCAATTCTTGGTGGAATGGTTGGACGACCACGGCGTCAGCGGGCCGGCAGATGAGATCCGGCAAGCACAGCAACAGCAACGGGCGGCGAACCGCAAGATCGAACGTGCGGTGTCGGGTTTGCCAGAGGACTTGGCCCAGGCATTTGCAGAGCGGAGTGAAAACTTCGGGGAACGGTTGCGAACGAATTTCCCCTCCACCGCGGACCAGATCAACGCCTTGCTGCGGATCTTGGGGACGGACAACAACAGCTGGACTCAGCTGGATTGGATCGAGCAATTCGCGGACGCCGAACTCAATCAGTATGACAAGGACGAGTTGGCCCTGGCGGTCGAGTCGGCTCTGCGGGGAGAGGATCGGCGGGCGAGACGTGGTGCGGCACGCTACTGGCGATCATGGAGATCAGCGTTAGAGACTTGGACCCCCGAAAACGCGAACGATCTGCGTCACGCCGTCGTTGATGTGATGCAGGATTCGCACTACTACCCGCTGCGACAAGACGCACAACGGTACGTTCAATCTTTTCGCAACGATTTCAGTGACGGGGCATGCTTGGAAATCGTCAAACGGGGACTCGTTGATCAACATCCGAGTGTGCGAAGATCGGCAATGTTGACGGCAGGTGCACTGGGGCTGGACAGTGTCGCCGATCACCTCATGCGCGTGCTGCGCGGTGAAGCGACTGCACGAGAGGGCCTGCCCAATGTTCCCGATGACGAAACAGTTGACGTGAATGAAGGCTTTGACAATGTGGCGGGAAAGCGATCGGAGCCGGAGGTTGCCGCGTTGGCGCTGGGTTACCTGCACCACACTCCGGCAGCACGGGTCATTTCGCAGAAGACGGAAACCTCGCCGATGTATGAAGTGGCGCTCGCGATGTTGGGCGACCACCAGAAACTCAAGCCGAGCCATTTCCGCCTCAAGGAAACCAACGTGGCCCTTCAGTTGGCCGCCGTTCGCGTGGTCATGGATACGCGTGGGGCACACGGTTTGAAGTGGGCGACGGAGTATCAGCAGAGCGAATACTGGTGGGAAGAGGAAACGGTCGCTGCGTGGCTCTCACAAATGCTGGTCGCCGAGCAGGCACCGGGAGCCGACATGCTGATCAATTGCAGCGATTTGGAAACGGTGGCCCAGTGGTATCAGCAACACGGCACCGACTTCCTTGACCAATTTTCCTTGTCGCATGGTGGAGCGAACGGTGGACCAGAGTGACGAACCGGTGACGATCATCGTCATCGACGCATCCAGCTGCCTGATGGCATTGGACATCGATGTTGACACGGCAACGACGTTGATCGCGTTGGCATCCGAAGATCCGTCCAATTGGGACGAAGCAATGACTGCCTGGCCGCGCTATCGCACGCCAGCTGTTTGCGAATTCGTCAGTAGTCTACCGCTCGAAGAAACCGGGAGAGGCGACGCGATGAACGCCCTCTCGTCGTCGGACGCATGGGTGGCGATTGACTTTCGTGACAAACGCATTTTCACAGGCGGTCAGTTTGATCCGGTTGGCCGCAATGCCGCCTTCGCGATGGTGGTCGACGAATCGGGCAACCAGCATTGCCCGCTCAGCGTCCACTTGCCGCCATGGTGGGAGCTACACGAAGGTGTCGCAGCCCGCGAGGTCAGCGGGCGTCGTCTGTCACCCATCGACAAACCTCACGTGGATCGAGAGGTGCTTTACGGCGATGCATTCCTGACGGACATCGCAACGCGGGCTTTGACGGCGGTCGCCAGCGGTGCCTGGCAGGAAAGCGACGCGGCCGACGACCAGACGGCTCGCGATCCGCTGACGATTGCGGTCCATCGCGATTGGTTGATGACGCCGCGAGACGACTTGAACGGTCGCATGCCGCGGCAGTTGTTGCACGGCGCCATCGGGTGGAGTGACCATGTCACGTGGGGACAACGGCTCCGTTTTGAGGACGGCGGCCCCATGGTTGCAGCTCCCTGCGACTGGGCCGGATTTGAGACGGCCCCGATGGGCAGCCAAGAGATGTGTCTGTATTTCGATTTGTGCCGAGAAGTGATTGGTGCAACCTGGCATTTCTTAGCGGAGCAACGCGAGACGTCGTGTGAGATTGAAGAACTGATTGAGTTTTTGCGCGACGTCAAAGACGATTGGCTTCATCGACCCTTCGAAGGCGGCTCGCCACCGAGTTTCATCCTCGAGTGTGATCGCCGGCGCGTCCCTCGGGGAGCGGGGGTTGCGATCGAAGGAATCGACGCAGTGCAATCCGAACAACATCTCGCTGATTGCGACTGTCCGATTTGCGAGATGATGGCCGAGGGAATGTTCGGCGTCAGTTTCACCAGTATTGACGGCCATCACTTGGAACTCGACGACGAGTTTGCTTTTTCCATGATCGAAAGCCGTCAAGCCTGGGAAACGCAACAGCGAGAAAACGCCGAGTTCCATGCGGAGATGGATCGTCAATGGGCGGAACGGAAATCCAGTGGCGAAACGGACGATCCCTTCGCCTCCGTCTGGTCGGGTATCAACGAAGACAATCTCAATCCCGAAAACTCGCCGTTCTCGGGAAAGCTGGGCGGCCAACTGAAGATGGCGTTCATGGTGGGTGAAATCGTCTCGGACCTTGAAACCGATCAAACGACTCGCGATGAAATTCGAAACCTGAACCAGGCCTTTGCCGATTACCGCAACAGCAAAGACGAACAATTGGCGCTGCGGGCAAGCGAACTGAAGGCGGTTCTGGAGTCACTCGCCGATCGTTATCCGATACTTGTTTCAAAATCTGCCGACCTTCAAAGCCGGATTGACGAAGCGATGCGTGGCGAACAAACGAACAAAGGCGATCGCGATCTTCCGTTTTGAAGCACAGCCAAATTGGGTCCACCTCGCAGCGACGACTCATCCGTCACCAACATTTTTTGACCAACCAATCTTTTGACCATTCCTCGAAGCAAGAACGGACTGCCCACGAATCCGGTCGCTGGCTTCCGGCACCATCCGTTGTAAACGCTAGCAAACAGCGTGGCGTTGGCGATGATCGTCCATGCATCCCAATGATGCGAAGCGGAATTCAAATGATTGAAGTTCCTCTCCCGTGCTGACCGATACCCCTCACTGACGTGGTGGTGCCAATCTAGTTCGCAAGGAGGGAGTCGAATGAAGACCAGAGCCCGTGTGTTGTCTCTCGTACTGGGGTGTTGCGCTTCGCTAGGCCTGGTGTCCGTTGCCCCAGGCCAGGAAACCTTGTTCTCATTGCCTTCGCCGGAGGCGTCGCTGCAGCCGCTGACGGACCCTTTCATGATCGATGCCGCCATTGCGAATGCGGCTGTTGTCGCCGACGGCACTCCCTCGCTTCTAACGCTGCCCACTGCGCCGGTGATTCCCAATGCGGTGAGTCGTTTTTCGCCTCAACGACGAGTCGCTCAACTGCGACGGGGCGACACCACGATCGAGATCTCCAATGAAGCCTTTCGCGCATCCGGAGTGTTGGATCACGCGGTCCGGAAAACGCCGGAGTTGGCGCGGTCCTATCAGATCTTCGAAGCCCGCACGCTGCAACGCCAACAAGTGGAATTCCAACAGCAGACCGCTCCATCACCACAAAAAGCCGATGCGATGGGCCTAGCCGTCAGCGAAGCGCAAGTGGCTCAACAGTCGGCCGCACAGGCATTTGAAGACACACTCTGGAATTACGGATTCAATGGGGCGAAGGTGGCGTCGGTCACGTCGACCGGATCGAACCGGCGCCAGTCGACGCACTACGTACTCCTGGACGCGATTGGGACCTCCAACACTGACAATCTCGGTTATGCGATCACCAGCATTTCGCAGACCGGAGGATTTGGATGGACCTATGTCCCGTCGGAGTATCTGCTTCAGCTGCCGGTCGACCCGAACGATGTTTTTTACAGCCCGCTGTTCAGCGCCGGCTCGCAGCGGACACCGGACGGGGTGATGATCATGCTGAGCGACGACAAGGCATCGAACCCGGTCGTCCAGATGCTCGGGGCTCCCCGATTCGGCTACCAATACGACACAGGCATCGTGGCCGATGGAACGACAAGTTTTGCCGAGCGTGTTGATTTGAATAGCCGTCGCGCGCCTGGGGCAGGGCAGACATCGTTTGTTCAAGAAGGCGACTTGACGCTTCCCGTCGACTTGGGGCTGAACGCCCAGATCCTCGATCTAGGCGGTGGCACGACGGGACAGTTCTTTATCACGGCTAACAACGATCGAGATCTAAGCGTCCTGGACGTCGAGACGCTCGGCGTTCGTGCTTACAACCGTCGCCGCGGATCATTTTTCGAGGGGTGGTCACTGGTCGCCGGTGCGAAGCAGACTCTTTTCGGCGCGGTCGAACTAGCTCCTCAGGGTTTGGAAAACAATCGGGTGCTCGCGGGAACCGTGGACGGCCGAAACGGTCAACGTCAGCGTGCACAGGTCGCGATCCACGCGCCCTTGACGAACAACTGGATGTTGAAAATGGCGGTCGAGGATCCCGATCAACAGGACTTGAAATTTGTCAGCGGCCCGACCTTTACCAAGTTGGAGCGTTGGCCAACGCTGGCGTCCAATCTCACTTGGAAAGCCCCTGAAACCGACGACCAGTTCGTTCTTGGCGGCTTGGTGCGCAACCTCGGCTACCAAGTCAATGCGACCGGCCGCGAAGAATTTGAAACCGGATGGGGGCTGTCGGCAATCCTCAAGGTGAATAGCGGAACGGGATCCAATTTCATCGGAGTCGCAGGCGGAAACGGCGTCGGCGACTACATCCGTGGCGTCTCCGCCTCTGCGGTGGGCGATACCAATTCGATTGACGTGCTCAACGGTATCGGTGCCTTCGTCGGTCGGCACCATGTCTTTATGGATCAGTGCAACAACCCCATCTCCGAATTGAATTTCGCTTATGGCTATGGGTACATGGAGACACCCGCAACACTTGCGGCGACCACCGACGGCAAGCTTCACCACTGTTGGGCCAACTACGTTCACTTCCTCGGCGATCGAATCGGAGTGGGTGTGGAGTATCAATATGGATATCGCCAAGTGGCTTCCGGTGACGTCGGCGAAAACCATCGCATGCTGTTCATGCTGGCGATGCGAACCGGAAAGGTACAGAAATCGACCCGCGTCAACGAGATGCTGGTCGGTACGCCGCTGCCACCGGAGTTGCCGCCGGAGCTCCCCGACTCCGACGGGACCGAATCGCAACCGCTTCCGGCGCCGATGTCCAGCGAGCGAGGGACAGTGTATCAAACCTCTCCGATCGGCGCGACACTCGGCGACCAAGGCCTCCAAAGCGTGGTTCGGCAGTCACAGCTGGGTGGACCGGCATTCCGTCAAAGCCTATGAACAAGCATTCGTAATCCGCCTAAAATGGCAACGTGGTGCACCCTCCAAACCAAGAACGGACTCGACGCCTAAAGACGGAAACACACCAGCTGTCCGCGGTTGAAAGACGGGAGGCAGAGAACGACGTGACTCACGTGACTTCAGGTTCAAATTGGTGCCATCCACCAAATGTTCGAAACAGTATTCCGATCGAGTAGATTGGGCGTCAGCACCGCAATGCAGATACTCGTCTACGTGAATCTCGAGAATGCCGTCTCGGGGCAATCCGGCGTATTCAGGGTGAGGATCGAAGTCGTTTGGAGCACGGGCGAAGTCCATGGGAATCACAATTCACTATCGCGGAACCATCGACGATCTCCGACAAGTCGAAACGATGGAAGACCGCATCCTTGACCTGGCCCTTTCGCTTGGCGGACGGGCCGCGATCTGGCGTTCGTTTGCCGATCACGATTGCCAGCGAGTGGTGCGCGGCGTGACGATCGAGATGGGACCAGGCCAAGAGACGTTTACCCATCGTGCCCTCGCGATCACCCAACTCAAACGCGCCCTCACCGGCCATGCCTACGCACGAGGCGCGGTTTTCGGACTGCGGAGCGATGAAACCATTACCGGAGAGCAGTCGAGTCAATTTCACGACCAGCTCGACACTCTTCTGACGACGATCCATCACTTGGCCGAATACGCCTGGATCTGAACTATCCCAAGCTTCCAATTGGAGACGGGGTCCACGGACAAATTGGTGCACTCAGCAAAGATTCCCTGCAATAGCAGGGCGGCATGCCTGCTAGGAATTTGGTAGATGGGTCATCTTTTGGGGCGATTTCGCATATGATCCGCCGTCCGAAAGAAGGTCATCTTGAGTTGCGAAACGAGCAGGGGGTCGCCAACCAGTTCGTCGATCGCTCGATTCATGCACAACAACCACTGGTCTCGTTCGGCTTCACCGATCGGAAACGGCAAGTGCCGCGCCCGCAACCTCGGATGACCATATTCCTCGATATAAAGCGACGGCCCGCCGAAAAACCCCGACAAAAACTTGAACAGTTTGTTTCTCGATTCGGTCAAGTCGTCGCCGTGGAGTGCGCGAATGGTTTTCGTCTCGGGCAATTCCGACATCAGGTCGTAAAACCGATCGACGATGCGGCGCAAACCTTCTTCGCCATCGAGCTGCTCGTAAAATGTAGGGGGATTCATGGCAATAAAAATACTCCAATGCGTTACTACCGGATACCTGATGACTGCTGATGTTTTTTGCGAGTTCCTCGTTCCATTTGAGCGATTGACCGTGCTGCGCGACCGCGTGCGGGCAGTGCTGGAGCGGTTGCCCACGCCTGTTGTGGAGGATTTTTTGCAGGACGAACGCTTTCGCGTCACGCTTGAAAATTTCGTTCCCGGCCAAGGTTGGTCACTGTGGATGGCGATGCCGGGGCCGAATCGAAGCGGCAGTCGCGTCGTCGTGCTTCGCAGACGGCTCAACGACTGTGACGAAGACTTTGCCCACTACGTCATCGCACATGAATTCGCCCACGCCCATCTTCACAACGGCGGTTGGGGGGACCATACCGATCCAGAGCAAGCGGCTGACGCCCTGGCCGATTCCTGGGGATTTCCAAAAGTCACGCGATCCCCGCAAGACTAGCGTCTGCCACCCGTTATTCCCTGTTTCCTGTGCGACCAACGTTTGACATCATTTGTCGGATGTGTCGAACACGTTTTTGATCTGAGCCAATGAAATTCACCACGCACGATCAGGCGAGAGCCGAGACGAAGGAATATTGAACGATGGCAATGGCGTTGACAGAAGATTGGAAAGAGGTCTTAAGATTAATCGGATCCCACAGCGTTGAAGACATGATTGTCGGCGGGATTGCGGTGGCGTTCCATGAGAGGCAAGACACTCGACATTCTCAGTTCGATGTCGATCGCGTCACTTCCGCGCTGAACATCATTCTGCCAGCCATCATTCTGCCAGCCACTCCGGTCGCTGGCTTCCGGCACAATCCGTTGTGAGAGGTAGCAAAATGATGAGTAGGAAAGGGACGGCCGCAGTCACGAGCGTGACTCCGCCATATTGCACAGGGCTTCTTTTCCTACCCACAATTTTCCTACCTCTTCCTTCCCCCTATTCCAAGCGGGCATCGTGGAGAGAGAGGAGGCAGAATGATTCGGGGCAGAATGATTGAGAAGACTTGCTCAAGACCGTCGCCATCGCCACTCCCCAACGAAAAAGGCCTTCTGCTCAATGGGAAAGGCCATTCGGGCTCCCCCACAAAGACCCTCACGATGACTTAGTCATTTCGCACAAGCGGCGAACGCACCTCGATACAGCCATGCGGTGTAGACGATGACGCCTGCGATGGACGTACCAACAATCGCAAACACGCTCCCCTGCAGAAGTGGGAACTCGTAGCCTCCCTCCACCCACTGGAATCGGCTGAGAAGCCAAGCGACCACAAGCGTGAATCCGACGAGTGTCGAATATCTCGTCCACCAAGAAAGGTTCGACAAGCCAGCCCAGACAGCAAGCTCGGCTAGTAGGGCGAGTGCGAGGCCGGAGCCCATCGCCCACGCAAATGAAGATGGCTCCTGATTGAAGGCGTCGAAGTTCGCGAAAACGCAAAGAAGAACAGCAACCGGAAGGATTAGCACCTGTTATGATAGACGCGGCGTCTTGTTTGTGAACAGTGAATGTCCATGACAAATCGTGTGCGACCCAATGAAACGAATCTCCCAATCCATTGCCCTCGCCCATGCGGCATCGATCGCGGTGTTTCTTCTGAGTTTTGGGACCTGTCTTGCGCAAGGGGCCGAACGCGAGAAAACCGATTCGAATTTTGAATACCTGCGACAACTGGCTGACGCCATCAAGATCCGTCCTGCCGGAGGCGCCGCCGACGTCACCGAATTCGCCGAAACGACACCGGTCCTCCGTTTTGGCGACGCGACGCGAGAGACCTCTGACGGCGTGATCTGGAAGATCGGCCGCAACCGACCACTTGCGGTTGTGGCGATGGAAATCGTTCACAAAGCGGATCACAAAGACGTAAACTATGAGTTCCTCTGTCTGACCGAGCAGAAGTTTGAGATGGTTGCCAGACCCGGTTGGAGTTGGAAACCGAGCGCGTCGGCGCTGACGATGAAACCTCTCAATGGCGTGCCGGCGCCCTCCCTTTCGAAACAAACCCGTCTTCGGCAACTGAAACAGCTCGCCAGACGTTTCGAAGCTTCAGAGGTCTATGTTGGACAGAACTATCGATTGCGCCTCATGCCCCAGCCGATTGATCAATACGTGGTTGACGGCCGAGCGGGGTTGGATGGGGCGGTTTTTGCGTTTGCTCACGGAACGAATCCAGAGGTTTTGTTGCTGTTGGAAGCGACGGACAACGGCTGGCAATTCGGATTCGCTCGGCTGTGTGGTGCCGCTCCCCAGGCGACCTTTGACGGCCGAATCGTCTGGACGAAACCGGCGATGGATGAAATCGTGAGCTCATGGACATCGCCGTACATGGGAGATGCCTACACGATTGACGATCAGCGAAGCAATCTGTCGGCGCCGCAAGCGAAATAGCAATCACCATGGTCCAATCCAATCAAAGCCCCAGTGCCCCCCGCCCCGTATCGCGCGGGCCGCAACGCTGCTGTGCAGGCTTTCGGCTCCCTCTGTCGCCGCGAGGGGCGTCGGTTTTGCTTCTGTACTGAACGCCTTCGATCCAGGGGGGCATCGAGCAGCTGCGGATGATTCGGTACGCGCTTTGCTCTTGACCCCATCACCAAAACATTTCCGACCATCGATCCAAGATCGATCTCAAAACCTCGCGTTTTTCGCGCATCGAACGTCTTCTAGCCGACGCTCAACCGGTGTCGAAATCGAGATGTTCTTTGAGCTGGTCGTTGGCTACCGCAAAGCTCATCCTCCCGGCATGATTGCAACTACTTTGATAGACAAATGGATTTTCGTTTCGCTCAGCGAGCTCGCGATGATCCTGATTTCCGCGGTCGTCGTTTACATCGCGATATTGATTTATACGCGCACCGTCGGGCTCCGCAGCTTTTCAAAGATGTCCGCTGCCGACTTCGCAATGACGATCGCGACCGGATCGCTGTTCGGCGCAACCATCTCATCGCCATCACCGTCTCTGTTCATGGGGCTATTCGCAATTTTCTGTGTCTTCGTTGCCCAGTGGGCGGTCGCCAAGCTGCGAGTTCAGTCCAGAACGCTCGCCAATGTGGTCGATAATCAACCACTCTTACTGATGGCCGGCTCTGAGATCTTGCATGAGAATATGCGAATGGCCAACATCACCGAAGAGGATCTGTTCGGGAAATTGCGCGAATCGAACGCCATGAACTTTGACCAGGTCAAAGCCGTTGTGTTCGAGATCACCGGTGACGTCTCGGTGATCCATGCGTCGGATGCTGATGCCCAACTCGATCAGCGGATCTTCCGCGACGTCATCGACCATGAGCGTCTTTTTGATCAGTGCGGCCACGGCGGTTAAAGACAGGAGACAGAATGATTTGGAGAGCCTGCTCAAGACGGCTGCCATTGACGATCGGAGTTCGATGTCGACCTCGGTGCGTCCACGCAGAACATCATTCTGCCAGCCATCATTCTGCCAACCGCTCCGGTCTCGGGTTCTGGCTTCCGGGACGGTCCGTGATGAAAGGTAAGAAAACTTAGGGTAAGAGAAAGCAGCCGTACACACGGCGCGGCTCCGCCATTGAGCACGGGGCTTCTTTTTTCCTGCCCACACTGTCTTACCTCTTCATTCCCCGTTCCAAGCGGGCATCATGGAGAGAGAAGGCAGAATCATACGGGGCAGAACGATTGGAAGGAATTGCTCAAGACCGTGCGTCTCCGGTAAGCGCCCGAGGAAACCATTCTTGGCGCGTGGCGTAGGCTGGTGGGTTTTCACTCACGTAACCAGGAGGTTTCCATGGTTCGCTTGCCAGACCCCGCCGTTCGCCAACGTTGGTCGCGGCTGATCCAACTTCACGAACAGTCCGATCTTGCGGTCTCCGACTTTTGCGATTTGCACGGAGTCTCCACCGCATCGTTTTATCGATGGCGACAAAGGCTGCAGGGCGACGCAGATCAGAGCGACGCGTTTCTTGCCGTGCAAATCGAACAGCCGCGCCCCCAAATTGGCGGCACCACTGTCCGCTTTCCCTGTGGCACGCAGATCGAGCTTGATTGCTGCGACGCCAACAGCTTGATGATCATCGTCGACCGGTTGGCACCACAACCAAGCGAGTTGCAGCAATGATCGCACTACCAACCACTGGCGGCATTTTTCTCTACGCCAAGCCGACCGACATGCGAAAGAGTTTTTCGGGCCTGGCCGGCATCGTGCGAAACGAGCTAGGCAAAACGCCAAACGACGGAAGCTTGTTCCTGTTTATCAATCGACGCCAGGACAAACTCAAAGCTCTCTATTGGGACCGCGATGGAATGGCGGTGTGGTACAAAAGTCTGGAGCAAGGCACCTTTGAAAGAATCAGGCAAGATGGCGAGGCGAGCGTCAAGCTCGACGCAGCCGACTTGGCGATGCTGCTTGGTGGAATCTCAATCGAAAATGCCAAGAGACGTAAACGGCTCAAGGCAGCGTAAGCTGCCGCGGAAGCAGTGACGACGGACCACACTTGGGAGCAAGTTTTCTTCGGCGAAGAAAACTTGCTTTTTTTCTTGCCCAGACGGTGATTTGCTATTGCGCGATTTCGAGAAGCTTTTAGTCTTCTGTACATGGACAAGCTCAAGCAACTTCAACGCGAAATCGAAGCCCTGCGTGCGAAAAACAGCACGCTTGAGTCCGTCAATGAATCGCTTGCTGCCACCAATGCGTCACTCACCAACAAAGTCGATTCACTCGCTGTAAACAACCAATCGCTTGCTACCACCAACGAGTCTCTCGTCCAAGACGCCAAGTCACTCGCTGCGGCCAAAGAGGACCTTGAATCGAAGAACGAGGACTTACGAAAGCAACTCTCCAAAAAGCAAGACGAACTCGACGCTTTGATCCGTCGCATCTTTGGCCGCCAGAGCGAACGCTTTGAAGACGACGACCAGCTGAAGTTCGAATTCGCCAGTCAAGCAGAAATCGACGACGCTCGTGAAGGCATCAAGCAGGCGATCGAAGAAAATGATCGAGCCGGCAAACGCAACAAGCCGCCCAAGCGACGCAAGCGTGAAGAGCGTTTTCCCGACAGCCTGCCGCGCAAGGAAGTGATTGTCGACTTAAGCGACGAAGAAAAAGAAGGCTTGGTGCGGATCGGAGAAGACGTGGTCGAATCGGCACACTTCACCCGGGGTGCGGCCTATATCATTCGAAAGATCTTCCCCAAGTACGTTCACCCGGAGGATCCCCGCGCCGGTATTTTGCAGGCCCCACGCCCCGCGGCGCTGATTCAAGGCGATCGCTACGACACCTCATTCGCTGCCTCGGTCATTGCCAATCGACTTGGCTACCATCTGCCGATCTATCGTCAAGAGGACATGTTCGCCGAGTGCGGCCTTTACCTTTCACGCAGTACGCTACTAAACCTTCAAGAAGCTGCCGAACGCGTGCTCCGGCCGTTCGTGCAGTGGCTTGCTGACTTGGTTCGCACCGACAGCTGCATCGGAAGTGACGACACGTCGATCCGCTTACTGTTGCCGCAAGACATTCCCGAAGCACGCGAGGACGATCCGAAGGGTCGGCGTGCTGCGGAAGTTTTTGCAGCAGCCAAGTCGAAAGGGCTCAAAAGCATCACGGCAAAGATGTGGGCCTACCGAGGCGTTCAAATTCCAATCAACGTGTTTGACTTTACGGTCAGTCGTCACCGTGATGGGCCGGACCAATTTTTAGTCGATAGCGAGTATACGGGAACTCTATTGGGAGACTGCTACGGAGCGAACACGGGGATTTACATACGATCAAACGGATTGATCGTTCATGCCGCTTGCGCGGCCCATGCGCGTCGGAAGGTGGAAGCTGCGCTAGACAATCACGCGGAGCATGCAAAGCATTTACTTGGATTGTTTCGATTGATTTATGATGTCGAAGACGAAGCTCGAGAGTTGTCGCCAGCAGAACGCTTGACACTTCGCCGAAAGCAATCGGCTCCCCTTTGGGGCCAGATGCGCGAGTACCTCCAGATGAAGATGATGGACGTGCTGAGTAGTGACAAGATCAGCGATGCGCGAAGTTACATCTTGAATCAATGGCAAGGACTGACGGCTCACCTTGAAGACGGGGAAATCCCGATCGACAACAACTCATGCGAGCAGCTGATGAAGCAAGTAGCACTGGGTCGCAAGAACTGGCTTTTTCTTGGCAGTCTTGCATCGGGTTATCGTACGGCGACATTGATGACGGTCGTCAGCAGCGCGATACGAAACGACCTGGATGTGGCGGCGTACTTGGAAGACGTACTCGACCAGCTTCTCGCAGGCAGTCGCGACTATGCCGCGCTGCGTCCTGACGCATGGGGGACAGCGCATCCGGAGTCGATCCGGGCCCACCGGCAAAAGGAGCGTGAAGCTGACAACATCCGTCGAGAGCGAGATCGGCTTCGCCGCCGCCTCGCCCGCCTGGATCAGTAGCTGGCACTGCAAGGCAGTATTCAGGACTGTCTTTCGATAAAAGGAAAACCGACGCAGGACACACCTCGCGCGTCACGAGGGAGTCACGCGCCTGCTAAGCCCGCGTTGGGCCCCATGAGACAAGACGCTTGTCCCGGCGGATCGCGGATCATCTACGGCCAGTGGATCCAAGAATCGGGCGATAGCTCTTTCCCTGAAACATGGCCACGGCGTCGCCCCGCTGGCCCACCTAACCCATGGTGCTCCTGGGCGCTTACCGTCTCCGCCGAGACTGATCGGGACCGCCCTGCCAACAAAAAAAGCCTTCTGCTCAATGCAAAAGGCCTTTCAAGCTACCCCGCTAGGGTTTCCCCGGCTGCGGAAAACACGGGGCAGAATCGTGGTGGCGATGAAAACACCACCGAATCCACCACTCCCGCCGCGATGGTAAGCGAATGCATTCGCGAACACTTGGACGATGCCCAGCTAGATGATCTGCTGGAACAACTGAGAGTGCGATCGACATAGCCCTGCGGTCATCACGATCATGCGATGGATGGATGGTTGGATTTGTTGCGGCAATGACAGTTGGAAACCGCTGTCGCAAACAACGGAAAGGACCCGCAGTGTTTTGGGTCCTTCCAGTGGACGGGAGGGGGTCGCGGGGGTTTGTCTCCGAACGAATCTCGCCGAACTTACAACGCGGCATCATAGCCACCACCACCACGTAGGTATGGGGGGGCCGGTGTTTTCCTGGCGCGCGAGCAGTCACGACCACCGTTGCCCGGTTTAGTTAGTCTGTGCTGCAAAATCACTTTGCGGACATTGAGCGGGTCCTCGCGAAAGGGCCCCTGTGCCGGGCTTCGCCCAGTCATCGGAGCATTCTTACAAACACCCGCGATGTAAATCCGAGGTGGGTGGGTTGATTGTTGGCGAAAAATACGGCGAAGCATCTACAACGTCATCGTGAAGTCGGACAGGGTCCAAGCCAACCGAATAAGCAGGGTCTGTGTTATTGCCCTGTCGCGTTATGCCCCCGACAATACGTATGCCGGATTCACCTCCCGGCATTGAACCGGTCGCGGTTGGTCCCGCGATCATTGACGGGTAGGCGGTTTGCTACCGCTGCTGGACCCCGCCGTCGCCGTTTCCTATTCGACGCCGGCGGCTGGGTCCGCCCGATTCACTGATGAATAGGAGTCTCGCCAATGCCGGCAACGATTCGGATTCGAGCGATCAAGTATTTGCAAAGCGTTTTGCCGAAGACAACAGCGCGTCAATTTGAAACCCTACAACAAGATTTTGAGCAACTACGGAATGAGGGAGAAGTAGCGTTACGGTTGGTTGTTCAGCCTGACAAAATACGTCGCAGTGATGACGGACATTCCGACAGATATAATTGTGATGAATTGTGGCGACCGCTGGGTGGAGGCATCGCATCAATGACCAACATGCCCGAGTCGTTGAGCGTTATGTCGATCACGGGTACGCCCAACACAATCGTATCTTGCTATCTCAGTATTGAAAACTTACGGACCGAAAAAGAAACAAACCGACTACTCGAATCATCTGAAAGGCTGGTCGAAGTAAAAGGGAAGAATTGGGGGACCGACCTGCCGACAAACAATTGGTCGATTGTCGTGCCGGTTCCGGCGGTTAGCACATATCGCCCGCCCACCCAAGATGCATTGAGGTTTGGCGAAGTAGCCGGGAAATCGTGCGAGGGAATTCGTCTATCGAGTCTCGGCATTGGAGCCACTGAGGGCATTACCGGGTTGCGGCGCTGGCTGGGTGTTTTGCACTTGCTCGAAAGCTCAGGCATATTTCACGGAGTAGGGCGCGAATCTGCAATAGCCGACGATGCCGTGCATCGAATGCTTGTGCCAGACGCCGAACGATCGGAAGATGCGATCGACGGTGCACGTCATGCCCACTCGATTGGGAGCATCCACCATGCTGGATTCACCTGGACCGTTGATAAGTATTTGCGTTCCTCTTCAATCGCAGCTGGGATACTCGCTGACATCGTCAATGGCAAGTTAACCATTGATTCGTCAATCGATACCACGACCGAGGCAGTCAGTTCCGACGACCGTTCGTCTTACTTTTCCGACCATAGAGGGTCTGGCGCAAGCTATGCGGACCCTAACCCGACTGGCGAATATCGCGAAGTCGATCCTGTGAGCGCTTTCTTGGTCGAATGCGAAAAGTTTATCGATCTGCGCCAACAGGAAATTGCAAAAGACCGATCAACGAACTGGGAGATTCTTAGCGATGAAGCCTTTGAAATAGCAACAGATGTAGTGTCTGAATTTGGCCGGAGTCGCCGACGGGTTAGGAACTCACTTCAATCGCTGGCCGACGACGTCGCTGCAATTGTGGAGAGCGTTGGCAAGCCATCCGAGCCTATCTACGGAATCGTGATGGCAGCCGAACACGACGTGAATCAATTTTTTGAACGTTGGCGAGTCGTAAATCCGTTGCTGCGAGCGGTCAGGCGAAAACAGAGTTGTGGAGAGATCCACGGCTCACACGCCACGGCACTCGCTCGCGAGCAAGACATCTACCAAAGCGAGATTGAGCGACGAACCGGGCCGGTGAATACGATCACAAGCATTCAGCAACCGTTGCGACCAGAAGTCTGCGACGATGACCTATGGTTACAACTTGACGTTTGCATCCGGGCAATGGAAACCGTTAAGGGCGGGGCGTACGGGCTGATTTCTAAATGGAAGATCGGGACCAATTCGGACGCAAAGTATCTAAAAAACATCAATCAGCTGGCCGACGAAGCTGGCTGGACGCCGTTTGTGTTTTCCCATGAAGAAGGATTGAAGGTACTTCGGGTTGGCGGTGGCGAAGCGTTCTGTCGTCATCATCGCGATAGTTATTCCCGCGACGAAGTTGGTGGCGAAGAAGTACTAAGTGCGTTGCGAGCATGGCGAGAAAAGCGGGCAGACGAATTGCGGGCACGCGACTTGGAAGCGAGTTGCGCCGATTCCGTACCGACGCCCAACATCGGCACTGCTGATTCGGCTGCAACGCCGCACGCGGGCAATATTAAGAATACCGCAACGAAAGACAAAGCTGATCACGTGCCCGCACCGATCACCGACATAAAACGTTGGGACTTACCGCGATACATCCGCGACGCAAGGCTGTACGCGAAGTGGCGGGAAGGCGGAAAAGGCAAAACTGGCGATCGCTTACGCTGGTTTCTCGACGACATCGATTATTCGGGCACTGAGCGCGAATGGGAAAAACTCCGATCGACCGAACGGCAACGTCTTAAAAAGTTCGGGTTTAGCGATCGGACACACAACGATTGGGTCCGCAAACTCTTAGAATACGCAAAAAAGCTGGAAGTTGACATCGACGCCCCCGGCGACTGTGAAGATTCACAGTTTTGAAATTCGATTTCTGAAATTTTCTTTTGGTGTTTTCGCTTGTCTGTTAGCGTCCGGTTTGGCCGTCTGGTCGGTTGGTTGTGATTACTCACAGCCATCACAGAAACCGTCTGGATAAAGACCCTCGTCGCACCCGACTGCGTTTGTCGACGTGCGAGTCATTCGTGACTTTTTACGAGGATTTGCCACATGGCCGCATCAGCATCGATGCCCCAAGCGTATCCGCCGCTGTTGACCAAAAAACAGACGGCAGAATTTTATGCGACCACGACGCGGACGATTGACCGCTGGTTGCTCGAAGGAACCCTTCCGGCCGACGCCAAAGTCGTCATCGGGGGCAGTGTTCGATTCCGAACCGCCGTTTTGATGGATCACATCAACGGCAGCACCACCGAATCATCGGAGGGCTGCTGAGATGAGCGATTCAAACGATGCAAATGCGATCCGGCAATTCTTGGCCGTGTTTCGCCGGATGCTTTCGACCGGCAGGAAAGTCGCCGCCGAAGATGCGGCGAAAGCAGTCAAGACGTCCGAGGGATTCGACCGTCGGGGATTTGGCCCCTATGTCGCGCAAATGCGGCGCGACGGCGAAATTGAGTACGCGGGTTTTCGAGAAAGCGGGAATGCCAAGCACCACTCGAATCCGAAACGGCTTTGGGTTCTCGCTGGCACCAACAAAAACGGGGGTGCCGGTCATGAGTAACCGACGCCCCCCGAGTTTTGGTGACAGTGCGACCCGTCGCCAACATTCTAACCGAGGACCTTCAATCGATGAACTCAAAACGGCTTCGATGGGCCAATGGTCGAGCGTTCTTCACGATGCCGGCCTGTCGGCTGATTTGCTGGACGGACGTGGGCACCCTTGTCCCCGCTGCGGTGGTCGCGATCGATTTTCCGCCTTTCCCGACATTGCCCAGCGTGGCAGTGTGCACTGCCGGTCTTGTTTTCATTCTGGCACTGAGCCGCGACCGGGTGACGGTCTCGCGACCCTTCGATGGTTGATGGCGTGTGATACCGCCACGGCCTGTCGGTGGCTCGCTGGCTGGCTGGGACTAGACGATGCGGTTGACCGACCGGCCCCGCCACCGATGCGTCGTACGGTGCCGCTGAGGGCATCGAGTAGGCGCGATGGCGATATGGATCGCTTGGCCATTGACTGTCATCATGCGATGCGCTCGACGTGGTGGACACGGCTTGCTAATCACTTGGCGTTGCCGGCAACGGAGTTGAAGCGTTTACATGTTGGCTGGTCCTGGCAGTACAACGCGACGACGTGGCCAATGAGGGATCACGACGACGACGTGGTGGGCGTGCGGTTGCGGTGTATGAACACTGGACGCAAGTGGAGTGTTTCCGGTGGCAAGGCTGGTTTGTTCGTGCCGTCGCAATTGCCCGTGGACATCGAACGGCTTTTTATCACCGAAGGACCTACGGACTGCGCGGCGATCTTATCAATCGGCTTTGACTGCGTTGGTCGCCCCAGTTGCAACGGTGCGGTCGCGTTCACGACGAAGTTGATAAAGCGGTTGCACCCGAGCGAGTGCGTTATCGTCGCTGATGACGACACCAACAAAGCAGGAAAACGAGGTGCGGAGTCATTGGCCGCGTCACTGGTTACAGTTTGCCCATCGGTGCGGATTATCTATCCGCCCGACGGTCACAACGATGCCCGTGATTGGGTTCGGTCTGGCGCTTCCGCCGATGACGTGCTGTCGATCGTCAACGCCACTGTTGCTCGATCCCTGACATTGAAGGGGGACGCACGATGAACGAATCAGAATTGACTTTGACCGTCCCGTCGATCGGATATGACGGATGCCACATCGTTGTTGTTACCCTTGACGAAAAGGAAATCCACCGCGATGGACTCTTCGTCGACCGTGCCGACGACCGCCGTCGTTTCATCGACGCGGTGGTCACGAAGTTGCCCGCGATCACCGAGGGTGCCGAAGTATCACCCGAGTCGATTGAGCAAGAGTTGTTGGCACTGGCAGCGAAAGCACCACCGCCGAGGGATTGGCCCGAATTGGAACCGATCGGACTCCCACCGCTACCGGTGTTCCCGGTCGATGCGTTACCGCCTGTGCTGGCGAACTGGGTAGCCGAAGAATCCGAAGCGACCCAAACGCCGGCGGATATGGCTGCGCTCTTAGCGTTGGCTGTTTGTTCGGCTTGTCTGGCGAAGCGTATCGAGGTGCAGGCGTGGCCCGGCTGGTCTGAACCGTGCAATCTGTACGTCGCTGCGATCCTGGACCCCGCAAACCGCAAGAGTGCAGTTTTTGCAGACGCGACCAAACCACTGCGCGGAGTGGAATCGAAGCTGCAAGCCGACTTGGCCGAAACGGTGGCAGAGGAACTGAGCGACCGTCGCCAAGCTGAAAAGCGTTTGGCGAAGTTGGAGAAGACGGCAGCTGAAAATGCGGACGCGACCAAACGGGAAAATGCAAAGCAAGAAGCCCGTGAAATCGCCAAGCATCTGGCGACGTGGGGCGTGCCCCAACTGCCGACGATGATTGTCGACGATGCCACATCGGAACGGTTGGCGGTTCTGTTGGAAGCCAACGGGGAACGGCTTGCGAGTATGTCCGCCGAGGGTGGCGTTTTCGATTTGATGGCAGGCAAGTATTCAAAAAGCGGAGCCACCGACATCAACGTCTATTTGATGGGACATAGCGGCGACGCGGTCTCCGTCCAACGGATGGGGCGTCCACCGGTCAAGCTTGAATCGCCCGCACTGACCATGGCGTTGGCGATTCAACCCGAGGTGATTCGAGGCATTGCTGACACCCCTGCGTTTCGTGGCCGTGGATTGCTTGGCCGATTCCTGTACGCGATTCCGAAATCGTGGATTGGTCGCCGCAAGATCGCAACGCCACCGGTCTCCGACGTGGTGGCGCTGGCCTACTCGCACGCAGTCAAGATGCTAGCGATGATCGAGCCGGATGAAGATGGATGCCCCCATCGGTTGAAACTCTCGCCGGACGCAGTGGTCGCGTTCAAAGCGTTCTGCGAGTCGATCGAAGTGGAGTTGGGGTCGGGGTCATTGGAACCGATGAAAGATTGGGGCGGAAAGCTGGCCGGGGCAACCCTGCGCATCGCTGCGGTTCTTCATTGTGCCCAGCATCATGGTGACGCCGGTTTGTCGCTCGACATCGACGTTGCAACGATCGAGTCGGCTGAACGAATCGCGCGGTGGGCCATCCCGCACGCCGCCGTCGCATTGGATCTGCTCGCAGCATCACCAGACGAAGCTCGTGACGATGCGGAGTACCTCCTTCGATGGTTGCGAAACGATCGAGCGAATGAACGCACATTTGACCGTCGCGACGCCTACAAACACGGTCATCGTCGATTCACTGGCGAGCCCGAGCGATTGGATGCTGTATTGGGATTGCTCGAAGAAACCCATCACATCGCCAAGCTGGACCGACCGAAGGTTGGCGGACGCATCACCTACGAGGTGTCACCCCACCTAAAAAGCGAATCGGTGGGCAGTGGTGCCAATGGTGACAGTCGGGCACCCAAGCCACCGACCACCCCGCCATTGGCACCATTGGCACCGGGTTCTACGGAATCCGAAACCGAAAGGGTAAAGGTGACGCTATGACGCTCCTGGCCCTGCTGACGGATTTGTCGGCCCGTGGCGTTATCGTCACGGTCGCCGGCGATGCGATCGAACTGGACGCCCCTGCGGACGCCCTAACCGACGATGACGTGGTGGCCCTGCGGGAATCTAAACCGGACATCATCCGGCTATTGAGACTCGCTGACGGCTTGCCTGTGGATGATGACGCCGCCGCGACGCTGGCGTTGGACGAAGTGGACCCGGCCGGGGTGCCGACCTGTAAGTCATGCGGCGGATTGTGCGACGTGCAAACGCTCGATGACCGCTGGCATTGTTCGCACTGCGATCCGCTCGCAGAGCATCGACGACGACGAACCGAAAGATTGCTGCGGAGTGCCGCCGCGATCCGTTACACTGGCAACCGCAACGGCTAGGGTCGCTCCCGAAAGCCGGCTTCATCACCGGCCCGCCGTTGCTCCTTCAATCCTTTGATGAATCGTGGAGATGAACACGATGGCAACGATCATTCAGAAACCAAACAAGAGCATCGAAATCCGTTACGTCGATGCCGATGGCGAGAAACGAAGTCTGTATCCCGGCAAGATCGCGAAACGTACCGCCGAATCCATCGGCAGCAAGATCGACCACATTGTTGGCCGGCAAATAGTTGGTGCCGATCCCGACCGCGACATTGCTCAATGGCTCGCTGACCTTCCCGCCAAGCTTCACAACAAACTGGTCGCAAAGGGGCTTGCCGCGCCGCGACGACCCGATGAGCCTGAGCCCACGCCCGAGCCGGAACTGGCACCGACGTTGAAGGAGTGGACCGACCGTTACATCGAAGAGCACCCCGGTAAGGCGGGCACAATTGAGCAATTGGAGATCACGGCCAGAAGCCTGCGAAAGAAGTTTGGCGACGATCGACGCATCGACGACATCAACGCCGGCGATGCTGAGGTTTACCGGAAGTGGCTTCAATCCAGGGGCAACGAGCGGAAGAAGTTTAAGACCGGCTTGGCCGAAGGGACTGTCCGCCGGCGGATCGGTCGCAGCAAGCAGTTTTTCAACGCGGCGATCAAGCACGAGATCATCACCCGCAATCCGTTTGCCGGTGAAGCATCCGCGACGACCGGTAATTCCGACCGTCTGGTCATGGTCCCGGCCGATTGGATCGAAGCGTGCATCCGCAAAGCTCCCTGCGAAGATTGGCGGATCATCTTGGCGTTTGCCCGCTACGCTGGAATGCGAAGCCACGAAACCCGAATCCAAAAGTGGGCCGACATCGACCTGGCAAACAACGTGATGATGGTGCGAAGCCACAAGACCCCGCCCGTCCGCCGCTGTCCGATTTTCCCCGAACTGCGTCCCCACCTTCTCCGCGCCCGCGAAATGGCCCCCGAGGGTGCCGTGTACGTCCAGACGCGATACGGTCACAGCGACAACATCTTGACCACCCTGGAAAAGATCATCACCCGCGCCAAGTTGGTCCCGTGGGAAAAGCCGATGCAGAATCTTCGCGCCACACGCGAAACCGAATTGCTCGCCCACTATCCGGCAAAGGACGTGACCAGCTGGCTGGGGAATTCGCCGGACGTGGCCAACAAGCACTACGCGATGACGATGCAGGCAAGTTTCGACCGTGCCGTCACCGACGGTGCC
The DNA here is from genome assembly GCF_007754155.1 of Stieleria neptunia. Classification (NCBI taxonomy): domain Bacteria; kingdom Pseudomonadati; phylum Planctomycetota; class Planctomycetia; order Pirellulales; family Pirellulaceae; genus Stieleria; species Stieleria neptunia. Next base: position 6,632,534 of record NZ_CP037423.1, on the reverse strand, counting down.
AAGATCGTGGGCGTGACGACCACGCCGCCGGACGCGAAGCCCAAAACGGGCACCGACGCGGAAGTGGTGGATTCAAAAAACACCACCGAATCCACCACCGACGGTGCAGGAAATCCGCCGCTAAATCGAGACACAAAAAAAGCCGATGCTAAAAAACCCGTAAATAACTGGGTTTGTCTCGCATCGGCTATCAGTGTCTTGCCGTTAAGCTACCCCGCTAGGACTTGAACCTAGAATGGCTGGACCAAAACCAGCTGTGTTGCCAATTACACCACGGGGTAGTGACTTGCGTCTGAGGCGGAAGTTTAGCAACTGATTTCCATCTGATGAATAGGAGTCGGCAAGATCTTTGCAGGTTCGCGACGGAAAATTTGTCGCAGTTTCGACTCCGGGGCCTCCACTGGCATGAAATTGTTCCGCGCGCGGGCAATTTGGGCTGGCCGTCCACTAACCGACGGGTTTCTCAAGCACTGGGGCGTCGGCGGGAGCCCCCAGGAAAGGTGGCGGGATACGGCCTCAGGTGGAGGCAGAACCGGGGATGGCAAGCAGGATGCTTACCCCACAGGGATTGGCAAGCAGGATGCTTACCCCACGGGGATGGCAAGCAGGATGCTTGCTCCACGGGGATGGCAAGCAGGATGCTTACCCCACGGTGGGGCTTGATTCGGCGGGGAAATCGAGGGGATCGGGGTTCTTTTCTCGGGTGATGTGCAGGTGATGCAGGAGCGCCGCCGCGGAGTTGTAGCCTCGCAAGTACAGGGCGTAGAACACCGGGACGAGGAACAACACCAAGAACGTCGCCAGGCTCAGTCCGAACGCCAGCGACGCGGCCATCGGGATCAGCAGTTGGGCCTGGAACGAGCGTTCGAGCATCAAGGGGATCAACCCCGCGATCGTCGTCAGACTGGTCAGCAAAATCGGCCGAAAGCGACGTTGCCCCGCATCGGCGAGCGCCTCCATCGGCGGATGGCCTTCGCGCACCCGAACGTTGATGAAATCGATCAGCACGATCGAGTCGTTGATCACGACCCCCGACAGCGCGACCAGGCCAAACATACTGAACAGCGTCAGCGGAAGCCCCAAAATCGCGTGCCCCCAGACCGCACCGATCATCCCGAAGGGCACGATCATCAGGATCAAAATCGGCTGAACATAGGAGCGGAATTGCAAAACGAGCAACACGTACATCGCGATGATGGCGATTCCAAAACCCACCATCAGGCTGCCGACCGACTCGCGACTCTGTTCCGCCTGGCCTTCCCAACGCACTTCAACCCCAGGAAACTGCTTCGTCATCTCGGGCAAATAATTCGCTTGCAAGTCCGCGATGATCAGCGACGAGTTGGCGGTTTTCCAATCCAAATCCGCGCTGACGGTGACCGAACGCATCTGGTCGACTCGGTTGATCTCCGAAAAGCCTCGTTTCAGCGTGACTTCGGCAAGTTCTTCGATCGGGTGCTCGTTTCCGGCAGGGTCGCGGACACGAATCTCGCGAAAATTCACCAACGAGCGACGTTCCTCTTGCGGGTACCGGACCATCAATTTGACTTCGTGTCGCCCACGTTGCAGCCGCATCGCTTCGGGCGCCGAAATACGT